>NZ_PYNU01000001.1:0-807792 GCF_003026075.1 Photobacterium sp. GB-210 | reverse complement strand
TAATCGGCGTCGAGATTTACATCCTCATATTCATATGGTGATCACTGGCGGTGGCTTTGATGACAAGAAACGACAATGGAAAAATTGTAAAAACCACTACCTCTTTAATGCATTTGCTCTCGCAAAAATATGGCGAGCAAGATTATTAACCTATATCACTACTGAGCTTTCACTTCCTTTGCCTAACCTCATCGCAAAGAAATGGGTGGTTGATTGTCGGCATGTAGGGCAAGGAAAGCCTGCATTATTGTATTTATCGACATACCTTTATCGAGGGGTAATTGCGGATAAAGACATTCTGTATATCAATAATGAACAGGTGACATTTCGTTATAAAGATAGCCAAACTCAAACGATGAAGACACGCACGTTACCCGTGTTGCAATTTCTTTGGTTGATATTGCAACATGTGTTACCAAAAGGGTTTCGACGAATACGTGATTATGGTCTGCTGCGGGGTCATGAAAAGAAGCTGCTTCAAGCAATCCAATTTATGTTCATGTTAGCCGGGCAACTAACGTTGCCCTCACCGAATAAAACGGTACGTATAAAAGCCCAACCCTTTTGCCCCTGCTGCCAACATGTCATGCAACTAACGGGAATATTTCGACCCAGATAACCGACGCTCAATAATAAGGATAATGGCTTTCACGCTGCAGAACTAAAGAGGGTTTTATTACAAATCAGAGTGTTAAAGTTATTGGTTCACACCAAGGATAACGTTCGACTTCTTTTTAGCATCACCCTTCATGATATTTCCAATATTTACTTATATAAGGTAGCTTAGGCTTGTCCAACACTTCGGATAGGTGCCGACTGCGCGACACATATCCTTATTTGTTAATTGCCTTTCTCCAGTACATAGTGCTATTTGGTATTCTTAGATTCACCAGCTTTCATTACTCCTATGATATCTTTAAGTTTATCGAGAGTCTGTGGCTGAAAATCGACTTGTTGAATTTCTTTAAATGCGCTTTGACTTTCCATGTTCCAGTTTTCAAAAATGGACTTCATATCTTCTTTACTTACATCGTTGCCATATATTTCCAAGTACAGCTTACCGAAGCTAATAGCATGTGTACGTTCGGTACGTTTGAGAGCTTCGTGCATATAAGCATTTGATTGGTTATATGCATGCTTAGCCCACGCACCAAATAAGCCAATGACAATTAACCCCTTGAGCATGAGGTAACCGAAGAACAACCAACTAACATCCGCTTTGTCGGTGTTGCTGAATTCATAAGCACCGTAGGCTAGTGCTAGTAATGACGCACCTACCGCGCAAGCTAATGCTACATTACCCTTGAAACTCCAGTCGTGAGCTTTTGTTTTGTACTCCGTTTCCTTGGCTTCTAGTGCGGATAACGCATTTGACACATATTCAGGTACTTTTGCATCAATTCTGTTCTGTATCTGCTTTTCGTGTTCTTCTTTTAGTTTGAGTAATTTGGCTGACAGGTCATTTTCACGTTTTTTAAGCGTGTCATGCTCTTTTTGAGCTCGAATTTGCTGATCATGTAAGTGCTTTTCTGATTGAGCAATCTGCTGCTGTATCAATGACAACTTATGTTCAGATTGTTGAATGCGCGCCTCTGCCTGTTCTTGTCTTAATTGGGCTTGCTGCTCCAACGAGCGGATGCGATCTATCGCTTCTTTTTCTAATGAGTTGTCAATTCGGTTTGCTGTAATATGGCTAAGTTCCTTATTTAGAAGAGTTTCTTCGTTAATTAAACGCTTCCACTCTTCGCGGACTTTTACCGGTAGTGTGTTTAACAACTTAGTTCGAAGACTCGACGAAGAACAAGACAGAACCCTAAATTTAGCTTCATTCGATAAGCTAGAAATAATTTTTCGAATGTTAGCTTCCGAAGCTAACAACAGGTATTTGTTTATTCTATTTTCAGGAATTCGCTCGAATATTGCGTTCAACGATTTTGGGGATTGCGAAGAGAACAAATCATTTAAATTGCGCTCACTCATATGTGATAGAAACCTGTTTAGCTCTTGCCCACTGCTTTTTACAAGCAGTGCATCAAGCTCATTCGTTTCCATAGAATGATAAAGATTTATCAATTTGTCTTTAGGCATATTACCTATTCTTACGTCTTCCAAACTATCTACCTATTATGAAATGTTCTGCTCTGGCAACTAACAGTATATTAATAAGCATTCTTACTTTTACGCTTTATTAATACTTTAGATAACCCACATTTTACTAAATAAAAGCACTAAGTTTCATAGTTTTAGTCGCAAAAAATCACATTCAATCGATATTTTTACTGTGATAAAAGTAAGAACTGTATTTCGTCCGTCGGATTAATAACTAAATGGTTTAATTACCAGCAAACAAAAGCATTTCGCCTAAATAGGAATGACTGAAGTATTAAAGAAGGAAATAAAGATAAGAAAAATGGAGAAAAACGGCGTTCATCTCCATATTTAGGAGTTATTGTGGTTTGTGATTTTTAGCTAAAAACGTATCTAGTTTGTTAGCGAAGTTTTGACGATCCGCTTGGCTTAATGGTGCTGGGCCGCCCGTTTGTACGCCACTGCTGCGCATAGTTTCCATGAAGTCACGCATTTGTAAACGCTGCTTAATGGTATCTTTAGTATACAGTTCACCACGAGGGTTTAATGCATGTGCGCCTTTGGTGATAAGTTCGTCTGCCAATGGGATATCAGCGGTAATCACCAAGTCCCCTGCTTCGGCTTGTTGCACAATATAATTATCCGCAACATCAAAGCCTTGCTCTACTTGAATCGAACGTAAAAACGGTGAAGGTGGCGTGCGAATGTATTGGTTAGCCACCAGCGTTACGTTCACTTTTGCGCGATCAGCAGCGCGAAATAGAATCTCTTTTACAACGTTTGGACATGCATCAGCATCTACCCAAATTTTCATAGATAATCCTTTCATTCTTTCTCTACGTGCCATAAAACACGTAAGCTTTATTTGTAAAAAAGCCGCCCTATCTAAAGGCGGCTTTCAATTAACTTTTTGGCTTAGCCTGTTTTATTAAGTAAAAACTTAACCAACAAGACCTTTCTTCGCGATGTACTCATCGTAAGTACCGTGGAAGTCTTCTACACCGTCTTTAGTGATCTCAAGAATACGTGTTGCAACCGATGTTACAAACTGGCGATCGTGAGATACGAACATTAATGTACCTTTGAAGTTCTCTAACGCAAGGTTAAGTGCTTCAATAGATTCCATGTCCATGTGGTTTGTTGGTTCATCCATTAGTAGGATGTTAGGACGTTGCATGATTAACTTACCAAACAACATACGACCTTGCTCACCACCAGAAATCACTTTAACTGATTTCTTAATGTCGTTTTGTGAGAACAGCATACGGCCTAGGATACCACGAACAGTTTGCTCGTCATCACCTGGCTTTTTCCACTGGCTCATCCACTCTAGCAATGTAATATCTTCTGCGAAATCAGCACTGTGATCCTGTGCGTAGAAACCAATGTTATTGTTTTCTGACCACTTAACCATACCCGCCATTGGCTCCATTTGGCCTGCTAGCGTGTTTAGGAATGTTGATTTACCGATACCGTTCTCACCGATAATCGCGATGCGCTCACCTACTTCTACCAGTAAGTTAACACCGTTGATTAGGATGTTTTCACCGTAACCTTGCTTCAAACCTTCTACTTCTAATGCGTTACGGAACAGTTCTTTTTCCTGATCGAAACGAATGAATGGTGTTTGACGGCTAGATGCTTTTACTTCTGTTAATTGGATTTTATCCAATTGCTTTTGACGAGACGTTGCTTGTTTCGCTTTAGATGCGTTAGCAGAGAAGCGGCTTACGAACGTTTGTAGTTCAGCCATTTGTGCTTTCTTCTTCGCATTATCTGCATGTAACTGCTCACGAGCTTGCTCTGCAGCCATCATGTATTCGTCGTAGTTACCAGGGAATAGACGAAGCTCACCGTAATCTAAGTCAGCCATGTGTGTACATACACTGTTTAAGAAGTGACGGTCGTGCGAGATGATGATCATAGTGCAGTTACGCGCTAGTAGGATCTGCTCAAGCCATGCAATGGTGTGAATGTCCAAGTTGTTCGTTGGTTCGTCAAGTAGCATGATGTCTGGGTTAGCAAACAGTACCTGTGCAAGAAGCACACGAACTTTAAGACCCGGAGCAACGGCACTCATTAGGCCGAAGTGCTGATCTTCTGGAATACCAAGACCAAGTAGTAATTCACCTGCACGCGCTTCTGCTGAGTAGCCGTCCATTTCTGCAAATTCTACTTCTAGATCCGCAACACGCATGCCGTCTTCTTCTGACATTTCAGCCATTGAATAGATGCGATCGCGCTCTTCTTTTATCGTCCATAGCTCTTTGTGACCCATGATCACAGTGTCTACTACGCTGTAGTTTTCGAATGCAAATTGATCCTGACCTAATTTAGCCATACGCTCATTAGGATCAAGTGAAACAGTACCTGCAGACTGCTCTAGCTCGCCACCCAAGATTTTCATGAATGTCGATTTACCACAACCATTCGCGCCGATTAGGCCGTAACGGTTGCCGCCACCAAATTTTACTGAGATGTTTTCAAACAATGGCTTATCGCCAAACTGCATTGTGATATTAGCTGTTGAAATCAATGTACTGTTCCAAAATTTATGAATATATCAAGCATTAAAAAAGCCGCCTACTACAAGCGACTTTTCTCTAAATTGATGCAGAGTATAACAGATTTAGTGACTTACATCACCTTTAAATTAACAACAAAATTGTAACTAGTAATATTGCTGATAACTGTCCTCTTTTTCTTATTTCATACTTACCTTATTTCAATTAAGTATGTATTTACATTGAGTTAATAAGATTCGAAAAAAGAATAATGAAATATGAAGTTATGTTTTTGTGTAATGATAATGTTTATTCAAAGCGTATAGTAATTTTCAAACATTAGGTTAATAAATAGGGAGTTATTATGAATATCCATTCTTTCGGTAACTGGCTACCAAAAAGCAAAGCACATGTTAATGCTTGGATCCAACACTTAAAAACACACACTGAGCAACATCCAGCAGAGCTTGTTCAACCTATCCAAGAATTTAAAGATTTGGTTGATAATGATGAAAGCCTAAAAGAACTCGCTGAACGTATGTTTAGCTATGCGGGTAATCAAAAAGAATTAACGCCGCTAGGTACACCAGAAGTCATGAGTTTTGATGAATTTATTGTGCTATTAAACGCGATTATGACGCAAGCGCCTGAATGTACTGAATATACCGACCCTAAAACCGGCGAACTCAATCCTTGTGGTTTAATTGGTTTTCCTATTAATGCGTTATTAGATTGGCCGATGGCTACACCTGCTGGCTACACTTTTTTCTCAAATGCATTAGTCAATCAGCAAATTAAGAAAATATTAACTTACTGGTCTTCTTTCCTTTCAAGCTCTGACTCCCGTTACGTATTAGTAAACGATGATCTTAATCGCACACCAAAAGTACTAGGTTGGTTAAATCCAACAGCTAAACGTGAAATGGTCGGAGTCGCTTGCCAAGCCACTTCTGATCCAGCACTTAAAGCATTACCGTTTGAGCACTTTTTCCAATGTGATCCTGATGATAAGTATTATGGCTTTAAATCATGGGATGACTTTTTCACTCGTGAGTTCGTAAAAGGTGTTCGTCCAATTGCTGAAGGTGATGACATTATTGCTAATGCATGTGAATCAGCACCGTTGCAAGTGGCTGAAAACGTGGCTGAAACATCCGAGTTTTGGCTAAAAGGTCAACCTTATTCACTACAGAATATGATGGATTTTGATCCACTCGCGAAACAATTCGTGGGCGGTACAATTTATCAAGCATTCTTAAGTGCATTAAGTTATCACCGTTGGAATAGCCCTGTTTCAGGAACAGTGAAAAAAGCCTTCATTGTTAACGGTTCATATTACTTAGGTAATAAATACCAAGGTTTTGATAATCCAGAAGGGGCTGATGACAGCGCGCCGAATAACTCTCAGCCTTTCTTAACCGCAGTTGCAACTCGCGCAGTGATCTTTATTGAATCAGACAATCCAAAGATTGGTTTAATGTGCTTTATTGCAGTAGGTATGGCAGAAGTGTCGTCTTGTGAAATTACCGTAAAAGAAGGTCAACACTTAAATAAAGGCGATGAATTGGGTATGTTCCACTTTGGTGGTTCTACACATTGTCTTGTATTTGGACCAGATGTGAAGTTAGCGTTTGACTTCCACAATACAACACCAGGTTTAGATGCAACCAATATTCCTGTTTGTTCACGTATTGCAACCGTATTATCCGATAAATAATACCAAGATTTAAATTAGCTGATCACTAAATACAACAACGCCTTATTACTATGTCACTTTGTAATAAGGCGTTTTTTTATTGCTTAAATATCAGCTTACTCGTAACTAATACTTACTAAACAAAATTATCGACGGTTACGACCACCGCCACGGCTATTACTGCGACCGCGAGAAGCACGTTCTTTGTAAGCTGAAGCCGCTTTTGCTTGCGATGCTAGAATTGATTCAACGGTTAGTTCCATTGGCTCTTTTGGTACAATGCCATCAGCAAAGGTACGCATACGTGGTGGAATTTCTAATTCAGCGGCTGTTGCTCGTGGCATACGCTTAAAACGTGATAGGTAGAAAGCTTCTAGTTTCTCTCTCGCCCACTCTGTTTTCTTCAAGTATTTCACACTACTCGCAATAGACGGTTTAGTATTGAAACAGTTAAAACGCATTGCCGTGTCTAAAATTTCCCAACCGTAGTGATCGACGAGTTCGGTTAGCATTTTTTCAAGGCTCAAGCCATGAAGCGGATTATTTTGTAAAAGTCGCTGCTCTAGCGTTAATTCTTTTTCTTTTTTTGCTGGTTGAGCAGGTTGCTGTTGTTCTTGCATTACCTTTCCTAACGGATATTTACAGATATCTTTGTAGTATAAAGGCTACGAGCAAGAAGTTATAAACAATTTAATTTGTAATGGAATGAAATTTTAAAAGCGAAGGAAAGTATGACGAATAGTGGCAGTCATAAACAGTCAAAATATGTCTGTGGTGTTCGATTTGAATAGCACCGTCAATTCAACCTATTAATGAGATATCGTTGACGGTGCCGTTTTTATTATGTCGATTAAAAAATAACGTTAAATGTTATTCCCAATCAAGAATAACCTTACCAGACTGACCAGAGCGCATAACATCAAAGCCCTGTTGGAAATCATCAATCTTGTAATGGTGAGTAATGATTGGTGATAGATCTAAACCTGATTGGATCAAGGTTGCCATCTTGTACCATGTTTCAAACATTTCACGGCCATAGATACCTTTGATGATCAAACCTTTGAAGATCACTTGGTTCCAATCGATTGCCATGTCTGATGGTGGAATACCTAGCAGGGCAATTTTACCGCCGTGGTTCATGCTTGATAGCATGCTGTTGAATGCCGCAGGGTTACCCGACATTTCCATGCCCACGTCAAAGCCTTCTTTCATGCCAAGCTCTGCCATCACATCCGTCAGGCTTTCTTTAGCTACGTTAACCGCACGGGTCACGCCCATTTTACGAGCAAGATCTAAACGGTATTCGTTCACATCCGTGATCACAACATAACGCGCACCCACATGTTTTGCTACAGCCGCAGCCATAATACCAATTGGGCCTGCACCTGTGATCAGCACATCTTCACCCACTAAGTCGAACGACAGTGCGGTGTGAACAGCATTACCAAACGGGTCGAAAATAGACGCAACATCATCTGAAATATCATCAGGAATTTTGAATGCGTTAAATGCCGGGATCACTAAGTATTCCGCAAATGCACCTTCACGGTTTACACCCACACCAATGGTGTTACGGCATAAGTGAGTACGGCCACCACGACAGTTTCGGCAGTGACCACACGTGATATGGCCTTCACCCGAAACGCGATCGCCAAGAGCAAAGCCACGCACTTCCTGCCCCATCCCAACCACTTCACCGACATACTCATGACCAACAACCATAGGTACAGGGATCGTTTTTTGTGACCACTCATCCCAGTTGTAGATATGAACGTCAGTACCACAAATTGCTGTTTTCTTGATGCGGATAAGCAGATCGTTATGACCGACCTCAGGCTTATCTACTTCAGTCATCCAGATGCCTTCTTCAGGCTTTAATTTAGAAAGAGCTTTGATTTTCATTATATTAATCGCTTATTTCTTTAGGATACAACATGCTTTTCAGCGTCCATCTACCACTGCATGTTATTGAACCTTTGCCTTACCATGCAGTAGTAGCAATATGTTTTCGTCACATTGAATAACGTAAAGCTTTAATTAGATAATGCCCATCTCTTTACCCACTTCGATAAAGGCATCAATCGCTTTATCCAGTTGTTCTGGTGTGTGTGCTGCTGACATTTGCGTACGAATACGTGCTTTGCCTTTTGGTACAACAGGGAATGAGAAACCAACCACGTAAATGCCTTTTTCTAGGGCGCGCTCGGCAAACTCTGCCGCAATTTTTGCATCACCTAACATGATAGGAATGATCGCGTGATCAGCCCCTGCCATCGTAAAGCCAGCTTCTGTCATGCGAGTACGGAAATGCGCCGAGTTTTCCCATAAACGATCGCGAAGTTCGCCGCTTTCCGCTAATAAATCAATAACGCGATTTGAAGCAGAAACAATTGCAGGTGCTACTGAGTTAGAGAACAGGTATGGACGTGAACGTTGACGTAACCAGTCAATCACTTCTTTCTTACCTGCGGTATAACCGCCTGATGCACCACCCATCGCTTTACCTAATGTGCCGGTAATAATGTCGATACGATCCATAACGTTATGGTATTCATGCGTACCACGACCATTTTCACCCATAAAGCCAACTGCGTGAGAGTCATCAACCATCACTAGTGCGCCGTATTTATCCGCTAAATCACAAATCGCAGGTAGGTTCGCTACAACACCGTCCATTGAGAACACGCCATCAGTTACGATTAATGTATTACGCGCACCTGCTTCTTTTGCTGCAATTAATTGTTGCTCTAATTCTGCCATATCATTGTTGGCATAACGGAAACGCATCGCTTTACATAAACGTACACCGTCAATGATTGACGCGTGATTTAATGCATCAGAAATAATCGCATCTTCTGCACCTAAAATCGTTTCAAATAAACCCGTATTTGCATCAAAGCATGAGGTATAAAGGATCGTATCTTCCATACCAAGGAAATCAGACAGCTTACGCTCTAACTCTTTGTGCGCATCTTGCGTACCACAAATAAAACGTACAGACGCCATACCAAAACCGTGCTCATCCATCCCCTCTTTAGCCGCTTTGATCAACTCAGGGTGGTTGGCTAAACCAAGGTAATTGTTGGCACAGAAATTTAAGACTTCTTGACCCGATTGGATATATACCGCTGCTTTTTGCGGTGATGTGATCACACGCTCAGATTTGTATAACCCTTCACTTTTTACATCTTCAATTTGTTTTTGGATTTGGGTATAGAATGCAGAAGTCATGATGTCCCTCACAGTATTATTATGGTTAATGTTGGTTAGCAAAAATTAGCTCACAACATTCTCGTCACATGATATAAACAACTATCATAGCAACTATATCTGAATAAAAATCGTAGCTAGACCTTGTTTTAAGCTATTTGTATTCCTAAATCACAATTAATCCAATACAGATAACTACAAGCTAATATTGCCATTCTAAATCATGCTAAAAACAACTATTATCCCCTGCGATGGAAAATGATTAATGAACTGTAGGCACAAATAAATGGATACACATAAGCTCATCGCACTAATGCCAGATTTAGCCACCTTCATCGTTATTGTAGATGAAGGCAGTTATACTGCCGCTTCACGCAAATTAGGTGTTACGCCATCCGCACTCAGTAAACAAATCGCACGGTTAGAAAAAGCCTTATCGGTAAAGCTGTTAGAACGTACAACACGCAAATTGATGATCAGTGAGTCGGGTAATCGTATTTATAAACAATGTACTCAGATGATTGATGCGGCTAAACAAGCCATTGAAATATCAAGCTCTGAGCATACTGTGCCCTCAGGGACTGTCACAATTGCAGCACCAAAAGCCTTTATGAACATTCTTCTTCAACCTTTAGTTAAACCTTTCTTAACACAATATCCGGAAGTAAATTTAAAACTAAAAGCCTGTGATGGTGATATTGATATTATCGCTGAAGGTATTGATGTGGTATTTCGTTTAACAGAAAGACCCTCTGAAGGCTTAGTACTAAAGAAAATTGGCAAAGTGAATCTGACGTTGTGTGCCAGCCCTAACTATATTGCCCAGCGTGGGATGCCAATACATCCGCGCGATTTGAAACATCACGATTGTTTATACCTTGGTGAAAATAACATCGATCACATATGGGATTTTGATAAGAACGGAGAACAAATAACCGTTGCTGTTTCTGGTCGATATGCCGTCAATCACTCTCAAATGCGATTGAAAGGCGTAATAGATGATTTGGGTATTGGGATATTTCCTGACTTTGTGATTAAACACGATCTTGTTGCTGGTAAGGTGATCCAAGTGTTACCAGATTGGACTATTCGAGGCAATTATCACGGTGATATTGCACTGCAATACGCGCAAAGTAAGTTTATGCCAGCAAGAATTCGTGCAGTCATTGACTATTTTACGGCTCATTTGACTCTTTAATGAAAATTGAAGTTGAGTAATTTGCTCAATCTCTCCTTTTTGGCGTTAGAGTAATTATTTTAATAACAATTCATCGATTATTTTTTCGTGATGGTTGATACTCTATCATCACTAAGTAATTATAAATAAAAGCATTTTTATACAATTAGACGTTAGAAAATGCACTAATACATCAAGGATAGAGCATATGAATGCTAAAATTATCGAAAACCACGATGAGTTGATGTACTGGATGAATTTAGTTGAAAAAGAGTATGGACACTCAATTTTGATTAATACTTCGATTCATTTTGTATCTGGTACATATGAAGATGGCACCACAGGCCATGCGATTGAAATCACTAATGATCAAGAAGAGCTGATTGCACGCTCTCCAGTTAGCCTTGAACTAATGAATTTTGCCAATAAGATGCAATCAGTCGTTTCGGATCAAGGCGTACAAAGTTTAAAAGGCAATACGACTAGATTACATTAATGAATAATTCACATTGTCTTTCTAATGAACAATAAAAAGCCACTAACCCAGTCAAGCCTATACGGATAATTGGATCTCAAGCAGGTGTCAAATAGAAAGCCATGCAGAAAAATGTATGGCTTTTTCGTTATTTAGTTACAATGCAGATACTACAAATACTTTAGCTTTTATATTAACTGGTATTAATCGGCAATAATTTGGGCTTTGATTAGAAGGAAGCAACACCGTTCTCGGCTAAAGTAAGTTTATAAAGTTGCTACATATGTAATACAGTAACTAACTTCTGAAGGCTCATTTTCATTGAGATATAATGGAACATACCTAATCTCGGATTCTTTGTTATTTGAGCCAGAATACTTTATTAGATCTGGATAACAAGCATCTGGTAAGTACTTGTCATAAACTGGAGCAATTCTCCATAAAGTATGGCTCCCTATTTCAATTACCTCGTATAAATGCCGGCCTTTCTTCTCTCTTCTCGCACTAACAACGCCTTTAAGTACTTGTGCATCTTCAAGTACTAATTTATCCCTGCCCCATTTAGAGTTAAACATCACATCATCAATCGCGAGTAAGCCAACCAAAGCTATAAAAGCAATAGCTGCTGTTAACGAAACTAAAACTTTTTCCTGCTTTTTCAGGTTTAATTTAATAGAGATTAAATAGCCGATTACCCCGAATATGAATAGACCGGGCAACATCCAAAGAAACTCAATTAGTAACTTACTAGTTCCAGATTCAGAATATAAATTAAATATTTCCATAACTATTTGTCTCTAAATCAATTTTTAAATGTCCGTTTATCGCTCAAAGAAGTCATACAGTACGACAATATATCAGCTATTTTATTTGTATTTATCAAAATAAATTATCTTCTCAACCTTTACAGGACCCTTAGCTAAGCCCAATTTCATTGCAGGCGTTGACTTGTGCTTGTCATCTACATTGCAATAGTTGTAGTAGACTCTAAATATCTCGCCAAGCTTAATGTAAATCTCTGGATTATAGGGTTGATAACCGTACCAAGTACCTTGGTTTGTGTTGGCTGTTCGAGTTGGTCTTGAAAATGGGTTAAGTGAAGTCCTAACCTGATTAAAGAATCTATCAATCGCATTTAGAGAAGCTTTCTTATAGAGGTTTGCCTGATGGTCTAAATCATACCTTTCGATGTTCGTGACCGCAGCGATACGCTTCTCAATTTCATTCATGCTAGGCATTGGGTTTCTAACCCAAGCTTCAAATCCAATTATCCGTATAGGCTTGCTAACCCAGTGGCTTTTTTGTTAGATGTAAAGCATGATTCAATGACTGATATGAAGTGATTACGATCTTTCAACTAGAAAAGTACGTATTAAGCTATTTATAACGAGGTTTCTTTCCCACACAATGAGTAAGAATAACAACAAAAAGCTCAGTATCCTTTTAAAGCTTAACACCTACATTACACCTTATAAGTGGCGTGTAGTTGCTGCTTTAGCTGCGCTTCTCACTACAGCAAGTCTTACACTTTCAATTGGTTACGGGGTTCGTATTTTGATTGATCAGGGTTTTGCCCAACAATCACTAACCGACCTTCGCCATGCCATTCAATTTATTATTGGCGTGACTATCTGTATCGCAGTTGGCACATATTTCCGTTTTTATCTCGTCTCTTCCGTTGGTGAGAGAGTGAGTGCAGATATCCGTCTTGCCGTATTTAACCATGTTATCTCACTACACCCTAGTTACTTTGAAACTAACAGTAGTGGCGACATTATGTCACGACTAACGACTGATACCACTTTATTGCAAAATATAATTGGCTCCTCATTTTCAATGGCCATGCGCAGTGCATTATTATGTTTCGGCGCCATAATCATGTTATTTGCGACCAACTTTAAACTGACATTTATCGTTCTTGCTTCTGTTCCTTTTATCTTGATACCTATTTTATTTTTCGGACGACGTGTACGCGCATTATCAAGAAAAAGCCAAGATACGATGGCAGATATTGGTAGCTATGCAGGAGAAGCCATTGAGCATATTAAAACAGTACAAAGTTTTAGTGCTGAGCAATATGAAAAGCAAGCTTTTGCGGAGGAAGTAGAAAAAGCCTATGAGGTGGGGCGACAACGAGTAAAACAACGCGCTATTTTAATAGCCGGTGTCATTGCCATCGTTTTTAGCGCAATTGCAGGCATGCTATATGTTGGTGGCAGTGATGTAATAAAGGGTGAAATGTCAGCTGGTGATTTAGGGGCTTTCGTTTTTTATGCCATCATGGCTGCATCATCAATGGCAAATATCTCAGAAGTGCTTGGTGAGTTACAAAGAGCAGCTGGCGCGACGGAAAGACTCATAGAAATCCTGCAAGTAAAAAGTGATATTTGTACGCCACATGATCACGAATCAATTGACTGTTCTCAGCCATCAGACATTCGTTTTAACAATGTGAGCTTTCACTACCCTTCTCGCTTAAATCATCCCGCTATCAATCAATTAAACTTAGTTGCTGAACAAGGAAAAATTTTAGCTCTTGTAGGACCGTCAGGTGCTGGTAAAACAACGCTTTTTGAATTACTTCAACGTTTTTACGATCCACAACAAGGCCAAGTTTTAGTTGGTAATAAAGATATTCGCCAATTTGCTCCAAATGAACTTCGTCAACACATGGCACTCGTTCCGCAGCAACCTGCATTATTCAGTAATGATGTATTCCATAACATTCGTTACGGCAACCCAGATGCAACAGATGAAGAAGTGATTGAAGCGGCAAAAAAAGCCCATGCCCATGCGTTTATTGAAAAACTACCTAATGGTTATCATAGCTTCTTAGGCGTGCGAGGCGTGCGTTTATCTGGTGGTCAAAAACAAAGAATTGCGATTGCACGGGCTATCCTTAAAAACCCTAAAATTCTTCTACTTGATGAAGCAACCAGTGCGCTAGACAGTGAGAGCGAACACCATGTACAGCAAGCGCTTGAAGAACTAATGAAAGATCGTACTACATTAATCATTGCTCACCGACTATCAACGATACAGCACGCAGATAAAATCGCTGTATTAGAGGGTGGCGAACTTATTGATGAAGGCGATCATGAATCATTACTTAAAAGCTGCGAACTATACCAGCGCTTAGTCCATCTTCAGTTCAAGCATTTAAAATAAGACTATCTCGATATTACTTATTCACTCGTAATATCACTTCAATAGCCGACACTCCGTCGGCTGTTTCTTAGATCAATTTCAAAACCTTTTGGGCTATTCGCCTATATTTTGGTTTCACTTTTAAAATATATGCAAAGCACTTCGTTAAAATCTATTTAATTATGAAACAGTAAGCTCTAAAGTATGGCTACAGCCTTGTAATATGTATGGAATTTGCGATGGAAAAGTATATTGGCCTAATGTCTGGCACTAGCATGGACGGTGTTGATGCTGTGTTGGTTGAAATAGATAACACTAAAATCACCCTATTAGGCAATTATGACCACCCAATGCCGAGTGATTTAAAGCAAGCATTACTCGACGTTTGTATTGGACAGTCAACCAATCTCCTAGCCATTGGCGAGCTTGATCACCGTTTAGGCCATTTATTTGCAGATGCAGTAAATGGATTACTTGAGAAAACAGCTACCTCAGCAGAGAGTATCAAAGCCGTTGCCAGTCACGGTCAAACCGTTTTCCATGCTCCCGATTCACCCTATCCTTTTACCATGCAATTAGGTGACGCCAATATCATCGCTGCTAACACAGGGATTACTACCGTTGCTGATTTTCGCCGTAAAGACATGGCATTTGGCGGTCAAGGTGCGCCATTAGTGCCTGCATTCCACCAGCAACTATTTAGCGATAAAAACATTAATCGTGTCATTTTAAACATTGGCGGTATTTCCAATATAACCGTTCTGACACCGAATAAACCCGTAATAGGTTTTGATACTGGTGTTGGCAACATGTTAATGGATGCATGGATCAACCTACACCTTCAACAAAGCTATGATAAAAATGCACAGTGGGCATTATCAGGAAAGGTTAACTCAAAGCTATTAGCTAACCTACTCAGCGAACCTTACCTATCACTATCTGCACCGAAAAGTACTGGACGAGAATTGTTTAACTTGCCTTGGTTAGAGCAACATTTATCAGGTTTAACCATTAAGCCTGAAGATGTACAGGCAACCTTAGCGGAATACACTGCAGTAACCATTGCCAACGATGTAAGAAAAACAGCGCAAGATACGCCCGATAACATGCCTAATGAGTTATTAGTGTGTGGTGGCGGAGCCCATAACCCATTAATAATGCGTCGTTTAACAGAACTGCTAATTGATTGGACAGTGACGACCACCAATGAGCGTGGTGTCGATAGCGATAACATGGAAGCAATGGCATTTGCATGGCTTGGCTATCGCACGCTACATGGATTATCAGGTAATTTACCCGAAGTAACTGGCGCATCACGATTAACCACATTAGGTGCAATTTACCCTGCGCCGTGATTTCTGACGCTGACCTAAAATAACGAAGAAACAATCTGTTATACTCATTGCCATCTTTAAAAACCACGCTTTTCAGTGGTTTTTAACATGGCACACGCTAAATTGAAGACAGATCTAATATGAATACAATGAACAATAATGCGTTAGATTCCGATCATATTTGCGCAAAAGATTTGAACCAAATCGCCCTAATTTCATGTTCAACTCAATATGATGAACAAAGCGTCAATAACGTGGTTGATACTTTTATTGCCCATGGTTACATGGTTACCACCAAATATTTAAACCAAGTGATTTCCGACATCGGTTATGTGAATACAGATCAAGAACGAGCAAATAACCTTATTGCCGCTTTACTGGATCCTACGATTGATGTCCTATGGTTCTTCCGTGGTGGTGGTGGCGCGTTAAACCTCTTGCCATTTTTGCACGCTTACAAGACACAGTTGCAGGAAATAAAACCAAAAATGATTGTTGGTTTTAGCGATGTTACAGCTATCCATAGTTTTATTAATAACGAATTAGGCTGGCAATCAGTCCATGCTGTGAACGCCTCAACCAATCAAGCGACCAACGGCGGTAATGAGCAACCTATTCCTGATTTAAAAACCTTAATAAATGACGGGGTGAGCTACAACAACGTATTGCCTCTCAATGATTTAGCTAAGAGCGCATCTGTATCGGGTCAGCTTATCGGTGGTAATCACACATTAGTTTCAGCCACCTTTGGCACACATTACCAACCTGATTTTTCAAATAAAGTCCTACTGCTGGAAGATATTGGCGTTACTTACCGCCAGCTTGATCGCTATCTTCAGCAATTACTGTTCTTAAAAGACTTTGACGTTAATGCGATTGTGTTTGGTCAGTACTACAACATGGATCCTAACGATCAAGACCGTCTAATGTATAAACATGTGCTTGAACAATTTGCTAAACAACTTGGCAAACCCGTGTATTACTTCCCTTTTATCGGTCACGGTAAATATAACCAACCGGTTATTTTTGGTCGTCAAGTTTCGTTACAGCGTCACGAATTAAACGAGCATGGTATGCCATCTGATTACTGTAATTTGACGCAAAATTAAGACATAAAAAAACGGTGAGAGGCTATCAACCTTTCACCGTTTTTTCTAAGCGAGAGTGAATTACTTCGCTTGTGCCTTCAAGAATTTCTTCACTTTCTTCATTGCCATTTGGCGCTTAAGAGGTGATAGATAATCAATGAATAGAATACCTTTTAGGTGATCAATTTCATGCTGTAATGCGATAGCAAGGAAATCATCACGCTCAAGGTGAATATCATTACCATCACGATCAAGCGCTGTTAATTCGATTTTTTCAAAACGCTCTACATCTGCGTAGTAATCAGGAACAGATAGACAACCTTCTTGACCAACAACAGGATTTTCACCACGAACAATCTTAGGGTTTACGAATACCTGTGGCTCGTTGCGCTCTTCAGATAAGTCGATAACAATGATAGATTCTTTACGGCCAACTTGAGGTGCCGCTAAACCGATACCATTACCCGTTTCGTACATGGTATGAAGCATGTCATCAATCAGCGTTTGAATGTGCTCAGCTTTCACGTCTACAACATCTTCTGCTTGAACGCGTAGCTTTGGATTTGGTTCGGTTAAAATTTCTAAAACTGCCATTTTCTCTCTACTTACTTAATGGTGTTAAATACCTTGCTGGGTCGTAACTTATCAGATAGGCGCTAACTCTCAAAGTGATAATTCATATCGATACTTTATGACTAATAAATTACAGAAAATAGCGTGTAAAAAACAATCGTTTTTTTCAATTAGACTGATAGGCAGTATTAATAGGTAGGATAATTTTTTAAATATTGGCAGCCCAATATTCACCATGTTCATTATCAAATGCACGTAGTAAGCTTTTATAAAGCATGATTTTTTCAATCGGTTTCGATACATAATCATCCATACCGACACTTAAACAACGTTTCTTCTCTTCCTCCATGACGTTTGCTGTTAAGGCTATGATGATAGGTCGAGACATTGACGGCATCTTTCTAATTAATTCTGTCGCCTCTAATCCCCCCATATTAGGCATTTGACAATCCATTAATATCACATCGGCGGTATTTTCTATCATATACTCAACCGCCTGTACCCCGTCATTAACAATGGTGATGTTTTTCAAACCAAATGCTGTTAAAAATGCCTTAATTAATTGTTGATTAACCATACTGTCTTCAACCACTAAAATCTTACGATCTTCATACATGCTAAGATTAGTGATTAATGCATGATCTTCGCCATTTTCATTTCTCTGAATATCCGATTGTTTTAGTGGAATATCGAACCAAAACTCTGTGCCATTACCAATCGTACTTTCAACCTGTAATTTTGCTGACATTAATCGACATAAGCTGTTAGATATAGATAAACCAAGCCCTGTTCCACCAAATTGGCGAGAAATAGAGCCATCAGCTTGGGTATAAGAATCAAAGATAAATGCGAGTTTTTCTTCAGCAATGCCAATCCCCGTATCTTTCACTTTAAAGCGCAGCCATTGAATATATTTATCGTTATATTTTTTTAATTCTTCGCACTGCTGCTCAGGCGGTTCTCGCTTTTCAACCACTAATGTCACAGAGCCTGTATGGGTAAATTTAACCGCATTACCAATAAGATTAATCAGAATTTGTCTTAATCGACCTTCATCTGCAGTATAGCTATCTGCCAACCCCTCACCTATTTCTGTTGATAATTGTATTTTTTTTATCTTGGCTTGATGGATAAATGGAGTCGCACAGCTATGCACAAACGGCTTTAAATTAAATGGCGTCATGTGTAATTCCACATTACCCGACTCTAGTTTAGAGTAATCCAATATTTCATTAATAATAACTAACAATGAATAAGCCGACTCTTTGATATAACCAATCTGCCGTTGTGATTCTTGATCTAAATTTCGCTCTTCTAAGCATTGTACAAAGCCAAGGACTCCATTCATTGGCGTTCTTATTTCATGGCTCATATTCGCCATAAATTCGGCTTTTATTTTTATTGCTTCGCTTAAATCGTTGGCCTGCTCTCGTAATTTTCTATTTAAGCCTTGTAGCTTGCTTTCCGTATTGTAAATACACTCATCAGCTTTTTTTAATTCACTGGCTAATAATGACACCTCCCCTTCTGCATCTTCAACTTCCGCAATATTCACACCACCCGAACCAATTTTAGGAAGTTGACCAATCAAAAACGTTAGTGGTCTTGTCACTTTGCGGTACATGTACACTAAAATAAAGATAATAAAAAACAAGAACGGGAGAATAAAAACAAAAAGCTGTATTAATATCGTCCGAATAATGTCAGCCGAACTGTAATATATAACGTAATTAAAAATATTATCGCCATTAAAAGATACTGGATAAGTAAGGGTATAGTTCCCATCATAAATAGATAAACCAGGGGCTTGTGCTAATGGTGTATAAGTGTTGCCATCATTCTTCTCATAAAAATGGATTAAATCCCCATCTAAATCATACAATGATAAAGAGAGTATTTTTTTATGGGTTTCCAATGAGCGATTTAATTCTATCGACGTTTCTGTATCTTTATAAATAGCGGCATCAATGATTAATGGTGAAAAGGTATTCATCATTACTTTAATGTCTTTGACGACTCGCTGGGTATTGTTGTAATAACTAATATATAGCGCGGTTAACATCACACACAGTAGAACACTGCTCATTACCAGCGCTATTTTACTGAATAAACTCGTTTTATGGTACAAATGATGCACATCAATATCATGTGATATCTTGGCGTTTAATCGCTCATTCTTTCCATTTTTAAGACAATTATCGTCCAATTTATTTTTCATCATTAACCCTTTAGATAATATTACTTCTCTATGGGTAGTCCTTTTGCAGACCAATCTAACCATGAACCATCATAATGAGCGACATTAAATCCAGCTTGTTTAAATAAGAAATAAGATAACGTTGAAGCCGTACCTTTATTACAGTATGTAATTGTTTTCTTGTTATTATCTAATTTACTTAATATGTCAGACAATTCTGATTTAGGTTTTAAGATTTTTTGACCATCTGCATTAGTCGTAAAAAACTCATTCAACTCGATATATTTAGCTTTAGGTATTCGACCATATTTATCAGTCACGGATTTTTTCCCTAAATATTCATCATATGTGCGGCTATCATAAAGCTCATAATTAGGGTTATGGACAGCGACTTTTGCTACTGTCGTACTCGCATAAATATTCGATTTTAAGACAGGAACAAAATCAGACTTAGGTAATCTATTTGCTGTTTGGGACAAAGCATTATGTTGTTGCCATGCATTCAATCCGCCATTGAGTATGGCGACATTTTTCACGCCATATAGCTCTAATACCCAAAATAAGCGTGACGCATGCATAAGTTCACCTTGATCATAAACAATTATCTTGGTGTCTTTTGTTACCCCTTTTTTACGTAAAAGAGGGGCAATAGTGACCTTATTTTTAACGTAATAAACACCGTCTTTGATAACGTAAGTATCATCCACAGGAAAACTGATTGCGGTAGGTATATGGCCTTTATCATAATCTTCTTTCGCACGGGCATCGAAAATCACAACAGGCTGTTTATCTGCAATCTGCGCTTTTAACCAATCAGGCTCTGCGACCATATCTTGCTGTGCAAAGGCATTACTACTCAATAACGCCCAAGTCATAAACATAAAAGATGCTACGAATTTCGAGAGATCTCGCCTTTGAATCATTCTTGCCATCCTTATCACCCTGCAATACTGAATTTTATCAACACACAATCAAGTGACTTACCTAAAAACAGAGCAATTAACCAGCCAATTTATCAAACAGGCAACTTATTGATTTATCAGGTAATTAAGTCTTATTAATTAAAACTGTTATTCTCAAAATGCATTTTGCAAAGCATATTTGCGCTTTATGGCTAATTTTTTAGACATGATCATTGAATAAAAATAGTGTTTTATATCAATATGATATTTATCTATATCTTCGTTTTATTACCTTTCATAAGTATAGGATGATTACCAATAGATATTTGTTTTATGCTGTTTTAGAATATTATTTTATCGGAAGTCTTTATGATGAATAAGAAGCCCGACCGTAAAACGGCGATGTTGAGTATAATCAGCCAAGTAAAAGAACAATTTCCTCTTTATGATGAAAGTACGTTTGTCTGTGGCCCTGATAACAAATGCGTCGGTTGTCCTAAAAAATTGTTAGAGCTCGTTGATACTGATTTAACCTATTGGGAATCCGCTATTTCACGAGGTGAAACACCGCAATTTGATGAGATCCGTCGATTTGGCAAACTTTGTAATAATGTCCGCCGCGCATTAGTGAGAAACAACATCATTAGTAACTAGTTGCTTTTGTCTTCTCTGCCTGACTACATACAGCTGATTGTTAAGCGTGGTATAATATGTACGTATTTGCGTTAGTTAGTGCTCCGCATTAGCTATTTAATGATTTATTTTGAGATTCTACATGCCATTCTCTAAGCTTGGATTAAACGATTCTATCGTTAAAGCCGTAACCGAAATGGGTTACACCTCTCCTACTCCTATTCAAGAAAAAGCCATTCCTGTTGCACTAACCGGTAAAAACTTGATGGCAGCAGCACAAACAGGTACGGGTAAAACCGCCAGTTTTGTACTGCCTATTCTACAAATGCTAGATGATGGCACCAAAGTTCGCGCAAAACGTATACGTGCGCTCATTCTTGCGCCTACACGTGAATTAGCCGTTCAAGTAGAAGACAATATTAAGCAATACAGTAAGCACTTAAATTTAACGTCAATGGCAATGTACGGTGGTGTTGATTACGAACCACAGAAACGTCGCCTAATTGAAGGTGTCGATATTCTTGTCGCTACCCCTGGTCGTCTATTAGATATGTACACTAAGCGTGCAATCCACTTTGATGCCATTGAAATTCTTGTTCTTGATGAAGCTGACCGTATGTTAGATATGGGCTTTATTGAAGACATTAATAAGATTGTTGAGCGTTTACCTGTTGATCGTCAAAACATGCTGTTCTCAGCAACGCTTTCTGATCAAGTACGCTTTCTTGCAAAAACAGCGGTGCGCAATCCCATTGAAATCTCAGTTGCAAAAGATGCTTCTGCTGATCCAAAAATCGAACAATGGCTTGTTACTGTTGATAAAGACATGAAATCGGCTTTGTTGAGCCATTTGATCCAAGAACAAAAATGGGATCAAGCATTAATCTTTATCGAAACCAAACATGGCGCAGCAAAACTGGTTACCCAGTTAGAAAAGCGTGGCATTTCCGCTGAATCTTTCCACAGTGGTCGTAGCCAAGCAGTACGTTCTCAATTACTGGAAGATTTTAAAAACGGTAAATTGCAATACCTTATTGCTACAGGCGTCGCTTCGCGTGGTATCGATATTGAGCAACTGACTCGTGTTGTTAACTACGATCTACCGTTCCCACCAGAAGAATATGTGCACCGTATTGGTCGTACGGGTCGTGCAGGAGCATCGGGTGAAGCGATTTCATTTGTTTCACGCGATAACTTTAAAAATCTATGCATGATTGAAAGCCTACTTGGCCATTTGATCACACGTAAAGAAATCGAAGGTTTTGTACCGAAAAAAGACGTACCCGTTTCGGTTTTAAACTATAAGCCTAAGTTTAAAAAACCAATGGCACCTCGTGACGGTGATAGCGATAATTCTGAGCGTAAACCTCGTCGCGATACACGCTCGAAAAACAATGCGCCACGTGGTGAAAGTACAAAATCAACTAAGCCTAAACGTCGTAAACCAATTACTGATCGTGATACGGGCATTCCACGTAACCCACGAAATAAAGCGAAACCTGCGCAGTAAGTACAGCGTTAAACTTTAAACAAAAAATGGCGAGATGGACTGAATATACTTTCTAACAAAGTGTATTCAATACATCCCGCCATTTTTATATCTGTCGTTATATTACGCTTTTGCTGTATCTAATGCCGTTGCCGAATTTTGCTCTGGACGCTTTAATATAGCGTAAGAAATACCCGTTACTAATGTACCTGCAATAATTGCAACAAGGTAAAGTAGTGGCGGTGTGATGGCGTTAGGGATCAACAGTACAAACAATCCACCATGAGGTGCCATTAGTTTTGCACCAAACAACATCGATAATGCACCTGTTAATGCGCCACCTAGCATACAGCATGGAATAACACGCATAGGATCACGCGCTGCAAATGGAATCGCACCTTCAGAGATGAAACATAAACCTAATACGAAAGAGGCTTTACCTGCTTCATTTTCACTTGCCGCAAATTTACGTTTTGCAAGGAACGTCGCTAAGCCCATGCCCATTGCTGGCACCATACCTGCAGCCATAACCGCAGCCATTGGCGCATAAGTATGTGAAGCTAATAAACCCACACCAAAGGTGTAAGCCGCTTTATTTACTGGACCACCAAGGTCAAAGCACATCATACAACCTAGAATCACACCTAAAAGCACAGCATTTGCAGAGCCCATTGTATTTAGGAAGTGGGTTAACCCTTCCATTGCTGCCGATACTGGACCACCAACAATGTAGATCATTACAAGACCGGTAATTAAACTCGCCACCAGCGGAATGATTAAAATAGGTTTTAATGCATCCATTGATTGTGGCAGTTTCACTTTTTCAGCTAAGAATTTTGCACTGTAACCTGCGAGGAAACCTGCAACAATACCACCTAAGAATCCCGCACCTGTCGCACTTGCTAACATACCGCCAATTAAGCCAGGTGCTAGACCCGGGCGGTCTGCAATAGAGAAAGCGATAAAGCCAGCTAATACAGGAACCATCAATGCAAAGGCAGATTCACCACCAATTTTCATTAAGGCCGCCGCTAATGTGCCCTGCTCTTTAAATGCCTCGATACCAAAAACAAACGACAGTGCAATAGACAAACCACCCGCAACAACTAATGGCAGCATGTAAGATACACCTGTCATTAAGTGTTTATAAACGCCTGCTTTTTCTTCTTTCTTCTCGCTATTTTCTTTAACGGTATGTGTATAAGGCGTTGCTTGTTCAAACGCCTTCTCTATTTCTTGAGATGTTTTCTTTAGTGCCAATCCAGTACTGGTTTTATACAGTGCTTTGCCATTAAAACGAGATAAGTCGACATCAATGTCGGCGGCAATAATTACTAAATCAGCAGCTTCAATTTCCTCGGCTGTTAACTGATTTTTAGCGCCTACTGAACCACGTGTTTCAACTTTAATCTCATAACCTTGACGTTTCGCTTCCGTCTCTAGCGCTTCTGCTGCCATAAACGTATGCGCAACACCTGTTGGACACGCGGTGATTGCTACAATCTTTTTCTTGGTCGATATAGCTTGAGTTGCCACACTTTCAACAGTCAGCTCTGATGCCTGTTCAACCGCTTTTTGTAACCACGCGGTTGGGTTTTCCATGCAAGCGGTAACATCAGCACGAAAGACTCGCTTACCAACAAAACGTTGCTCATCAATAGCGAGATTTTCATTGGCGGCAATCACAATACAGTCAGCTTGTTCGATCTGTAGTTGTGTTAGCAAATTGGTTGCTTTTAACGAGGAATGGCGCTCAATATTGGCTTGCCATTTTAATTCGGCGGCAGCTTTTTCAAGTAAACCTGCAGCAATTAAACTTGTTGCGATACCGCTTGGACATGCGGTAACAATACTAATATTCATTATTCGACCCCTGCACTTTTCACGTTATATTTTTATGAGTTATGAAAGTTGAACGTTATCTTCGATTGCTTTGACTGCGCTAATATCATCAACACCAACACCCACTTGTGTTACTGCATACGCCGATAGCGCCGTTGCAAAACGTAATGTCTCTGATTTTGTCCAATGCTGTAGGTGCCCCCAACACATACCAGCAACTAAGGTATCACCTGCACCAACAGTACTAACTACCGTCATTTTAGGCGGCTCGGCACGTAACCAACCTTCATGATTGCGCCACATCACTCCTTTCGCACCCAGTGACACCACTACATTTTCAATGCCTTTAGTAGCAAGCTGCTCTGCCACTTCAATGATTTCTTCATCGCTGTGTAATTCGCATTTTGCCCAGTCCGCTAATTCTTCATCATTCGGTTTAACCAGCCATGGTTTTGCGTCTAACCCTTCAGCAAAAGCCGCTTTACTGCTATCAAACAACACTTGCTTACCTTGCTGTTGAAGTTGCTCGATCCATTTCGCACATTGCTGGGTTGAAATTCCACGGGGTAAACTACCTGCGATAACAAAAACGTCATGGCTATTTGCCAGTTCAAATAATGTCGCTTCAAATTTCGCAATGTCAGTGGCATTTACTTCAACACCGGGGAAGTTTATGTCGCTTACTCGCCCATCTTGCTCAACCAATTTAACGTTAATACGTGTTGCGCCTGATACCCTGACAAATTTATCAATAACACCGATCTGTTCAAATAACTGACAAAAACCGTCTTGATTTTCACGGCCTAATAATCCCGTTACCGTTACTTCCGCACCTAATTCCGCGAGTACTTTTGCAACATTAACGCCTTTACCTGCTGGATGAAGTGAACCTGAATCCACCACATTTACCGTACCGGCAGTAAGAGATGATAGGTGCCCAGTTAGATCCAAGGCAGGATTTAACGTCACGGCGACAACTTTAAGTGACGGTTTAATTTCTGTTTCGCTCATTATTTTCACCCTTAAAGTTTCTCGCCTAAACCATCGGCAATAGCTTGTCCGATCGCCGTTAGTGCTTGTTCAGCATCACTACCACTGGCTGTAAATTTCAATTCGTTACCACATTTAACACCAAGCCCAATCACTTTCATTAAGCTCTTTGCATTAACCGCTTTGCTGCCGCCAGAAACATTAACGACTTGTATATCTGCATCAAACTTCTTGGTGGTATTAACCAGCATTGCCCCCGGACGAGCATGTAAGCCATGCGGGTTTTTAATCGTAAATATTGCGCTATTGCCTTCTAATTGAGTTTGAGAAAGCACTGCACACATTTGCTCTGGGCTTGATGACAAAAACGCATCAACCGTTTGGCTATAAATCAGCTGAGTGAGTCGTTCAATATTGGCAATATAGCTACTGTTTTTCGCCGCAATAACAATTACCCCTTTAACTGGATGATTGTGCTCTTCAAAGATTACTGATGGTGTCACAATAGCAATCGCTGTTCGCTCAACCTCTTGATTGCAACTTATTAACCACAATCCCTGACCTAAGTAACTCGGCTCTTTTGCGACAACATCCGCCACCATTTGCTTGCTCGCAAAGCCTTGATGCTTTATTAAACCGGCAGCAACCGCACTTAGCTGTAATAAATCAGTTGCTGGAAAATCTTTTAAAACAAGTTGAGCATTGCATTCTGCTTCCGATTGCTCTGAACCCATTAAAATCGTAATAACTTCATCTGCTGAATCACAACGCTTTAATTTCTCATCGATACCATCTGCTGACAGCACTTTGGTTAATTGCTTTAAAATCTCAAGGTGCTCATCGGATTTAGCAGCGATCCCAATGGCTAAATAAACAGTTTGCCCCTCGCCCCAGTCTACGCCTTGAGGAAAATGATGAACCTTTACACCTGTTTTATTAACAAGATTTCGCGTCTCTGTTGTACCGTGTGGGATCGCTATACCATTACCAAGATAGGTTGAGTTTTGGGCTTCACGCGCCAACATACCATTGACGTATCCCGTTTTAACTAAGCCTTCTGACTCTAACTCTGATGCCAGTACTTTGATTGCATCTTGTTTATTGTTTGCTGATTTACGCAAAGCAATATCGTGTTTTGATAATGACAACATCTCTAACTCCGATAGTATCGAATCTTATTCATATAGGCTGAATCGTTTCAGCAAATGGGCAAATTAAAAGTTTCAGTCGAATTATGGGAACATTTTATACCTATAGATTCTGCTGAAACCTTTCAGCTTGAATACTGAATCGTTTCAGCTTAAATTACAATTGATCAACGCATAGCGATTATTAGATCTATGATGAGACGCACAAATTGGCCTTAAATCTATATCTAGTGTTATGAAATAAGGATAGGAATTGCTATTTATAGCAAAACGCGCTGCGCAAACAGCTTTAAATGGAAGTATCAACTGATGACATTGAATGAAATTGCCAAGCTTGCTGGTGTATCAAGAACAACAGCTAGCTATATTATTAACGGTAAAGCTGAGCAATATCGAATCAGTAACAAGACACAGCAAAAAGTCCTCGCTGTGGTTAACGCGCACAATTATCGCCCCAATCACGCGGCGTCTTCCCTTCGTGCAGGAAGTAGTCAATCGCTAGGTTTGATCATCCCCGATCTCGACAATACGAGCTATGCAAAGATTGCTAAGTTACTAGAATTGAATGCTAGAACTGCAGGTTATCAAGTTATTATCTCGTGTAGTGATGATGATCCTGTCACTGAAGTAGACGTCGCAAATCTATTATTAAGTCGTAAATTAGACGCACTTATTGTTGCGAGTGCCCTTCCTGCTGATAATGAGTTTTACAAAAAAGTACAGGCAAAAGGTACCCCTGTTATCGCCATTGATCGCGCGTTAGATGACGAATACTTTGCATCCGTTATCAGTGAAGATCTTGATGGTGCTTATGCATTAACGAACGCATTATTAGATCAACCTATTTCATCGATCGGCTTAATTGGCGCCGTTGCGGAACTGGGTGTTTCTATTGAGCGAGAGCAAGGTTTTCAAGCTGCAATCAACAATCACCCTAAAACAATGAATGTTAGCCTTGCCTATGGTGAGCAATTTAGCCAACACCATGGTGCACTAATTGCTCAACAATGGATTGATGAAAACTGTTTTCCTGAAGCTATCCTTGCCACTTCTTATACCTTGTTTGAGGGTATTCTAGATTGTTTGTTAAAGTATCCCGATGTAATGGCAAAAACATACTTGGCAACCTTTGGTGATAATCGATTACTTGATTTTTTACCCAATAAAATCCAATCACTCCCACAGCAATTCGATTTAATTGCTGATCATGCGCTACAACTCGCCCTCTCTGCAATTCAAGGTCATTATCAGCAAGGCGTTGAAGTCGTACCAAGAAAAGTGATCCGCCGATAAATAAATATCCATTACAAAATAACAGCATAATTTTTAGTAACCCGTTAGATACCCGATACCTACAACACATAAATAGGTGGATAGACTATGATTTTAATCGCATAATCACAGCAAGTAATTACCTAACTTTATGGCACGCTATGTATCTTCGTTTTAAAAATTTGCTGTTAACGCACGCACAATTTTCTCATGCCCTTCGTGTCACTATGGCTATCGCATTTAGCTTGGTCTTTTATCACTTTATTCCAGTACCTCATTCAATGTGGGGACCAGTCACAGTCGCAGTGGTGTTAATGCAGCCTTATGCAGGCGTGATCAAACAAAAAGGCTTTCAACGTGTAGGTGGAACATTACTCGGCGCCATTTTAGGTTTAGTTACTGTCTTTTTTCCACAAAACCTCGTTGCATTTATTCCTATTTGGATACTAACCTGGTGTTTTTTACTGTCGCTTAAGTCACATGGTAAAAATACATATATCTTTTTCTTAGCCGTAATGACACTGATCATCGTGGCATATCAAGGTAACAGTGCCCAAGAAGTCTCTGTTGCATTATGGCGAGTCACTAATATCATTATTGGTAGTTTGATCGCGATGTCTTTTTCAATGCTCTTCCCTATTCGCGCTAAATATTCATGGGATATGCTATTTAATCAAAACATGCATGATTTACGTCAGCTTTATCAAGCACATGCATCAGCCCATATACCAAGTATTAAGATCCTAGCGCGGATCAAAAACCAAGTGAATGAACGCCAAATAAAAATGATTAGTTTGCTGGCGAATGTACAAAAGGAAAACCCAAAGTCAACAGGACACTATAAAGCGATTGTAACGATTCAAAGTTCAATGATTAGCTTAATTGAACAACTCATCGAAACCCATTGGAGCTCAGATATCGGTCGCCGTAAGTTATTAGAGCAAACAGGATTGAAAAACTATCAGCAGCAAATTGTGTTGATTTTAAATCAATTAGCCGATGATAAAGATCTTAATATTGAACTGCCGGACATTCATCAACTAAAACAGATGGCATTACAAATATCACAACCAAAAGACTCGATTTTATTGGGCCCTTATGGTTATCTATGGCTAACACGTCAATTGGTTTATCGTTTAGATGAGTTAATTGTGCAATTGAAATTAATTAAGAATACAAAACCTTATCATGATGATACGAATGGTGAATAATCGGTTTTGATAACAATTTTGACACTTGCATTATGTCTAAATAAAGAAATGCCAAACGGTAAACAACAACGTAAATTGACTCAATAATATATTTACAGCTATGTCGGGAGAATCAGCAATGACTCATAAAACGAAAACAATGGAAGTACCTGTAGCCATCGCCGATCGAGTACAGGCTTTAATTGATGCTTTTGAAGCCAAACAAAAGTTTAATGCTAAGCAGAAAGAAATAGTAAACAACTTCCTTGCTATGGATGGTTTGAGTTGTGAAATGGCCGTTTATAGCCTACCTCAAGCAGAATTAATGGATACATTACGCTTTGCTTATGAGCTCTCAGGTACGAACAGTAAATTTGTCACCAGTATTTTGACGCTAACCCGTGAAAACCCGAAAAAAGTTTTATCTGACGCTCAACGCGCTTCAGCAAAAAGCTTGTTATTTAACCTAATCAACGATCCTTCTGTTGTTTCTGCTATGCAAGAAATGGATTAATTCAGCCTATTCTCTTTATAAAATACAAAATATAACGGCATGGTTAAAATTAACCATGCCGTTTTTAATTCTATAGCACTAACTATTTAGCATTAGCTCAACATATAACGTGAGTGACACCTTGCTCTTGTAACCATGAACTAAAACGTGGTGAGTCTTCAATAAAACGACTGTATACCAAGCACGGCTTATTCGAGTTTCCAACCGAGGTTAATAACATTTTCACTAACAAAAGTAGCGCGTCGTTTTGTGCATCCGACATGTAGTTTAACGATGTATTCTCAATATCTTGACCAAGAGTAAATTGCGCTAATTGTTCAACATCAACAATAAAACCATCAAAATACTGCAAGAATGTTTCTGCTAATAATGCATTAGAAGGGACACTACACATCATAAAGACTTTTAAATCATCAGCACCGCGACATAATCCTTGCTCAGCCAATAAATCAATCACTGTTGCCGCTTCACTGAACGTACGAACAAACGGTACAACAAGTTCGATATTTTTCGCATCAAGGCGTGCGCGTTTAATCGCTTCACATTCTAGCTCAAACTCTTTTCGGTAATCGGCATGACCTAGTCGAGATGCACCACGTAATCCCATTGCTGGGTTAATTTCGTCTGGCTCTACTTCCGCACCTAATAAATGGCTACGAGAATATGAGTTATCACTGGTTAAACATACTTTTAACGGCGCATCACCTTGTGTGGCTGCCGCTGCAATTAATAACTGGCTAAGTTTGGTTACAAATAACTCAGCGACAGGCGTTTGATTATCGGCTTCTAGCGCATCAAAAATAGCCGCTGTCGTTTCAGTAGAAAGTGATTCAGGCTTTGTAACAGCACAAGGGTGAACACCAATATCATGAGCAATAAGATCATCGAGTGAGACAATCCCCACCTCACCACTTTCAAGTCCAGTTAACTGCACTGATGACGTCAACATTGCAGTTAACGTTAATTCATTTTCAGTTGTCATAAAACACCAATACTTCCTTGTTAATAAGACGAGTATTTAAATAAATCGTCATCTAAACCCTGTGTATTCAAAAATACATTAAACACCATTACTGTATATCGACCTTACTTTGTGTTGAATTATGAGGCAAGAACTAAAGCTAATTACTGATAACTTATTCATATCAATCAAACTTTAAAGTTAGATCATTTCTTGATTACAAAATCATCATTAGTTTTCAATCGTAGTCATAGGATGGTTAGAAAGCTAAGTGATATCACAAGTTTGGTTTATTAAAATCGATTTTTGGGATATCTTAGCGGTGTTATTACAGAGATCCCCAAGGTAGGCAAACATATTATGCCAATGAAAACAGATGAACTTCGCACCGTGAGTTTAGGCTTGATGCCAACTCCTGCTGAAATTGAAGCAACATCACCAATGACTGATGAAATTGCGGCGCATGTAGACCACTCTCGCAAACAGATTGAAGCAATTTTAACGGGTCAAGATTCCCGTTTACTGGTGATTGTTGGTCCATGTTCTATACATGATACCGATGCCGCAGTTGATTATGCGAAACGCCTTGTTGCTGTACAAGAAACATATAAAGACCAATTGTTTATCGTAATGCGTACCTATTTCGAAAAGCCACGCACTGTTGTTGGCTGGAAGGGTTTAGTTACTGATCCACATTTAGATGGTAGTTTAGATTTAGCAACTGGTTTAAAAAAAGCACGCAAACTATTAATTGATATTAACTCGCTAGGCTTACCTACTGCGACTGAATTCCTCGATATGATCACTGGTCAATACCTTGCTGACCTTATCAGTTGGGGAGCCATTGGTGCGCGTACTACCGAATCTCAGATCCACCGTGAAATGGCGTCAGCACTGTCGTGTCCAGTTGGCTTTAAAAACGGCACTGACGGTAATACCAAAATTGCGATTGATGCTATTCGCGCCACACGTGAATCTCACCTTTTCTGCTCACCGGCAAAAAATGGACAAATGACAATTTACCGTACTTCCGGTAATCCTTACGGTCATATTATTTTACGTGGCGGTAAAATGCCAAACTACCACGCTGAAGACATCGCAACAGCATGTGAGGCATTAGCCGAGTTTGAATTACCACAGCGATTAATTGTCGATTTTAGTCATGGTAATTGCCAAAAACAGCATAAACGTCAATTAGATGTTGCTGCTGAAATTTGTGAACAATTGAAAAATGGTAGCCATTCAATTGCGGGCATCATGGCAGAAAGCTTTATTGAAGAAGGGAATCAAGCGGTTATTGAAAACAAACTTGATGAGCTTGTTTACGGCAAATCTATTACTGACCCTTGTATTCATTGGAAAGACACGCTTAAGATGCTCGATATGCTAGCGGATGCTGTTAAAACAGCACAACGCTAAAATATCAATAAAAACAATTTGATGATATATAATACCGAGATAGAAAGAGAGGCATAGATTGCTTCTCCTTCATTAATAAACAGTATACTATTCGTGTTAATGTAGATGGGAAATATTCCCTTAGACTTATGATAAGAGGCCATAAACATGCCATCTTTTGATATTGTTTCAGAAGTAGATTCCGTAGAAATCAAGAATGCGGTAGACAACTCAAAGCGTGAATTAGACACGCGTTTCGACTTCCGTAATGTTGAATCAAGCATTGAATTAAATAAAGAAATCGTAAAAATCACATCTGAGTCTGAATTCCAAGTAGACCAAATTGTTGCAATTTTACGTAGTAACCTTGCTAAACGTGGTGTTGATGCTAATGCGCTTGAGCGTAAAGCAGTCACTTTCTCAGGTAAAACTGCGTCTCAAAATATTGAATTTAAGCAAGGCGTAGAAACCACAAACGCGAAGAAATTAGTGAAAGCGATTAAAGACGCTAAACTGAAAGTTCAAGTTTCTATCCAAGGTGAGAAACTGCGCGTAACGGGTAAGAAGCGTGATGATCTACAAGCGACTATGTCACTGGTGCGTGAACAAGAGTTAGGCCAACCATTCCAGTTTGATAATTTCCGCGACTGATTTTATCCAAATAGTTAAAAAAGGAAGGCTCTTTGCCTTCCTTTTTTTAAACTTTTTTTGCATGGATTAAAATAATATTGTAAAAAATACACTCAAGACGCATTATTCAAAAATATAGTTTAAAAGTCATTTTAATCATACAAATTGCATATTTTATCCAATATATACACTCTTATGACATAAAACCCCTACCATTATCACTACATAATAATGTTATTAATATAACGTTAACGCACTTGCATGCTTTTTAAGCAAACGTAAATTTTTTCTCTGCAAAATTTGTTGAACCCAAGTTTATTCCCCTATAATGCGCGCTCTTCGATAAGGGGACTATTTACAAGGTTATTATAAGAGAGAATCACAGCAGACATTGTTTATAACTTGCTTGATGTAAGTATGGAAACACAAGATCGACAACGGACCCGTCACTGAATATAGTGTATATATCCTATATTTCACCATCAAATCGCACGTTCACTACTTCTTATTTTTTGAAGCTTTATCTGTTGCTCTTCGCGTATGCGACCAAGGAAGATCAGAATAACTCAGCCCTTTGAAAGTTAAACATAATACTTATAAAGGAGATGTCCATTATGGACACCGCACAAAATTTAACGGCGACGACTTCTGCACAAAACAAAAAATTAGGGTGGAGCAAAAGTGATACATTATGGATGCTTGGCCTATACGGTACCGCCGTGGGTGCAGGTACTCTATTTTTACCCATTAATGCGGGTGTTGGCGGTTTAATTCCATTACTTGTAATGGCCGCTCTTGCATTTCCAATGACATTCTTTGCCCACCGTGCGATGACACGTTTTGTGTTATCAAGTTCGAATCCGGGTGCTGATATTACAGAAGTTGTTGAAGAGCATTTTGGTAAGGGCATGGGCAAAGTGATCACATTACTTTATTTCTTTGCTATCTACCCCATTCTATTAGTTTATAGTGTTGCACTAACAAATACTGTTGAAAGCTTTATGCTTAACCAGTTAGGTATCGAGCCACCAGCACGTGCAATTTTAGCGTTAGTATTGATCCTTGGTTTAATGGCAATTGTTCGTTTAGGTGAGCAGTTAATTGTTAAAGCGATGAGTATCTTAGTATTCCCATTCGTTGCTGTATTATTAATGTTGGCACTGTTTCTTGTACCGTACTGGAATGACTCTATCTTCCATAACATCATCCCAGCAGACGGTGGCTTAAACTCAGTAATGCTTGCTGTATGGTTAATCTTACCGGTAATGGTTTTTTCGTTTAACCACTCACCTGTTATCTCATCATTTGCTGTAGCTAAGCAAAAAGAATACGGCGAAAACGCAGAGCGTCAAAGTTCACGTATTCTAGCCCGTGCACACATTATGATGGTATTAACCGTAATGTTCTTCGTTTTCAGCTGCGTATTAAGCTTATCACCTGAAAATCTAGCAGAAGCTAAAGCAAATAACGTATCGATTCTAACTTACTTAGCGAACCACTTTGATACACCGATCATTGCTTACGTTGCGCCGATTGTAGCGATTATTGCAATTACTAAGTCTTTCCTTGGCCACTACTTAGGCGCCAGTGAAGGCCTAAATGGTTTAGTGATCAAAGTTACTCGTGATAAGAATAAAGAGATCTCAAAAAAAGCACTAAACCGCTTTACAGCAATCTTTATGCTAGTAACAACATGGGCTGTAGCGACACTAAACCCAAGTATTCTCGGTATGATTGAAAGCTTAGGTGGCCCTATTATTGCGATGTTGCTTTTTATTATGCCAATGTACGCAATCAAAAAAGTACCATCCATGAAGAAATACTCAGGCGCAATCAGCAATGTATTTGTGACGGTTATCGGCCTTGTTTCTATCTCTGCAATCTTCTACTCATTATTTATATAATGTATAAACAATGAGTTAAAAGGCTAGCTTAGTGCTAGCCTTTTTTATTTTTAACTCTTACCACTCTCAATATTGTTAAAAATTTGCTACATTAATCATAACGTATGCCATTTTTTATGACTTAAATATTGGGAAGCCAATGACTAATCAGCCAATTGATTTTCAACTCGAACACGAGAACCCGCTTATTTGGCCGATCCTGTCCTTACTGCAACACCAACCAAAAAACTGGATGATCCACACCCTTAGCCAAGCATTACGTGAAAAAGAAATGTTAGATACGCTTGATAGTGACAGCAATAAGGATCTCTTCAAACGTAATTTCTTATTAATGAATGCACTCTACCAACTGCAGATTTTATTGTTTCCAAAACAGTGGCTACAAGTTCAAGCAATGGATATTCAACTGCTTAATATTGTTTATCAGACCCATCATATAGAACAAGAAGATCCGCTACGGGAGTATTATTTAGACTGGAAGAACTATCATGCTAATGGCGATGCGATAGAGCAACTACTGAGCTCTTTTTGGCGACGATACCAGCAACATATTAATAACCAGCCAATTAATATTACCACGACATCCATTGATGATGATTTTGATTTATTTTCTTTATCCAATACAGCATCACTAGCGGAAGTCAGAAAACAATGGCGTCGTTTAGCATTACAATGGCATCCTGATCGTGAAAATGGTGATAGTGAGAAATTCAAACTACTTTATAACGCTAACCAACGATTAATTAATTACTTAAAGAATAGATAGCGACACTGATAATCATACGGCTGATATTTCACACATAGCTATCACACAGTTCTGACAGCACATTAACCTTCATCACCTACATTGTCCGCGACATTTATTTTTGGCTGCGAGACAATGAAACGATACTCTATATTGCTACTTTCCCCCCTTTTGTGTCAGATGGCTTTCGCAACAACGTCATCCAATACAGCACAAAGTACCCCAACCCCAGCCTTTGATGGTTCAGCAAAGCTGGGCTTTATCTATTCAAAAACGACCAACACTTCTATGTCGTTAAATTCCGGTACTGATTTTAATTACGATAAAAATAATTGGTCGAATAAATTATCATTAAGCTCTTTTTATACCGATAGCACTAAAGAAGAAGATGGTGTTAATAAATACCAAATAGCACTAAAAAATGAATATGCTATCGGGCCTCATTCTTTTACTTATTTAAGTAATACCTATAACCACGATCAATTTGGCACATACCACAGTGAATATATTGTCTCGACCGGTTTAGGCTACAAATTTTATAACACCAAAACAACAAAACTAACAGTTGGTGGTGGTCCGGGTTATCGTCATAGTCGTCGCCAAAAAAATGATCCCGATTATCCAAATCAAACTGAAAAAAACATGATTGCCAATGTATTCTTGCGTGCAAAAAAACAGTTCACTCCGACTTTTTCTGCTGGGCTTGAAAGTAATATTGACTATGGTCGTTCAAATACAACCTATGATGTAAAAGCCTTTGTAAAGAACCGATTAATTGATCATATTGCACTCATGTTAGATACCCAATATATCTACAATACAGAAGTAGCAAGTGATAAAAGTAACGATGAGATATACAGTACGGTCAGTATTACTTACGACTTTTAATATTTTCCCTGATAGAAAATATTAGGTTAGATATAAAAAAGCCGAAGATAATAACCTTCGGCATTTCTATTCTCTCTTTATATATTCGCTATCTTTGTCTAACTACTTATATAAACATGGTTCACCCTCTGGGCGGGTTTTAAAGCGGTGATGTAACCACATATATTGCGAAGGTGCCGCCAAAATAGAGTGCTCTACCGCTTTATTAATATAAGCTGCAGCGGCATCTGGGTCGTTGTGTGGAAACGCTTCCAAAGGTGGAAATATTTTCAACGTATATTGACCGCTATCAGTATCACGGATCATCGCAAAAGGTAATGGCACCGCATCAGTATTATCTATCAATAAACTGGTACCTGTCGTTGTACACGCTTGCTCTACCGCAAATAAAGGTGCGAATGTGGAATTTCGGCCACGACCATAATCATGATCGGGTGCATACCACAGCATTTCACCCTGTCTTAAATCCTGAAACATGCCTTTTAAATCTTTACGATCACGCATATGTTTATTTGAACGGACACGCCCTTTAAATTGAAAGAAATCAAAACATGGATTGTTATTAGGACGATATACGCCGACACCTGGCGTATGTAAACCAAAAGCACGCGCACCTAATTCAAGGTTCAGTGAATGAACAGCAATTAACAAGATCCCTTTTCCTTGTTCTTGCAGCTTATAAACATGCTCTAAACCTTCAACCTTAACGTGGCGCTCAACCCGTAAGTCAGGCCAAAACCATGCCATGCTGGTTTCAAATAACGCTAGGCCAGTATTATCGATATTTTGTTTAATAAGCTTATTACGCTCATTAATATCCATATCTGGAAAGCACAACTCTAAATTACGCTCAATCGTTTTACGTCGGTCACGCATAAAATGCATTACTAAACGTCCAACATTTTGACCTAAGCGAAATTGTATAAAATAAGGCAACCAACTAATTAAATACATCACTGCCATAGATATCAGAACAGGCCAATATCTAGGATGTAAAAAAGATGAAGTAAACGTTGGAGCTGTGAACTTTCTCATAGCGACGATAATCCCGTTACAATGTATGTCTGCTTAGTGAAGTATAAATTTCTAATTATATTGATAGTATTTCTAAGCAGTTAGTAACAGTATTTTATGTTGAGTTGTGGAATAGTTGCAAGCTCAAGTGTGATCATCATCGCAAATAGACAGCTTGCGTTAAGATTTTGAAAAATAAAAAACCTGCAATATTTGCAGGCTTCAAAGTATTAATCAGATAGCTTAGGTTATTTATACAAGCATTCTTGCCCTTCTGGGCGAGTTTTAAAGCGACGATGTAGCCACATATATTGGCTAGGCGCAGCCATAATTGATTCTTCAACAATTTTATTGATGAAGGCTGCAGCTGCATCAGGATCTTTTTTCGGAAACCCTTCAACCGCTTTACGTAAGGTTAGTGTGTAATGCCCTTTATCGTCTCTTACCATAGTAAAGGGTACGATAACGCAATCAGTATTATCAACTAACAAACTTGTACCTGTTGTTGTACACGCTTGCTCTACTGCAAATAATGGCGCAAATGTTGAACGACGACGACCATAATCATGATCGGGTGCATACCATACTCGCTCACCCGTTTTTAATGCCTGCAACATTGATTTTACGTCTTTACGATCAATCAAAGTACGGTTTGAGCGTGAACGACCTAAATACTGAAAGTAATCAAAACAAGGGTTACTATTAGGACGATAAACCCCCATACCTGACATTTTAATGCCAAACGCACGCGCACCTAATTCAAGATTCATTGAATGCACAGCAACCATTAATGCGCCTTTGCCTTCTTTGGCAAGTTGTTCCATTTGTTCAAGACCCACAATTGTCACATGGCGATTCACGCGTTCATCAGACCAAAACCATGCCATGCCAGTTTCAAACAGCCCCATACCTGTATTATCGATATTTTCTGCAATTAAACGTTGTTTGTCTTCTTCCAGCATCGTAGGAAAACATAGCTCTAAATTACGCTCAATTGTACGGCGACGTTTTTTCATCAATTTAATCGCTAGGCGACCGATGTTTTTACCCATCGTTAATTGCCATGAGTACGGAAGACAACTCAGCAGATACATTACGCCAACGAGAATAAGCGTCCCCCAATAACGGGGATGAAGAAGAGATAGGGTAAATTTTGGAGTGTTATTTTTTGTCATATTTATAGCCTTCTGCCTCCTATCGTGCAAAAAGACAACAGAACGCATAATCATGTAGACGGACATAATAAGCGGTTAACAACTAATGAGGTAGTAAAATATTGTAAATAAATTATTTCCCCTAATTCATTTGATATACATCTCAATATTTACTCATAACATCGTACTAAAAGAATCATTATTGTAAGTTGGTTTTATTTAAAAATTCGTTAACCAATTAAAAAATAAATGTTTATTATTTAAAATTAGCTCATAATTAAAGGTATTAGTTCATTTTGTAATAAGTTTAAATTTTTACAAAAATAGAACATAAGTTTATTGACTTATCCCCCAGGATAATTTTTCAACTCAACGGAATCTGTATATGGAATTAAGCAAAACAAAATCGAGTTTTTATCGTCGTCTTTATATCGCTTATTTAATCGAAAATGGCATTAATAATGTCCCTAAAATTATTGCCTTTTCAGGTATGCCTCGCCGTACTGCACAAGATACTATCAAGAGCTTGATTGAACTTGATATTATTTGTCAATTTACCCAAACCAAGGGTGAGCGACATCAAACAGGCCATTATAGCATTGAACAATGGGGAGCGATTAATAAAGACTGGCTTAACCAGAATATTGAACAGATAAAAGTAGCACTAGATTATCCATAACTCGTTACACATTTACGCTATAACATTGTGCTTTTTTCCGTATAATTTTCTCACTAACCTTAGATAGACAGGTAACGCATTGGAACTGCTTCAACTAGATGACTTTTTAGGTAAACCGCTTCGTTTAGAAGGTTCACTTGCAGGCTGGCAACAGTTGTTCTGGGACAACACGCTAGTTTCACAAAAAGATGCTTCAGCATCAGATAATAACAATTTTCATCACCAATTTGCGCTTCAAAATGGCGATGAAACCATTGAATGCCAGCTATCAGGTAATCTTTCATGGCAACCTTTTTTGATCAGTTACCAAGCGCAAGTGAATAACCAAGTTATCGCGCAGGGTGAGCGTAACGAAAAAGACATAGAGCGCCAAACGCCTCATACACCAATTGTTGCTGAAAGAAGATTCAGCATAATTGGTCTAGTCTCGCTCGGTATGAAGGCATTAAAAAGTGCCAAGCTGATCAAAGTGGTATTAGCGTCAGCCAGCCTTGCTGCCTATTCTTGGCTTTTCTCATTTCAGTTTGCTTTAGCACTTATCGCTTGTTTAGTTTTTCATGAATACGGTCACGTCCGTGCCATGAAATATTTTGGTATGAAAACCAAAGGTATTTATCTTGTGCCTTTTCTTGGTGGGCTTGCGCTAAGTGATGAGAAAATAAATACTCGCTGGCAAGATGTGGTTATCTCTATTATGGGACCACTCTTTGGTTTGATCATGTCTTTGATCTGTATGGTTGCCTATTGGATCACAGGCGAGATGTTCTTTGCAGGTCTCGCGGTATTTAATGCTTTACTGAATTTATTCAATCTACTGCCTATTTTACCGTTAGATGGTGGACATGTACTGAAAAGTATCAGCTTTTCTATGAACAGTAAGCTTGGCATTATTCTATGTGCCGGCGCGGCTATTGGTGGTGTCATTCTCAGCTATAAACTAGGATTAACCCTCTTTGGTTTTTTACTTATCATGGGCTGTATTGAAATCGTTTTTGAATGGAAACAGCGCCATCATAGTCATTTGCTTCCACTTGATCGCTATGGACAGATTTTCTCTTTCGTTTGGTATGTCGGCCTTGTTTCGTCGCTAATGGCAATTATTTGGTACTTTGCAAGTATGGGCGATACCTTACTGAGCCTGCCATTACAGATTCTAGGCACCTAATAGATATTCCAAAACGACAGAAACAAAAAAGGGACGAATTATCGTCCCTTTTATCTTTCTAGCTGGCATAAGCAAGTTATTACTTTTTTACTTTTTGCCTTTTTCCATCATTGCTTTTAAATCTGCAAATGGGTTGAACGTAGCAGCTTCATGCTCATTTTCACCGGCACGGATAACACTACTTTGACCGTTATCCGCATCAGTATATTTCTCATGCTCATGGTCGTGACAGAATAAACAAAGTAGCTCCCAGTTACTGCCATCTTCTGGATTATTAGTATGATCATGATCTACGTGGTGAACGGTTAATTCACGGAGATTTGAATATACAAATTCACGAGAACAACGACCACATACCCACGGGTAAATTTTTAATGCTTTTTCACGGTAACCCGCTTCTTTACGTGCATAAGCGGCACTGGTGCCGTAGAAATCAGATGACATATCTTGACCTATCTTCTAACACAACAGCCCATACACTTAAGAACTATCATGCTTTAGTACTAATTTTGCTGTATTGAACCACCACCAAAGTGGTTATATCAAGCAATTCTTTTAAGATTAATGACCTTGTTATCGAATTTTAAGCCATATCTTTTTAATACAATCAGTTAGCTTGAAAACGTCACCCTCCATCCCCATTTTAGCTACATGTCAGAACATCGATGTGTCAAATACGCTAAATACACTAGTATTTAACGTAATATATTGATTGCAAATTAGGCTAAGAAACCGTTTGTTCTCGCTTTTAAGCAAAAAAACACGCTCTAGTAGGCATCTTTTGCATACGTCTATGTTAATATTCGACTAATTATTTGAAGCTGATTCACACTTAATATTTAACCGAATCGCCCTTTAACCGCTAAGAGTAAACAAATATGGCTTTTGATTTTTCTAAGATGCACGTTGATTTGTCGGCTGTGCCAACTACTATCGACATGGGTCACGCATGGTTAGGCGCTCTAGTTCTAATTCTATTGGTTATGTACCTAACGAAAAAAGGTAAGCCAGTCGAAGTTGAAAAGATTATCGAAAAAGAAATCGAAGTAGAGAAAATCGTCGAAGTTGAAAAACCGGTTGAGAAAATCGTTGAGAAGATTATCGAAAAACCCGTCGAGAAAATTGTCGAAGTTGAAAAAGTTGTTGAAAGAATCGTTGAGGTTGAAGTTGAACCTAAGCTAAAAACATCGACCCCTGATGCTGCATTACAACTTCTTTCTCTGCTTCAACAAGAAGCGCGCTTTATCGACTTCATGCAAGAAGATCTTAAAGGCTATGCTGACGCCGATATCGGTGCCGCAGCACGTGTTATTCACGAAGGCGGTCATAAAGTATTAAATGAATACTTCAGTTTTGCGCCAGTTCGCACTGAAGAAGAAGAGACACGTATTACCCTGCCACAAGGCTTCAACGCATCTGAAGTTCGCCTAACAGGTAATGTGGTTGGTGAAGCACCATTTAACGGAACTTTGATCCACCGTGGCTGGAAAGTAACAGAAGTTAAATTGCCTAAATTGGCAGAAGGCCACGATGCACATATCATCGCAGCCGCTGAGGTAGAATTATAATGCAAGACACACAACAACACCGTTACAGCGTTGGTATCGATTTAGGTACAACACACTGCGTACTCTCTTATGTTGATCTTCAAGATGAGAACGCTGATGTTACGGTTATGCCCATCCCACAATTAACCAATCCGGGTAATGTGGAAGAAAAGAACCAGCTTCCATCGTTCATGTATCAAGCACATGAATCTGAACTGGCAGAAGGTGATACTGCACTTCCTTGGAATGCAAAACCGAATGCGATTGTGGGGGCAATGGCACGTTCATTAGGCAGTAAGACTCCTATCCGTCTTATCTCTAGTGCGAAAAGCTGGCTATGTCACGGCGGCGTAAACCGTCGTGATGCATTCTTACCATTAAATAGCCCAGAAGAAGTGGTCAAAGTATCACCTCTTGAAGCCACACAACAATATCTTGAGCACATGGCTGATGCATGGAACTTCCAGCATCCTGAAACGCCTATTTTTGATCAAGACGTAACGATTACTGTCCCAGCGTCGTTTGATCCCGCAGCGCGTGATTTAACCGCAGAAGCAGCACGTAATGTTGGCTTTAAGTACCTTACGTTGCTTGAAGAGCCGCAAGCGGCAGTATATAGCTGGATTAAAAACAACGATGAAAGCTGGCGTGATCAAGTGTCTGTTGGCGATATTATCCTTGTGGTTGATATCGGTGGTGGTACAACAGATTTATCGTTAGTCGCTGTCACTGAAGAAGACGGCAACCTTACTCTGAATCGTGTAGCGGTTGGCGATCACATCCTACTGGGTGGCGACAATATGGACTTAGCTCTGGCTTATCGTTTAAAAATGAAGCTAGCGCAAGAAGGCAAACAGCTACAACCTTGGCAAGTATTAGCGATTACGCATGCATGTCGTGATGCTAAAGAAGCATTACTTAATGATGCTGAATTACAAGCAATGCCAATTGTTGTTCCTAGTCGAGGTTCTAAATTACTTGGCGGCACACTTCAAACTGAACTGACTCAAGAAGAAGTGCAACAGACACTTGTTGAAGGTTTCTTCCCACAAACATCTGTTGAAGAGCACCCAGTTCAAGCTCCACGTGGCGCATTAACCCAAATGGGCTTACCTTACGCACAAGATGCTGCGGTTTCTCGCCATGTGGCAAGTTTCCTTAGCCGTCAAAGCCAAGCAGTTGATGAGCTTTTTGAACAATTTGAACAAATGCACGACGGCTTCATCCGCCCAACTGCAATTTTGTTCAACGGTGGTGTTTTAAAATCAAATCTATTATCTGATCGCCTACTGGGTATCATTAATAGTTGGTTAACTACAGGTGGTTCAGAGCCAGCAAAATTACTTCAAGGTTTAGATCTTGATTTAGCGGTTGCAAGCGGCGCATCCTACTACGGCTCTGTTCGTCAAGGTAAAGGCGTTCGTATCCGTGGCGGTATCGCAAGTAGCTACTATGTCGGCATCGAAAGTGCTATGCCTGCAATCCCAGGTATGGAACCACCACTTGAAGCACTATGTGTCGCACCATTTGGTATGGAAGAAGGCTCTCAAGCTAACGTACCAAGCCAAGAGTTTGGCTTAATCATTGGCCAACCCGTACAGTTCAAGTTCTTCGGTTCTACAGTTCGCCGTGACGATGTTGCTGGTACTCATCTTGATTGGTGGCAACCGGAAGAGATGGAAGAATTACCATCGATTCAAATGACACTGCCAGTATCTGATGGCCGTACCGTAGGTGAAGTGGTTCCTGTTAAGTTAGCATCACGCGTAACAGAATTAGGGACACTTTGTCTTGAAGCGATTTCGACTGATAACGGTCAGAAATGGCAGGTAGAATTCGACGTTCGCGAAAGCTAATATCGAACTAACGGCGCATCTTTTGATGCGCCGTTTATCTATATACATACTCGTGGGTTTATAGTTATAACAATACACAATCATCTACCTTCTGTAGGGCTTTCATTTATTCCCACTTGTCAATTTTCCTATTTTACTTTGTGGAGTCGTCATGCCTTCATCTTCCCCTCGATATTTAGTCGGTATCGACCTAGGGACAACGCACACCGTTGTAGCTTACGCTGAAATTACAGATGATCTTGAAAATAGCCCAATGCATATTTTCAATATCGATCAACTCATTGCACCGGGCGAAGTCGCTCGTAAACCTCTACTACCCTCTTTCCGTTATCACCCCGCTCAAGGTGAAATGGATGCAACTCAACTTGTCTTACCATGGAACCCTGAACCGGTTAACGGCGAAATTGATACCGTGATCATTGGTGAATTAGCGCGTGAACTGGGCGCAAAAGTTGAAGGTCGCCAAGTGGTGAGTGCGAAAAGTTGGCTATCTCATCCCAACGTTGATCGTAACGAAGCTATTTTACCTTGGTCATCAACAGCATCTAAATCAGATGTTAAGAAAGTTTCTCCTGTCATTGCTAGTGCCAGTTACTTAAACCATGTTCGTCAATCATGGGATTATCACCATAAGAATGCCAAGCTTGCCGATCAAGAAGTAGTGATAACTGTGCCTGCATCATTTGATGAAGCCGCACGTGCGTTAACACTACAAGCAGCAGAGTTAGCAGGACTAAAAAAAGTCTTACTGCTAGAAGAGCCGCAAGCAGTATGTTACGACTGGTACGCGCAAAATAAAGATAACGCTGATGAATTATTAAAAGACATACCACTATTAATGGTGTGTGACGTAGGTGGTGGTACAACCGATTTAAGCTTAATAAAAGTCGGTAGCAAAGATAATAAGCTCACCCTTGATCGTATAGGTGTTGGCGATCACTTAATGCTTGGTGGGGATAACCTTGATTTATCCCTTGCGCATGTTGCCGAGCAACGTCTGAACGGTGAATCAAACAAACTCAGTCAATCTGCGCTGTCAAAGCTTATACAGCAAACACGTAAAGTGAAAGAAAGCTTATTATCAGGTAATGCTCCAGATACAGCAAAAGTAACCATGTTAGGTAGCGGCTCACGATTGATTGGTGGTGCCAAAAGTATTGAGTTAAATCGTGACGAAGTGCATCGCATTGCGCTTGACGGTTTCTTCCCTATGACAGCATACAGCGAACAACCAAGCCAACGTCAAGCGGCTATGGTCGAATTTGGCCTACCCTATGCGGCAGATCCTGCTATTAGTAAACATATTGCACAATTTATCGATCTTCATGATCATGTGTGCCGTGATGCGTTCAAAGAAAATGGTATTGAAATCGATGACGATCAGCCAGCGATTCCTGTTGCCGTACTGCTAAATGGTGGTGTCTTTAACAGCCCATTACTGACTGAGCGCACACTTAACGTCATTTCATCATGGCGCGACGATAGCAGTATTACAGAGCTTAAAAACCTACATCCCGATCTTGCGGTTGCCTTTGGTGCGGTTGCTTATGCCAAAGCCCGTCATGGCGCACAACTAAAAATTGGCGGTGGCTCTGCCCGTTCTTTCTTCCTTGTTATTGGTCAAAATAAAGACGTAAAACAAGGTATCTGTTTATTACCAAAAGGTATTGAAGAAAGTACTGAAGTTAACTTAACTCATCGTAAATTTGCTTTAACCTTGGGTGAGCCCGTGCGTTTTAACCTTGTTTCTACCACTGATGAAAAATACTCAGAAGCCGGTGAACTGGTTGAAATTATTGGTGATGGTTTTGTTACTCTACCGCCATTTATTGCGACTCTTGATAGTGAACGAGATCGTAGCGAATTAGCGGCAAACCAGAAAGATCGTGAAGAGGTAACCTTAGCATGTCAGCTAACTGAAGTCGGCACCCTTCAGATCGAAGCGGTTAGCATAGCAGATCCCAAAAAACGCTGGAAAGTTGAATTTGCGATCCGAAAAGATCTCGCAAAATTACATCGTGGTGATGTCGACAGCACCCTTGCTGAAAGTGAGCTTCCTCCACGAATGAATGACGCCATTGATGCTATCAAAAAAGTTTATGGTGGCAGCAAGAATAGCGATAACAGTAAAGCGGCGAAAACGTTGCGTAACGATCTGGATAAGATGCTGGGAAAACGTGATAACTGGGAAACCCCCTGTTTACGTGAATTAGCTAACGCTCTGTTAGAAAGTAAAAAGCGTCGACGTCGTTCAGATCTTCATGAGCGTAACTGGTTAAAACTTATAGGCTTTACCATGCGTCCGGGTTTTGGCTACCCTGCTGATGATTTCCGTATGAATGAAATTTGGGCATTGTACCAACAAGGTATTCAATTTGAATCCAATACCCAAACTTGGTGTGACTGGTGGACCTTCTGGCGTCGTGTTGCCGGTGGTTTAACCCAAGAGCAACAATTAGTGATCTATAAAGACATTGCTAAATACATCACTCCTGGTGCTAGTCGTAATGCCAAACTGAATAAAGAGCTTCAAGAACGTAGCTATGAAGACATGGTACGTTTAGCCGCCTCACTTGAACATTTGCCTTTTGACAAAAAGCTTCAACTTATTGAGTGGTTATTTGGACGCTTACAGAAAACCCAATACGCACAAGCGCATTGGTGGGCGATTGGACGTATTGCTACACGTACGCCTTTCTATGGTTCAACTCATAATCTTCTCTCGGCAGAACATGTCTCTTTCTGTTTACCAGAGCTGATGGAGCTTGATTGGCGTAAAGAACCCTATATTGGCTTTGCGGCTGTTATGATGACGCGTAAAACGGGTGATCGTAACTTAGATATCAATGATGCTTTACGACAGCAAGTTATTGATAAACTTAAAGCAAGTCGTGCACCTGAAAGCTGGATTGAAATGGTATCAGAAATTAAAATATTAACTGAAGATGAAACCAAGCGCGTCTTTGGTGATGCTTTACCTAATGGTTTAAGATTAATTGGCTAATCTGCTAATTTATAAAAGTTAACCTTACTTTTAATTAAAAGGGTGAGTTTTTACTCATCCTTTCATCATTTATGAAATATAACATCTGTATTTTATTACTTATCCGTTGATAAATATAAATAAACAAAGAGAATCTATTAAAATTATGAATCAATATCTACTTTTAATAACGAAAGCCTAATCTATTAATCTTCTGTTAAGGTTCATCTTGTTATTGTCTTATTAACAGCATTTGTTTGCTTGTTTTATTAACAAGTAAAGCTATTGGGGGACTCCCTTTAGCCCCTCAATAAAGACATTTAAATATATAGAAGAGTAGAAGTCGCTATGAATAATTCTCAATTCCACATCATCGCACAACGTATTTTTAAGTCAGAAAATCAACGTGTTGCAGTAGCAGCTGTTGTTTTTGATGGTCTATCAAGCTATGAGGCTGAAAAACGTTACGAACTTCCTAAAGGCACATTATCACGTAACGTGCGCAAATATAAAAATGAAGTAAAGTACATTGAATCTGTAACAGCAGCTTAATCTAAATTATAAAATAATAAGCTTTCCCATGCATATAACTGTATAGATAAAAAAACAAACGAAAGCTTAATACCGGTGCGTATAAAAAAAGGAGAGTTGATACTCTCCTTTTTTATTGTCTACTGTTTATTTTCCCGATCTAAATCTGACAGTGAGAATAAAGAAAATAACCGCAATAATGAATAATCCCATCAATGTTGGGCTACCTATTGCCATTAATGTCCCCCATGGGTGATCACTCATTAATATATTAATTGACAGATTGTTGACTTGACTTATCCAATCACCAATGGCACTTGAATTAAAAACAATAGATCCCATTATTTTAATAAGTAAGATAATCACAAATATTGTAATTAATGGATGCTCATTAAATTGAGAAATAAAGAATATAATACAAGCGACAGGCAATAACGCTAAACTCATGGCTGCCATTGTCGATATAAATTCGCCATAATGCTGTCCCAATGCCACAAGATTAACTGAATAGTCCGTTAATAAACTTTGTGGAAGAAACCATTGTCCGACACACCAAACAGTAAGATCAGCAAACAACAATAGGAAAGAAGTAATAATCGGTATAATCACTAAGGCAAAAATAAGTTTTACAGCTATCGCTTTAGCATCCGATACTGGCATTGAATGCCAAAACGCTAAACTGCCCTCTTTTCTCTCTTTCGACAGTGTTCTTGCTGTATAGGTGAAAAAGCTCACTAATGTCACCAACCCTGCCAGCATGAAATTAATTAGCCCGGCAATACCCGCAAAAGAATCGCTATGAGTAAAATTTGGCGACCAATTTTCTAACCCTGATGATTGCACATTAAATGAGAAGTTCTGGCTATTACTCATAATTAATATGATGCAAATAATCGAAAAAGCAGCAAGAAACAGTGGTAAGCGAGTGACAAGCTTATGCTCAAGCAATTCTTTAGTTAACAATGCTTTTATTGGGTTCATAAAGCCTCCTGTTGCTTGGCAATAAATATATCAGCAAGACTTGGCTTAGTAACTGTACCTAACATTGCTAATTCAGTTGGTGAAATATTTTCAAACAATAAACGGTGTTGGCCTAAACCTACTTTACAACTAATCGGTTTTAACTTTTTCGCTTGATCAATATGTTGATCATCAACCGAAAGGATATTAAAACGCTCAGATAAATCGCTAAGTTGTCCTTGTAAAACAGTTCGCCCTTTTTTCAACACCAACACATTTGTCAGCATATGAGCTATTTCATCAACTTCATGACTTGCAATAATCAACGCTCTTTCGCCCTCATGAAACCATTCCATTAAATAACGATAGAAGGTTTCACGGTACATTAAATCAAGGCCTAGCGTAGGCTCATCAAGAATTAAAACATTCACATCTGTCGCCATCACAAGTGCAAGATGCAACTGTACTTTCATCCCTTTAGATAGCGCAGCAATTTTACTTTTTAATGAAATATTGGTTTGAGCTAAGTATGCTGTCATCTTCTGTTGATCATAGCGAGGATGTACACCTTGTACATATTTCATCACTTGCTTAACAGTCATCCATTCAGGTAATACTGCAACATCCGATATATAGCCAAGACGCTCTACAATTTTTTCCCGTTGTTTTTGTGGCTCTAGACCAAAAATAGTTAATTCACCACTATGGTTATGCATCCCCAGCATTGCTTTAATTAATGTCGACTTTCCTGCGCCATTATGCCCAAGTAAGCCTAAGACTTGTCCCGATTTCAACTCAAAATTAACATCACTTAATACTTCATTATTTTGGTACGCTTTACTGATGTGTTGGGCTGAGATAAATGTTAGATCTACAAAACTTTTATTCACGTCCGCTTCCTTTGGAAATACCTAATAACGGTTATTTATTGGCTTGCTTATAGTAAGAGTAACGAGAAGTTCGGCAATGAATCAACTGTTAATAAAAGAATGGCTTTGCATCGTTTGATTTTTATAATGAAAATCGACAAAATTTGAAAGTCTTTGTATTTAGATGAAATATATGAAGATAAAAGTTAATCGTACTCAGCCTAGCAATAAAAGATCTCATTTATGCAAACGGATAAATAAGAAACGCCTTTATGAGGGTAAATAGCATTATAAATTTATTCTTCTCACGATTATTTAGCTAATGTCGAATTATCATTTCATTAAAAGAAACATCGTGGAAAATTGGACTATCAAGTAATATAGATAGGCTAATAGAAGGCATGAACAAGCGTACGCAGAGCATTGAATAATGCATACGCTCTGCATACGACAGCAATTCGGAGTAATAAAGCAATCTATTATGAATGCGATATATAATTTACATATAAAAGACGATACAAACCTTGTTGTATATTCTATATATAATTATCATTCTTTTTATAAATCAATAAACTGCTTGTTACTGTTTAATCTTCATATTCATCATCTAACAGCTCATAAGGAGAAACATCATCTTTTTCCATCATGGCTAATATTTCAATCATACGCGTTTGGCGTGATTCTTGTTTAAATTCATGCAGAACAGCAATAAGGTTGTTTATTTTTTGGAGTGGTATTCTTTTAATCACTGCTTTTTGACGACCTGGGACTTCATCGGCAAAATCAATCAAAATTTGGCGGTAGTCGACACGTGTTTCTTTAACAACGCCCGTCTCTTCTACACTCTTTAACATTGCACTCAGCGCTTTTTCTGCAGCTGCGAAACTATCCATTAATTACCTCGAGGACACAAATTCGCTACGGTAAAAGTACCGTATCATTTATTCGTAAAATTACTAATACCAAGCTTGATTTTGCATTAGTTTCTACATATTTAGTCTTAATGATATTAACCTCCCAACAAAGGATCGTGGGATGATAACTGTAAACACTAATGAGTTGTTCACCAAGTAGGTCTTATGCTTTAATTATAATTGAAATTTACAATTTCGTATAACAGGGAGTGTTACTTAGACAGATATTACTCTCTGTTTTGATGATTGTGAATACATAATTAAGTAAAAATTTAATTCATAACTTAGAACACACTGGCCACTAATAGAATTGTACAAAAAAAAAGGGCACAATAATGACTCGTCATTCATATTTATAACCAGAATCACATATTGATTATTGTCACTATCATGATGTTTCAATTGAGATTTGTCTAGATAGACTGGTCGATAGCTAAAATCTAACTTTTACAACGACAAAAAGTCACAACTATTAAGGTTTATAAAATAATAGACTATAGTTAGCGCCATATCATCTTTGTTATAGGTTTTACTGTGCGTAAACATCAACAAACACTAACAGCGCTTTGCTTAGGTACACTTTTCTCTTTCTCTAGTTTTGGCTCTTATGCCTCTATTGCCACATCTGGTGGTTTTACAGCAACACAAAATTGCGAAGCCTTCCAATCCTTTCGTAAGCAAACGAACCCTGACGACACTAAACTTGTCGTCGGTAAACAATATCAAATAAAGGCACTCAATGAACGCGATTATCGCTGGGTTCATATACTTGTGCCAGATGCTAAACCTGCTGTTCGCTGGGTAAGTAAAGATTGCGGTACTGTGGATTTAAGCCAAAGCATCAGCGCCCCCGTCAAAAAGCATGACAACAAATATTCGAACTCTCGTAAAAGTTGCAGCACTGTGGGAGATTTTGATTCTTATGTCTTAGCACTTACTTGGCAGCCAGGTTTTTGTGAACACTTTCGCTATAAAGGTACAAAGCCTGAATGTAATGCAATTAACGATGGTAAGTTAAAAATCACCAACCTAACATTGCATGGCTTGTGGCCGAATAAAGCCAGTTGCGGAACCACCTATGGTTACTGTGATCGTTACGCTCGATTAGACCTTTCTCGTAATACCATAAACCAAATTGCACCGTGGATGCCTAACTTCTATTACCAAACAAAGTTTGGTGAATATGAGTGGAAGAAACATGGTACTTGTCAAACGCGTGATGCTAACGACTACTTTATAACAGCAACAAAGCTGGTTGAAAAAGTAGACGCCTCTCCTATTGGCTTATTTATTAAAGACAATATAGGTCGTAACGTTTCTGTATCTAGTTTCAAGAAGAAACTCGTTGCCAGCTTTGGTAACAATGCCGTTGATCGTATCAGTCTATCTTGTACTCAGGGTAAATACCTCAATGAAGTACGCCTCAATTTAGGAAAAGATATCGATTTGAGTAAACCTATTGTTGATTTACTTAATTCTGGTCCAAAAGGCAGAGCGTTTTACGGAAACTGCCGTAAAATAATTTATATCGAAGATTCTGGTAAATAATATAAAAGGGATAAACATTGTTTATCCCTTACTCTTCACATGTATATTCTTATACAATGTAAATGTCATTCAATATAATCATATATATGACTATTTATCTCCATTTACACTCCTCTCAATCTACTGTTAATTCTCTTATCTCGCGCGTTATAAAAAAATAAAATGCCACTTAAAAAGTTTAAATCGCTCGAATATTCTTAACCTGTGATAATGCACAGTGTTTATTTGAGTAAGTTCACTATCACCGCATACAAAAATATAACTAATTGATTAAAATAAATAAAACACTGTAACACACAGCGAAATGTAACGCGTTACATAGAATTGATTCTTTTTTTGTGATATAAACCCACTTGGATTTTTAGTGATTCGTGCTACCTTTCATCGCCTTTAGAGCAGCTAAGTCGGTGAGATGGTTGTGATATGTTCACTATAGAATATTCATTCATATTAATTATAAAAAATACCATCATACAAGCCGATAAATTAAGAACACTCACTAAATATGAATGTTCCTATTCACTTAATTATCTTGATGATTAAGTTTTATTTACAGGAAAAATTATGAATTCTACGAATGAAAATTTGCTTACAACTATTAACGATAGTCTGTTAGCAATCATTGGTTCAATCAATGGTGTACTGTGGGGACAGGTATTAGTGTATTTACTCGTAGGCGTGGGTATTTATTTCTCTCTACGTTTAGGTTTTATACAAATCCGTCAATTCGGACATGCGATTAAGGTGCTTAGAAGTGGCCGTGAACTTGAAAATGGAATCAGTTCATACCAAGTATTTTGTACATCAATGGCGGCGCGTGTTGGTACCGGTAATATGGCAGGTATTGCAGTAGCCTTAAGCATTGGTGGACCTGGTGCTATTTTCTGGATGTGGGTTATAGCTTTATTTGGTATGGCAACCGCGTTTATTGAATCCACTCTTGCGCAAGTATACAAAGTAAAAGACGTTGATGGTCAATATCGTGGCGGCCCTGCTTATTATATGGAAAAGGGCTTAGGCAAGCGTTGGATGGGAACGCTATTTTCTATCTGCTTAATTATCGCGTTTGGCTTTGTATTTAACGCAGTTCAAGCAAATACGATTACAGATGCGCTTCACCACTCTTTTGGTTTTAATGAAACAACTCAAGGTATCGTACTCGTCATCTTTTCTGCTTTCTTTATTATGGGCGGTCTTCGCCGTGTTGCTTCAGCATCAGCTAAAATTGTTCCTGTGATGGCAATTGGTTACCTCGCTATTGCTGTTATCGTCGTAATAATGAATATCACAGAAATCCCTGCTGTTCTTTCTCTTATTGTGAAGAGTGCATTTGGCTGGCAAGAAGCGGCTGCAGGCGGTGTAGCATTTACAATTTCACAAGCAATGCAAACCGGTATTGCACGTGGTTTGTTCTCAAATGAAGCGGGTATGGGCTCGGCTGCTAATATCGCAGCAAGTGCAACACCAAACCCTAACCACCCTGCCTCACAAGGCTTTGTACAAATGCTAGGTGTATTTGTTGATACTATTGTTATCTGTACTGCATCTGCTGCGATGATCATGCTTTCTGGTGTGATGGATATGCCAAATGCGGGTCAAGGTATTAGCTTATTACAAACCGCACTGTCTAACGAATTAGGTAACTGGACAACATACTTTATTGCCGCAGCAATCTTGTTATTTTGTTTTTCATCAATTATTGCAAACTACTCATACGCTGAAACAAATATCATGTTCCTAAATGGTAATACCAAAAAAGGTCTGATGCTTTTCCGCTTGTGTGTACTAGGTATGGTGATGTTTGGCTCAGTCGCTTCTCTACCTGTGGTATGGAACTTAGCTGATGCATCCATGGGCTTAATGGCATTTGTTAATATCGTAGCGCTAATTTTCTTATCAAAATTAGCTATCCGCGTTATTAAAGATTACGAGCATCAGATAAAACAAGGAAAAACGCCTGAGTTTGACCGTTCTAAATTCCCAGAGCTTGAAGATCTTGACGGTGCATGGCACCCAGATACCATTGCGAAAGCGCGCCGTAAACACGGCAACCATTTCACTAAATAATCTATAAGCGTTTTTAAAAGCCAGTATTGATATTCAATACTGGCTTTTTTCTTTTCTAATCTCCGGTATTACATCTTCAATTGTTGCGTAATTGCAGCAACCATTTCATCATTTGTTGGTGATAGACTTGATGGAAATACGCCGACTACTTGACCTTGTTTATTTAATAAATACTTTTGGAAATTCCACCCAACCGACTTACCAGACTGTGCGATTAAATGTTTATAGAATGGATTGGCCTTACTTCCCTTAACACTTGTTTTTGTCATCATAGGAAACGTTACGCCATAATTGCTATAGCAGATATTAGCCGTTTGCTGATCGCTGCCTCTATCTTGCTTAAAGTCATTAGATGGAAAACCAATAACCACCAATCCCCTGTCTTTATACCTTTTATATAATTCTTCCAGCTGTTTAAATTGAGGTGTAAAACCACATTGGCTAGCCGTATTCACCACTAATACCACTTTGCCAGTCAATTGCTGGCAAAAATCATAATACTCATCGCTATTGAGTTTCTTTAAAGGATGTTGATAGAGCATTGGGCAACTTGAAGCATTCGCTGATGTTGTAACAAGAGAAGTAAAAAGGATCGAACTTATTAATAAAATAAGTCGTAAAATAAAACGATTATTACTAACCACTTGCATGCTGTTTCCCTTCTATTTATCAATTAATTATTTAGCTAATTAGTCAACAATACGAAAAAGGGCTAAAGAAAGTTTATTTCTTTAGCCACTATTGAAGAGAATAAAACATTAGATATAACCGTTTTGAAATTTCCACGCCTCGCTCATCTTATCAATAACACAAGCAGGCAATGGTCGATGTGCTTTAGCTGGCTGCGTAGCAATATTTCGATAACCGCACCGTTTTAAGCGCAAATCAAACGCACGATCGATTTGCATTCCAGCACGAGCGAGATCCCAACGAAATACTCGGAGTGCTAAATATTCATGCTGCTCTAATTCACCTCCAAATGGGTATTTAAGCACTTTATTGTACGCCGTTTTTGCTAAATCGAAGTTCACTTGAATCATAAGTTCCTCCTTAGCTTTCAGCCATTAATATAAATTATCGGCTAACTTCAAGCTAAAACGTTACAGTGTCGCAAGCAAGCTTTTTCGCAATAGAAATGACAAGAAAGTGCAAATTTAGATAAATAATGTGATGTAAATCCGCTGATAATTGGTTGTTAATAGTAAATATGGCTAACAATAAAACAAAGCATAAAGAGATCTACCATCGATTTTGCTTTTCGGTAAGAAAGGCTTTTATCCGTAATTAAGCTGAATTATTATGCTTTATCGAACAACGCTAGGAACTCAATATGCAACAAATTAAAATCGCCGCTAATTCGCAGATTGCCGTTATTTTTAAGACTTGGTCATCTGAATGGGAATCGGAAGTGGAAGCAGATAAAAAAGATGCTGCGAACAAATTCCATACAGTTTATAACATTGCCGCTGAGTTGTTCGCAAAAGGCGGAGAAATTGAAATTTCTTTTATTTCTGCGCTATTTAATGATTGTAAGCAAAAGACTGAAATGGCAGAGCAAATGATCAGCAAGATCAAAGCTAGCCTAAAAGATGATCCAGAACGAGCAGAGAAATACATCGCTAAAGTTAATACCGCAGCGCAAGATGCTGCATTTTCGATGAACTACCTTGGCCAACTACTCTTAAAATCAGCTTAATGTCGCCACTTTCTAGAGCCCTTAACACAAGGGCTTTATTGCATTTATTTGCTGCTATATTCAGCAATATTTAACTAATAAGCACTAAATAAGCCTTATACTGAGAATCCTCTTGTAAAGCCTCTTTCATGGGCATACATTACGCTATAATATACCTCTTACGAATTCCGTTAGTTTTATACTAACTCATCTCTATATTTCTTGCGTTTGTACTGTAACTAATGAAAAAGCACTCTCTTCGCTCTCTATGGTCTCGTTGGTTTTCTAATGCGGCAGATATACCTGACTCTATTCGCATTACCATTCCTATGGTGATGTCACTCGGCTTATTCTATTTTTTTGGTTTTACCGCTGCTGGAATATCAGGACTCATCACCGCTTGGCTACTCGGCACTCAAGCGCGCGATCTCCCCTATTTAAAGCGCTTACAAATCTTATTGATCTCAGTGCTTTTAACCGCTTTATCAACCTACCTCGCTTTTAGTGTCTTTGATAACTTATGGCTTAGCGCCATTACATTATGTAGCATTGCAATTGTATATGGCTTGATGTCTAACCAACGTCCGCATATTCGTTCGTTTGGTTATAATTTTGGTTTCACTTACATTATGTCCATTCATTTTGCGAGCACCGAAAATTCCTTTTTCATCATTCTGTTCGCGAACCTGTTTGCCGCAGGCAGTGTAATACTAACGTCACTGATCTTATGGCCTTTTTTCAAAGGACGTATTTTACAAAACCATATACACTCAGTGACGTTTACTCTTGCTGACTGGCTAAATACAGTCCGTTTAACCGATGATGAATCTGTTCTAGAAGAGAAACGACAGCAATTTTATTTATGCGCGCACAAAGTCGCTTACTACAGCAATTCAATTACTTCAGTTAAACGAACTGAACAAGTGCGTATGGATTTACAACGTTCACTTGAAGTTGCTGAATATGTAATTAGTCTTGAGCGTATTTTAAGTTTCAATTTACAAGAAAATACGCGCAGCCGTTTATCTAATTGGATTGAGCAAGCTGCGAGAGAAATCAAACACCACCAGCAAATTACAGCGATCTTTGATGTCAACGAGCATAAAAACAACCAATACATTGTCGATTTATTAGAACAACTTAAGCGCTGTTATAATTTCTCAACCTTTTCTACACTCGATTACAGTAAAAATATTTATCTTTTCACCTCAGATACGGTGTCCTTTTTACGTAATTTTAAGCATGCTTTACATCTTAAATCTAAAGAATGGCGACACGGTGGTAAAATAGCCATTACATTAGCGATTACGCAATTTTTAACGATTTTCTATCAAATCCCTCAAGGTTATTGGATTTCATTAACAGCCTTTATTGTATTACTCACCTCGTCAATAGGTGTAACTAACCACCGCATTTGGCATCGTTTTTATGGTACTGCATTAGGCGGTTTATATAGCTTTGTATGCTTATATTTTTTTCCAAATCAACACTTGATTATACTAACTAGCATCTCTGTCTTTTTTGCTTTTACGACATACCATAAAGAGCGCTATGACATTCACGTATTCTGGTTAACATCGATGATTGTATTCTCTATCAGCTTACTCTCACCGGATAATACCTATGTGACGTTTTATCGTATTATTGATACCTTATTTGGTGTAACCATTGCCTTTTCTATTAATTATTTTGTCGCGCCGAGTTGGACAATGCGTTGGTTAGATCTCTATATTGCACGCATGATACGCTCACAGATTTTGTATGTAACAGTACTCAATAAGCCACTGTTTGAGCAGAAACTAAACCTGTACAAAGCACAGGATAATTATTATGCCCTTAAAGCTGAGATATTTAATTTACTAAAAGAACCAAATCTTAGCCCTCGTACCTCTCAAGATTGGAAGAGTTTGTTGGTTATCTTACGCCGTTTAAGTGATTCACTTTTATTAGCAACCAAGCTTGGACTGAATACTCCTGATGATAATAACTATACCCAGAAGTGGATTAAACAGCTTTCTGACATTGAAAAACGATTCCCACAACGATATGAGATAGATCAACCTATTGATATTGATACGGATAATTATGAACATTCGGCTGATATGCTATGTTCATTAATTGAAGAAGATATTAATCAATTAGAATTGTGGCTATGTTATCAACAAGCATTTCCATTAAAATAAGCTAGGTTTACCGTTCAGAAAAATCTACTTTCACTGTTTATTTTGAGAGTCATTCACCCTTCTAACACTGCCAGTCGCAACATTCACTGCTAAGTAATGTTGCTGACTGTTAGCATTATCAAGTTCTTCATAACTAAATAAATAGCAGGTTTGACAATCAAAAATCGGCTGGTTGTAATCAAGCTCTAAATTCGTCCCGTTCGCTTGATAATATTCACTGTTTATTGCTAATCCTACGGCTTCTAATGCTTGTGCTTTATCCGTATGTTTAGCAGCTGTCGTTATATTTTCATTATAGGTTTTATCTACATATTTAATGAGATACGTTTGATTGTCAGATGTTAATAAAATATCTTTCCAACCGTTACTCATATCATTACCCACCAATACGGGTTGCTGAATTTTTTCCCACTTTGCCATTAATTGATATTGGTCATCAAATAAATAGGCCTTACACTCATCTTTCTCACAATAACGTTCGCTCTGCATAAGTACAAAGGTTTCGTCTTTACCGTTATTATTTAAATCCGCTCGCCCATAGAGGTAATAAGGTAGTTTCTGGTCAGTATTAGGTAAGGTTTTATCTGAGGGTAAGATCTGTTTTTTTATCGCGGAGGCTAACTTTTCTTCCATACTTTGTTGATGTACTTCTTGTTCCCTTAACGCAAACACAACAAGAGCAATTATAGTGATGACAATAGAATAAAATACAATGTGGCGTTGTCCCATAATGCCTTCCTATTGATAACAACACACTCGCTCCTATTAGTGTAAGTCTAATTCAGCATCCTTGCTTTTATTGCTATAAGAACAGTTGTAATAATCTATCCATTCAACTGTTTTTTCTCATCAATGCGTTTACGGTGCCAGATAGAATAATGACGTAATCCCGCTGGACCATGGGCAATAAATACTGAAAGTAAAATCACTGCTATATAGATATGTGCTTGATGTGCTGGAAGCCAAATAATAGATAACAACATGAATAATTTAACAAAGGTTAAAATACCTTTAAGCTGAATGAGCCATAGTTTTGAACGATAAATTTCTAGCGACATCATGGTAACACCGCTCATCATGGCTAAAACCCACCAATTGATCCAAAGTGCTTTATCAACAGCGAACATAAAACCAGCACTAGATACTGCAACCCCTAAAATATGTAGTGCTCTGATGGTTGTTTTTGCTAAACGCTGGCACCAAAATCGCGTTTCAGAAATAGTGTAAGGCTGGCCTTTATTCGGGTGTGGTTTATGTGTTCCACGTTGATGCGTTGATTTTTTATCGGTCATAATCGTCGGTATTAAGCGAGTAGGCGCGCAAGCATAACTGATCTTCAGTTAACACTACATATTTGCAGGGCGGAATTCTTTCATTTCTCCACCAGCGACTAAATAACAGTCCATGCCTGCCGATTTAGCTGCTTGGCAACCTAATTCGGTATCTTCAAACACCACACAATCTTGTACTGCAATACCTAATTTTTGTGCCGCTAATAAGAACGTTTCAGGAAGCGGTTTATGCTGTGTAACATCATTGGCAGTGACAATAGCATCAAGATACGGCATTAAGCCTGCACTGGTTAAAATTTCTTCAGTGTGGCGACGCTGACATCCCGTCCCTATTGCAGTTGGAATACCTTTCGATTTTGCTTGTTTCAATACCTCGAAAGTCCCCGTTATCACCTCACCTTTATGTGTAATATCATCAAAGTGATGGAGTTTTGATTCAGCAAGATAAACAGGATCTACATCTAACTGATATTTTTCAATGAGAGCTTTTGCCGTATTTAAGGTTGGTGAACCGCCCATGGTATAAAACCAATCGAGATCAAAAGGAATATTGTGCGCTTCACACGTGAGTTGCCAAGCATAAATATGAGCTGGCATAGAGTCCACTAAGGTTCCATCCATATCAAAAATGACTGCTTTGTATTTACTAATATCCATTGATTAAATCCCTTCTCAATCGTTTATCGTTACTTTTTTGCGGCGTAACCTGTCATAAATAAATCAACACAGCTTTCAATATAAGCATCATTTTCTTGCTCTGTCATATCACAAGGTTGACCTAGTTGCGCTAAAAATACCATTCGACCATGCAACATTAATAATAACTGCATCGCTGCGTCAGAGGCTGAAATTGAAAAATTCAACACACCTTGTTGCTGTTGAACAGATAAGTATTGAGCCAACATTTCAATAGTCGTTTCAGGTCCGGCAGAAACAAACACTTTAGCCAGATCAGGATGCGATTCTAACTGACGAATCGCTGTTCTATAGGTCAAAATAGCTTCTTCTGTTCGTAAAATCGTTTGAAAACGTTTAGCAAAATCACACAATACATCTCGTGGCTTTCTTCTATCATCTAATGGCAATTTATCCATCTGGCTTTCCATGCATTTAGCACGAATACACGTTTCAAACAGATCATCTTTAGTTTTGAAATGCGCATAAACCGTTTGTTTAGAAACATTCGCAGCCAATGCAATGCTATCCATAGAAATCGCATAACCATGTTGAGTAAAGAGCTCAGTCGCCGCATCTAATATTTGTTGTTTCTTTAATTGACTTCTTGCTGTTAGCAATTTTCCACCTACGAGCACATAAATGCTAATTATTTACATAAATACACGCATTCAAACTAGACAGTCTAGTTTGAATGGTATACTTTTTAGTCATATGGACTTGCCAGTCTAGTTTAATATTAGGATAGCCATTAATGCAACGGATAACCAAATCTTCTTTAGCGTTATATGTGATAATGAGCACTGCTACGCTAACTGGGTGTGATGCGCCAGCAAAAGAAGAAAATAAAGCATCATTACAACTGCTTAGTGTAGACACTCATCAACTCAAGCAACAACAAGAGTTTGCGATTGAGCGTGAATACGTTGGATTTGTTCAAGCAGGTCAACAGGCAAACCTTGGCTTTGAACTCGGCGGTAAAATTGACAGTATTTATGTCAATGTGGGTGACACAGTTCAGCAAGGTGATCCTCTTTTAGCGCTCGATACTTTATTACTTGCCACTGAAGCCGACCAATTAAAAGCCCAACAAGCTCAAATATCAGCGCAACTTGAGTTAGTTAATGCTAATTTAAAACGCCAAAAATCACTCAAATCCAAAGGCTTTAGCGCGGCATCGGACATAGATAGCCTGACAAGCCAACGTAAAGAGCTTCAAGCGAACTATCGTCAACTCTCAGCGACCCTTGCAGCAAACCAACTACGGTTAGTGAAATCCACCATTATTGCTCCCTACAGTGGGGTCATCAGCGCCCGTCATGTTTCCCATGGCGATGTTGTAAACGCAGGCTCTCCTACTGTTACTCTACTGGCGAATAAAAACAAAGAAGTACATATCGGTATTCCTATCGACAAGGTACAAGGCGTGACCCAACAAAAAACATGGACAGTACGGGTGGGTAAAGATACATACCCTGTCACTTTGCTCAATCCGGGTGCTACCGTGAACCTTAATAGTCGTGCAATAAATTTCCGTTTTTCATTGCCAACGAATGCCAATGTTATTAATGGTGAATTAGCGTATCTCAATTACAACGATACACAACAGCAAGCAGGATTTTGGGTTCCCTTATCAGCGTTAACTGACGGTATACGCGGTACATGGAATATTTTTGCGGTTGTTGAAAATGGTGCGGGGCCGGAAGTTGAACGACGCTCAGTACAACTCCTCTATGCTGCAAATGATAAAGCCTATATCCAAGGTGCCGTTGATGAAGGCGAACAGATTATCGCAACAGGATTACATCGTTTAGTACCAGGCCAAATCGTAACCATAACCCCAAGCGTAACACCGAAACAAAAAACAGCCACCAAGCCAGCATTAACTGATGATAATGGGGCTTAAAATGAAACGTATTCTTTCTAATACCCGCCTACTGGTTTTGGCTGTCGCTTTATTGATCGTGAGTGGTCTTTCTGCTTTATCTTCGTTGCCAAGAGCTGAAGACCCAATTATTAATAATCGTAACGCTTCAATTATAACCCATTATCCGGGGGCAACGGCTGAACGTGTTGAAGCGCTCGTTACCGAGAAAATTGAAAATAAACTACGACAAATAGATGATATTAATAACATTACATCGGTTTCTCGTCCGGGTATTTCGCTTGTCAGTATAGAACTAAAAGACAGCGTTACCGATTCAGAACCAGTATGGTCTGATGCAAGAGATAAACTCTCTGATATCACACCGAACCTACCAGAAGGTGCTTCTGTTCCTAATTTAGACAGCGATCATTCTTATGCCTTTACCGTCATTACCGCGCTTACTTGGCAAGGTCGCTCTCCCACAGATTTACTCACTCTACGCCGTTATGCCATTGAACTAGGTAACCGCCTACGTGCACTTAATGGTACAGAGTTTGTTGATGAATATGGCTTACCCGAAGAAGAAGTGGTGGTAAAAATTGATCCTGTTGCCGTTAGTGCATTAGGACGCTCAGCCATTTCTATTTCTTCTGCCATACAAGGTGCAGATGCAAAAAATGCTGCCGGTGAACTGGTAAATGGACAAAGTCGATTTAGTTTAGAAATTGCCGATTCTTTAGACTCACTCGACCGTATCAGACAAGTACCTATCACTATTGATAGTAACGGTCATCTTGTGCGGTTAGAAAATATCGCCACCATTCAACGTCAGCAAACAAACCCAGCAGCTGAGATAGCTGTTATCGATGGAAAGCTCGCTGTTATTGTTGCTGCGCGTATGCAGCCTCATCTACGCGTTGATCAGTGGACAAAAAACGTTAATCACTTTCTGTCTCAATTTGAACAAGAGCTTCCGAGTAATATAAAACTCAATCGTATCTTTGAGCAGCAAGGTTATACCCAAGTTCGACTTACTGACTTAGCCCACAATTTATTGCTCGGCTTCTCGCTCATCTTAATCGTATTATTTATTACGCTTGGGATCCGATCTGCGTTTATTGTTGCACTATCATTACCACTTACTTGTTTATTCACCCTCGCTTTAATGCATTTTACTGGGTTACCGATGAACCAAATGTCGGTAACGGGGTTGATTGTTGCGCTTGGGATCATGGTCGATAATGCGATTGTAATGGTAGATACTATTCAACATTATCGTAAGAAAGGTCTTGAACGAATCGATGCAGCCTTAAAAGCTATTCAGCATTTATGGATACCATTACTCGGTTCAACACTAACAACCATTCTTGCCTTTGCCCCTATTTTCCTAATGCCAGGTCCTGCTGGTGAATTTGTAGGTGCTATTGCTATCACCGTATCTTTTTCTCTGATCGGTTCTTATCTTATTGCTCATACTCTGGTTGCAGGATTTGCAGCGCGTTGGCTTCCTAAACAAACCCAACATAATGAATGGTACCAAACAGGCTTAACCCTACCATGGCTTGCCAATGCATTTGGCAATACCGTAAAAATGGCAATTAAGCGTCCGTTATTAGCGCTCATTACAATGTCAGTATTACCTTTTGTTGGTATCTGGAGTGCATCTCAGTTAACCGAACAATTTTTCCCACCTTCTGATCGTGATATGTTCGAGATCCAAGTGTTTTTACCGCCACAAGCGAGTATCAATGCAACAGAAGCAACCACGAAAAAAATCGATCACTTACTTAAAGAATATAAGGATATCGAACAAGTTAATTGGTTAATTGGGACTAATTTTCCCTCGTTTTACTACAACATGGTCGCCAACCAACAAGGCACACCTAACTTTGCTCAAGCGATGATCAAAACCACTAACTTTAAAGTTGCTAATACGCTGATCCCTAAACTGCAAAAGCAATTAGATAAAGCGATCCCAGAGGCGCAAATTTTAATACGTAAGTTAGAACAAGGCCCTCCGTTTAATGCGCCACTTGAAGTACGTTTATACGGCAATAACCTTGATATGTTGAAAACCATTGGTGAAGATATCCGCTTATTGATGGCGAGTACGCCAAATGTCACGCATACCCGTGAAACATTATTATCAGGTTTACCGAAAGTCAGTGTGGATGTGAATGAACAAGCCAGCCAATTAAGTGGTTTAAACCTCTCTCAAATCGCAGATCTCTTGCAAGCATCACTGATTGGGATCACTAACGGCAATATTATCGAAGGTGCAGAAGCAATCCCTATTCGTGTTCGTGTGGATAACCTCTCTCGCGAAAATATGACGAACTTAGCAAACCTTCATATTCCAGTGGTTAATAACCATGCAAGTGAGCAGTTTTCAGGTATTGCTATTTCATCCATTGCTGATCTATCACTGACCCCAACACGTGGTGCAATACCACATCGAAATGGTCAACGCATTAATGTTATTGAAGGTTATTTAGAAGCCGGTGTTTTACCGCAAACAGCATTGAATGCATTTAAAGTAAAGCTCAATCAATACATGACGACATTACCTGCTGGATATACTGTTGAAATTGGGGGGGAATCTGCACAACGAAATAAATCTGTAGGCAACCTCATCACCAATTTATCCATGGTATTTACACTCATGATCATGGTGGTTGTGATTTCATTTAATTCCTTTAGATTAAGTTTGATCATTTTCACCGTTGGCTTTATGGCATCAGGGTTAGGGCTGCTCTCAGTATGGCTGTTTAATTATCCGTTTGGCTTTACCGTCATTATTGGTTTACTCGGTTTAATTGGTTTGGCAATAAATGCCGCTATTGTCATCCTTTCCGAGCTAAAAGCAGATCCTAATGCATTAAATGGCGATAAACAGGCCATTCATATTGCCGTAATGAGTTGTACGCGACATATAACCTCAACCACGATTACAACCGTTGGTGGATTTATTCCTCTGATGTTAGAAGGTGGTGGTTTTTGGCCTCCATTTGCCGTCACCATTGCTGGCGGTACAGTATTGACCACATTACTTTCTTTCTACTTTGTGCCTGCAGCTTTTACACTATTGATGAAACCTAAACAGCAACATGTAATGCCATTACAAACGGCCTAATAAAACAAAGCCCAATGTTATCACTTCAAGTGAGACATTGGGCTTTATTTATAAGCTACCCCCTAGCACAGTGCTGTTTCATTATATTGTTAGAATCCAAAAAAGAGGTATTAGAAAAATACTCTTTGTTAATTTTAATACTCAGACTATTTACCCAATGATCCCGTTCTGAACCTATTCCATAGGCAATGTTATAAACCAAAAAATTCTGCTGCTGGTACATAAAACGTAAATTAGCGGGTAATGCCGTTCGTTGCTGAGTCATATTGGCATAATAATAAAATTGGAGATCACAGCGCTGCACAATGTAAGAACCTGTTTGATTACGTATAGCAATATAAGGTGACCGATCTATTGGTTGGAATAAACGCCATTCTCCGACGATTTGTGTTAGATCCAACGGTCGATATGTCGTTAATTCTGGCTTAGGGGAAATAAGCTCTTCAACAGCGACTTTTTGTGGAACTACCGATGGCTCTATCAACCTATTTTCTCTTTTGAAAATTACACGATCAACAACATTAGACTTGGTAAGTGTTATTGCGGCAACTGCTAATCCAACATTTAATACAACAGAAGATATAACTAATCCATATTTAATTATTCGATATCTTTTTTCCCACGTCTTATTTTCATAAGGCAGCACTGTACTAACAATCTTTTTTCTTTGTTTCTTTTCTAACGTTTCCGTTAATCGTTTATTCTCACACGATTGATGTTCTAATTTTTTTCTTAATTCTAAGACTTGTTGTTCTAACTCAACATTCTTTCTTTTTTGCAGTGCTAACTCTTGCTTTACTTTTTCTGCATACTTCTTTGTTAATAATATTTTTTCATGATTAATATGGGTTAATTCGCAATGCCTATTACCATTACCACATAATACTTCATTATAAGCATGCGAGATTAATTGCATTAAAATAACAGAACCTGATTTATCAGGATGCAATCGATGAGATAACAATTTATAACGTTTTTTGATATCACTTCTTGTGAAGTCTTCTGTTGTTCCCAGCAGTTCATGGTATGTTGTCATTGTGAATATTAGTAACGGTGACGTTAAAATACTCTGCAATGAAGATGTTCGTTAGGCAACTATTAATTAAATTTACTACAAAAAAATTCATTTTTTTTGACGACTGGCACGAAATTCACCAGGGGAACAACCAATATGCTTTTTAAATACTCTTGAAAAGTAAGACACGTCTTTAAATCCAGCAGATGAGGCAACGGCTGATATTTTTTCTTGATCTGAACTTAAGAGGCCACAAGCTAAATCTAACCGCTTTTTAATAATGTACTGCTTGAGTGTCACTCCCATTATGTTGTGAAATAAACGAGAGAAATACGTCGATGAAAATTGACACGCACTTGCTAACTCTTCTTCCCGCAAGGGGGCACTGATATCTTTATCGATAATTGTTAAAGCAGGAAGGATCGAAAGTTCTCGCTGAGAAATATCTTCAACATTTATCATATTATCGTCATGGGTATGTAAGCGCGTTAAGCAGGCATCAACTTTTTGACGGATTGCATTACTCGATAAAATATCTTCAGCACCAGATCGCAAAGCAGACACAGCCAATTCAGCGTCTAAATCATGATAAACAATAACAATCTTCACATCAGGAAAGCGCTGCTTTATGGTACGTAATAATTTAAAGCCATTTGATTGTGAGTCTTGTATTTCAATGAAAATTAATTCAAAACCAGTCATTGTTGATAGTATTTCAAATGGCGATACATCAACGAGATTGTGATACTGCAGTAGAATATCTTTAGTGCTGGTATGTTTTTCTTTATGACAACAATTTACCCAAATCACATCATCACCTGTTTGGTTATTCTCTTAATAAAATTCTTTAATGATCATCCTTTATCAAAAAATAATATTGTTCCTAATTTACTCAGATATTAATTATTAGATACTTATTAATATGGCTAATAATGGTTATAAACACTAATTTATCCAGTCATATTACATATTCTTAATTATTAATAACGAGATAACTATTTTGTTCTAGTCCGAATTAATTATCAACTATATACATATATTTGTTATTTATAGTGATTCCTTTATAACATAACGAACCATCCAACATCCGTTAAAATAACAATTCAGTATAAAAAAAAAAGAAATACTTTGTAGCAAAAAAAAAACAAATACCGTATTTCTAATACAAATTTTTACATATAAAATTTGCGTTTTAGTGTATCTTTGTGATCATTGTCATAATATATAACAAATCACATAACTCAATAAAAACAAACAACGATAGTATACTTGTTTGATATTAATTTATGTTTCGCGATTAGGGATCTATCAATGCGTTATTTCTCACGGAATTATTATCTTTCCGTTATTACCGCAACTCTTGTTAGTTGTTTTTTTTCCAATCAAGCTGCAGCTCAGCCAATAACGCATTCGTCACCTGTTATTGCAGCCTATTATCCAGATTGGAAAGTATATACTCCTAAAACGCCCTACAGTGCCAACATGCTTCCTGTTAATGATTTAACGCATGTTATTTATGCCTTTCTTGCTGTGTGCGGACCTGTTGATGCCTCTCCCGACAACATAAAAAAAATAATGAAAACCCAATGTAAGGATAAACCAATAGGTACCGCTATTGTCTTAGATGACTATGCCGCACTTCAAATGAAACTAAAAGGTAAGACATCAAGTAAAGTTAGTTACCGTGGTAACTTCGGTCAACTAAAGTTACTTTCAGACGAAAATCCAAATTTATCTATTCTTCCTAGTTTTGGCGGCTGGACATTATCAGAGCCTTTCCATACAGTCGCGTTAAACGATGAATACAGAAAAACATTTGTTGATAGTGCTATAAAATTAATCCAAAAATATGATTTCTTCGACGGCATTCAAATCGATTGGGAATACCCCGGTGGACATGGTTTATCAGGCTTAGGCAATGATAATGTGGAAAGTGAACGTCTTGCATACACAAAGTTAATTCATGAACTTCGTACCCAATTAAATACGTTGGCTATAAAAAATAATCGCACTTACCAACTTTCAGCGGCAGTAAATGGTGCACCTAAAACATTACCCGGTATTGATTGGAAAAAAGTATCACAAGATCTCGATCAAATATTCTTAATGAGCTTTGACTTTTTAGGCAGTTGGGGTCCTACGGTTGGTCACCATAGCAATTTATATAGTACGCCTTTAACGCCTGATGACATGTCAGTTGACAACCAAGTAAACGCTTTATTAAAACAAGGCGTTGACAGACAAAAAATCATTATTGGCAGCCCCTTTTATGGTCGTGGATGGAAAGGTGTCGACAAAGCTTCTGCTGAAAGACTCGAAGGGCTAAGTAGTAAAGGAACAATGGAGAAAGGTTCAGATATTGCTGACCCTGGTTATTTTAACTACTCAGATATTATGAAATATCTAATAAATAATAAAAAATTGGGTTACCAGTACTATTACGACGAAAAAGCTGAAGCTGCCGTCTTATTTAGCCCAAAGAAAAATGAATACATTAGTTTTGAAGATAAGCGTTCGTTACAAGCTAAAGCTGATTATGTGAAGAAACATCAACTCGGTGGCGTTTTTGGCTGGGAAGCTACATCAGATAACAACCATGAGTTAATAAAATTACTCAGTAAAAACTTCAAACAATAACGACGTCTTGTTTATATAAACTGATCCCACATACTAATAAGCTTACTTTCCCGATAAGTAAGCTTGTTTTTTGTCCACCAACAAATTTCTGCCCCCATCACCCGCTTATTTTTTTCACATTTAGACTTTTTTTCACTGTTTGCACATTTTTTTTGCTGACAATCACATTTCATTCCCCTAACATTGCAATCCGAAATATGAGTTCCGATGAAGACAGCAGGAGAGCGGCAAAAGAAATTACCATGATGGTATCTCTTACGCCCGCCGAAGAAGTAAGCGTTTTTAATAAGTTGAGCCCTCAATTTATTAAATCGTAAATCTTTCAGGCACCATGTCGTATTTTACGATAGGTATGGACTGTTGTTGGAGGAGCCTCTGGAGAGACTCGTTAAATCGAGCGCCGAAGGAGCAAGCCCTATATGGGTGAAACTCTCAGGCAAAAGGACAGAGGAGATAAGAGCAGCAACCAGATATTATCTGCATCCAACATTTATGTTGTTCTATATCTCTTCCTTTGAAGTTTAAAGGAGGAATAATGAATCCACTACACGATACAATTTTTAATTTTCTTAAAGCCTTTGACAGTCTTGTTTGGGGACCGCCATTACTGATCTTACTAGTCGGTACAGGTTTGTACTTAACCATCCGTCTTGGTTTTATCCAAGTCCGTTATCTACCACTGGCATTGCGCTATGTATTTGGTGGCAAAAAAGATGCTGATAGTAAAGGTGAAGGCGATGTTTCTAGCTTCGCCGCACTATGTACTGCCCTTTCTGCAACAATTGGTACCGGTAATATTGTTGGTGTAGCCACAGCAATTAAACTTGGTGGCCCTGGTGCACTTTTCTGGATGTGGCTTGCTGCTGTACTAGGAATGGCAACGAAATATGCAGAATGTTTATTAGCGGTAAAATACCGCGAAGTTGACAGTAACGGCCAAATTTTAGGCGGCCCAATGTACTACATCGAAAAAGGTGTGGGTAGCAAGTGGCTTGCGAAACTGTTCGCACTTTTTGCTGTTGGTGTTGCATGTTTTGGTATTGGTACTTTCCCACAAGCGAACGCCATCGTTGAAGCCGCACAGCTTTCTTTCAATATACCGAAAGAAATCACCGTTGTTATTTTAACCGTATTGGTTGCGACAGTGACACTGGGTGGTATTAAATCCATTTCAAGTGTTGCAAGTACTGTTGTTCCACTCATGGCTGGTTTTTACATCATTGCTTGTATCAGTGTATTAGCGAGTAATTTTGACGCCATTCCAAATGCTATTAGCTTAGTTATTGAATCTGCATTCACAGGGCATGCCGCTACAGGTGGTTTTGTTGGCGCAGGGATCATGCTTGCTATTCAGTCTGGTATTGCGCGCGGGGTATTCTCTAATGAATCTGGCTTAGGTAGCGCACCTATTGCAGCGGCTGCAGCACAAACTGATTCTTGTGTGCGCCAAGGCCTTATTTCTATGACAGGTACTTTCTTTGATACCGTCATTATCTGTACGATGACAGGTCTAACATTGATTGTTACTGGCGCTTGGTCTTCTGATTTTGCTGGTGCTGCAATGACAACCCATGCTTTTGCTGAAGGTCTACATTCGAGCTATTACGGTCCATTAATGGTCTCTGTTGGCTTAATGTTCTTTGCCTTTACCACTATTTTAGGTTGGAATTACTATGGCGAACGTTGTATTACTTACCTTTTCGGTGTGAAAGCAATTTTACCTTACAAGTTATTTTTCCTTGTACTTATCGCTGGCGGCGCCTTCATGCAGCTAGATATGATTTGGGTAATTGCAGATATTGTTAATGGCTTAATGGCTATCCCTAACCTTATTGGTCTCGTTGTATTACGCCACGTAGTCATTGCTGAAACACAGGCTTTTTTCGCAAAATTAAAGCAAGAAAATAGCCAACCTATTTCAGCACTATAAAATAGAATATCTATGGGCCTCACTATTGTGAGGCCCATTCTTCACTCTTTGCTTACTTTTACACAGCAAAAATCATCTTTTTTGACATTACTTACGTAATATTGATTTAATCTATAAGTAGATTAAACAATCAGCTTTATCCATCACTCGTCTATATTAGTAGTAGATGATGCGTAGGTCACTTATTGATTATCCCCTACTTTAATAATTAATAAGTTAAATGAGTTGAAACTCATGTGCTTAAAAAAGGACATTGCAATGAAAAATCAATCTTCACGTCGACGCTTTTTACAATTGACTGTTGGTGGAATTATTGGTCTGAGTATTGGAAGCAAGCTATTAGTAAAACCGGCCCAAGCGGCTGAACTTCCACATTTGTCTACCGATGATCCACAGGCAAAAGCACTAAAATATGTTAACGAATCCACTAAAGGTGACAGTAATTGTAATAGCTGTATGCTTATTGAAGGTGATGCAAGCGCGGCATGGCGCCCATGTAAAATATTCCCTGGTAAGCTTGTTAATGCTAAGGGATGGTGTTCTGCTTACGCCCCTAAACCTGCCTAGCTCTTTTCAAATAAAAAGGCCATATCAAAGGCCTTTTTATCACTTTATTAGAATTAACGGTAACAACGTTCAGCCCAACGTGCTAATCCAGCAGTAACTGAACCAAAAAAATTACCACTTACAATAGGAATATCTGGCAACTGCAGCTCAATACACTGCCTCAAAATTGGAGAACGTGCGGTTCCTCCCGTCATAAACACCACATCTGGTTTTTTATTACTCTGTGCTAGCACTTCCACGATAAGATCACGCATCTTATCTGTCGGGGTTGCGATCGCTTCTGCAAATTGCTTAACAGTAATATCGACTGCAAATACGTCGTTGATTATTGCCATATCAACACGATATTTATTTTGCTCAGATAACGCTATTTTAGCTTCTTCTGCACGTCGTACAATTTGGTATCCCAAGGTCTCATGATAAACATGAATAAGGCGGCTTAGTTTTGCAGGATCTGCAGCGTCATAACGTAACTTTTCTAACGCGCGTAAATTGGCTTCAGAATAAAACTCAGTTTGTGCCGCAACATTATTAATCGCGATAGGATTCCAAAATTGATTAAACGGCATATCAATGCCTCGTGCAGTTCTGCTCCCTAAACCAAATTCTGGCATCAATTGCTTAAAAGCAAGATGAATGTCTAAATCATTCCCACCCACACGCTGTCCGCTATGTGCAAGTAGAGACTGTGTTCTATCTTGCTCATTAATCCATTTAGGCCCCATTTCTATGAGTGAGCAGTCTGTAGTACCACCACCGATATCAACCACAAGTACTGTCTTATTCTCAGTTAATGTTGATTCAAACTCTAAACCAGCTGCAACGGGTTCGAACTGAAACGAAACATCTTTAAAACCTGCGCGTTTCGCTGCTTGAGAGAGAATTTTTTCAGCCTGAATATTTGCAGCTTCCCCCCCTGTCCCTTGAAAGTTGATCGGACGACCAATCACGGTTTGTGTAATATCTGATTGAAGATGCTGCTCTGCATTATGTTTAATATTCGCCATCATAGCGCAAACAAGATCTTCAAAAAAACTGATCTGCGCGTCACGTAAGCCATTGGCACCAAGAAAAGATTTAGGAGATTTAACGTAATAGACTTCTTCAGGATCAGACAAATAGGTATTTAGTGCGGCTTCACCAAACTGTAAATCACCACGGAAAATTTCAATATCTTCTTCACGGTTAACAGCCATTGCGCGACGTAATACTTGCTCTCCAACACTGTCTGTTGGGGATATCCCCATAAAACGGTATAGATACTCTGATACCGCCTCTCGTGTAGGGGCACACAACGTTGATGGAATAAAATGATTATTGTGTTCTAGCGGTAACAGTTCGGGGTTACCATTTACCATTCTTGCGACTGAACAATTTGCCGTCCCATAATCAAATCCAATAAACATTTGAAGCACTCAAAGCAATAATAAAGCCAGCAATAATAAAGCCAGCAATAATACCCCATCAACATAGGCTTTTCACTTAGTTATTCACACTATTTCTTTACGTTTATTCATCAACAAAATAACGCTAACATTAGACAATTTGGTGTTATTTTGTAACTTTACGATGCAATGTTATTTAATTATCGCCATAATACTCTTTATTTAATTCTATAAAGAAGACCACAATGAAACGTATTTACCAATCTTTCTTCGTTGTACTATTAGCAGCACTAACATTAACAGCATGTTCTGATTCTAAAACACCCCAAGAAGGCGATAAGTATTCAATAATTCCAACCCCTATGCCTAACATGCCCGCTGTCACAGAGATTTTTTCACTGTCTTGTGGGCACTGCCGTAATATGGAAGGTATGCTGCCAGAAATTCAAAAATTAACAAACACTAAAAACATCAATCAAGTACACGTGACTTTCAATGAAAGCGCGCAAAAAGCGGCTTTTATTTTCTACGCAGCAATGATTCAAACGAATAACGAACCTAGCCATAAACTAGTAGAAGCGTTATTTTCTTTCGTACAAGACTCACCAAAAGATATGACAGATGCGCAACGTAAAGTCGCATTATCGAAAATCTTCCATGATAACGGTTTAAAAAGTCCGTATGAATTAACAAAACAACAACAAGCTGAAATCTTTAAGCTACTCCAACAATCTGAAGATACCGTTCGCAATGCTGCATTACAATCAGTGCCCGCATTCCTGATTAATGGCAAATATCTTGTAAATACAAGTGCTCACGACAGCTTACAAGATATGGCAAACACAATTACATACCTTAAAAACAAAAAATAAATACATGCTCTAAAAAAATACCTACCTCATTGGTAGGTATTTTTTTATCGATCCAACCCTTATTTTTATTCCCCCCAATGTAAAAGTCTGCAACAACCGCACTATTAATTGAATAAATATCAAAGATACATCTATCAGTAATATTTTTCTCTTATCATTACATAAACTTATATGTGCATACTACACAGCAAACGCTCTCGTATGCATATCAGTGATTAATAATGGATAAGGCAAATGGAATTATGATCAACACACTTAAGCACAAATTATTACTACTAAGCTTATTGCCTATGATCGCTATTCTCGGTATAGCGATGTGTATCGTCATCTATTTAGAGAACCAATCTCTAACAAAAAATGTGGCACATTATAAGCAAGAGCTTATTTCAGAAAGACAACAAGAACTCAAAGACGCGGTTATTATTACCAAGCACGCCATTGAAAATATCATTTCTAAAAACAGTGATGAAGCAACACAGCTTGTAGAAATCCGCCAACTTATTACGCCTATTCGATTTGCAGCCAATGATGCAGGTTACTTTTTTATCTACACAATGGAGGGAGTAAATGTTGCTCACCCTCTTAAGCCTTCAATTCAAGGTACTGATCAAATTGGCGCGACGGATGCTAACGGCGTTGCGTACATCAAAGTATTAATTAATGCGGCTAAAAATAATGGACAGTTTGTTAAATACAGCTTTCCTAAAAAAGCGAACCAGCCAGCCCAACCAAAAGAAAGTTATGCGATTACACTTAATAACAATAAATGGTTTATTGGTACAGGCTTATATCTAGATGACATAGATAACAGTGTTGAACAATACACAGCACAGATTCATGCTGATATGAAAGATCGTATCAATACCGTCGCTTTTATTTCGATCATTTTAGCCGTAATTTCTGCCATGATTATTTTATTGATCACAAGCCGTATCATTAAACCAGTTGAGCGTATGGTTAAAACACTTAATGATATTGCAGATGGTGAAGGTGATCTAACCAAACGTCTGGTGGTTGAAGGTAATGACGAAATTGCACAACTTGGAAAAGCATTTAACCGTTTTGCTAATAAACTACAAAGCATTATTTCCCAAGTTTCAGCGACGACAGATAGCCTGACAACAACGGCGCATAATGTACATAATCAAACTAATGCCTTAACTGCTAAACTGAACGAGCATAATTGCGAGACTGAACAAGTCGTTGCTGCCGTTGAACAAATGAGCCTAGCTGCAAATGAGATAGCAGAGAACACAAACGATGTTGCTTCTGGTACTGAAAAAATGAGTGATGTTGCGCTTATCGCTCAACAACAAGTGGATACATCATTAGTATCAATAAATACATTAGTAGATGAAGTAACCCAAGCCTCTGGCTACATTGATGCACTAAATCAGCAATCGCATAATATTAACAATGTACTAAAAGTGATTGGTGATATTGCTGAGCAAACAAACCTACTAGCATTAAATGCCGCTATTGAAGCCGCACGTGCTGGTGAACAAGGTCGCGGTTTTGCCGTTGTTGCTGATGAGGTTCGTGGGCTTGCGAGTCGTACTCAAAGTAGCACATTAGAAATTAATGAAATGCTAGACCAATTACATAACTTGGTTACACAAGCCGTTCAAGCGATGGATAAAAGTCAGACATCTTGTAATGATGCGGTAAGTTCGACAAATCAAATCTCGAATAACCTCATTTCTGTCACAGAAGCCGTAACCGAAATAAATGGCAAGATTAATCAAATTGCAGCTGCCTCTACCGAGCAAAATGCAGTAACTGGTGAGATAAGCGGCAATATGGGTTCTATCCAAAGTATTGTGACCGACTTGATTCGCGAAAATAAAAACTCTGAACTTATCGTAAGCCAACTGGATGACGCGGGTCATAAATTACAGCAACTAGTTGGACAATTTAAAACACAATAATTGCCATTTAAGTTATTTATAAAACCCACTAAAGGCACTATCTTGTGCCTTTATTTTTATCTAAAACTCACCAATGTCGCACATATTTCAGATAACTGACTAGTTCAGCTGACACAATTAAATAGTGACTTTCATCACGTTCTTTGTATGATTTAGAAAATTTTAACGAATGTTTTGTATGAAGAATTATTCTCGCTTTGCAATCAAATATTTCCGCCAACTACTTGTGTTTCGCGTGTTTGTTGCACTTAGTATTATTGTCTCTATTATTCAAATGTTTAGCTTACCTTATGGCTCATGGGCGCTGATTACTACAGTAACAATCATGGGCAGTATTCACTTTCTTGGTGGTGTTTTATCCAAAGCTAATCAACGAATAACAGGAACTATATTAGGGGCGATTATAGGTTTATCTCTCTATTTAATACCCACTTCATACAGTTGGCTCCACCACATTATTTTAATCACTACGGTGGTTACAGCAATTTACTATACACAAGGTAAGTATTCTTATGCGGCACTTGTTGTTGCTATTACTGTTGTTGTGGTTGCCGGCGGTGGCCCAGAGGATTTACATGCTGCAATGTGGCGCACAATCAATGTGTTTTGGGCCGCTATCGTTGCTATTTGTTGTAGCTTATATATTTTTCCTGCTCGTGCAACGGAGCATTATCTTAATTACACTCATCAGTTCATCAAGCTCTGTTGTAACTATTATCATCAGCATAACCAGCAAATAGCGGCAGAAAACTTTCAACTTATAGATATCAATCCCCTATCAAACATACTTGATAAACAAACTAGCCTTCAGCCACATACTAAAAATGAGAATATTGCCAGTAAACAGCTCTTAACTGAGATCATGCTGACAGAAGAACAAATATTTACCATGATGGGATCAATGCTACACACAAGGTGGGATAAACAGTTAGGACAGAATAAAATTAACGACATGCCTGGTCTAATGGAGGCAAAAGAGCAATTAGCAGACCGATTCTCACGTCTAGCTATTCAAATAGAAAACCAACATATTTTACCTGTTAAACAAGAAGAAATAAAAATGCTCTCACTTTTACCTCCGGCAGAAAACCATGAGCAAAGTGATGCCAGTAATATTAGTTATTATGGTTATTTATGGCTTAACCGTGAGATAGCTCGCCAATTTTCAGTGCTTACTCATTTATTAAGTGAATACTACTCTCACTTGAATAACAAATAAAAATAAGGGCATAACGTTATGCCCTTTTACCTTATAAACATTAAATATGTTCAAGTAGCACCATAACTTCAACATGCTCTGTGTGCGGGAACATATCAAACCATTGTAACTTCATTACCTTATATCCTGATAACCTCGCTAAGTCTTGCTCTAGCGTATAAGGGTTACAACTTGAATAAATAATATGTTTTGGTGCAAAATCATTTAGTTGTTGGCACAGTTGTTCACCAATCCCCCGCCTCGGTGGATTCACCAATACTAATTCTGGCGCACTTTTATTTGATTGCGAAAAACTGGTTGAATCTAAAGCTGCAAACCGTAAATTCGTCACCCCCATAATTTCAGCAGAATGTTTAGCACTCTCAATGGCTTCTAGCTCTATTTCGATACCAGTAACATGCTCTACCTCTTCAGCACAATGTAACGCAAAACCACCAACACCACAGAATAAATCCCACATAGAAGCTGGCTTTATCTCACTAACCCAACGTTTTGCTGTTGCATAAAGGCTCTCTGCCACTTTTGGATTGGTTTGAAAAAAGCTTTTAGGTCTTACAACTAATGGAACATGATTAAATTGTTCTAATAAATAATGATCAGAGGTTAAGAAAATTTCTTCTTCCCCTTCTAAGCGTGCCATGTGTACGGGCTGAATATTCACCGATACGACTTTTACCGTAGGAAATGCCGCCATTAGTTCAGGTAAATTATTAACAATACGAGCGATAGCCTCATGGCTTCTCAATACAAATCGAAGCATAAACTCACCTCGACTATCACTGCGTGTTAATAACACAAATTTCAGCTCACCTTTCTTTTTCTTTACGTTATAAGGTGGAATACCAGCACAACGAATCCAACGCTCAATATAGATCAACAACGCTTGCATATCTGCGGGATACAAAGGACAAGTACACAAACTAATCGGTTTAGATCCTGCCGTTGAATCCTCAGTCTGCTTTTGAATACCTAAACATGGTTCATGAGCTGCGCCCAGCACCACCATTTTGGCTTTATTACGATAGCCAGAAATGGCACTTTCTACTGGTGCTAACCATTGCTGTGGGTGATGTTCTGAAAACAAACTACGTAACACATCATCTTTTTGTTTAATCTGCTGCGGATATGAAAGCGAAGCTAAAGGGCACGATTGGCATACCCCTTGAAGTGAGAATGGACAATGCATAGTTAAAACGTTTACAGGAAAAAATGGTAGTCTAACCTGTGAAATAAAAATGACTATTTAGATTACAAATCATCATAATTAAAAATTTTTATCACCCATTTAAATGTCGCATTTTATTACTGCATATCATCAATAAATCAATACCATTTGCCTAATCAACAAATACTAAATTTTCAATGCCTTGATAATTCACTTTTACAATCCCAGTACTAAATACCTTCTCTAACTGTGAAACAATCATTACCTCCTGCGTCCTGCCAACAGCAAAACAATGGCCTGCTTCTAGCAATACCACTTTGTCGGCTTCGCGTAATGTCCGATTCAAATCATGGTTAGCCATAATCACTGCGATCCCTTGTGACGCAATCTTCCGTATCAATTTATACATAGACGCTTCTTGGCCAATATCTAAAGATGCAGCGGGTTCATCAAGTAATAGAAATTTAGCGTCGGGATTTAATGCAGGCCAAACTTGTAAACAAGCGGAAGCTAATCTGACTCTCTGCCACTCACCACCAGAAAGTGTTTGTATACTTCGCGATAATTTATCAACAATACCTAAATACCCACACACTTCATCAATTGCAGCTTGTTTAATCACGTCTTTTACTTCACCCAACGCCGTAAAAGACATTAGAAGATACTGGTATACAGGAATGGCAAAATTTGGCTTATCTTGCTGAGACATATAACTACGCACACGCGCTAATGAAGCAAGATCATAATCCATTAGATCAATTCCTTCCAAAGTGACATTGCCAGCCGCAGAAAATAACCCAGAAATAAGCCCTATTGCGGTACTTTTGCCACTACCATTAGGACCAATAAAATGCACGATCTCACCGCTATCAACAGAAAAGGTTAAAGGCTCTAATCGATGTTCAGCAGCAATACGATTAATCATTAACATATTATTAATCCAGTTGTGCTCGCATAAGCATCCAAATAAACACTGGTGCACCCAGTGATGTAGTCACAACGCCAACAGGAAGATCAGCAGAAGGCAGTAAAATACGTGATAACGTATCGGCGAAGGCTAATAATACCCCTCCAGCTAAAGCAGATAACGGCAACAAAAAACGATTTTCTGTGCCTAACATCAAACGTATCAAATGCGGAACAACAAGCCCAATAAAGCCAATAATCCCAGCTAACGCGACAGCACTACCGACTAATAACGATACCATTAAGATCAATTTCCAACGTAGAGTCGCTACGTTCAAGCCAAGTTGCCGCGCATGGAGCTCTCCCAACATTAAAATATCGAGTTTTTTCCCCTGACAACATAAAACAGCTAACACAGGAACAATAAAAAATAGCAAAGAGAGTTGCTGCCAATTAACCCCACCAAGGCTTCCCATAAGCCAGTACATTAACTGTCGCATATTAAGATCATCACTAAAATAAAATGCCCAAGTAATAGCAGCACTAGACAAAATACCCAACGCGACACCAATCAGTAATAAACGAGTCATTGAAACACTACGTCGACGTGAGAGCCCTACGAGAATTAATGTAAATAATAATGCGCCTCCCATCGCTGTAAACATGGTAAGCATTGGAGATGGTGCAAATGGCAAAAAGAATAATACTGCAACTAGTGCTAAACTTGCACCACCGGAGATACCCAATACACCCGGCTCTGCTAATGGATTACCAAGTAATACTTGCAGAACGGCACCAGAACTTGCTAAAGCAGCCCCTATAGCCAGAGCAGCTAATAACCGAGGCAGACGTAACTGTAGGAGTAATTGTTGTTCTAAGCCGCCTTCAGGTGCCCATGGTGTGATCCACAACTCCCCAACGGATAAGGAAAAAAAACAAACAAGAATAAGTAGTAAAACTATTAGCCAAAAACTAAACCGCCAGCGTGATTGCTGACGGGCTAATAATGCATTAAGAGACATACGATCCATCGTCAAAATGGTAAAAGCCCCCTACCCTACAACCTTCGTAAAAGAACAAAAGTATGAGATTGTAATAATGAAAAACATGATTTTTTAAAACTTATCCACATAACCGTATCTGCTCATCAAAGATGATATGTGCTTTTTTTACCATTAATGCTGCTCGTTGGCCTAAAGCTACATTCGCATTAGGAAAAACAACAGCCTCTCCTTTTTCATCCGCAATAAACTCTTGTTCTTTATCGCTACCTAAATAGGTGCCTTCTTCGAAAAATGTAAAATTTGGCAAGTCATTCGGAAAAGAGAAATTGAAATCGTCAGATTGCTTCAGCAGAGTGCGGCTAACGCGGTAGACCTCGACATCATTATTCCATGTAATAGGCAAGGAGCTTTCAGTCACCAACTTCATCATCGCTCTACTAAAATGCGCCAATAGCGCTAAATTGTTATTGCCAAAATCTGCAACTTTACCCAGTTCAATCGTCAGCGCTTGTGCGCCATGATATTCCGCACTAAACCAACTAAAAGTAGAAGAAGGATCGTTTGCCAATAACACCGCTTCTATTTTTGCATGCTGAATAAAACTAAACAGACTATTGCTACGTGATAACTTATGGCTATATGGACTAATCGCAAAGGTATAGTGTTCTGAGCGTCGAATTGCACAGTGAAGGTCAAGATGCCACTTTTCTGGTTGAATAGCTGTAGAAGAACCATAAAAGCTATTTACAGCCTCTTGCAGTTGATTTGCAATCGTACAGTCAATGTTCCTTTCTTGATTCCGAACTTTGAATAAACGATTCATATTTTCATCAATGAAGCGTGTTTTGTTATTAATAGCTTCAGGGTGAGCAATAATTAACAGTAACCGATGAACCGGTTCAATATGCCCAAGTAAAATACCTTCCGCTAACTGTTGTATTAATTCTATTGGCGCCGTTTCATTACCATGCACACCAGAAGATAAAACAATATCTTTTGCCGTACTCATTTGCTCTACCGGCGTGATTTGTAGTACACCACGCTGCAACAATTTACAATGAATACCAGATTCCAATATCCATTCGCCGACCGTGAATGGTAATGATAAATCACAAGTTGCCGATAAAAAACGGCCTTTTTTCACTTCATCAACAAACGTCATATTACCTCCATGTACATAAACGTTATGAAATACAATCGCCCAATAGCTTTAACCTCTAGTATAAAACACCAAACTTTAAACACAATAGCAACATAATGACAACCCACAGCCTCATGAAGGTTCACTTATCTCAGCAAGAGGTAATAAAAAACCCAAGAGAATAAATTCACTTGGGTTTCGATTTGACTAAGCGTTAAACGGGCTTATTTAGGTACTTCTAATGTTTCTACACGTGCTTTTAGTTTCTGACCTGGACGGAAAGTGACTACACGACGCGCAGAAATTGGAATATCTTCGCCAGTTTTCGGGTTACGCCCTGGTCTCTCGTTTTTGTCTCGTAAGTCAAAATTACCAAAACCAGACAGTTTTACTTGTTCGCCATTTTCTAGAGCCTTCCTAACTTCTTCAAAGAAGACTTCCACCGTATCCTTGGCGTCCCGTTTGCTTAATCCAACATTCTCAAACAGGTTCTCAGCCAAATCGGCTTTTGTGAGCGCCATAGATAACTCCCTCAAGACTATGTTGAATGTATAGTAACAACACTGGCATCATTCCAATTTGTTACTGTGAATAAGGTTACGTTAATAAGGCTAATAACACCTATAGTTGGTGCTTGAAGAGATTAACATCTCAACTTCCTTATCAACTAGAGTCAAGTCTAAGCCAACTTGCTGATTTCCGCCAACTTTTTTACGTAAACTTCACGTTAATTTCTTAATATATTTTTGCTTCACACACTTTCCATTGTGCAATCAGTTGAAATAAAAACAAAACAGACCAACAATAAAATCATTTAAAAACAAACAGTTACCATCTTATATATTTTATAAAACATAGAAAAAGTAAAAAATATCTATTAATCAGAGTCTTATTAATTTTTTGGAGAAAGATCAAAAAAAAAAGCAGCCGTTGCTGGCTGCTTTTAAAAAACAAGGAGTTAAACGCGTCAATATTTTGTAATTAACGCTATTAACTTTTATTGACGAGTCTTAGTCACGTAGTGATGCACCGAACTTTTCAGCAAGTGCAGCAACAATAGCTTCTACTGCTGATGCAATATCGGCTTCTTCTAATGTGCGCTCCGCTGATTGTAGCGTTAGTGCGATTGCAAGGCTCTTGTTACCTTCTTCAACGCCTTTACCCGTGTAAACGTCAAATAGGTTAACATCTGTCAGTAGCTCGCCACCGTTTTCACGACAAGCAGCAACAACATCACCAGCTAATACATCTTCGTTTACCACAACGGCGATATCACGACGGTTTGCAGGGAACTTAGATACAACTACCGCTTCAGGAAGCATACGAGTGTTAATTGCCGCCCACTCGATTTCAAACATAATTGTACGACCATTCAAACCGAACTTACGCTCTAGCTCTGGGTGTACAGTACCAATGAAACCAACTTCATTGCCGTCAACAACGATTGCTGCTGATTGGCCAGGGTGAAGTGCTGGGTGCTTAGCGGCTTTGAAGCTAAATGCAGCTTCATTAGCTGTTAGCTCAAGTACGGCTTCTACGTCACCTTTAAGATCAAAGAAATCTACAGTGTTAGTTGCAATATCCCAGTGCTCATCACTACGGTTACCTGCAATCACACCAGCAAGCATCATTTCTTGACGCATACCGTTTTCTGCTGATTGCTCAGGAACAAAACGTAAGCCAGCTTCAAATAGACGAACACGTGGTTGCTGACGCTTCTGGTTGAACACAACTGTATTTAGTAAGCCAGTCCACAAGCTTAAACGCATTGCTGACATATCTGCAGAAATTGGGAAAGGCAGAATCAATGGCTCAATTTCAGGCACGATAAGTTTTTGTTGCTCAGGCTCAACGAAGCTGTAAGTAATCGCTTCTTGGTAACCACGATCAACAAGCAGATCACGTACACGCTTAAGCGGAAGGTTCGCTTCTTTGTGTAAGTTCATGCTTAGTGCAGCAACTGGCGATTGATTTGGAATGTTGTTGTAGCCGAAGATACGACCCACTTCTTCCACTAAATCTTCTTCAATTGCCATGTCAAAACGCCACGCAGGTGCTGTTGCTTTCCAGCCAGCATCTGTAGTTTCAACGTCACAGCCTAGACGTGTTAGGATTTCAACCACTTCCTCAGAAGCAATTGAGTGGCCTAATAGACGGTCTAACTTAGTGCGACGAAGTTCAATCGTTGCAGCTTTTGGCAAATCAGCTTCTGATTCAGCTTCAACGATTGGCGCAACTTCACCACCACAAATTTCAACGATAAGTGCTGTTGCACGCTCCATCGCCTTCATTTGTAGTGTTGCATCAACACCACGCTCAAAGCGGTGTGAAGAATCAGTGTGTAGGCCATAGCTACGAGCACGACCACGGATAGCATCAGGAGCGAAGAATGCACACTCAAGTAGTACGTCTTTCGTCTCAGTGTTAACACCAGAGAACTCCCCACCGAAGATACCAGCAATCGCTAGTGCTTGCTTGTTATCAGCAATGACTAGGGTGTTGTCGTTAAGTTCAGCTTCGTTACCGTCAAGAAGTGTTAGTTTCTCACCTTGCTCTGCCATACGAACAACGATGCCACCGTCGATCTTAGCAAGATCGAATGCGTGCATTGGTTGACCCATTTCAAGCAATACGTAGTTAGTGATATCTACAATTGGATCAATTGAGCGTGTACCACAACGACGTAGTTTTTCTTGCATCCATAATGGTGTTTCAGCTTGAACATTAACATTACGAACAATACGACCAAGGTAACGTGGACATGCCGCAGGTGCTTTAACATCAATAGCAATAGTGTCAGCAGCTGTAGGTGCAACGATCTCAAATTGAGGCTCAGTGACTTCAGCACGGTTAAGTACGCCAACTTCACGAGCAAGACCTGCAATACTTAGACAGTCAGCACGGTTAGCAGTTAGATCAACGTCGATAGTAACATCGTCAAGACCTAGGAATTCACGGAAGTCAGTACCTAATACTGCATCCTCTGCAAGTTCCATGATGCCGTCAGATTCAACATCAATACCTAGCTCAGTGAATGAACAAAGCATACCGTGAGAAGGTTGACCGCGTAGTTTTGCTTTCTTAATTTTAAAATCACCAGGAAGCACAGCACCAACCGTTGCAACCGCAACCTTGATACCTTGACGGCAGTTAGATGCGCCACAAACGATGTCTAGAAGCTCTTCAGCACCTACATCCACTTTTGTAACACGAAGTTTATCTGCGTCTGGGTGTTGTGCACACTCAACCACTTGACCCACTTTAACGCCAGTGAATTCACCAGCAACTGCTTCAATACCGTCAACTTCCAGACCAGCCATTGTGATCTGGTGAGCTAGCTCTTCGCTGTTTACTGCAGGATTAACCCACTCGCGTAGCCAAGATTCAGAGAATTTCATAGATTTCTAGCCCCTAGTGCTTACTTAAACTGTTTTAGGAAACGTAAGTCGTTCTCAAAGAACGCACGTAAATCGTTAACGCCGTAACGAAGCATAGTTAGACGCTCAACGCCCATACCAAATGCAAAGCCTGAGTATTTCTCAGGATCGATGTTAACTGAACGTAGAACATTAGGGTGTACCATGCCGCAGCCTAATACTTCTAACCACTTACCATTCTTGCCTTTTACATCAACCTCAGCTGAAGGCTCTGTAAATGGGAAGAACGAAGGACGGAAACGTACTTCAACTTCTTCTTCAAAGAAATTACAAAGGAAATCGTGAAGAATACCTTTTAGTTGCGCAAAGTTTACGTTTTCATCAACTAACATACCTTCCACTTGGTGGAACATTGGTGTGTGAGTTTGATCGTAGTCATTACGGTAAACACGACCAGGAGCAATGAAACGGAATGGCGGTTGACCATTTTCCATTGTACGGATCTGAACACCTGATGTGTGCGTACGTAGCATTAGATCTGGGTTAAAGAAGAACGTATCGTGGTCGGTACGTGCTGGATGATCTTCAGCAATATTTAGCGCATCGAAGTTGTGGAAAGCATCTTCGATTTCAGGGCCAGCTTCAGTTGTAAAACCAAGCTCACCAAAGAAACTTTCAATACGCTCAATGGTACGTGTTACTGGGTGTAAGCCACCATTTTCAATACGACGACCAGGCAGAGAAACATCGATAGTCTCAGCCGCAAGCTTAGCTTCAAGCTCTGCACGTTGTAGGCCATCTTTACGCTCTACAAGGAGTGTTTGCACTGCTTGTTTCGCTTTGTTGATCTCTTGACCAGCAGTGCGACGTTCTTCTGGTGGTAATTTACCTAGGGCTTGAAGTTGAAGAGTTAAGTGACCCTTCTTACCTAGGAATTGAACTCGGACTTCGTCCAGAGCGACTAATGAATCAGCCTGCTCAATAGCTGCCGTTGCGTTGGCAATAATCTCGTCTAGATGTTGCATCGTATCCTCATCCACCCACAGGTGGCGTCCTTAAGGGAGATATAAAATCGCGTATTGATACATACTAAAGAAAGCAGCGTCTAAATCCAAATTGAATCGTACTAAAAGCGCAAGTTTGGACGAAAAAAAAACGTCTTTATCAGTTGAACGGCAAAAATTGAGGATTTCAATCAATTAGCGCCTAACAATAAGAAAATCATTACATTGTATGAGCATTCCTATTTATCATTTTTTACGTATCAAACTTTCTCTACTGAGAGTAATTTTATTACGTCTTTTTTGAGGGAATAACAGTGGACATTAAAGATTTCACAGCACTATTAAAAATCTTAAGAGTCACATTACTGCTTTGTATTGCCCTCATAATCATGGCCAATATGGGTATGCTCTCTAGCATGCCTATTATGGTTTAAGAACCGTTAATAACTCAGTTTCATATCGACTATATACATGTGCTGTATTACTTTGCTTTTAATGGTTTATTTGTGGGATTTCTCATCTCTTTATTAATGAGTTTTAAACACACTAAAACACAGACCAAAAACTATATTCAGCAACATTGAGACCCTTTTATTTGTTAAATAAAAACCAAAATTGATAACAAAATATCAATATAGATACGCAATAATTATCGTCGCTTTTTTTATACTTCTGACGATAAATAGTGAAATTAATTATCAAACCTGTTTTAAAATTACATTTTTCAGTGTAAATTATGATCAAAATCAAAGTTAGGAAGTCTCTGATGAACAATAAAGATCTAGCTGCACTATTAAAAATCTCAACAATTGCAATGATCCTTTGCACCGCATTACTTGCTCTTGGTAACTACGGCCTAGCGCATTCAATGCCTATTAACTCAGCTGCAGGATTTAACATTGTTAACCTTGTATTCTTCATTGGTCTTAACGCTCTTTTAGTTCCATTCCTTGCGTTTCTATTTAAAACTCGTGCTCGCGCAAACAAGCAGCGTCGTATGATTAAAGCATAAGTTTTATTTTCTTTAATTTTTAAACCAGCACCTCTTTCTAAAGTGCTGGTTTTTTTATATCTGATAAAAATAAAATACACTGTTGAATTATTTAGCAATATCACACACCATAATCGAACACTGTTTTATTTAATTAGGATATAACATGAAAAAACAAGATAACTATTGGTTAACGTATGCTAAGGCTACTTTTGTTATTGCGACCATCGCAATGATCATTAGTATCGTCAAATTACCGGGCGATTTAATCGTGAAAGGCTATTACAGTATTTGTAGCTTATTTCTTGTCAGTGCAACGATCACTTTAAGTAAAGCTATTCGTGATGAATCTGAATCAAATCGTTTAATCAATCGAATAGAAGAAGCGAAAACAGCTAAATTACTTAATGAGCTCGATGAATAACATAGCTATCAGCCATGACGAATATTTCCTTCAAATACCTCTACTTTCAATATTCGCAATTAAAACAAGTCATAACAACATTGGAAGTAAAGAAGAGTCAGTTGCTTGAGGATGAAAAATGCCTCAAGCAGCAACTTACCGATGCTGATCAACATTTCTTAATGCTTATTAACAATCCACTACCAGAGCCTCACCCTTCTAGACCAAGAATATTAAAAGATAACCCTCAATTAAAACCTAAATGTACAAAGCCTATTCACCATGCTTTATTTGCATTAAGTAAACAGCAACAACAATTAAACAAAGATCTCATCAAACGACAAAAATATAAGGAGAAGACTAAACGCCTTTTAATTCTTTTTAAAAAAGCAATATCTAATGAAGCTTACTTAGATATGGAGCATAGAATGCAAATAGAACAATTGAGTTTACAGTTAGAGCTATTACTTGCAAGCCATCTATAAATCAATAGAGAAGTGAATATTTAGAAGAAATAAGTATGATATACAACGAAAAAAGGAGAGCCGAGGCTCTCCTTTTAACTTAAAAACTAAACTGAGAAATTACAGTGCAGCTTTTGCCTTTTCCACAAGAACAGTGAAAGTAGCTTTGTCGAATACAGCGATATCTGCAAGGATCTTACGATCGATTTCGATAGATGCTTTCTTCAGACCGTTGATTAGACGGCTGTAAGACATACCATTTTGACGTGCAGCAGCGTTGATACGTGCAATCCAAAGTTGACGGAAAGTACGTTTCTTCTGACGACGGTCACGGTAAGCGTATTGACCAGCTTTAGTAACAGCTTGGAAAGCTACGCGGTAAACACGTGAACGTGCACCGTAATAGCCTTTAGCTTGTTTAAGAACTTTCTTGTGACGTGCACGCGCTTGTACACCACGTTTTACGCGAGGCATAGGAGACTCCTAACTAAAATAATAAAATATAAAACTAAAAACGATTAAGCGAACGGAAGCATACGAGCAACTGCAGCCACTTCACACTTAGGAAGGATTGCATTTGGACGAAGCTGACGTTTGTTCTTAGTAGTACGTTTAGTCAGGATGTGACGCTTAGTAGCGTGCTTAAACTTAAAGCCACCAGCTGTTTTTTTGAAGCGCTTAGCTGCGCCACGATTTGTTTTCATCTTTGGCATGAGATGATAACTCCGCATTGTTGATAGTTAATAATCACAGTAATAGGGCGAACAAAAAGCGCTGCTTAAGCAGCGCTTTTAGCTACTTGAATGCCTTTATTACTTCTTCTTTGGGGCAAGCATCATGGTCATTTGACGACCTTCTACTCGATTAGGGAAGCTTTCACAAACCGCGATTTCTTCAAGCTCACTCTTAATACGATTTAGAAGTTCAATACCAATGCCTTGGTGGGCCATTTCACGACCACGGAAACGTAGCGTTACTTTACCCTTGTTGCCCTCTTCTAAAAAGCGAGTCAGGTTGCGTAGTTTTACCTGATAGTCGCCTTCGTCTGTACCAGGTCGGAATTTAACTTCCTTGATCTGGATTTGTTTCTGGTTTTTCTTTTGCTCTTTAGCAGCCTTGCTCTTCTCGAACAGGTACTTGCCATAGTCCATCACACGACAAACTGGTGGCTCGGCATTAGGGCTAATTTCAACTAGATCCACACCAGCGTCTAGAGCAACTTCCATTGCTTCATCAAGTGAAACAACACCAACTGATTCGCCATCAAGGCCAGTCAGGCGAACTTCACGTACGCCACGAATTTCTTCATTTAGACGATGCGCGTTTTGCTTAACTGGTGCTTGGGTTCTTTTTCCGCCTTTAATACCTTATTCCTCCACAATATTGAGCTTACGACTGCTAATTTCTTCTTGCATAAATGCAACAAGTTCATCAATCTTGAATTTACCCAAATCTTTACCCTTGCGAGTACGAACTGCTACAACGCCTGCTTCGACTTCTTTGTCGCCACAAACCAGCATGAAAGGTACTCGCTTCAAAGTATGTTCGCGGATTTTAAAGCCAATCTTCTCATTTCTCAAGTCCGCATTGACTCTAATTCCACATTTTTTCAATTTTTCTACAATTTCTTGCACATATTCTGACTGAGCATCAGTAATATTCATCACTACAGCTTGTTGAGGCGCTAACCATGTTGGGAAGAAGCCTGCATAATCTTCGATAAGAATACCGATGAAACGCTCTAGTGAGCCAAGAATTGCACGGTGAATCATAACCGGTGTGTGACGTTCATTATCTTCACCTACATAAGTAGCGCCTAAACGCTCTGGTAATGCAAAATCTAGCTGAACGGTGCCACACTGCCATGCGCGATCAAGGCAATCGTGAAGAGTGAACTCGATCTTAGGACCGTAGAACGCACCCTCACCTTCTTGAATTTCAAATGGAATTTCCATTGATTCAAGCGCGGTAATTAAGTCTGATTCAGCTTTATCCCACATTGCATCAGAACCTACACGTTTTTCAGGACGTGTTGATAATTTAACAACAATGTTGTCGAAACCGAATGTCTTGTAAGTATCATACACCATTTCGATGCAAGATGTAACTTCTTGTTGTACTTGAGCTTCTGTACAGAAAATATGCGCATCATCTTGGGTGAAACCACGTACACGCATAATGCCGTGAAGTGAACCTGATGGTTCGTTACGGTGACATGAGCCAAACTCAGCCATACGCAATGGAAGATCACGGTATGATTTCAGACCTTGATTAAAGATCTGTACGTGACCTGGGCAGTTCATTGGCTTGATAGCGTATTCACGGTTCTCAGAACTTGTTGTGAACATCGCATCTGCGTACTTATCCCAGTGACCAGAACGTTCCCAAAGCACACGATCCATCATTAGAGGACCTTTAACTTCTTGGTAATCGTATTCATTTAGTTTTTCACGAATGAATACTTCTAGCTCACGGAAGATAGTCCAACCGTTGTGATGCCAGAACACCATACCCGGTGCTTCTTGCTGCATATGGAACAGATCAAGTTGCTTGCCGATTTTACGGTGATCACGCTTAGCCGCTTCTTCTAAACGAGTAAGGTGTGCTTTTAATGCTTTTTTATCGTGGAATGCAGTACCGTAGATACGTTGAAGCATCTTATTGTCGCTATTACCACGCCAGTATGCACCCGCAACGCTTAATAGTTTGAAGTTTTGACAGAAGCCCATGTGAGGTACGTGTGGACCACGACACATATCAATGTATTCTTCGTGGTGGTAAAGACCTGGACGGTCATCACGCGCTACGTTCTCATCAAGAATTTCAATTTTGTAAGTTTCGCCGCGAGCATCAAATGCATCACGTGCTTCTTGCCAGCTTACTTTTTTCTTAACAACCTGGTATTTGGTTTTAGCAAGCTCAACCATGCGCTTCTCAATCACTTCAAGATCTTCTTGAGTTAGTGATTGCTCTAAGTCGATATCGTAGTAGAAACCGTTATCGATTGTAGGACCAATAGCCATTTTTGCATCTGGGTAAAGCTGCTTAATTGCATGGCCTAATAGGTGAGCACATGAGTGACGTACAATCTCTAAACCATCGACTTCATCTTTTGCAGTGATGATTTCAAGGCTTGCGTCGTTTTCAATTAGATCACATGCATCTACGCGTACACCATCAACACGCCCTGCGATCGTTGCTTTAGCAAGACCAGGACCGATTGAAAGTGCCACGTCCATAGTTGATACAGGCGCGTCGAATTGACGTTGACTACCGTCAGGAAGAGTAATTACAGGCATGAATAATGTCCTTTAACAGTGGTGCCACACACCAAGTAGCACATGTTGAATTTATAAAGCTTTCAGAAGCTTTTACGAATAAAAAACGCCTTACTTTCGATACCGCAATACTGAGCGGCACACTAAAAGAAAAGCGAGGCTGTACTATAGCAAACGGATTAAAAGGATTGCAAAGAATCCTCTTAAATTAATAACAATAATTTAGTCAACGAGGGTGTAACTAACAACGTACAGTTTTTCTATCCCAGGATAGATATCTTGAATAACGCTTTTAAGGACATCGAGTGTCATATTTTCTTGTTTAGCATGAAAATCATTTAGTTCAGAAAACAAGATAGGCTCTACCCTATCGATTTGTAAGGTACAAAATTCACGGCCATCTTCAAATGTGGAGACTTTTACTTGTGAACCTGGAACATAATGACTTTCAGACTCATCACGAATAGTGATTGTCTTTTTTCCTGAAAGAATATCGGCTTCAAAACGTTCAAAAAATGTCATGTCTGTTGGTATGATTTTCTGGTTCATATTTTATATCTTTTCCTAAAAGTAATGTGCTGTAGATTACCTGCATTCTCAACGTGAATACATTTTGTTTTGTAAGTATCTTTATCAATTAGTGTCTAATTACTTTTTATTGAATCGCCATCTAAGATTTACGCATATTTTTACGATGTGATTATTTTTTATTTAAAAAAGAAGAACATATATTTTATGCGGTGGTTTATTTTAATACTTTGTTTTTGTTGTTCTTTCTATCGTCTGAATTCTAAGTTTTTAAAAACAGTAACTAAAATCACACTGAGTTCACATTTATTCACTCGATATATAGTCTAAGATGTTGATAGACAAGTTGTATACATACGTTTCAGTGCGGAGGATGATTATGTGGCAAGCCATTTCTCACCAACTGTCAGATGTACTAGGTCGACCATTTAAGATTATTGAGCGACAAACGCTTGAAGGGGGCGATGTCAATGAATGCTATTGCGTTAGCGATGGTGATCAACGTTTTTTTCTCAAACTCAATGATAAAGAACAGCTCGTTGTCTTTGAAACTGAATCAGAAAGTTTACGTATTCTTAATGAAGCCAATTGTGTTCAAGTACCTCAGTATATCCATGTTGGTACATGCCGCGATAAATCCTTCCTCACACTGAATTATTTACCAACAAAAAAAGTCGATGATAATGCTGGTTATCAATTAGGTCAGCAATTAGCAAAACTGCATTTATGGGGTGAGCAAGCTGAATACGGTTTTGATTTTGATAATTATGTTGGTTTAACGCCACAACCTAACCGTTGGCATCGCCGGTGGTGTCGTTTTTTTGCAGAGCAACGTATCGCATGGCAATTACAACTATGTGAAGAAAGAGGCATTATATTTGGTAATATTGACATTATTACTAGCAATGTCATTAAACACTTAGTTAACCACCAGCCAAAGCCTTCTTTATTACATGGCGATTTATGGCATGGCAATACTGCTCTAACTGTATCTGGCCCAATTATTTTTGATCCCGCCACATACTGGGGGGATCGCGAATGTGATATTGCTATGACAGAACTGTTCGGTGGTTTCCCAAACAGCTTTTATAAGGGTTACAATTCAGTCTATCCTCTTCCCCCCGAGTATCAAGAGCGTAAAGAGCTTTATAACCTTTATCATATTCTTAATCACTGCATACTCTTTGGTGGCGAATATATGGGCCAAGCTGAATACATTATAGCCAAGCTTAATCTATTAGATGAGTAATTAAATTCTATGTATGTGTCGACGTAAGGTATGTATAAGCTTTTGCATATCTTTCGTCGTACATTAGTTTTCATTGATAGCTATTATCACCACAGTAAAATAAGTTTACCTGCAAACGCTTTTGCCAGCGTCTAGGCTATCAATAGTATTTTTAGTTATAGCGAATATTATCAACATAACCTAAATTAAATTTGCTGCTGATAACTGACTGCGAGTGAAGGAGTGCAATAATGAAAAACTATTCAGAACAAAGCGTTAGCTGTCCCCATTGTGGACAAATCATACGCATTGAATTAGATGCAAGCGCTGGTAGCCAAGAGTTTTATGATGATTGCTCTGCATGCTGTAATCCGATTCATATCAATATGCAGGTTGATGATCTCCACAAAACCATTAATTTATTTATCGATGCTGATGACGAGCAAATTTTTTAATACTAATTCCATGATCAATTAACTAGACCAGTTACGCTAAGCGGTCTAGTTAATCTCTCGTTTATGATTTTGCTGCCATTACACGCTCAACAGTATCAACTATCGCTTGGGTTTGAGGATCTATTTCAATATTAATCACATCACCAATCACACGACTTTTTAAATTTGTACGCTGTAATGTTTCAGGGATTAAATTCACATTGAAGCGATTTTCGACCACATCACCTATGGTGAGGCTTATACCATCTATCCCTATATAGCCTTTAGTGAATACATACTTCATCTGTGCTTGCGGTAAAGTAAACCAGATCTGGTGATTATTTTCTGATGTAACAACATTAGATACTTCTGCTGTACACATAATATGTCCAGACATAGAGTGCCCACCGATTTCATCGCCAAACTTTGCTGCACGCTCAACATTGACGACATCACCTTCTTTAACTAAACCAAGGTTAGTGATATTTAGTGTCTCTTGCATCAAATCAAATGACCACAAATCATCATTAATCTCCGCCACTGTCAGACAACAGCCGTTGTGAGCAACCGAAGCCCCTAACTCTACATTACTTAATAAATTAGCAGGCATACGTATTACGTGAGTTTGAAAATCTTGTTTCTTACTAATCGAAATAATTTCTGCTGTTCCCTGTACAATTCCCGTAAACATAACGCTCCTAACTGAGTTAATAATTAACTTAGGCTGTTAATCAGTATCTTGATTTTATAGCTCTTTTTTATAGAAAAACTATCAAATAAGCCAATATTTAAAAGTGAGTATTCAATGTCTTACTTTTACTTTTCTTATACAGCATTGATTAACCTTTTCTATGTTATTTACCAATGACAATTAATTGTCAAAAAAACAACTTGGCAATGAAATCCATATCCCTTCTGGGAATAAAGTTATAAAGTGTATTCTTACAGCAATAAGATAACGAATACAAAATAATATAGGTATATTATGACTATTGATGTCGCTAATGATGCCATGCCAATAAGCACTAAAAAAAACCATTCTTGTACAACATTACGTATTACGCTACTAACGTTAATTACGATCTTATCGTGTTATTATCTTTGGGTTTTATATAAAGCAGTAACCCCGAACGTAAGTATTGCGTACAAGGCTTATTACATTAAAACTCAGACTCTCTTTTGGCAGCCTAAAGAGCCTAACCTTGCTCTAAAGATTCCATCATCGCTAGAACTTTCAACAAAAGTTCCCTATTTATCACGCGCAGGATGGAATGAAGACGCTGATAATGGTGCTCGATTATTAACAAGTACTGGCGGGTTTTATTTCACGCTTCCGCATAAGGTAAAGCAAAAGGTTAAAGTCAGTATCACATTAGCATCTTCACTATCCTCACCATTGCACTTTTCAGTAAACCAATGGCATGGCATTTTTGCACCAACAAAACAATCTAATGTGTTTGATGCCATTATCCCAGCATCTGCATTTAAGTCTGGCGATACATTACAAACATTGCAGATAAAGACATTAACACCGTTGGCATTTAAGTTGGTGGACTTTGCCTTTTTATCTAAAACGATAGTCATCAAGCAACAAAACCAACAATCGCGTCACCTTTTAATGATCAATTACTAAGGTAAATAATATGAATAATAACCTTAAAAATACAGACTATACCCTGTCACTTATCGTTCCTGTATATAACGAAGAAGTCGCTATTGAGCCATTTATTAACGAAATCAATAATAAGCTTTCCTCCATCCGCTCACATATTGATATTGTTTTCATTAATGACGGTAGTAAAGATAAAACACAGTCTGTAATTGAAGCTCAAATAGCCAAAGATGATTCAATTAGCTTAATTAACTTCGCTCGTAATTTTGGCAAGGAAGCAGCCATGACCGCAGGCCTTAATTACGTAAAAGGTGATGCTGCTGTGATTTTAGATGTTGATTTACAAGACCCACCAGAACTGATCCTTGAATTTGTCCAATTATGGCAAACAGGGGAATACGATACAGTTTATGGTGTTCGTGTTGACCGTTCACAAGATACTTTGTTAAAGCGTGTGACTGCAGGCGGTTTCTATCGTTTCTTCAACTTTTTATCTGCAGAAACAATCTTACCCGAAAATGTCGGTGATTTTCGTCTCATTGACCGATGTGTTATTGAAGCAGTAAAACAATTACCTGAACGTAACCGCTTTATGAAAGGTTTATTGGCTTGGTCTTCATTCCGCTCAATCGGCGTCGATTTTCAGCGTCCTGAGCGAAATGTTGGTGATACTAAATTCAACTATTGGAAGTTATGGAACTTCGCAATGGATGGTATTACAAGTTTTACTGCTTGGCCTCTACGTGTCTGGGGGTTTGTTGGTTTTGGTATTTCGTGTTTATCTTTTACCTTTTTAATGTATGTATTAGTCAGTACTGTTTTCTTTGGTATTCATACACCAGGGTACGCATCAACCATTTCCGTTGTTCTGTTCCTTGGGGGGATTCAATTAATTTCATTAGGCGTAATTGGTGGCTATATCAGCCGCATTTATACCGAACTAAAGCAGCGCCCTATTTACCTTGTTGAAGGTGTCTATGGGAAATATAGTGAAAAAAACACACAACCTCTTGTTACAGAGACAGAAAAAGAGTTAGAAACCATCAATGAATGAGTCATTTTTAAAGCACTTTTGGCAATTAAATCGATTTGCAATTATTGGCTTACTTGCAACAGCCGTACACTTGTCTGTTGTTAGACTATATTTTTTCCAAATCCAAGATCCATCAGAATACAGTGCCAACGTGATCGGTTTTAGTATTGCTTTTTTAGTGTCTTACTTTGGACATCGCCACTTTACGTTTGGACAGAAAGGATCATTTTTAAAATTTTTGGCCGTATCATTGATGGGCTTTTTTATTAACAATTTAATCCTTGCTTCATTGTTGAAATCTGCAATGTTCTCAGGTTGGCTGGCGGTAACAATATCAACCCTTTGCGTACCTGTAATTACCTTCATCTTGGCTAAATTTTGGGTGTTTAAATGACTACATTAAGCTTACCTTCAATCAAAATTAGTCAACAAGAATGGCTGACCATTATATTTGCCGTTATTGTGAGTCGCACCGTTATCTACTGTTTAGGTTTATGGGGAGTAGCCGAGTTTGCTTCTGGACATTATGCTGAACAGCCTTTATTGCAAACTATTTGTCGCTTTGACTGTGTCTGGTTTTATCGGATCATCGAAAATGGCTATGATTTAGTGCCACAATGGCTAAGTCAAAAGAATGCGGCTAACTGGGCATTTATGCCTCTACAGCCCTTTATTGGTTGGATCTTTTCAAAATTTTTCTTTTTTGAAAACCCAATTAACAATGCCCGCTTAGGTTTAGTCATAGCGTCAAACTTAGCGTTTTTATTCAGCCTGCCGATTATTTTAATGGCGTTAAAGCAGCTTAATTTCAGCAAAGCAACGCAGTCTGCTGCTATCTGGTTATTGTGCTTTTCACCTTATACTGTGTATTCAACTGCAGGCTATACCGAACCGCTCTTCATTGTTTTCGTGACTGGTGTATTCCTGTTTAGTTATCGCCAACAATGGGGATGGGTCGCTATTTTAGGTCTATTAGCCGCTATTACCCGTAACCTTGGCGTGTTCTTGGTTTTTCCTGTACTCATTATTGCGATTCAACACTACGGTATAAATAGCTTTTTTCGCTTAAAAACCCCGGCACTGAAAGCAATTTCAGCCATATGGGTGATCCCTTTCGGCTTTTTCACCTATATGGCTTATCTCTACTTTCATGTAGGTGATGCGCTGGCTTTTGGGCACATCCAAATTGCATGGGGACGTCAATTAACCAATCCGTTTCACTGGATCCTCTATGGTTTTGAAACAGGCGGCCCTAAGCTTTACTTAGCCATCATGGCGATACTCGCGTTTATACTAAATATCTATTTGGTCGTGCGTAAATACTACGCTGAAGCCATATTTATGTTCATTTGTTTGATATTACCGCTGTCATCAAATTTAAATGCGATGCCTCGTTATGCGTTTGGGTTGTATCCAACCTTTTTTGGCTTACTTTTACTTATTGAACGTTATCCGAATATTAAAACACCAATGCTATGTGTCTTTAGTGCAGCAAGTACTTTTATCGCGATTGGCTTTTACAGCCATATGATGTTTACGGTTTAACTTTCTCGATAAAACAGCAGCTTAATGAGTAAACACTATCTACTAAGCTGCTGTTATTCCCACCCCAAAGCAATAATTATGTAAATTGCCAATATTCTGTTTTGGTTATACGCCTTTTGTTTATATAATCCTGAAAAATCATTGGCAGTACAAAATAGAATGCCATAGAAGCATTTTAATACTTGACTCCTCCCCTTTATATTCCTCTTTTTGGAGCCAAAAATAGTGCATAACTATAAAAAAGAAACCGCGCAGCTTATAAAGCTTGCCGTGCCTGTGCTCATTGCCTCTGTTGCACAAACATCGATGGGCTTTGTTGACACAGTGATGGCGGGTAGTGTCAGTGCGACTGACATGGCAGCCGTTGCTGTTGCTGCAAGTATTTGGTTACCTTCTATCTTATTTGGTGTTGGTTTACTTATGGCACTTGTGCCCGTGGTGGCACAACTTAGCGGCTCAGGTAAAAAAGAACGTATTCCGTTTGAAGTTCAACATGGCTTCTACCTTGCGATCTTAATATCCATCCCAACCATGTTGATATTGTATAACGCGGGTTCTTTAATCCATTACATGAATGTAGAGCCTGTATTAGCAGAAAAAACGGTCGGTTACTTATATGCCGTACTTTTTGCTGTACCTGCTTTTTTGTTCTTCCAAACTCTAAAGAGTTTTTCTGAAGGTTTATCTTTTACCATTCCAGGCATGGTGATCGGCTTTTTAGGCTTACTGGCCAATATCCCACTAAACTGGGTTTTCGTTTACGGAAAGTTTGGAGCGCCTGAATTAGGCGGGATCGGCTGTGGTGTGGCAACAGCTATCGTCTATTGGTTCATGTTTTTTGCGTTACTAGCGTATGTCTTAATTAATAAACGGTTAAAGAGTGTTGGGGTATTTAGCACATTTTATCGCCCTCAATTAAAAGCGCTTTCACGTTTATTTAAACTAGGCTTTCCCGTTGCAGCTTCGCTATTCTTTGAAGTTTCACTGTTTGCTGTTATTGCCTTACTGATTTCACCATTAGGCCCAAATAAAGTAGCGTCGCATCAGATAGCGATGAACTTCTCATCACTGGTGTATATGCTGCCAATGAGTATTGGTGCAGCGGTGAGCATTCGTGTTGGCCACAAAATGGGACAACAAGATATTGATGGTGCACGTATTGCAAGCCATTGCGGTTTAATTGTCGGTACGGCTTTAGCTATTTGTACCGCTATGATGACGGTTATTTTCCGCGAAGACATTGCCGAGCTCTATACTCATAATCCACAAGTCATCGTGCTTGCTGGGCAATTATTACTACTTGCAGCGATCTATCAATGCAGTGATGCCGTTCAGGTTGTTGCTGCAGGTGCGTTACGTGGTTATAAAGATATGCGTGCCATTTTCTTTTGTACATTCATCGCTTACTGGCTAATAGGACTACCATCAGGTTACGTCTTAGGCCTAACAAACTGGATTGTGCCAGCAATGGGCCCGCAAGGTTTTTGGATTGGTTTTATTCTCGGCTTAACTGCGGCAGCCATTATGCTTGGTTGGCGAATACACCATGTGCATAAACTTGATGCTGAAAAGCAACTTGAAATGTCATACCGATAACACAAAAAGGCGATCATCAGATCGCCTTTTTTGATCTAATATTGATAATAATCAGTATGATGAATATTCACTTAATGCTTTAAGAGACGCCTATGCCTGTATCTATCTCTATTTTCCCACATAGACTGTCTCTGATTCTTTTCATTTCAATAATGCTGATAGGCTGTAAGCAAAATGACAATGAAGACGCCTTTGATACCTATCATCAGCGTCTGGCTAATGTACTCGATATAGACAAAACCCCCTTTCCTGAAACGCCCTTACAACTTTTACCCGCGAAACGAGTGCTTATTCAGCCTTTAGCGGATATTAGAATTGGTCTACTTGATGCCTATGAATTACGGCAATGTGGCTTATTCCAATTGATTGCAGAGCGAAATTCGATTTTGGGTAAAGTTCAAGATAAAACCCGCGGTCTCCGCTATGAACTTTTACTATTAGATGGGCTACAGTATTGTTTAGAAACACTGCCTAAAGACTCTGATTTATTAACCGAGCTAGCACCTATTTATCAACAAAAGAAACAGCAGCTCCCATTGGTTTTTTGGAACACGCTTTTTACTGGAGAAGAATGGCGTAAACAGTTAACGCTAGGCCATCATCTACTTGAAAGTAATCAAACCACTCAATTTAACGCTAGCCTAAGCGCATTTAGCTATATCAATAATTTACTTTCAAATAGCATCAAACGCTCAAATAACATCACTGCACCTTATTCTAACAAGGATAAATATCAGAATCTTTTTGAGCACCAACAACAAATTTATAATAGCCGATATATTGGTGATCTTTTCTATTCAATGCAGCGCACCACAACATTGCTGAACACAATTACAGAACAACTTACTCAGTCACAAGATGCAATTTTGTGTGGCAAAAATATGAATCAGCAAAAAGCACAATATCTTCGTAATGTTTTCTATAAGTTTTATGTTCCAACTATCCAGCCTTATTTATCAACACTTGATTCACAATATCGACAAATACAGCCCGTTTTACAGCAGATACTTCAACAATTGAATCAACCGAATATTCACCTCTCCTCACCGATGCAAACCTATATAGCATTCTATGTTGATGGCGATCTGTATCAGCAATTTCATGAAGCCACATTAGCGCACGTTAAATTCTGGCAACGTCTGTTTAAACAATGTAAATTCAAAGTTGGACAATAACTTTATTCTAATTTGATAGAATAACTTTGCTTCAAAAATTTGAGCTTTAAACTAAAATTTAAACTCAGCTTCTACAGTCGCGAAGACAATAAATTTGTATATATTTTCGCTAAGGGATATAGGAGATACGCATGAAGAAAACCAAGAATGAAGCAAAACTTCTCAAAAAAGCATTAGAAATAGGCTTTGCATTCGCGAAAAAACAAGGTTTTGGCGATTTAGACCGCAGTGTTGGCTCTACCGACCGTGTTGAGTGTATTTATCGCTTACTGGTTGATTGTAAACAAATCACTCCTCTTGCCGTGGATCAAGAGGACGGCGTTCATATGAAACATAAGCTGGTTTTATGGATCAGCCGCTTACTTCCGCCCGATCACGAACTTTTAAACTAACCTATCTGCTTGTGTAGCGCACATTCTGTTGCGCTACACATTACATTTAATTGGCAATGCCCTACTTAAAAATATGACTTCGACTATTTCATCACCATAATTTTATTAAAACTGGCTATTGTGCAAGCAAACGCACTGAATTTACTAAAAAATCCAACTTTAATACTTGCCTCGTTACAAGTGACTCGCTAATATGCTTGTCGTTCAGTAGAACATATTACGAGCGTAGCTCAGCTGGTTAGAGCGCTACCTTGACATGGTAGAGGTCGGTGGTTCGAGTCCACTCGTTCGTACCAATTTATGATTAAAACCAGAAATCATAAATATACAATTTGCGTCTGTAGCTCAGCTGGTTAGAGTACTACCTTGACATGGTAGGGGTCGGTGGTTCGAGTCCACTCAGACGCACCATTTATATGTGCATACTTATTTAAGTAAACGCTATAGAAAATTGGAACCGTAGCTCAGTTGGTTAGAGTACCGCCTTGACATGGCGGGGGTCGGCGATTCGAGTTCGCCCGGTTCCACCAAATTTCATTCGTTGTTTTAAGATGCCGTATAGATAACATATTTGGATCCGTAGCTCAGTTGGTTAGAGTATCGCCTTGACATGGCGGGGGTCGGCGATTCGAGTTCGCCCGGATCCACCAAATTTCATAAAAAAGCCAAGCGTTATGCTTGGCTTTTTTGTATCTCTATCAAACAAATCTTAAATTCCTACTTTATCAATAAGAATTAATGTGAATTTATCTTCATTACCCTTTTTCACTATCTTCGATTTAAAAATCAAAAAACAATCAATGTGACCAAAAATCACGAATTACTGAGCACCTTTTATTTTGCAATTAAGTCAGACTCATGTAACCGTACTATAAATCAATAAATCTCATGACTTTCTCAACATAAACTACTTTGAGTTATTGTCCCAATCTAATTTATTTTTCTCTTTACGGTCGTTATCGACTTTGAAATTCGCTGTATCATAATCCAAGGACGCCACTCGAAATCTATAATCTTTTTCGATTTCAATGAGTTCCTCATTCGTAATTGGGTCTAGCTTTTCATTACAGAACCGACACTTTTTTGCCTCTAACTGAACTCTTTCTGCACATGTCGGACACTTTCGTAATTTATCTATTTGCGCTTGTTGTAACTTAATATTATTCCTTTTTCCAGCATTAGAAAAATAACCTAAAACTAAAAATAAAATGATAAATAATAAAACCCAAAACATACCTCACTCCTTAATGATTGATTATTTTTAAAATTAGAAATAACTCTTTACAGCTTCTCTAATTTTCTATCTTTTAGGTAACGCTTAAATGGCGGCCAAACCATAACAACGATTGTGATAAGGGTAATAAAACCCGACAGAATCCAATAAACAGGCGTCATCTGATCGTCGCTAAGAGCCATAATTGTTGCAATCGAACTCGCTGGCACTAACAGTGCAGCCACAAGGGAAACCAGTAAAAGCACCGTATTTGTAGATTCTTCTCTCTCCTGTTTCCAAAGCGCATGATTGTGCTCTAATTCAATAAACGTTTTATCTTCAATCGACGATAAATCAGCTTGAACGCAAAAATACTGGTAAAGCCTTTCAGCAAAGGGATATGTCGAAATATGCGCTATTTTGTATTGCCTTCTGAAATTAGAAATACGCTCATATAACTCGCCACGCTTCTTATTACTACAAAGCATCATTTCATCTTTAAAGCGATTTAATATCGTTCTTTGATAAATAACAGCGGCAAATAAATCGAGGTAATAGTGATTATTAGATAGATTCCACTTCAAGGACGATTCTTCAGGCGTTTGATCCACAAAAACTAAACGATTTAGATTAAATTGACAGCGCCAATCTGCCCAATAATCGAATTGTGAATCGACCAATCTCTGCTTCTCTGTTTTAGACAGTTTATACCTTGGATCATTGCAATTAATGCCTGCACTCAACTCACTAACGCAAATAGACTTATCGTCTTCGAATCCATTTATTTGCTTAATCCAAGTACAATTAACCAGTTCATGTCCGAATGTATCTTCTTCATAATGACTGTCTTGCTGTAGGGAAATATCTAGCAACTCGCTAATATGCTGTTTTAAGCCTTGGGTCTTATCTTCAGCACTAAGCCATTGGCTTACTTTATGTTTTTCAGTTCTTGGCTCCCACTGAAAAACGGTTTTATTTAGATTAGAAATATCAGATTCAGTAAATGTTAATGGTGAGTCAAAATGAATATACAGCAAGCTCACCTCACCTAAAGCAAGTAACTGTAGCTGAGTAATATTAATAACTTTTTCATCATCTTCATTTTTACTGGGTAGTGACAACGAAAATAGTGGCTTAGTATCACTGTCCTGACTTATCACGTACCTTCCAGACTCAATTGGCCTTAATAAATCAGCACAAGATCGCGAATAAAACCTTCTTTTATCCTTAATTTCATCAACCGTCAGATCCTTTGTCCAATGTTGCCACTTTCCATCACTGACAATTTTTGCGAATGCTTGCTTAGAAATAAAGAGGGGGAAAAACCCCCACCCTTGCCATTTATATTCCGTCATTAATCTACCACTACTTCCTGTTTGGGTAAGGATTTACTAATCCGTGTAATCGAGTATCGCTCTGCAAGTTCTCGTAACTGTTCAATTTCCTTACTCGGTAGTGTCTTCTCTACATATTTCGCAATCGTTGGGTACTCTCTTTCATCCCTTGGCGTTAACATATATGCGTCACACATCTCCACATATTTACGCAACTTAGCAGCGTCATCTTGCAAATTCTTTTCTCTAAGAAAATAGCGAATTGTCAGCCCAGATAAACTTGAAAACTTGCCCCATGCTTTTAAACCTATTGGTTTAGCGGCTAAATGATCAGTACCACACATTAGAATACCTTGTTGTCCTGACTCTACGCCTTTAGATAACCACTCAACATTCGCTTTAGTAATGTTGATAATAGGTAAGCCAAATTCATCAAGCGCAATCTCACCTTCACCAAATAATAGTTTTTGTTTTTTCTCTTGTTCCTGATTGAACTCACCCAGTTTTCGTACAATGTTAGGATCTTTTAATGCTGTAATCGTCGCTAAGATTTCCTTTAAATCATATTCGATACACGTCTTACCAAAAGCGACCATCGCTCTCTCTGGCTTATTCCGACCCACTAAAAATAACCTTGTTTGCAGGTATCCTGAGGAATAACCCACGATATCACCAAATGCGAGTGCTTCATCTGTAATGCCAAGGTCTCGTTTAGATTCAATTAGCGAGAGATCCATCCCTTTCAAGTTAACTAGCTGTGACTCTTCTAAAATATGGCTTGATTTTATTTTTCCTGTGAATTCCTTACTTCGTAAGCTATCCAGCTCTGTATAAGGTAATTGGTATGCCTCTCGCGGCAACAATTGTTCTGATACCGCACAATAACGAAAAGCTCGCTGTACAATTCTGACTGGCACACCATGCTCAAGGGTTTCTTCACCAAGCTCCGTCAGCAGTAATTTACCTTCATCCATTTCAACAAATGAACGGCCAGCCATTTCACTGATATGTTTTGTCACCAACTTCTCAGCAAGGCCAGTTAAGACCACAATTGAATTAATAGAGCTAATACCTTGTTCAATTAACTTGAAGATCATCAAGTCAATATCACTGAGCTCCTCTCGGCTACGCTCTTTGACTAAAATTTTCACGTTGAGTATTGGTAATAAATTATCACGAACGTAAAACAGCGTTTCATCTGGCTTTATTTGAGAATTCAAAACCTCAGCGTAGCTTTTTGACATATTGAAATAAGGGTTAGTTGTTTTCTTTTTTTTAGCCATTTTCACTCACCAACGTTTTCTTAGCAGATCGAGTATTTGAGTTTTTACGGTTATTTGATGCGGTATTATATTTTGGTCTTTGAACCGTTTTTGCATCAGGAAGGAAGCGTGAAGCTTGCAGCAATGCGCCTTTCTTATGACACTGACTTTTTAGCAATACCATTGCTTTTTTAAACTCAACATCATGGGCATTCTGTCTGTCAGCACCTTTGGTCAACGTCTGGGAATCACCTATCATTACCAATTGTTTCTTAGCACGTGTTTGCGCCACATTCAGACGTCTCCAGTCTGATAAAAATCCCACTTTGCCCTGTCGATTTGAACGCGTAAAAGTGAAAATAATCAGATCGCGCTCTTGCCCTTGAAAGCTATCTACTGATGCAACTAACTCATTTAGAGGCATGGTTAACTCAGACAATTGCCCTCGTTTCTGCTCTCTTCTTATTGCTTTTTGAATCGCCTTTACGTGATTAGCGTAAGGAACAATAATCCCAATCTCGCGATTTTCAGCAAGCTCAGGCATCTCTTTTATGGAAGACTTAAGAAGCGCGATAACAAGTTCAGTTTCACAGACATTGTCTTGTACAACAGCGCGTCCATCTTCAGACGTTGCTTTTTCAGCCTTTTCTTGGAGCCAAGTAGTATCAATCCAGATCATTGGCTGAGGACAATAAGACAGTAATGGTTGCTTCTTATCCATCCCTACACCCGCAAAATACTTACCTTCATAGAATGCTTCAGAAACAAAATCACTGATCATAGATGGACATCGGAATTGCGTGTCTAACATAATTTTGCGGTCTTCAGGGGCGCCATTCCAAAGATGTTCAAACCAGCTAAGACGATAGAGATCTTTATAATCACCAAAATCTTTAGCTTCGACTTCTTCTAGAACTTCATCACTCACAACAGGTGGAAGTTGTTTGTGATCACCAACAAGAATTGCCTTATTAGCACGTGATAACGGAACGATTAAATTATGAAGTTGGATTTGTCCTGATTCATCGACAATAACAACATCAAAATCGAGTTCCCTAAACAACGCCTTCGTATTGATACCAATACAGGTAGCCCCAACCACGTTTACATTTTCCATTAAAATCTTATATAAGGCTTGCTGACGTTCCGTTTTTAATTTATTGAACCATTCGGTAAGGTTGGTATGAATACTGGAAACCTTTACTAGTAGCTCATCAAGACTTTCCATCTCGAATTTAGTCACTTTTTTTCCACTGCTTCCTGGAATATTAATATCATCAACCAGTGAGGTGACTTGTTCGAAATAGCCTTCAATCTGACAATGAATACTGTCCATAAGGCTGTGAGCTTGAGTAATTTTCGATTCAGTTTCCTCAATAGTATTGCCAAGCTGAAAACGCTGATCTTTTAACTCACTCGTCTTGAGATTAACTTTATTGATCCGATAATTAATTAAACTTATTTTTTTGTTATTGAGCCAACGCGACACAGATTTAAATATTGGCCATTCTTTTTGTTGAGTCTCAATGATTTGTTTACTTAGTTGCTCTAAGGTATTATTTTTTAAAACAATATCTCGCTCAACTTCAACCAAGTTATCTTTAAGTTCTAATAAGGTGTTGGTATGGTGAGTATGATCACTTTGAGCCAGTTCTGCAGCGTCTAGTTGTTCAATGATCTCATCTTTACTAACGAGTAACCCCTTTATATGCGCCAATTGCTGCTCAAGCACTTTCAGCGTTTCATCTGCTGAACTGAACATCCGCTCCTGTAACTTCGCTGCTTTGTTGTCTAATGTAATATCTTCAAGGCATGAGCTGATCTTATTCTCATTACCGATACGAAGACATTCAAAATCATCCTCTTCAGCAAGGCGCTCTAAAACGTTATCAACGGCTTTATTATTTTGCGACGTAACAAGTACCCGTTTACCTTGTGCAGCAAAGTACTTCACCCATTGAAGAATAACTGTGGTTTTTCCCGTCCCAGGAGGCCCTAGAACAAGGGTATAGTCATCACTACCCGCTCCACTATCAATCGCTTTAACTTGAGAAGGCGTTGGTGGGAACTTGCTTGGAGGAACAGGTACTTTTACTGGCGTTAATGGGGAGTGATCGTATACACCTGCAGCCAAAGATAGCAGCCAAGGGTTTTTAGATGTTTCTGACTCAAGCGAATCAACCACTGCATTACGCACCTTCTTCAAGGTTGGTAATGCCGCAACATTCAATAACGCTTGCTCTGGTATTTGCGAATCTAATGCTTGTTTTTCAATACTGACATGGATAATAGGTTCATTCTCAACAGGGTTAAGATCTGCTATCTCCATTAAGATATCTGTCGGTTCACGCATCTCATTCAGCATTTCCAACAATGTTGGCTGTGTCTCAACAAGGCGAGAATAGTCAAACTCATCAAATTTCAATTCATAATGAAGTCGGTAAGTCGTCCTTTCACTTCGCGCAGTGATAGACGTCGCTTGAAAAGGCATACATTGCTGGGCGGCTATCCTTTCAAGTTCGTACTCCGAGTCAATAAAACAGCGAAGTACTTCAACCATTTCTTGCTCTTCAAAAGACAACGACTCTTGTGTTATATCATTCTGCTCTCGCTCTTCTCCTTCAACATTCCAAGGTGACTTAATAATATCCAAAAGCTCTGAAGCGTATTCTCCTGAGCTGTACCTATAGTCAGTCTTTTCTAAACCAACACCGAACTCTCGGCCAGATAAAAGCCGTACACCACCAAACTCTAAAAGTACGCCCTTTTCAAGCATACGTTGGCGATCTTGGTTGTTTGCATAATAAATACGACCTAACCACAAGCGAGGATTATCATCACTTTTGGCAACATTCATGGTTACTTTGTACTTACCTACAAGCAAGGTAACAAATATGGAATCATTCCTTTTAAATGAGGTAACCCATCCCTTTTGAGCCGATCTTATTTGTTTAATAACCGCTTCTTGAGACTCACCATTATCAGGCCAATTTTTATCAAGATAATTTTTCTCCACTTTATAAAGTAAAGGCAAAATTGATGGGTATTTAGCGGTTTTTTCCTCTGGCCAAAAAGGAACGGTTTGATTGTGTGCCAACATAGTCATTACCTTTTGCTATTTAATTGTTTTGATACGTCTTGTAGCGCTTTCACAATGGTAAATACCTGCTTACTGCGCTTTCGTACGTCAAATTCCAAACCCTGCATTAAGGTATCTTTGAGTTTCTGAGGAATGAGTGGCGGTAATTCAAGGTTCAATTCATCCCAACCAGAACCATCAAAATTAGGTTGAAGTAGAATCGGTGAACCCGTTAATAAAAAATGAATTAACTGAGAAAATGAGAAAATATCAGAAGAATGTGTAAGCCCTGTCTGCCTTACAAATTCCTGTTCGGGCGAACGATAATGTGCAGTTCCCTCTTCCATCTGGCGTTTTTGGTTAGATAAACCAAAATCGATAAAACTCACATCTCTGACATTGGCGTTTTTATCACAATGAATGATGATGTTTTCCGGTTTCAAATCCCTGTGGGTGACGTTGTAACGATGAAGTTCAACTAACTTCCATCCCACTTTTTCCGCTATTTTAATTCGCTGAGCGAACTCACGGCGATTTGTTGGTGCTGAACGGATAAATTCATTAAGAGGAATCCCCTCTATCCAGTCCATCAATAAAAAATGCTTATTTCCTTCTTGCCAATACTGATGACATTTTGCAGCAATGCCAAAAGGTAAACGGTTTAACGCAATGATTTCATTTTTAATTTCTTTTATTGCTCTCGCTTCCGCTACCTCAATTTCTTTAAGCCCGTAATACAAGCCAAGTTGAGGAAGCTTGACACGATAAAAAGCCCGTTTAGTTGCATGGCATTGATAAATTACTTTATCTCTAGGGTACTGTTGTGCATAACCACTTGTTGTCATTTCCATGTCTTTAAGACCTCTAACACTTGTTCAATGGTTGGGCGATATTTTGGTGTCACATGAAGAATTCGCTGCCAGAATTCAGCATGTTTTGGTGATACATCCAGCTGTTGACATAACTGCTTCCAAAATACAGGGCGGCGTCCTTTGGTTACCAATTCCTTGGCAGATTGTTCAAAAGGCAATTCGCCAGTTAATGAAAACAATATAATTAAGCCAAAACTGAAAATATCGGCCGCAAAAGTCAGTGATTGACCAGGCTCATTCACTTCTGGCGCTTGATATTTTTGCTCAAACGTTCGGCGTGCATTAAGCGGTAACGTTGCCACCATTTCTTGTTGGCAAAGCTCAAAGTTAATCAAAATAGGGTTACTGTCGTCACCAACACGAATATTCGATAAGTTAATCGCACGGTGAATGATCTCTGGTTCGCCAACAGACTGAATTTGTTTCATTGTCTCAGCGATAGCAATAAGAACATTAAGCCGTGCTTCTTTCGCTGGCTGCGTTTGTAACCATTGTGCCAACGTTGTCGTAGGGGCTTTTTCAACAAACACATAGAATTTATCGTCAACCAACTCCTTATCTTGATAACGTTGCACGCCTTCAACTCGACTCAACCTTTTCAGTACTAACGCTTCTCGACCTAAACTTTGAAGTTCACTTTGACGATGAACCGCACTCAAATGGTCTAAATCAAAACACTTGGCCCATACCTGTTCATTAAATAAATGGGCGTTATATACGGTGAAATAATCGGTCGATTCAGCTTGTATGGGTGCTAATTCCAGCTCGTAGTCACCTACCGTAATAGCTCCCTGTGCAGGTTGCGTTGGCAACGTAGTCAAATCTTTTACTAACTGATTAATCTCAGAATCTGTCAGTCTTTTCTTCAACTTTTTGCCAAACCTTGCACGGCAGAACTGAAATAGCAGCTCGCTTAATTGCGTTGATTTAGCCACCATCACCTCACCAGCCTGCATAAATGGCGCAGGTGTCGATTGCCCATCAAACACACATTCAACATCAGCATGATGCGAAGTAAAAATCACAAGACCGGCGTTCTTTAACTCAGGTGTTAAGCCTTTTAATTGAGGCAAGTCGCCAAATCGCCTTAACGATTCGCGTAATTTTGTGGCTGGGTTTGATAAATAGCTTGTGCCAAGATCGTTTTCCACCAGCAAGCTATTACGCTTATTCGTTCCCATATCAATGGTAATAGCGCCATGGTGATCTTTTAATTCCAGCGGAATAACCCCGAATGGGTACACCAATAACCCATCAAACAGCCGGGACGAATTTTCATTTAAAATCGGCGGGCACGAGACAATGCGAAACCCTTCAAACATTGGTTGTTTAAATAGTTCTGTCGCTATTTCAGCCAGGCCTCTTCGTTCATGTAAGCGATCTTCCTGTGGCCCAACAAAAGGGTTATAAGGCCAGTGATGATTAACAAATGATTGGGCATTTGCCATTGGGAAAACAAGTGCCGACCAATCTTGATCACACACTGCTGGTAGCAATTTGCGATGTAACTGACCACCACTCAGTGTTTCTGAACTCAGCGCTAATGAACGCATAAGTGAACTGTCTAGCCCGTCACTGGTCACTATAAATTTAGTGTGATGCTCGGGGGTTAATACTGTGTGCTGAATAACTGGAGAATATTCACTGCCAACAACAGACAAAGGATGGATCTCATCCCCCACCTCTTTGATCTGCTCAACCTGTTTTTCTACTCTGTAGAGCCTTATATTGCCCACGAAGTGAAGTTCAAAACAGGCCTGTTGTTGCGTGATAATACCTAGCGTCGATTGAACGTTGTTTGCCTGAAACAAATCATGCAGTTCCGCAATCACTTGTTCAGCATTAAAAGGTTCATTCGTTTGGTTAACTGTCAGCCAACTGCTTAATAAATCGAGACCTTTGTGAACATCAGAACCCGATACCATGTCCGCAATTAACGCTTGACGTCCAGACTGGTGTATCCACGTAAAATCCCCTACGTTGTCTTTACCCGAGACATTTTTAAACTGCAATTCCATTGTCGTTTTCTAGCCATTTTTATATTTATCTTTATCCCAAAAGCTCACAGCTTTCAGGGTATTGTTTTTGGTATTCTTCGATCCGTTTTTTGGTCTCTCTGTATTCTTCCAAACCACATAAGCTGATGCTTAAATGGTCAGACTGAAGCCCCTTTTCTGGCGCAACAGCAAAGCCTTGCCCAGCCTTAATTGCTGCTTTATCAGTCAGTACATATCTATCGTGGATAAACTGATTTGGTACTCGTACATAACTGATTTTTATTGCTGTATCGAGCAAGTGTTTATATTCACGGTCAAACACCCCCGAAAGATTGCTGCACTCCATCGTAGTAACAAGCGTTACTTTCTTTATTTCACCTAACATCGCTTTTTTTAAAATGGCTTTAAATAACGCGTTGTTTGGCAATTTAAAGTAGGGATCGGCAATAATAAGCTCTCTACCAACATGTATTAATGGCTCCACCACCGATACAATGTCTTCGATACTTTTATCAATCCAACGTGTTGGCGGCATTGCCCATATTTCCGCCCCCTCGATGATTTGCTCATAATTAATGTAAGCAGAACCATCTTTTTCAGAAACAACGGCATTAAAACGTCGCAACGATTGTTGTGCCCCAATCCATTGCAGCCAATTCTCATAACCCTTTTGGGTCGTTAAACCCGCGCGATCTGTAGGTAACACAATTAACGGATGCGCCTTTTCCCTTTGTAACTTATTAAGAAAATTCGTCACCGATTTTTGTTTTGTCGGCGAGATACTAGAAGCCTTAACACATTTGTAAGCCTCCCTGACCCATTCTTTGGTAGGCGCAATAACATAACGCCCGCTTTCAAACCCAAACGCACTTTTTAACAGACCGTAATAATGAAATTCAGACATACAGTGAGGATCGAGTGCTATCTCTTTATACATCAGAACAACTCCTCATCCCTTTCATCAAAGAAGCCGTTAGGCCAATCCGTTTCAAGATCGCCATCATCAGTTAATAATGTTCTATGCGCGATAACGCCAGACTCAGCAGTTTCGAGATAAATAATCGAGATATCTTCTTTTTTAACCGGCGTTAAATGTTTAGCCAAAGTGCCCTCAGTGGTTTCACGCACACGACGGAGTAAACGTAAAATTAAATGTTCGCTGTGGGTTTCTATCAAAAACTGATTTTTCTCATCAACTTGGGTTAATAAATCCCCCAGCCCAACTTGTGCTTTGGGATGTATATGTAACTCGGGTTGCTCAACGCAAATTAACCCTTTATTCGCGTAAGCGGCTGCGACAATTAAAGGAAATACCTGAGAAACACCGGCACCAATATCTGCGGCTGATACTTCAATATCATTATGCAGATCCCAAAGCGTAATATTTTTTTTACGGTAATCCATGGTGGCAATATAAGGCGCAGGCAACGCTTCATCGCGCCCGCTGTCAATTAACTCCTGCGTTGCCTCGCTGAAACTATCGGGATCATGGATATATTCAATCTGGCCTTGTTCACATTTACGAACCAGCGCATAGCCTAAATCCAACTGATCTTTACCTGCCAACCAATGGTTTATTTTTGATAACAACTTTTGCTCAGCATGAAAAACAAGATCCCAACTGGCTTTTCCGTTGTACCAGTCTCTTTGCTTAATATTGGTGTCTGCATCAAAGGTCGAATCAGGAATATGGCGCAGTGGACCAATGGTTAAGCTGTCTTGCAGCAACTCCTGTAAGTTATCTAAACTGGCAACAAAAATATCACTGAATATTTCTTCTATACGTTTGGTATTTAATGCATCATCCGCTTCAATACTGGTTGTTAGCACTTTGCCAAGCTGAGGAAGTACTCCCCCCATCGATTTGTACTGAAATAACGCATGTTGCTGTTCTTGTTGAAGGTGTCGACTGTACATGGTTTCTGCTTCTGAGGTTGCAGACGCCAAAACAAAATCATGAAATTCTCCACAAAACCCCAAAGTACTCGCTTCATGCCCACTAGATATTGATGAATGAACACCTTGCCCCTTGTCTTGACTAGCAAAGTCAGGATGAAATACACCACCAGCCTCTGTTGACGCGACCCACTCATCTTGCTGATCGGTAATTAGCAATGGATGGAGATAATTCACAGCATGGACCTGCGCGTTCGGTGAATATTCCGTATTGACAGATTCAGCAATAAACTCGTCGTCTAACCACACAGCCTGACGACACACAAAGGCGGTATTTGCTGCCTGCGACCAAGCAATTTCGATTTCGACAGCAATCTTATTGGCCCACTCTATCGGGCTACTCATCGATAACAGCTTACGTTGTGTGCCTAATGGATCGTTATTTTCTCTTTCTTTACAATCATCAATAAAAAACAAACTATCGTCATAGCTATGACCAGCCATGACTTCAGGTTTTTGATATTCCACCTTGATCGTAATATTTTTAGATAAATCTTTGCCATGAACGAGATGTTGAAAACCACCGACATACTTGTTATTCATCGCTTCAAGGCGCTGTGGGTTGCACTGGCCTTTTTCGACTATCTGTTGCAGGTAGAATAGCGCCATCAGTACCGTACTTTTCCCCACACTATTAGGGCCAAAAAGCAAAGTAACAGGGGCAAACTCAATGGTTTGAGTTTGTTTAAAAGAGCGGAAATTGGTTAGTGATAACTTTGTAATCTTCATCATTCATTATTTTTCGTTATTGATTATTCGATTTTTGCCTATATAAAAACAGTCACTTAGATAAAAAGCTAACACCTGCTTAGATATAATCACAGTTTGAACATCACAATTTATAAATAATTTTAATTTTAAAGTTTCGCAATGTTATGCAAAGCAAACATTTGAAATTAATTGCAAAAAATAACTTGTCACTTCCAGCCTTTGTTCTAAAAATTTCACTGCCTAGCAGCAACACTTCAATCGTCACCAGAGCCAGCCTATATAAAGCGCCTATCCTCTGTTGTTCTTAGATACTTCCAATAAACACGCCAAGTTGTAATCAATTGTTTTTACAAGAAATAGATGAAAATCACCCAGTATAAAAAGTAAAATAATTTACTAATAGTAAATATTTTTACAGACATAACAGTGAAGAAAAGTATGAGGGCAGGAATCGACTAGAGTGCGGATTTTCAAAGCAATAATAGATAAATGAGTGTTTGATGACGTAGCGACAGATGCTTGAGACATATCCCGATCTCTGGGCTTTAGGATTATAGGAAAAATGAGAATTGAGGGTTTACGATTGAGAAATTATTAGCGCAGCTTAATTGAAACAATAAACGTTAATTAAAAAGAGGCATCTGAAGATACCTCTGAAATTTATAGTTGGCCTGAGAAAGCTTTTTGGGAAAGAGCACTAAAGTTGTCGTCCGAAAGCGAACCTGCATCGTTCAACTTTTCTACCTTATTTTTGACTAGTGACGCGATTTCCATAAATTGCAGCCTAAGACTTTTTGGGGGAAGTAGTATGTTTAGTCTTCTTAAGTCTGTTAGATGTAGGTGCTTAATAGCGACTCCTTTTGTACTTTTAAGCATCATATATTTCGTGGGATTTGAACGCAGGTAGTGGAGTAGATATTCAGGTTCAATAAGCTCTTTGTTTAATTTAAACAAAGCAGCACTTTCGAACAGTGAAAATTCTTTATCAACTTCAACTATTGCAGGTGTACCCAAGGAACCACTTTTGCTAAGAAGTACATCACCTTTTTCGGGATTACAACGCCTAATCAAGTCATTGTGCTCATCCGTTGAAACAAATTTAGTGTCACTCCAATCAAGCCCCCAAGGTTTAATATTTTTTGCTGACAAAAACGGTACACCTTCGGAAGTATAGGTAGGAGTTTTATGTGTTCCATCAGTAACCTTATGGGTAACATCTGCTAACTCCACTACCTCCCACCCCTTCGGATTCGTCACCGGATCACCAAACATGTCCAAAAACACGCTGCGTAAAAACTCATCGGCAAGTTCTATCGCTTGCTTACGCTTTTGGCGAATGGCATCCGCTTTATCCAAAATAGCCGCAATGCGTTTTTGTTCTTTTAGTGGTGGCAGTGGGAGCTCTATTTCCTCTATTCGAAAAAGCGCTAATTTTGGTTGACTGGTCGCTTTTTTCTTTGATTGAATTTGATCTTGACCTTGCGTCGTCAAAAACCAAATCAGGAAATTTTGATCAAGCAATTGACCGTCTTTAATTACTAATTTTGCGGCATTTTCTGTTAAGTTGGCTCCATCAAGCGATGACGGTATTTTCCCAACAATTCCTATACTGCCAGCAATTGAAATATATACATCGTCTTTACTAATGGTGTACCTCTGAATTTTATTATGAGTTTCCTCTGTGATATATTTCAAGCCTTGGACATTCACAGATCCATTTATAAAATCAGTAACTCGTATATAAGGGTGCTTGGTTTCTGAGTTGTGATAAGTATCCCCCTTCGGTAATCGCTTTCCTCCTTTTACATCAACAAGATTACCCAGTTTTACAATTGGCCAACTCATAGCATCGACTCCAACTCATTAAGATCAGCCAGAATCTCATTTTCTAACGCTTTTAGTTTTCCAAGGATCACTTTTGGTTCTTCGTAGCTTTCTTGCTCGTACACCACTTCTTTATAGCGATTGATCGACAAGTCATATTTGTTCGACGTAATGTCATCTTTTGCTACCAAGAAGGCTTTTTGGGTTTTGTCCGCCCATTGCTCGGTTGACTCACCTGTCATCACCGCCGCTTGGTAGGCTTTGTACTGCTTAACCAAATCAGGCAAGTCGTTGTCTTTAATTGGGGTGCGCTTATCATCGAGCGATTTACCATCGGCTTGTACATCGTAGAACCACACATTATTGGTGCTACCACCTTTGGTGAAAATAAGAATCGCCGTTGAAACGCCCGCGTATGGTTTAAACACCCCGCTTGGTAACGAGATCACCGCTTCCAACTGGTTATCTTCCACTAGGTGTTTACGCAGGGTTTGGTGCGCTTTTGAACTACCGAATAACACGCCATCAGGTACGATGGTGGCGGTGCGGCCACCTACTTTCAACATGCGTTGAATAAGTGCCACAAACAGTAATTCAGTCTTTTTGGTTTTCACCACTTTTAAAATCGCAGGATCAACATCTTCTTCATCTAAGCTGCCTTTAAACGGCGGGTTCGCTAAGATGATATCGAAACCGTTTTTCGCTTCATCAGGGAAACGCTCAATAAAGCTTTGGCTCAATGTGTCTTGATAGTGGATATCAGGCTGTTTCACCCCGTGCATCACCAAGTTCATTGCTGCTACACGTAACATGGTTGAGTCAAAATCAAAGCCGTGGAACATGTCGTAATCGATATGCGTGCGTTTTTCGAGCAAGTCACCTGCGTATAAATAATTGAATACTGGCTTACCATGCACGTCTAGTACTGGCTTACCTTCTTTATCAAACGCTTGTTCTTTTTCGGTGCCTTCTGGTGAAGAGTACTTTTCTAGTAAGTATTCATAAGTCGATGATAAGAAACCGCCCGTACCACAAGCTGGATCACAAATGCGGTGAGTCTCTTCCACGTCTAACATTTCGATCATCGCACGAATAATATGGCGCGGTGTACGGAACTGACCGTTAATGCCGGCGGTGGTCAATTTAGACAATAAATACTCGTATAAATCGCCTTTTACGTCTTTGTTTTCTAAAGGCAGTTCACTGACTAACTCCACCGCTTTGACTAATAGTGATGGCTTTTGGATCATCAGTTGCGCATCTTTCATGAAGTCCGCAAATAGCGTGTCATCAGATGTGAGATCTTTGAAGTTCGGGAAGACTTCATCTTTTACGAGTGGGTATAACTTTTCTGCGCCAAGGTGACGGAAGTTTTCCCAGCGAATATGTTGTTTATCGTCTGCAAAGCGGCGGTTAAAAGGCTTACCTGTACGAGCACTGCGTTTTTCATCATTACGCTCATTCATGTCTAACATACGGGCGTACATTAAATAGGTAATTTGCTCAACAACGGTTAATGGGTTGGTAATACCGCCAGTCCAAAACTCTTCCCATAACTTGTCAATTTGGCTTTTTAATGCGCCTGATGTGATCATTTTTATTCTCTTTGTTTATTGCGCCAGCCCTTCAAAGTGAGGCCAGTGCGTTTTTATTGTTGTTATGCGCGTTAACGCTTTCTCGTGTAAAAAGAGTTTCGCGCTAAAGCGGCTGTTATCAAGCCGCTTATAATAATGCGTGGTAGTTTACTCGCTTGTTTCTTTATACCAAATGCTAATTTACGACTTTCTCGACACTTGTTTGTTTATCCCCCAAATGGACACTGAAGCGACGTACAAATTGTTCAACCACGTCGGCTTGTGCCGGGTTGGGGAATACGCCATCTAGCCCTGCATCATCAATTTGATTAAACGGCGCATCGTAGAGCTGTTCAATATCAACGCTACCGTAGCGACAAAGGTGGTTTTTAAGCATACCGATAAAACGCTGCTGTCTTGCGTTTAAATGGGTATGCACGTTTTGCACAAAAGCCGTAAACTCATTTTCTATTTGTTTTGCATCCATACCGACAATCGTGCGCAGGATTTGATCCAGCCCTGAGGTTGATTCAGGGAAGAACTCTTTAAGGGTTCGCAAGTCAACATTGGGGTTTTGGGTCAGTACCAAGGCGCTTAATGTCGCTAAGTCAGCTTCTGTTACCGCTTGCCCACCACGGATTTTTTGCAATACGTCGTTAGTGTCAAACAGTGGCGTTAAGGTCTTTTCTACCTCTTGGCGGTAGATTTCATAATCAACCGTGATGATGTCTGTTTTTATCTCTTCTGTTTGATAACGGCTTTCATCTTCACGTACATCAATCACAGGGATTTGAGTTGATGCTGGTGCTACCCCTTTATCACGTAAGTGAATCACACTGCGCAAGTTATGACGACAGGCCTCAACGGCAAAGTAATCGGCATCACTTAAGTAGTTCTGTTGTTGTATCTGTTTGATGGTTGTCGCTTTACTTCGCACTTCATTTAGGTGCATCGACAAGCTAGTCACCTTATCTAAAATAGGTTGCGCTTCAATATCTACCTTACTTGGCTGTTGTAATTTAGTCAGTTGCAGTTGAAGAAATTGCAGATCTAAACGAAGGGCTTCGCTTTCGCCTGTGGTTTTCTTCCATTGCATCAACGGCGCCATTTCATCAAACAACAACGTTTTGGTATCTGGCGCCATTTGCATTAAGCGTTTTTCTTCGCTCAATTGGGCTTTCAGCTTCCACTTTTCACGCACAGCAATGGTTTTATCATTGAGCGAATCGATATCCGCTTTGATCTGGTGAACAGCATCAGCAAAAATCTCCATTTCTGCTTTCTTTAGTGCTTCAACAGCCAAGTTGAGTTTGGCTTCAAACACTTTTTGCGGCAGAGATTTAGTTTGCGAACCTTCATCTTCTTCTGGGTTCATTTTGAAGTAATCAAAGTTTCCCCAATGGTCAAAAATTAAGAAGTGCTTTTTATCTAAACCAGGACCGTAGAGATTTGCACACAAGCGAGTACCACGCCCCACCATTTGCCAAAATTTCACTTTCGATTTAATCGGTTTCGCAAACACCAAGTTGACACATTCAGGGACATCAATACCGGTATCTAGCATATCGACCGATACCGCGATGGTAATGTCATCATCGTTCCCTTCTGCGCTTTTGAAGTTGTCGATTAACTCTTCAGCCCGTTCGTATTTAGAGTGGATCACGCGGCAGAAATTACCGCCTAAATCTGGGTACATTTCGCTAAATAGTTCAGCCAATAACTCTGCATGGGCAATGCTGCGGGCAAAGATGATCGATTTACCCGGCAGTTGGTTATCTTTATCTTTTAAGCCCTTTTCCATTAAGTTACGAATAATGGCTCGGTTGGTGTCTTTATTGAATATCGCTTTATCAATTTGCTTAGAATCGAAATCCAAGGTATTGGGATCAATGCCCTGATCTTCTAGCTCTGCAATTTGCTCATCCGTCAGTTCGCTTGCTTTGATCCCTTCACGTAAAAATTGCGTGGTATGGGTAACCACCTTAAACGGGACAAGGTTCTTCTCTTCAATCGCTTGTTCTAATGGGTAGTTTGCTGTGGGCAGTTTATAGTCACAGCCAAACAGTTGACTGGTAGAGCGTGAGATCATCTCAACTGGCGTTGCTGTTAGCCCCACTTGTAGCGCATCAAAGTATTTAAATAACTCGCCATATTTGTTGTAGATAGAGCGATGAGATTCATCGGCAATGATCAGATTAAAGTGACCGACATCGAACTCTTCATAGTTTTGGATCATGCCCGGGTAAGTCGCGATTACGATACGTGCATTGGAAGCCGCATCTTTTTTACTTTTCCCTTTGATGAAAAGTGGCTCTTTGGTGTGTTCATTAAACGCATGACCTGCCTGTTTACGTAACTCTTTTCGGTCACACAAAAACAGAACACGCTTCGCCCATCCCGCATCAAGCAGACGTTTTGCTAATGCTATAGATACACGGGTTTTACCTGTCCCTGTTGCTTGTACCACTAACGCTTTGCGGTGTTTGTCTGAAAAGCGTTCACAGACACGACTTATGCTTTCCATTTGATACATACGCCCTGCAACCTTGGTGTCGATAGGCGTGGTATTAAGATCTTGTTTAAGAGTACGTTGTTGGATCAGATATTGAAGGCTGTCTTTAGCGTAATAGCCAAAGATCGCGCGTGGTGCATAGCCTTGAGCGTCATCCCAAATATAAATTTCATAGCCGTTGGTGTAGAAAATCACAGGACGTTGGCTATAACGTTTTTCTAGCGCATCAGCATACAATTTTGCTTGTTCGCGCCCTGCTTTGGCATCTCTCTGTGTACGCTTCGCTTCAATGACCGCTAACGGTTTACCATTGTCGTCCCAAAGTACGTAGTCACAATAACCAATGCCTGTTTGCGTTGGCTGCCCATCAACTTCAACTTCTTTGGATACTTGCTCTGTACTCTCTTCATCAAGTGCAACATCCCAGCCACAGCTACGCAGATCTGCATCAATGATTCGCTTGCGAGTCTCTTGTTCATTAAAATCAAAGCTGCTCTTCATTGCTAGCGTATTGCTACGAAGTTTATCTGCTTTGGCTTGATCCACTTGTGCTTTAAGCTGTGCCGCTTCTTTCTGAGCCTGTAATTGAGCAAGCTTAGTTTCTTCCAGCTCTTTCAATGCCTGTTTTAAGATCTCATCATGCTGTTTAAGCTTTTGTTGTAATTGCTTATTCTTGCGCTTAAATTCGCCTTTGGATTCATCTTCTCTTTGGCTATTTTCAGGTGTGGTAAACGATGGGCAATCTTTTAGTTTACCCTCGCCATATGCCATAAATAGCCAGCAGCCAATGAAATAAGATTCTTTTAGCAACCAAATGGCATCGTGTTGGCTAACTTCGCCTTCATGAGCGGCTTTGTTTCCGCCTCGACGAACAGCGTGAAACTTATCAACAATGGTTTTATCAACGATAGATGTGAATGAACCGCTCACCAACTTATCATGCATAGAGGCGTTAGGTGCAACAGGAAGGTGAAGCTCGCGGTATAAGTAGCCTACGATTTTTTCAACGTAGCAGCGCAGTTTAACCAGTGCACTTTGCGGATCACTCACGGCATAGGTTTCAGCAAATGCGCCAAGCTCTGCCAACTCTGGCCACTGATTACGTAAATGTTCGAAATTCATGGACGTTTTCACCTTAGTTGCTCTCCTTTGATACCTATGCCTATCGCAACGTTTATGCCATTCGCTTTTCTTTGTTTCATCAAGCATCTAAATCGTACGTTTTAAGCCAATTATTCAATGTTTGATGATTTTTTAAACCTAATGATTTAGCAGCCTTAGATTTGTTTCCACTGGCAAAATCCATGGCAGAGATAATCGCATCTTTTTTAATATTATCAATATATTGCTGCAAATCGCCCGGAATATGGAACTTATCTTCAGCGGACGGTGTATTATCTAAACTTAATGTTGCTTTTTCGATATCCGCACGGCTTAGCTCTTTATTTTCAGACCATAGCGTAGCACGGTTCAATGTATTCCAAAGCTCACGAATATTACCCGGCCAGTGATGTGAAACGGTAAAATTTATTGCAGCATCGGAAATGTTTTTACTTTCAAACAGCGGATGCTTTTCCATCTGTTGATTGATGTCTGCCATGAACGTGGTAATGATGTCGGGAATATCTTCAGCGCGCTGCCTTAATGGCGGTAATGTGATAACGCCAACAGCGAGGCGATAAAATAAATCTTCACGAAACGTTTCATCAGACACCATACGAAATAAATCACGATGCGTCGCTGCGATTATCCGTACATCGATGGTGCGGGTAACGGTATCACCCACACGCGTGATCTCTTGTTGTTGTAACGCTCGTAATAGTTTGACTTGCACCACTAAAGGAAGCTCACCGACTTCATCTAAAAACAGTGTGCCGCCGTTTGCTTGCTCAAACAGTCCTTCATGATCACGCTCAGCTCCCGTGAAGGCTCCCTTTCTGTGACCAAATAAAATTGAATCGACGAGGTTTTCAGGTAGCGCACCGCAGTTGACGGCTTTAAATGGCTTTTGCTGTCGGAGGCTGGCTTGATGAATAGACTTTGCAAGTACCTCTTTACCCGTTCCGCTTTCACCTAATAATAATGCTGGTAGATCCGAATACGCTAAACGTTGCGCTTTTTTGACGGTTTCTTGCATTACGGCTGATTTGGCGGTTATTGAGCTAAAAGCACCCTCATTTTTAGGGTGTTTGGATACCAGTTGTGAAATCGCAGTAGATGAAGATTTCGCATACTCAGAGGCAAAATCTACCGGGATATCGACATTATTGATTTCCCCTTTTGGCGATGTTTGAACGAACTGACATTTAGCATTACCCTTGCCCAGCAGCACTGATACAACAGTCATGGCTGGGGTACCTGATGTCAGATTGATATACACCTGAGTCGCATCTGAGGAAACGTCACTCAATTGCTTTTGCATGACTTTCGTTATTGATAAATAATCAATCGGTGAAGTTAATCTGACACGTTTTATCTCTACTGATGTTTTAGAACGCCCAGCACATGCTAACTTTCTTTTTAACCAGTCCTTGTAGTCAAACCATTCGTCATCCCATGTACTCGCAAGAATAACGACGCTATCAAGCATCGGCCCTCTAAGAGCGAGGGTTGCAATGGAAGCTGGTTTATCTAGCTTCATTTGATCTAAATCTGTTCTACCAAGCCAGCTAAGCAGAGTTGCCATTTTAACGTCCGTGATTTTAGTTTTGTTTATTTTAATCAATCTGATGCGGTAAAGGTGTGAGGTAATCTACAGTGTCTTAACCGAGCAGTTGCATAATACATAATATGTCAATGAAACTAATATTGTTTTTATTGCTCGGGTTCTTTGTCGGGGAATGATTATTTCACCTGACCATTACATCTTTGGTTTTTATCTAACATGAATGCTGATGTAACCCCTTATTTTATAAGTACGTGACAACAAAACGTTTATCTATTAGGATTTGAGAGTTAGTCGGGGGGCATTACGCTGAGATCACAATTTAAGTGGGACCCGTTGAACCTGAACCAGTTAACACTGGCGGAGGGAACTAAATAAACAATATCCGTATTGTTTAGCCAAGTTATCACTGGATCTCATCACTTCACATCAACCGATCCTTTCATTACTTGGCACCGGTTCCTAACGCGTAATTAGGAATCTGTTATGTCATCACACACCAATAATACATCCCATGTTACAACGCCTATCGTTTTAACTATTGCTGGCTCTGACAGTAGTGGTGGCGCGGGTATTCAAGCCGATATCAAAGCTATTTCAGCAACTGGTGGCTATGCTTGTTCGGTGATCACTGCAATTACGGCGCAAAACACCCAAGGTGTTAGTGGTATTCTTCCTATTCCTCTTGTGATGATAGAACAACAGTTAGATGCTGTTTTTACCGATCTAAATATTCAGGCAGTTAAAATAGGCATGCTTGCCGATAGTGACATCATCACGCTAGTTGCGAACAAAATAAAAGAGTACAAGCCACGCTATCTTGTGATTGATCCCGTTATGGTTGCCACCAGTGGTGACTTATTATTACAACAGTCAGCCATTAGTACATTAAAACAAAAACTACTTCCATTAGCTGATCTCATCACGCCTAATTTACCTGAAGCCGCTGCGCTGACAAACAGCGAGATCCCACACAATCATACAGATATGTTGGGATTAGTCAGCAAACTGCGTGACATACAAACAAAAGCCATACTGCTTAAAGGTGGGCACCTAGAAAGTGATTCAGAAAGTAATGATTTATTGATATTAAGTGACGATATTATCGAGCTAAAAACAAAACGTATTGATACCCACAATACCCATGGTACTGGCTGTACCCTCTCTTCAGCTATTGCTTCTTACCTTGCTCAAGGTTATTCGATCGAACAAGCAACACAGCGTGGCAAAGAATATATTACCTCTGCCATTTCAGCCGCTGATCAGCTCAATATTGGTCGTGGTCATGGCCCTGTGAATCATTTTTTCACTCATGATCCAAATAGATCGTAATAAGTGGAATATCATATAGCGTGATATAAAAAAGCGGTGATTTTACTCACCGCTTTGATTTATATAGTAAATATTATGTGATTACAGTTTTGTCCAAGCATCTTGCCAATAAGCACTGCTTGCTGGGGCATAAGAAGCACTTGAGCACCAACCTGAATTAGGCCACGGTTTACATTGGTATAACTGCTCATCGCTAGCACGAACAATATCCCCTTGTTGGTAAACTGTGCCCGCTTGATACGTTGGATATTCTCCCGGCGCAGGTGGCGTCACTTCTGGTTTGACTGAGGTACACCCTTCGGTTGCAATTTGTTTCCAAACACCCCACTCACCCGTTGTTCCCGGCTCTTCACCTTTTGTCCACCAACCTGCTAGCCATACCACACCATTGTGGCTGACTTCATCTCCTGCCACATAAATACTTTGTGCACTCCATGTGTTTTCGCACACTGCGCTACCTTCAACCGTCACAACACGTTGCGCTTCTGTGGTTTGTTGTGCGCTGTCAGTAATACGGTAATTCAAGGTGTAGTTACCAGCTAGGCTCGTATTGACTTCACCTTCGATAATAATATTGGCCGTTATGTCGCCATCTTCTGCATCTTTTGCGGTAATACCTGTTTTTGCATCAAAGGTATCACCGAGTTGAATAGTCGTATCGCTAATCCCTTCTAACACAGGTTTTGCACTAAACACTTCAACTTTACGCACAACAACAGATTCACTTAAAGCACTGTCATAAGCTTTGTAAGTTAGCGTGTAATGACCCACTTTATTGGTATCAACAGTACCTTCAACCACGATAGAGGCAGTGACATCACCATCGTAATCATCTGTCGCTGTTACTCCTGCAAGTGGCGCAAATAAATCACCATGTGCAACAACAATATCGTCAACACCTGTGATAACGGGTGCTTTTCCTGCCTCCGTTGTCACAATACTTGCTTTTAACGACGCTTTTGCCGGCACTATATCCATTGTATTTAATACTTCACCACCACAGCTAACTTCTGCGCGGTATGGTTTCAGTGCACTTTCAATATTGATGTGAAAACGGTTCATGTGACCATCTTGCAAACGACGGTTATACAGGTTGAACGTTTTGGTGCCACCGTTTTGCGTCAACACATCCAACTGACATGTTGAAGCCGTGAAGTTATCAACGTAAACATTACCGTATGCACCATGCAGAGCTGGGTAGATGTAGCTTGGTAGTGTTTTCTGTGGATCGTAATACCCTACCAAGGTTGTTACCTGTACGCCTTGCGCGTATGGGATCAAATCCACGTTGCGCTCTAATAGCGCATTATCTGTTAACTGCCAAACACCATTGGTAAACATAAAGACATGTTTTTGACCATGGCTTAATGTCATTTGTTGGTCGTTATAATGGATAGTTGAATTCCAACCCGCCCATGATTCAAATAGCGCCACTTTCCCTTCTAATTTCGCATCAGTCGGTAAATAAAAGTCACGAGCCCAAGCGGCATTAGCCGTTGTTAAGTGAACCACTTGATGTTTAGCAAATAACTGTTGAAATTTATCGCTATTTTCACCAAATTCACTAAGCGGGCCGTTACCACTGACCGTAACAACCGAAAACGCTAAATCATCAGCCACTGAATGCGTCCATGGCTTCATCACTTTTTCTGTGTGATCCCACTTGCTATAACCTGTTGGTGACGCTGGATCAAAATTCGCTTTATTTTCTACAAAATCTTGGAATACACTCAGCTCATACGGCGCGTGTAATGTATATGCATTGTATTTAGGGTAAAGCGGTTGACCGCCAGACATGGTACCAAAACCAAAACTGTGACCTTCAAAAGGTGCAACACATTCCCCTTCATAGCATGACTCTTGGTTCGTTACACCTTTAGTAAAATTAGGAATAAAGATATTTTTATAACCATCCCACCCCCATGTAGAGTTCGCTTCGGTAGAACTTTTGTGAATCGATCCCATAAAGCCACCAGGGTAATGGGCACCGACTCCTAGTTCATGACCGACTTCATGGCTAAATTCGTTACCCGTTGAGCTCACGACAGAAGCAACACCTGCGTAAGAACCCAACATACCGTGTGTAATTAAACCATCAGTATAATTACCAATTGAGTTATTCACCGTGACTTGTGTTGCATGGTATGGCGCTTCAATATTCCACTGGCTTTCGGGGCGTACTTTTGATGAATTGACACCATAGTTAGCACTGTTAATACCTGAAGAGATAAGTTCACGTGCAATACGGTAATGTGAATCACTGCCGTAACCGTCTGCATCACTAGGATCAACACCTTGAAGTAAGCGACCATCTGGCAACATGATCTCTTTAAGATGCACGGCTTCATAAGGGTTAACGATCAATTTACTGATCTGAAGACTTTGGAAATACTGACGGTGTAATTCTGGATCATCGATAAAGATAAATTGATCTCTTGGCTCTGTTAATAAACCAATATCGATTGTATTTAAGATCATACTGGTATTCGCACCGATCTTAATATCTGAAACCGTCCCTTCTTTCTTATTTCCACTGGTGAAAGTTAAGCGTAAACCCAACTTAACGGCTTCGGCTGGAAGTACCGCTGAATAAGCTTTATCGCTATATGAAATTCGGCTGATTGCCATATCCGACTCACCATACCAAACGCCATCAATATTTTGATAGGTCAATTGGTTACCACGGCTGATTGTATCTGTACCTTGTGCATATTCAATTTGAGAATTGTAGCCAGCATCTGAAATAAAGGTGATCTTCTTATTATTGAAGCTCTTATCATCAGGCAAAATAAAATGCCCTGCCCAATGGCCATCTCCAGTTTTAACTAAAACGGTATCGTGTTGAGCAAGTAGTGCTTTAAAATGTGTTATACCCGCTTCACCAGAGATATCACTAAGATCGTGATTGCTAGTGATAGTTAGAGAGAACTGTGATGGCTTCGTTATCTCAACATACTTGTCAAGCTTACCCGCCACTTGTGGCAACTGTTGTGGTTGACGCATCACCGTGTGATAAACCACGTCGTTTTGTTTATTTTTAGCAGTCACAGTAACCACTTCGTCTTGCTCTAGCATATCTGCATGAGGCTCAAACAGCACCAGTGTACGACGAAGAGAAACAAGATGTGGTTGGCGATCATTTTCAATCTTATTGCTCGTTTGCATGATCACGCTTTGAGCAACACTAACACTACCTTGCAGTGTGCCTTGAGTGTCTGATGGCAACGCTTTTTTATTAAAATAAAGTGTTTCTGGTACTGTGGATCCGATTGTTTCTGCTTGTCCATATTGCGCCATAAGCAATACTGGCAATAGGCTGACTAAATACTTCTTTTTCATTATTTTCGCACAATGTTAATAATATGTATTTGGCGAAATATAAACAATAACAATACAATTTAGAATTAATTTATCTATTTGATTTGTAATAATTTATTTTTAAATAAACCGTCAAAAACACCACTTAATAAACACTGTTTTCTTGACGCTTTCGATTACGGATGAACAACAATTTCACGTTTATCACATACTCCATTAATACAAGCAGTGATACGCACCTTACCCGAGTAATCCACTAATTTAATTTCATTACCGGTAAATGGTTGGTTATTAACATACCAATCAACCTTTACGTTTTCATCTAGCGTTTGTAGCGGTAATACGTCTAATTGATCTTTATAGTAATGCTGTCCTGTCACTATTTGCTTAATATACGGCACAACTCGTGCGTTCCTTTTCTCTAGCTCACCTTGTCCTTTAGGCGTTGCAATACCTCCTCGTTGTTGTTGCCAATTTGCTAGACGTTTCGGCCACGTTGTTTGAGCCGTATCCAAACTTGGAAGTAAAAAACGTCCATCGGTTTCCAACGTGGGTGGCGTAATTCCTCTTACGGTATAGGCTTTTCTTTGCGAAACACATTGTGCAAGAGGCGTAATTTGCTTATCACGCCCACTCGGCCAACAAATGGTCTTTGTCACAACGTCTTTAGGTTTTATTCGTTGGTGTTGATCGCGGGGTAACTGATCAAAGGCGTCAAACATAATAGGTGCGGCTTGTGTCGCTCCTAAATAACCCACAACAGGGCTAGAGTCTGGGCGTCCTATCCACACGCCAACGGTAAAATCAGGGCTAACACCTATCGACCAAAAATCACGATAACCATAACTGGTTCCTGTTTTCCAAGCAATTTGACGTCTTATCGATGGTACTACTCTATCTGGTGCGCTTATTTCACTCAGTGTTTTAAAAATAATCCAACTTGAAGCCGGTGAAAGTAGTGGTTTACTCACAACTGATTTGGCATTTTGTAGCAGTTGTAAAGGCTGATATTGCCCATTCGTTGCCAGTGTTCGGTACATAGCTGCCAGTGTGATTAAATTGGTTCCTGTCCCACCTAACCCTACCGCTAAATTTGGTTTTATATGCTGTAATTGAATCCCAGCATGTTGCAGTTTTTGATCAAAAACCTCTGGTGTTTCTTTATTAAAAACTTGTATTAAAGGAATGTTCAGTGATTGTTTTAATGCCTCACTCATACTCACTGCGCCTTGAAATTTGCCATTTAAGTTTTGTGGCTTATAACCTGAAAACGATGACGGAATATCACTGAGCAAACTTTGAGAATGAATGATCCCAAGATCAAGGGCCGTACCATAAATGAATGGCTTTAAGGTTGAACCTGGCGATCGAACCGCTTGCACCATATCAACATAAGAAAAACGGCTAACATCATTAAAATCAGCTGAGCCTTGATAGGCAATAACATTAGCAGACACATTATCAACCACAACGATAGCCGCAGAGCTTTTTGCAGGTAAGCGTTGAGAAACAGTCGTGAGCAGACGGTGAATTCGCTTTTGAATATCCGCTCGAATAGTGGTTTTCATCACCGCTTGGTGTGGATAGCTTTGCTGTAGCATTCGGCTCAATAACGGCGCTTGCAGTGGTTGAAAATAAGGAACAACAACGACGGGTTCCTGTTGCAAAAAGTTCTCACTGTATTGATCGAGCTTGTTATAACGCACTAATCGTTCAAGCACTTTATTACGCATCGCTTTTGCACGTTCAGGGAAACGGTCTGGGCGATATAACGATGGTTTTTGCGGTAATACCACCAGTAATGCCGCTTCTGACTTTGTGAGCAATTGAGCAGACTTTCCAAAGTAACGTTGCGCCGCAGCCTCAACCCCTTCGATATTGCCACCAAACGGGGCGAGATTTAAATATAAGGTTAAGATCTGATCTTTACTAAAAAACCACTCTAATTGAAGCGCTCGAAATAACTGGGTTAGTTTGCCTGATAATGAACGTGAATGCGGTGATATTAAACGCGCAACTTGCATGGTTAATGTTGAGCCACCAGAGACGACATGCCCATTAACACCCCATTGCCATGCAGCACGAAAGATCGAAAAAGGGTTAAACCCGGGATGGAAATAAAACCAACGATCTTCATAGGTTAATAACGCTTGTCGATAAAAAGGATCAACTTGATCCGGTGATGTTAGTTGCGTTCGACGAACCCCTTGCATATCTGCAAATGCTCGCAGTACCTCTCCCTCTTGGCTTTTAATAACAACCGCAGAGCCATTCGGATAAAGTGGCGGTAATGGAAATACGTAATTCAGCACCACACCACAAGTAGCTAATAACACAATGGTTATACAACAAGCCCGCATCCACCTTTTATAACGTGATGCAGGCTGTTGAATAGAGTGATTACTTTTCAATGGTTACCGTATCTTGCTTAGGCCAGTACACTGCATGTTGTGATGGCTGGTACATCGACTCCATGTAAATTGGCGGAATAGTAAAGGTTCCCGGTACTTCAGCACGAAGTAAATACGCAAATGAATAGGTTTTATCCTTATCAAATGACTGAGAAATTACATAACGGTCATTACGATATTCACTATGCTCTGGTGAACTTAATGTCACATCGTTAGGCGCTAATGCTGCTACATCAAGCCCTTGATTAAGTGCAGGGTTTTCTAACACAAAACCTGCTGGGATCATCTTAGACAGTAACCCTTCATTTACTCGTTGGTTGAGACTAACACTCAATACAACCAATAATCGCTGACCGACTTTTACCGTATTTCCAGTAAATGGCTTGCCGTCTAATTGATAAACAGAGCGTGAAAGCGTATTCACTTTTAATGTATTCAACGGATTATCACTATTTGATTCCGATTTATTTCGTTGCTGGTACCCCTCACCCTGTAATTTAACGTACAGCGGCTTGGTATTATGATTGGTAATTGTTAATCCTTCCGTTAATGGTACTGAAAATGGACCCGTATGTTGCTGATCATGACCATTAATTGTCACATCAAACGGCTGATCTTTATTCAATGTTTGGGTCAATATCGCAGCTTGTAACAATGCACCACGCTCTTGGGTGCTCAACCACAATTTATCGCCCGACTCTGCAACAAGTTGTTCTAATAACTGCTTTTGAATTTCCGCCGCTTTATGAGCCAAAATACTATTCGATTTTAGTTGCTGCAAAATCAATACAGACAAGGCGCTATCACGCAGGTTAGATCCATAATCTTGAAAATAGCTGCTGTAACGTTTAACCGTATGGTAATTATTTAACAGTGCTAATGCCTTATCACTATCTCCCACATTGGCATAACTTGCCGCAAGCTGTAATTCACTTAGTCCAGATGGGAAGAGTTTAAGACCTAAATTATCAATATCGCTCCACTGGAGCAGTCCTTGTTGAGACAACACATATGCCGCATAGGTTAATGCACTATCCGCATTTTGTTGGTTATACGCCCATTGCTTCATGCGTGTTGGGTTCTTCACATATTCGAGGATCTCGTCTTGCGCTCGTTTCAGCATGGCTTTCGGTACTATATTTGGAAATTTTTTATCAGCACGTAGCAAAAAGTCAGTCACATAAACAGTTAACCAAGGCTGATCGTTAACACGACTGCTATAGCCATCACTTGGCCACAAAGAAAAACCACCTTGTGATGTTTGCATTGGTTTCAAGTTCATTATCACTTGATAAATCATATCCCTATCAGATGGCATCGCTTCAGCATTCGGTGCTTTTCCTTGCGCTTTCAATCGCTGCTCAAACGCGGCTTTTTTAAAGCGGGTTAATTCTGGTAAATCATATAAATACGGTAATGCTTTACTGGTTATTTGCTCTGCACAGCCATACGGATATTGATAAAGATCTCTTGCTTGCTCTATCACGCTTAGCATCGGTGTTTGGCTGATATAAGCAAAGCCTAATTGATCTGGAATCGTATCAAGTCCTTGCCACAATGATGATGTCACTGTCAGCTTTTGTTGCGGCTCTAACAGATCCGAATGCATCTTATAAACCCACGGCATTACTGACTTGATCGGTGTTGTCCATGAACGATCAATATGGATCTGATTGTTGCTGTTTTGTGACAGCGAGTGAGCTTGCAGTTTAAACTCCGCACGATTTATTTGTATTGGTGAATCAACCGTAAACGGGACGTTGTAACTTATATGCTCGCCATCTTGTAATGTCACCTTAGCAGGCAGTAGTGAAATCGCTAAGTTCACGCCTTTGTTGGCGCTCAATGCCAGTGATAACATCTGTGCTGTTCCACTAATGTTGTGAATATCTACCGTTACGCTCGATTTATCTCCCGCTACGAGAAAACGAGGAATACTTAATTCAGCGACAACGGGAGCTGCAATTTTATTACTTGATACACTTCGACCCACTTGTGAATCGTTAAATGTCGTAATGATTAACTGACCTTCACCATTGTAATCAGGGATAGCTAATTTCACATTCGCCTTGCCGTTTTTAACCATTATCGGCTTGGACATCAAAATGACGGTTTTACTTTCAACGAGATCGTCGTTTTTATTATCAGTACGCGTAACGCTATCGCTGCCGAAACGAGATTGAGCAAAGGGATTAGGACGCAAATCATAGAGACGTGAATACAGATCAACCACATCCGCGCTATAACGACGCTGTGCAAAGAAGTAGTTAAATGGATCTTGTGGTTTAAAACGGCTGAGGTTAATAATGCCTTTATCCACCAGCGAAACCGTTACCCAAGTATTATCATTTTGTTGCTTCTCAATACCAGCAACGGTAATTGGGATATCTAAGGTCGTTAACGGACGAATAATTGGCGGTACTGTCGCTTTGATTGAGAGCTTTCTCGCATCACGATTAAGCTTAACGGGCTTAATGCCAAAATAACGTTTCGGCGCATTATCAACATTACCTGTTAACGTAGCGGTTAAATAAATATCGTGACGATTTAGTCCCTGTGGCAGTGGGATCTCAATATCTTGTTTGCCTTTCGTTACCTTAATGCGTTGCGACCAGATCACTTTATCTGTTTCTAGCGTCACTAATAAGCTACCTGCAATTGGTGCGGTGATCGCTGAACGGATATTCTCGCCTGCGTGATAACGTGATTGATCAAAAGCAATATCAAGATGTTCAGGCTTGGCTTTTATTTGCTGATAACCATCATACCAACCGGCATAGAATTGATATTCAGTGACTGTTTTACTCGCTTGATCAGTCACTGTAATACGGTACTGCCCCCATTTAGTCGCAAAAGATAATCGATGACTTTTTCCTGCTTCAACATGAATCGTTTGCGAAGAGATCGCTTTCCAACGCGCTTGTTTCTTACGCTGCCAACCAACACCTTGCTCATATAACCAATAATAAGGCCCCTGATCGTAATCCACTTTTACGGTCAAATCACCAGCAAGACGATGTTGACCATCATGGCTTAATAGTGCGATATCAAATTGTGGTTTAGCATCATAACCAACACTTTTTTGCAGCGGCTTTACTCCAGCTATTGGACTATCTTTCCACACCGTGTAACGTAAATCCCGTTGTACAGCGGCCCCACCCGTTTCTAATAAACTGAAATTAACGACCGCATTAACTGGTGATTGAATTTTAGCAGCAGGAGGTGTCGGTAAAACTATCTCTGCTTTCCCTTCTGCTGATAATGTTTGCTTATCTAATTGCTGATAACGGCTAGCCAATGAAAATCGCTTACCGACTCGATAATCACTGTATTTACCGCTAAAGCTCGACGTTGGGTTATACATAACCTCGGCAGTAACTTTATTACCTGCCGCTGGGCTACCAAATAGATAGCGCCCATTTAGTTCAACCTTGGTTTGACTGCCCGCCATAACAAGCTTTGCAGGATCGAAAAAGGTTAAGTCCATCCGCTCAGGAACAAACTCTTCCAGCTCGAAGAAGTATTGGCTGATCGGCTTTTGCGCTTCAGGATCGAGCCTTACTTCAACGGTATAGCGCCCCGTACGCCAACTAGATGTCGTGTTCAGTTGCTTAGAATAAAAACTCGCTGCTTGCGGAGAGAGTTGCTCAGATAACACAACATCATTACGTGGATCTAATACCGTTAATGTGATCGGCTGATCTTTAATCGCCAGACCGTCTTGATCACGCAGCAAAATATTTAACGGTAATGATTCACCCGGCTTAACCAAATCACGGTTGCTGTAAATAAACGCTTCATAAGGTTGATAAGCTCGCCCTCCTACTTTGCTATCCGATAAATCTAAGGGCGCTTCACGCAGAGGTAAAATACCGATCTCTTGTTGTGACTTCTGTTGTAATGAAGGAGCGAGTTGGCGTTCTGCTGTTGTTTTATTGGTACGAGCAATAACGATATCGGTGTTTTTCGCCACAACATCAAAGTTAGCTTCACCTTTATGGTCGATGGGTGCTGTTCTAAACAGTTTATGATCGCGATAAATATCAACGCTACCTGAAGTAACAGCGTCACCCGTAGATAAACGTGACACAGAAAAACTCGCTTGGTGGGTATTTAACCGTGCTTGAATACCAATATCTGTTAATAACACATGTTTAACTTTTAGCTCATCAAACGCGCCAGGTGCCTTTAACACCACAACATACCAACCTGACGGCAAATGATGTGAAAGAGGGATACGTGCTGCAGTTTGTTGATTTAACTTGCTTGGTGGCAGTGTAAAACGATCAGCATAAACACTTTCATAAGCGTGTTGTAAACGCTCTAAACCATAAGGGCTTAGGTTATCTAATAGGTAACTGTCATTTAAAAAGGTGTCGGGATCAGTTATATGTAAAATTTCAACATCAACTTTATCAAGATTCATAAAGTTAATTGGAATTGATTGGTGGTGAGATTGCGGAACTAAAGGGCCATTACCAATCACTTCCACCATGGGTGGCTGACGAATGGGATCTTTCTCTTGATTAGCGTAAGCGGTGCCAAACAACATAAAACTAAAAAATAACGCTATTAAATATAATCCCGCTACCGATCGTTCTGATCCCATTATTCGCATCACTTTCCCCTTTAAGAACCACTCAACTCTATGCACTGCATACGGTGTAATTCTATACAGAAAAGCAGATATATTCATCCGAACATCGCTATATGTTTTCTAAAACATTCTAAATTTTCTAATAAAATTAATAATATATTTCGCCATTTCTTCATGGCTAGCTGTATACACAGGCAATTGTCCTTTTTATCTTGGTGTCATTATCCGTTATAATCACTGCCACTTATTTAAAGATATTACCTACAGGTGTAGCGACAATATGGCTAATCAACCTAATTTTACTGATGAAGAATATAAAGCATTCGCGGAATTAATGGACTCATACAATCGTACGTTCGCCGTATCTATCACGACATTAGTATTAGCCGTAATTGGTTTTATTATTGCAGAAGTTCAGGTTGGTTATTTAATGACTAACAATATTCGTTGGCTGTTCGGCTTACTGGTTATGCTCCCTCTTGCCGTCACCTCAATTGGGACAAAATACGACTTCAACCATCTGACTTTTAGTATGCCTAAAACTATCTTATATAGCGTACTCAATGTCATTGCTCTCATTACAATTATCGCGATCGTGGTTATGCTTAATCGCTGAGTCCATATTGATAAATATCGTACAGACAAAAATCTCCTTGATCGTATAACGCTCGCTTAGATGTGAGCAACGAAATACCAAAGCCGCGCATAGTGAAAATGCTATGCGTTGTTAATCCCTCTTAAACAATTTTTTCTGTTCTCAACCTACGCAAAAATAGATTACTCCTGTCATTCAAATCAAGCTGAAGCTCCAATATTCCTTTCGACTCACTTAACTTCTGAAAACCAACTAAACTATACATTTCTTTAGCCTTATTATTGCTAAACACACAACACTTGATGTACGGAACGCCAAGTGATGTAGCCTCTTTCACTATGTGTTTAAATGCCCGATAGCCTAATAAACTGCCTTGCTCTGACTTTGTAATTTGTAGCGAATGTATAAATAAACACTTTTCATTAGCTTCAATTGAAAATCCAGCAACAATAATATCGCCACTTTTAATTACCCAATTATCTTTAGCCCTATAATGGCGCTTTATACCCTCGGCATTCCAAGGTAAGCCAAGCTCGGATTGTAGTTGATACATATTTTGATAGATCAAATCGTATAGCGATTCAAAATCAGAATCACCAGCTTTATTAATTGTAAACACGTAACCCCTTCTAATCACTTATGCCAATGTATTAATAGGCATTCTTATCACGCAAAAAAGACCTATGAGTTTATCTTTATCATACGCGATATAATCATTATTATTGACGTTGAATTCTCAAGAAATTCAACGAACGTTGACATTCACACAAGCCAACGCGATTTGATGAATACTTCTCAAATTTATGAAATTAACCAGCAAACTCGCGCAAGCAATATGTCGATTAATTATCATGATGAAGAAATAGGTGGTTATATTCATCGTGAAAACGAAGAAAAAAAACCACAATAATTTTTTAAGTTCAACTTCATATAAAAAGGAGAAAGTATTTAATTATTTTCTCCTTTTTATTTTTATTCGTCATATTTAATTAAATCAGAGTCACGCTATACAAAATAATTACGCATTTTTACTCCCGTAATCCATGCAATATTAGTGTGCATCAAGCTAAAAAAATTATATGACGAATATCACGTTTTATATTTCATTCAACTGCAAGAATATTCGTTCAATGCCTATAACTTAACGATAATTAATGAAAAAGATAACATTACTTTCCGCACTTATTACTTCAGCTATTAGTGTACCAGCATTTGCCTGCACTACGATTTTAGTGGGTAACCAAGCAACAACTGATGGGTCTTTTATTGTCGCACGTAATGAAGACTATCAAGCCACTAATGCAAAACAGTTTATCTACCACCCCGCTGAAGCAAAACAAAAAGCTGATTTCAAATCTAACGCCAATGACTTTACTTACCCTGCAGCAAAAAATGCACTGGAATACACGTCATTGTCAGATTTTGACACCCATGGTACCAGTATGGGTGAAGCTGGATTTAACTCTGCTGGGGTTGGTATGTCTGCAACCGAAACCATTTATAACGGTACTCAAGCACTCGCGGCGGATCCGTATGTAACCAAGACTGGTATTGGTGAAGATGCGATTGAAAATGTCATTTTGCCACGTGTAAAAACAGCCAAAGAAGGCGTTGAACTGTTAGGTAAGATCATTGAAAAACAAGGCGCATCTGAAGGGTTTGGCGTTGCCTTCGTTGATAAAACCGGTATTTGGTATTTAGAAACCGGCAGTGGTCACCAATGGATGGCACAAAAAATCCCAGCTGATAAATATTTCGTTTCAGCTAACCAAGGTCGATTAACTACCTATAAACTGCATAATCCCGATTATTTAGCTTCTCCTACGCTAGTTAGCTTTGCCGAACAACATGCTTTATATACTCCAGTTACAGGAGAGGCTTTCAATTTCCACAAAGCTTACTCGCAAGATACCAAGAATGATCAAACGTACAATTACCCCCGTGTTTGGACGTTACAACACATGTATACAAAGGGCTTAAATACCAAGATAACGCAAGGTGAGAGTTTCCCTGTCTTTTTAAAACCAAGCCATAAATTATCGGTTGCAGATGTTGAACAAGGGCTACGAAATCACTACCAAGGTACGTCACACGACCCATACGCGAATAGCAATCCGAAAGAACCATACCGACCAATATCTGTATTTAGAACCCAAGAATCACACATATTGCAAGTTCGTCCTAATCTACCTATCGCTATCGGTGAAACCGAATACATGGCGTATGGGATGACAGCACTTAGCGTTTATATTCCTTATTATCAAGGCATGACAGAAGTGCCTAAAGCATTAACGATTGGTACAGATAAAGCAGACAATCTATCTGCTAACTGGCAATTCCGTAAGTTACAAACCATTGCCATGACCAACTGGAATGAGTTCTCACCCATTGTTCAAAAAGCCTATCAACAATTTGAGCAACAAACAGCCGTTAAACAACAAGAGCTTGAAAAGCAGTACCTTGCGATATACAAAACGCAACCTAAAAAAGCACAAGCATTAATTAATCAATTTGAACAAAAAACAGTTGATAACGCATTGGCATTAACCAATAAATTAACCAATACCTTATTGACCAAAATGACCCACAACACCGATATGCTGTATCACTTTGAAGGCGCTTAAGTTGCTAACACATCAGCATTAGTAATAAACGAGAGATAGCCCAAGGTTATAAAATTAAAGGTTATTTCTCGTTTTATCTTTTAATGTCGCACTTTGAAACAATATTTATTCCTATTCTTTTTCCGTATCTTATATCATTTGCTCATTCTGTTAAGAGCACTCTCGACAATGCGTCCACTACTCACCTTTCTTAGCCTTATTTTTGTTGTCTTAGTTCCTCATTTTGCATTGGCAACAACCAGTGAGCAGCAAGCTCAGATCACCTTAGGTCGCTATTTATTTAATGATGTTCGCTTGTCAAAGCTCGGCAACCGCAGTTGTGCCCTTTGTCATGCCGCCGATCTAGGTTGGACCAATCGATTTAGCAAAGTGCCAGATATCCATGGCAATCCAACAACGCTAAACACGCCAGCATTACTCAATGTTGCCCACTATGATCAATTCATGCAAAGTCGTGAAGGATTACAGACATTAGAACAAGCTATTTTGTTACCTTTATTTGGCACAGCCCCAACAGAAATGGGGATGACAGAGCCGTTATTACTGCAACGCTTACAACAAGCGTCTGATATCTACACCCCACTATTTGAAGCCAGTTATCAATCAGCAGATTTCACAACCCAAAAAGTCATTAACGCATTAGCGAAGTATGTAGAAACAATTCAAAGTGTTGATACCCCCTATCACCGTTATTTATCCGGTGATACTGATGCGCTAAATAAAGAGCAACAGCTAGGATTAGCTCTGTTCAATAGTGATCGCCTAAAATGCTCCCAGTGCCATGGTGGTGAGCTATTAAATACCCCTAAAAACAACGCCGATCCACTTTATGTCAGCACAGGTTTGTACGGCATAAAAAATAAAGATGGCAAATACTTATACCCTGAAAATGAACGTGGCAAAGCCAGTTTTAGCCATAAAGAAACTGACGACGGAAAATACCGTATCCCTTCATTGATCAATGTGAGCGAAACAGCACCTTGGGGACATGATGGCAGCGTACAATCACTCGAGCAGTATATTGAACATTATGCCGCCGGTGGACGAATACTGACGATAGGTAAAAATGCAGGAGATGGTCGTTATCATCTCAATAAAGACAACAAGATCTCAGGTTTTAGTTTATCGAATAAAGAGAAAAAAGCGCTCGTTGCCTTTCTCAATAGCTTAGCCATAACTCGACTACCAACACAGCAACACCAAGATCCTTTTTGCCAGTTAGTCCCATTAAAAAATAAAAAAGACAGCCCGAACTGTCTTCCACCTTTTAAAGTGAAGTCATGAAGACCATAAACAAGACCATGAAAAAGACGATTAAGTTAATGACATTAAGCGCCTTACTAAGCCAATCAATGGCCGTAAGCGCAAACACCGACATTAACCCTGAACATAAAGGGCGGAATGATTATTTTGCCAAAAGTTATCAGCCACTATGTAACTTGCCAACAAAACACATTGCGACAGCTTCAACACTTGAAGAGGCCAGCCAACAAGAATTTATTTTAGATAAAGAATTAGGCTTATCCACCCAACTAAATTCCCAAGGTGAAGCTTATATTCAATTGGCGATCAAAGAATGGAATGAAAAGTTTATCGTCGGTGTCACACCAAAAACCCACGTATCGATGGCGGGAGCTGATATTCAAGGCGCAGATATTGTTAACTTGCAATGTGCCGAGCCATCACAATACCTGACCCACTTAAACACCCACGAATGGGGAAGCTATACCCTGAAACTGACAGGTAAGCCAAACCAGTTGGTGAAAGTACAAATCATCACAACAGATAAGTAGAAACAAGCCTGAGCAATCATTGCTTAGGCTTATTGTTTCAAACTTATAAACCTGTGTTGCGGTGGTATTCTTGCTCAGCAAATTCTTTGCCTTTTTGTGCCGCCGCCGCACAAGACTCTGGCGCAATATCACCACGCTCCGTCACATATTGCTTAAGCTCCGCCGCTTTCTCTGTGCGATTAAAAAACTCATGATAGCCAATGTTTTTACATAGTTCCCATGACGATACACCCGCTGCATTTTTTAATGTGTAGCTATTTGATGGCGTTCCAGCGCAACCCACTAGCCCAAATGCAATCAGTGAAAATAACACCTGCTTTTTCATCAAAAATCCTTTATTTCAACTTTATCTCAATGATTTGACATACAATATCACATCATCTCTTACTTATGTTTTAGTATAAACATGATACTGATTCAAAGCCTCATTATTGATTAGACGTGAATAGGATAATTTCCTAATATACGCATGGTTCAAATACGTTTATGATCGTTGCTAATATAACCTTCATCGCTAGAGCTATTTTTAGGATTCACCATGAGCAATTTTAATCTTTATACCGCCCTTTTACCTTGTTTCGATTGCCGTCAACAAAAAGCAGAAGCAAGCTTAGGTTGGCTAACCCCTGCTATGCATGAAGCGGTTCTTGCGCAAGTAAATACCATTATTACAGCGAGCAATGATTACCCTGATGATCTTGTTACCACTATCACCTGTTCTGTTGATGAAGCTAAGTATTACCTATTGTTAAATGCCTTCGCTTATTCAGAAGAAGAAATGCAAACAACAGGTGTAGATCCAGACGACCTTGTTGAAATTGAAAAAGAAATCAAAGCAAACAAGAATGCTGATGGCATGATTGAGCTTGAGCATGACATTGCGCTACAAGGCTGCACTGCTTGCTGCCCTGACGCATAATTCCATACTATTTACTATGGTGTACGCGATGTATGCCATAGTCATATTCCCCCCTCTCGCCTCAACATACCGCCTAAACCTTGAAATTGTGCTGACTAGCCCCATTTTATTAATACGACAATTAATAATAAGAGCAAAAGTAAGATGAACAGCCCTATTTTAGATGACTTAAATTGGCGTTATACCACCAAGAGTTACGATCCTAATAAAACCATCTCAACAGAAAATATTGCCATCATTTCAGAAGCACTACGCTTATCAGCATCATCAATCAACTCGCAGCCATGGCGCTTTATTATTTTAGAATCAGATGATGCTAAACAACGATTTAGCAATACCTTTGAGACTAAGTTTTTAGCCAATAAACCTCACGCAACTAACGCCAGTCATATCATTTTATTTACTCACAACCCTCATTATTCGATTGAAGATTTTGAAGCCGTGATTGATAAAAATATTCTTGATGGCCGCATTAAACCAGAGAAAAAAGATGATGCTGTGAGCAAATTTAGCTTTGCAGACTTATACACCGAGCCGAGTGGCTACAATGCTAATTGGACAAAAGCACAACTGTATCTGGCTTTCGGTAATATTCTGCACGTTCTTGCACGATTAAAAATAGATTCAACACCTCTTGAAGGTATTGACGTAAAGCGTGTTGAGAAAGAATTCAGCCAAGAGTTAGATGGATTTTCATGCCCTGTCGCACTCGCGATTGGCTACCATGATGAGTCTGATTTTAACGCTCGCTTACCTAAATCTCGTATGCCATTAGAAACCGTTGTTCATAAAATCTAACAGCATGTGGAATGATAAAGTGATAGGTGAAACTTAAATAATAAGCCAACACACTAATGACATTCTTCAACCAGTCGATGGTTGAGAATCTAGTAACTATAAAAAAGCCACTGATTAATTAGTGGTTTTTTCTTTTAAAACTTGGCGGAGAGACAGGCTTTGAACTCTCGATACAATATAAAACCATTGTAACCACCAAACGTTACGCATAGTAAATGTGCCACGCGTGCGAATCACGCTTTAGCTATTTGTTATGTCAATTATTTCAGCGCAATGTAGACGCTAACTTTACTAGCACTTTCGTAGTGCTCAAAATCTGTTGTATAAGCTCTTTCATGCGCACAATTAGAAGAAGCAAAGTACGACCAAACTGACTGCCACGCGGCGATAACAGCAGCAGGAAACTCACCTTCGGATTCAAACTTAAGGTAAGAGCCAGGAAGAACAGATACCGATGACAGCGCAACATTTGAAGAAGATATTTCGTTTGACCCCATCAAAACATCAAAGTAGCCATCAACATCTGACTCGTAATTGCAGTAGACACTATAAGCCCTTGCCCCCGATTGATAGTTGATGACTAAGTTCGAGTCAACGTATGCAACATGTTTTGGGATATTCGCCGTTTCAGGATTCATCTCAATTTCATTGCGAGTTCTTAGAACTAAACCTTCGATTTCAAAACCTTTTACTTCAACAACTTCCATTTTTTACTCCATTTATATAGCGTTAGCATAACGGGCGTCCTCACCGAATAAAACGATACGTATAAAAGCCCAACCCTTTTGCCCCTACTGCCAACATGTCATGCAATTAACGGGAATATTTCGACCCAAATAACCGACGTTCAATAATAAGGATAATAGCTTTCTCGCTTCATAATTAAAGAGGATTTTATTATAAACAAGGGCATTAATATTATTGGTTCACACCAAGGATAATGCTCGAATTCTTTTTGGCATCACCCTTCATGCTATTTCCAATATTTACTTATATAAGGTAGCTTGGGCTTGTCCAACACTTCGGATAGGTGTCGGCTACGCGACACATATCCTTATTTGTTAGGTGCGTAGCCAAAGTTGGTAAAAGTCGGTTTCATCGTGCTTGGGATTCTTGCGCACGAACTCCCAACCATGGCGCTTGTAGAATGTGAGAGCTCTATGGTTAGTTCGGCTTACTAAAAGTACAGCACGCAAACAACCCGCTGTACTCAATACGCTTACAATATAATCCTGCAATTTTGCAGCGAGTCCTGAACCACGAAAATTCGGTTTTAAGTAAATGAGATGCACATAGCCAGTCTCCGGCTCGGGTGAAAAGCTACGAAACTCTAACTGCCCTGCAAACTGACCATCCACAAATATATGGATATAGAACCATCCTGATGTTGCTAGCCGGTCTAATACTCGTTCACGATAACCACTGATGAAGTCGTCGAAACCATCGTAATGCCCAAAACTACAAAAGTATGCATCTTTTCTCGCAGCTACGCACAATTCGAAATCATCAATGTTTATCTGCTGAAAAGCAATTTCCATACTTACCTTTTCCTTCAAGCACCTAACGCCCGCCTTAACAGGCGGAAAATAGCAGGCTAAAATTAGCGACGAAGGAGCGCAAAGCCTGCTGTTTTTGCGTCCTTGTTTAAGCTTTTGTTATATGCACTCTACTTGCAGGCCAAACATTCTGAGTCATCAATTGTTGAATACTCTGCATGCCAATAGTGTGAGTCTTTAATTTCACGATAAACTAAATTACCGCAATCATATTCTTTAGCAAACCGATTGTTAAGAATAATTAGCGACTCACACTTAGGTGGCCAAGAAGAATTTTCAGCAATTTGATTACCTTTTATCAATTCTTCTTCAAGAAGCAAATTGAGCTCTTTGGATTTAAACATACATTACCACCCAAATACTGAAGTCTTTAACCTACTAATTAAGGTTGCAGGTCTTATATTATCTATATCTTCACTTTGGAAGTTGTATTTAGATTTACTTTCACCTGCAACAGGGACTATAACTTTAGTAGCGTGGACAGATAAATCATTAACAATTTCTCCGCTTTTAAGCTTTACATCTACTTTGTAGTAATCCCAATGTAAGTTCCTACCGCAGTTACCTTGTAAGTGGTTTGGGATAATTATAGATGTCTCGGTTTCCAAGCGACTTCCTTGTGCATATAACAGTATATTAATAAGCATTCTTACTTTTACGCTTTATTAATACAGCAAATATTCAACATTCTAATAAATAAAAACATTTATTTTCATTACCTTAATCGCAAAAATTAGCATCCACCCGATATGTTTACGTTGGTAAAAGTAAGAACGGTATTTTGTCCGTCGGATTAAAAACACAACCATGAATATTACATCCTATATATCAATGCCTTATAAATAGAAGTTGAAATAATTAAGCATTTTTTCTTATTTAAAACGAAGTCTAAGCGTAAAAATTTACGACTTGCATTATAACTGGACAAATAAACAGGTTGCTTCGTTAGCAGAAATCAAAAATATCTCGCCTAAATTGATATAGGAATAACACAAGTACTAAAAGAAAGAGAATGGAGATAAGAGAGATGGAGACAAAGCAGGGTTCATATCCATGTTTAAGAATTATTGTGGCTTGTGGTCATAATAAGAAACAGCTTCAAGCGATCCAATTTATGTTCATGTTAGCCGGGCAACTGACGTTGCCCTCACCGAATAAAACGGTACGTATAAAAGCCCAACCCTTTTGCCCCTGCTGCCAACATGTCATGCAATTAACGGGAATATCTCGACCCAGATAACCGACGCTCAATAATAAGGATAATGGCATTCACGCTGCAGAACAAAAGAGGGTTTTATTATAAATCAGGGTATTAATATTATTGGTTCACACCAAGGATAACGTTCGACTTCTTTTTAGCATCACCCTTCATGATATTTCCAATATTTACTTATATAAGGTAGCTTGGGCTTGTCCAACACTTCGGATAGGTGTCGGCTACGCGACACATATCCTTATTTGTTAGCCTTACAGGTTACCAGACGAAGACAATTTGGTTTTTGTAACTACATTTTCAGAATTAAATTCAACAACCAAAAGATCCGTTCTAGTTTTAAACCCTTTTGTCTGTGAAAACATATACACTAGTGCGTAGCCAGTTTGATCCTCAATAATAGGATACAAATACTTACCTTTTGGCTCACCCATAACAGATACTACATTTTCTCGATTTTGACCTTCCTTTATGGTTTTAGCAGTATCTAGATCAAATTTTGTGTTATCTAAAGCGAAGGAACTTGTATACTCTTTACCCGCTAAAACTTCACCATTGAATAGTAAGCCTTGAGCTCTTGCTGGCGTTACACCAGGAAGGACTGCATCCCCACCGACTTTCGCGTACGAATAAGTCATTATGTCCAATGTTTGACCGTTAAATGTGTTTGTGCCATTTATATTAGCCTTCCCCATAGAAGCGACTACTTCTGCTTTTGTAGTAGAGCCAACCACTAACTGCTCTTCGCTCATTTTTTTGAAATTAACCCCTGCAGCACACCCCGTAATAACACTAATGATTGCACCAATTAATAACAATTTAACTTTTTTCATTTTTCTACCTCTAATTGTTGTTTAAAAATTTTGTAAGGCATATAACAGTATATTAATAAGCATTCTTACTTTTACGCTTTATTAATACAGTAAATATTCAACATCTTACTAAATAAAAGCACTAATTTTCATAGTGTTAGTCGCAAAAAATTACATCCAACCTATATTTTACTGTGATAAAAGTAAGAACAGTATTTCGTCCGTCGGATTAAAAAAATTATTGCGGCTTGTGGTGATGATAAGAAGATGCTTCAAGCGCAGTACTTTAGGTAGAGAAAGGTATGTAATAAATACAGGAAAGTAGTTTGTATTGAACCCTTTGTATCACCCCATTGGCATGGGCAGTTTCAATACGCTAGATACAAAAAAGCCGCTGATTAATCAGCGGCTTTTCGTTTTAAATATGGCGGAGAGATAGGGATTTGAACCCTAGATACGCTATAAACGTATGCCGGTTTTCAAGACCGGTGCTTTCAACCACTCAGCCATCTCTCCATGGCGCGAATAATAGCGAAGTGAATACCGAGTGTAAATAGTAATAAGTGCTATCTGGACAGACTTTAATCGAATTTAACGGATTATTATTTTGGAACACCGCAATCTGTTAAAAAACGTTCAAAACCGTAATTTTCTAGCCATTCCAATTGTTCAGTTGAACTCACCAAAAAGCGGCCAATAAAATTCACCCCATGCCCTTTTATTTCGCCAACTTGATTCTTTGTGCGAGGAATAAGCAACATCCAACGTTGTGTTAATAATATATTATACGGGTGACATTCTGTTAAGCCATTGATACTCGATGTCATATACAACTGCATTGATTCCATAACCGACAAATAATGCTGGTAAAGCTCTGCTGCATTTAAATATTCGAATCTCATCAAGTTATGTTTAAAGGGTAATAGTCCCTGAAGAATTGTCTTTTCTAAAGGCAGTGATGTTCTAATAAGCTGCATATGCCGATGCATTTGACTAGAACCTGCTATCGCACCTGAATTAAAAAAACCTAAGACGCTATCATCCGTTATTCCTTCTATCCAAGCTTCAAAATCCTTTAACACTAATGGCGACGTTTGCGGAATATAATTTTTCGCACAGATAAGTAGATGAGGAACAACAATAGGAAATTTATTTAATAAACAAACGTGTTGCTCTCCAATCGTGTTGATATATGCTGAAGGATTATATGGTGATACAAACGGATCATGAGTGGCTACAGATGGAGAATGTTTAACTTTCATATTCTCTGTCTCAACATTAACAATAAACTCTATCCCATTTTGCTCAATGATAAGATCGTTTGTTATTAACGGTAGTAACTCGCCTGACGCTAAACCCTTGTTCGACTTTTCATAACCGATATCCCACAGCATATTCTTTCCTTTACCACTTATTTAATAGTCTTCATCAATCTCAGGAGTACACTCTTCACAGCTTTGTAACGCAATCTCATGTTTAAACATTGCAACACCTTCTGATGTCATATGCTCTGAAATGAGATCATTCACTTCGGTTGAATCTTCTGAGTTAACTTGTCCATGGTTAATTTCATGTTCAGAATAACCATAATAGTTCAGTAGCAAATAATCGCGCGCTTCATCTTCTGAACATATGATACTGACTGAAAAATACTCTTCATAGTCTGTATTTGATTGAGAGATAACGCTTTTTATCTGTTCAAGCACATCGTCTTTCATACTTGGTGTAAACCATCCAAGTTCAGTTTTAGCCATTCGTTTATGACAGATAAAGCAAGGTAAATCTTCGCTGTAATATTTAAAGTTAGTCATTGTGAAACTCCATAAAAGAGGTACACGACAAAATATTCCTAATATAAATAAAATAATAGCTATAAAAATGGAATTTTGTGTTGCGTTTTGAGCTTTTATTCTAAAAATAATAACGTTAGCGAGATCATATGTTTTATAAATATAATCTCTTTACTTATTTTATTGACTCGAGATCACAAGTTAACAACTTTGTTATAAATTTTATGTTTTTAATAGCTATTCTTAAATAATCATAAATTGAATGCTTAACAGGATGTAAGATAAGCATTAGCTCTTAAATGGATTAGGAGGTTCAATCGGAGTGCAAAATAATAAAGAAACAAAAAAACAATGGATTATACCAGCAGGGATCAGCTTACTTATGGCTGTTCTCGGAGTAGTTATTCTATCTCCATTTATTAATATTTAATTTAAATGGGGAGTTCCTTCTCCCCATTTACTTGTTACTAAACATTAACTTACAGATTCCATATTGAATGGATAATAATATTTTGGCATCTTCGCAAGCCGATTAATGTTTTGTCGTTCTTCTTCTGTTAATGCTAAATTATCTCTTGCAGTATATAAAGCGGATTGAAATATAAGCCAACTATTTAGAAATAATTTATCTCCTGTTTTAGCTGTATAATCCAATAACTTATATGTAAAATCTTTTTCTTTTTTTATAACACACCGCTGAAGAGCCATATTATTCAATTCATTAAGTATTATCTTTTTTCTTTCTAAAGGTTGGCTACTTAACCATGAGTCATTAATAGGTTTTAATTTTCTATTTTCAAGTAATTGACATTGATGAATTTGGTTCTCATATTCTTGTTTAACTTTTAACAACTGCATTTTCTCTGAAGAGCTATTTATGCTTAATGAAAATGAAGGAAAAGAGATAATTAAAAATATATACAATAACTTATACACTTATAGCTACTCAATAAGAAATAATGCTTCGGTGAGAAACATTAATTAAATGATATTTTATATCTCGGTCGGCAACCTTACAGCAATAATTAATGCAAAACAATAAAGACATTTATCGATAAAAAATACAAATCACAACCATAAAAATTTCTTTATTAATTTATTAGCTTTTCATTTTAATTTGATTGTTTAAACTCATTTTTTACTACAAAATAATAACGCTGTCTTTTTCACATACACTATGTTTAGGGATAAAATAATGCATTTCGAACAGCAATTAGCCTTAGCACATCAAGAATTAACGCGCTATGGCATTCAGCCATCGAATAGTCATCCTATCAGCTTTCAATTATTGCACTGGTCAGGATTACAAGCACCTCTCCCTCATTATGGCCATTTCAAAACCAACTTTTCCATTTTTACTGCATGGTATAGTCTTATTTTTGCGATTATTTTCATTCTTGCAGAGATAATCAGCGATACGCCTATTGCTCTTTTTTCTGCTATTTTTACCTCTCTATTTGCAGGCATAACCGCAGGTATTTCAATGGCTACGTATTATTACTACAGCGCAAAGCGTTTTAATTTAAGCCCTTGGCATCAGTTAAAATAATATTAATTATAGAGCCAAACACAACCAGAAGCCTTAAAGGAGTATTTCAAAACAAAAGCTTTGATTTATTCACTTAGGTTTCTTGTCTGCGGTTTTCAGGTTATGTTTATCGCGACGCACTTACCAAACTATTTCGCAGATAAAGACTTACCTGCACCAACCGCTGCTATTGCGCAGACCTATGTCGGTATCTTTAATATCCAGGATCTTATTTTTGGGGCATTTGGGGTGACCGATTCAACAAAAGCGACGAAATAGCATCACTCTACCTGCAAGAACAGGCGTCATTACTGCGTTTTTATACTGCCTGTAACTGAAAATACTGCGGTTATTTCTGATGGGACTATCGTTTTTTGCTGGCTGGGGACTGTGCCATTAACTTCTGGCGTAGTTCGACAAGCCTCTTTCTCGTTTTACTTGCTCACTACGCAAGTTAAACGCAAAAAAAACCCTACTAATTTTCATTAATAGGGCTTTATTTAACGCTTTCTAGTTGAGAAAGTGTCTTTGTCGATTACTTGTTTAAGTACTCGCCTTGACGAAGTGCTTCAATACGTTTTTCTAGTGGTGGGTGAGTCATGAATAATTCAGATAATGACTTCTTACCATTAATACCAAACGCCATCATTGAACCTTCTAATTGTGGCTCGTGGCTCACTTTTAGACGCTCAAGTGCTGCGATCATCTTCTCACGACCAACAAGCTTTGCAGAACCCGCATCAGCGTAGAATTCACGATGGCGGCTGTACCACATTGTTAGAATACTTGCTAAGAAACCAAATAGAATTTCCATGATGGTCGATACGATAAAGTATGTCATGTAGCTACCGCCACTTTCACCTTCTTCATCGTTATTGTTCACACCACTGATTGCGCCAGCCACTAAACGTGAAACGAAAATAACAAAGGTATTCACAACACCTTGCATTAACGTCATTGTTACCATGTCACCATTCGCCACGTGACTCACTTCGTGAGCAAGTACAGCTTCAGCTTCATCACGTGTCATACTGTGTAATAAACCTGTAGAAACAGCGACAAGTGAATCATCACGTTTCGCACCTGTTGCAAATGCGTTAATATCTGGCGAATCATAAATCGCGACTGTTGGCATACCAATACCCGCCTGTTGTGCTTGGCGAGATACTGTTTCCATCAACCAGTGTTCTGTTTCGTTACGTGGGCTTTCGATAACCACACCACCAACAGAACGAAGGGCCATTGACTTTGACATCATCAAAGAAACCAATGAACCACCAAAACCAAATAGTGCAGCCATAACTAGCAAACCAGAAAGGCTACCGGGTTGCATCCCTGTTACAGCATAAACAATGTTCAATACAACACTGAACACCAGCATTACTGCTAAGTTTGTTAATAAAAACAATGCAATACGCTTCATATTTCTAATATTCTCCACTTAGAAATTATTTCAATTCCTACCGTTATCAGTAGAATCGATGCTATCTCTTAATACTGACTCTATAGTAAACAAAGTCTGTAACTTAACACTATATTCAATGAATATACGTATGATTTAAAGAGTTTAATTGTTACTAATTCTTTATATATGTTCAAAGTGGCAATTTATCAATAGCGAACACAGACAAAGGTTTTGCTTTATTTTTTTAATATCCTCAATCTATGACGTTCTTTAATCCTCTTATCCCTCATTAATATAAAATTAATATCATATTCACCATGATCATTAACTACATAATATCAATAAGTTATGAACAATAAATGTGCACTATCTTACTTGTTAGACTTTAGTCTTATTGCCTCAGAAAACATTCTCTACTATTGTGGCTGTGTTTATATTAGACAAAATGTTGAACCAGGGAGGATTCATGGCTAGTAAAGAGAATTACCAAGTTGCCGTTGATATTTTACGTTGTCACCTTGGCATGTCTTTAGAAGAAGCACATAAAGAGCTGGGTATTGATCAGGTATCAAAATCATCAGCAACAGAAACACAAGAATTACTCATTGGCCTTAACCAAGATAATTAATTGTGTAATACCGCGGTCAGTTATAAAGATAAAGGCACTCAATGAGTGCCTTTATCTTATTCTGTGTATAAAAAACGATGATTAAACGCTATAACCCAAGCTTTTCTAATTGAATATACGATGATAAATCACGCCTATTAATACCTGGCATATAAGGAATTTCCCCTAATTTCACACCCGGTAAATTAAGCTCTAGCATTTTTATCATTTCTGCGTAATTTTCAACTCCAGGGTTAACCCGATTAGCAACCCAGCCAACCAGCTCTAAACCATCAGCTTCAATAGCTTCAGCCGTAAGCATGGCGTGGCTTAAACACCCTAATTTAATGCCTACCACTAAAATGACAGGTAACTTTTCTTGTTTAACCCATGTAGACAAGAAATCGGTACGTGTAACGGGCACACGCCACCCCCCCGCTCCTTCCACTAATACCACATCAGATTTCGCTTTAAGGTGTGCTAAGCCCTGTGAAAGCACATCAAAATCAATGGTTTTACCTTCTCTTTCTGCAGCCAAATGCGGCGAGACCGGATCTTTAAACGTATAAGGGTTCACTTCTTGATAAGTAAGCTCAACCGGCGATGCTTGTTGTATAAATAAAGCATCTGAATTGCGAAGTCCTTCGGCTGTTTCTTCACTGCCTGAAGCGATAGGCTTGTAACCTGCCATTTGAATATTGTGCTGACTGGCCGCTTGTAAAATAGCGCGACTACTGACTGTTTTACCGACTTCGGTATCCGTCCCAGTAAGGAAAAAAGCATTAGTCATTAATTAAAACTCCAAAACAAACTTGATACGTGGCGGGTAATAAATAGCTTTCATCACGATAGGCATCATAGGCATGCTCTAACGCGTTCAATGTTTTACGACCTAATAACACATTTTTCCTTTTTTGTTGCAAATGTGTAGCGCCAATGCCTTTTAGATCTTTCATTAACCCCAATGCTGATGGGTAATGAACGACTATGGGTGAGAATACTAATTTATCTATCTGTGTTCCTGTTTGCGCCAGCGCAACTTTTATTTCATTTTCTGTTTTAAAATCATTAACATGTTGATATTGATCAACTTGTGCCCACGCATCTTTTAACTCATTTAACGAACCATCAACCAACGTTGTGAAAAAGATCATACCGCCCGGCCGAACAATACGCTTTAATTCTTGAAGTGGTACAGCTAAGTCATCACACCACTGTAACGCCAAGCTACTAAAAGCAATATCATAGCTATTGTCTGCCAATGGCAAATTTTCAGCATCAGCCAATAGATAATCACAATCACTATTACAGCGTTGCTTGGCTTGCGCTAACATTTCTAAAGACAGATCAACTGCCGTCACATTAAAGCCAAGCTTTACCAATTCCGCACTAAAATAGCCCGTACCACAACCTACATCGATCGCTTTTTTATGGCTTCCTACGGCATGAAGATGAGGTAATTCCTCTAATAATAAATGCCCAACTTTACGTTGAAATGCCGCGGCGTTATCGTAATTTTTTGCCGCTTTACCAAAAGCCGATGCAACCGCTTGTTTATTTATTGGCATCGCTGGCTCGGTATTTAACGCCGTATTAAATTTATCCATTATATTGCTCATTAATTACCTCATTTAATGATGCAGCAAGCAGACGAATATCTTTATCATTATGTGTCGCTGTTAATGTGACGCGAAGACGAGCTGTATTTTGAGGAACCGTCGGAGGACGAATTGCACCTACCCATAATCCACGCTGTTTTAACTGCTCAGATATCGCGATAGTTTGTTCACTACTACCAATAACTATCGGTTTTATAGGGGTAATGGTGTACTGCAAAGGTATAGAAGCATCGAGGTGCTGGGTGAACAAATCACTTAACGCTGTTAATTTTTCTCGTCGCCAAGGTTGTTGCTGTATCACTTCACATGCTTTACTTAATGCATAGGCTTGAGCTGGCGGCATTGCTGTTGAGTAAATAAAGTGTCGTGCAAACTGAATCAAATATTCAGCAGTGTCGTTATCACATAATATTGCAGCGCCTTGAAGCCCAAACGCTTTACCGAATGTGATCACTAAAATATCTGCTTTTATTCCGCTCGCTGCACAACTCCCTCTTCCTTCATCGCCAAGTACACCACACCCATGTGCATCATCAACCACTAACCAACTTTTTTGTTTATCACAAACATGACGTAATGCTTTAAGCGGTGAACAATCACCATCCATGCTAAATACGCCTTCTGTAATCACCATTCGTGCTTGGTTAGGCTCGAGGACTTGTTTATCAAGTAATCTATCTAGGGCATCAATATCATTGTGTGGAAAACGCTTCATCATTGCTGGTGATAACATGCCCGCTTCCATCAATGAAGCATGATTCAACTTATCTTGGTACACACTGTCGTGCTTTTGTAATAGCGTAAAAAGCAAAGCTTGATTTGCGCTAAATCCGCTACTGAAAAGTAACGCCCTGTCATAACCGAGCCATTCCGATAATTGCGCTTCTAGATTTGCATGGGGAGAGTGATAACCTGTCACTAAGGGTGATGCGCCACTGCCAGCACCATATAGGCTCAACCCTTGCTGCCATGCTTCGATGATTTCAGATGACTGTGCTAATCCCAAATAATCATTACTTGAAAAGTTAACAAATGATTGTTGATCCGCAGAAATGTGTCCTGATTCATTACCCAGCTTACGAGATAAACAGGTACGGCTACGATAAAGCCTTTGTTTATCTCGTTCTGCTAACGCATGGCGAAAGCGTTGACTAAACAGAGGCATCGTAAAAGATGTCATCTTTAGTCGGGCGAGATGCCACACGTTGTGCCACTTTGCCTAATAATTCATGTTCTTGAACTTCATCAGGTTTCGCTGCTTGTTGCTCACTGTTAATCCCTAACTTAGCAAACAACTGCATGTCTTTATCTTCACCTGGGTTTGGTGTTGTCAGTAATTTGCAACCATAGAACACAGAATTAGCACCCGCCATGAAACAAAGCGCTTGCATCTGCTCATTCATGTCTTCACGACCAGCTGATAAACGTACCGCTGACATTGGCATAATAATACGGGCAACCGCAATAATACGTATAAAGTCAAAAGGATCGACATCATCAACACTTTCTAACGGTGTCCCTTTCACTTTTACCAACATATTAATCGGTACACTTTCAGGGTGAACAGGCAGGTTCGCTAGCTCAACCAATAATCCGGCGCGATCACGCGAGCTTTCACCCATTCCAATGATCCCACCTGAACAAATTTTCATCCCAGCATCACGAACATGAGATAACGTATCAAGTCGATCTTGATAAGTACGTGTGGTGATAATATTGCCGTAGTATTCAGGGGAAGTATCAAGGTTATGGTTGTAATAATCTAAACCAGCATCGGCAAGCGTATCGGCTTGATCACTGGTGATCATACCCAGCGTCATACACGTTTCTAAACCCATTTCTTTTACGCCTTTAACCATATCGAGTAGATACGGCATGTCGCGCTCTTTCGGGTTCTTCCAAGCCGCTCCCATACAGAAACGGGTTGCGCCTGATTGCTTTGCTTTATTTGCAGCGTCTAGGACACGCTCAACTTCCAATAAGCGTTCCTTATCTACATCGGTACGATAATGAGCACTCTGTGGGCAATACTTACAATCTTCAGGACATGCGCCTGTTTTAATCGAAAGCAAAGTACTGACTTGTACTTGATTAGGCTGATGATATTGACGATGTACTTGCTGTGCTTCAAAGACTAAATCCATAAAGGGTTTATCGAATAAAGCTTGGACTTCCTCTACTGTCCAATTATTACGTACTTCCACAGTCTGACCTCAATTATAGTTATCTTACGACTCACAAGGACTTGCTCGATCCTTCATGTTTACCTTATGTTTCACAGCTCTATTTGTTAACGTCTTGTTTCACTTTTACTAAGTAAAAAGCTATTAAATGATAACTCTATGAACTATTACTACTTGGCTAGTCTACTAACAGCACGTAGACTGTCAACTATGGATAATAACAGAGGTTTACATCTGTGCAAAAAACAAACAATATAGATGTTGATTTTGATAAAGAACACGTTTGGCATCCCTATACATCAACAGTTACTCCCCTACCTTGCTACCCTGTTACATCAGCCCAAGGCGTTTATCTCACCCTTGAAGATGGTACGCAGTTAATCGATGGTATGTCATCATGGTGGTCGACTATTCATGGTTATAATCACCCAGTTTTAACTGAAGCGGCAAAAGCGCAGCTTGATAAAATGTCACATGTGATGTTTGGTGGTATCACCCACCAGCCAGCCGTTGATTTGTGTAAAAAACTCATTTCCATCACCCCAGATCCTTTAGACAAAGTGTTTCTTGCCGATTCTGGCTCTGTTGCCGTTGAAGTTGCTCTCAAAATGGCATTGCAATATTGGCACGCACAAAATGAATCTCGTGCAAAATTTCTAACGGTTAGCCATGGCTATCATGGTGATACTTTTGCCGCAATGTCTGTGACTGATCCAACAAATTCCATGCACCGCATTTATAAAGGTTTTTTACCTGAGCATATTTTTGCCAAATCGCCAGAATGTGGATTTGGGGATAATTGGGATGAATCTGACATCGCTGACTTTGAACAAAAAATGCGTCTTCATCATCAAGATCTTGCTGCGGTGATCATTGAACCCATTGTTCAAGGCGCAGGTGGCATGCGTTTTTATCATCCAACGTATTTAAAACGTATTCGTGAGCTCTGTGATCAATACAATGTTTTACTTATTGCTGATGAGATTGCTGTCGGATTTGGTCGAACAGGTAAATTATTCGCCTGTGAACACGCAGAAATAAGCCCTGATATTATGTGCTTAGGTAAAGCGTTAACGGGTGGATATATGACCTTGTCAGCCACGCTGACCACCAAGCATGTCGCCGATACCGTATGCAGCGGTGAAGCGCAATGCTTTATGCATGGACCAACATTTATGGGGAATCCCCTTGCTTGTGCCGTCGCAAACGCCAGTTTAGATTTATTAGCAGAAAATAAATGGCAACAACAAGTCAAAAATATAGAGCAGCAATTAGCGCAGGAACTGCCAGTAATTGCAGAACTTGAAAATGTAAAATCTGTCCGTTGGTTAGGTGCAATCGGTGTGGTTGAACTGCATCACCCTGTTGAAATTAAAAGTATTCAAGAGAAGTTTGTTCAACAAGGCGTTTGGGTTCGCCCCTTTGGCAAACTTGTCTATATTATGCCGCCATTCATTATTAGCTCTTCACAGCTAACCCTACTGACGACTGCAATTAAAAAAGTTATAAGTTCAATATAACGGTCATTAATTCTAGCGAAAATATCGCATGATTTATCATAAAGCAGACAAAAATCTTATTTATGTCTGCTTATACTTTAGGTCATGATGCCAGTACTAAAAATAATAATAATTTAAGTACAGTATCGATGAGAGTACGTCAGCTAGGGCTAAGATTATGCAAATACCTCTGTTTCCACTAGATGTTTATCTATTACCAGGCGGGATCAGCAAATTAAGGATCTTTGAACCTCGTTATATCAAACTGGTAAAAATTGCAGCTACAAACAAAAATGGATTCGGTTTGTGCATGTCAATCGATAATACGATCTGCCACTTTGGCACACGCGTAGTTATCACTGATTTTGATTCCTTACCAGACGGTGTATTGAGTATCACAATTCAAGCCGTTGAGTTATTTCTTATTGACGATCATTGGCGTGATGAAGACGATCTTTTCTTTGGCAGGATATCTTCCGTCCCTAATTGGCAAAGTACTGATATTAACTATACCGATGTTGAGATAGCAAACAGCCTTAAAGTACTTTTCCAAGAACATCCAGATCATGCAAGCTATTACCCTGCCCCTAATTTTGAAGACATGACATGGGTATGTCAGCGCTGGCTTGAAATTTTACCCTTAGAAGTCAACCAAAAGCAGTGGTTCATGAGCCGAAACGACCATACTGCCGCCTTATCTTTTCTACACACGGTAATTGATGATAATTTGCAGAAAAATGATCCATAACTAAATTAATGACGTATCACTATGTAACTATTCACTATTTATATCAATACACATTGAGATTATGTCTATTATTACATACCCTAATTCTCAATCTAGTCATCATTATAGGTTGAGAACACCCACAATGAATGAGATCAGTATTGAGCAACAAAAACAATTACTCGTTAGTGTAGCAACAGACCGTGATAAAACGGCCTTTTCCGCTATATTTTCTCATTTTGCGCCAAAAATCCGCTCTTATGGTTTAAAACACCTCAAGCATGATGCGAATGCGATGGAGCTTGTTCAAGAAACAATGCTTACTGTTTGGCGTAAAGCACACCTTTTTCATCCTGAGAAAGGGGCAGTATCAACATGGGTTTATACAATAATGCGTAACCAATGCTTTGATATTCTACGTAAGCGTCAAGCAACAAAAGAAGATAATTACAGTGATGATATCTGGCCTATTTTTGAACAGAGACTCGTCACAACATCTGATGATCCAAGTAACGAACAGCTCAGTGATGAGCTCGTTACATTAATAGCAACATTACCAAAAAATCAACAAGTTGTAGTGAAGGAAATTTATCTCAATCAGCGTTCACATCAAGAACTTGCCGATCAGTTAGGACTCCCAGTGGGGACCGTAAAATCAAGGTTACGCTTAGGCTTGCAAAAGCTGCGTTCGCATTTGGAGAGTGACGATGCCTACTAATAATATATCGTTAATCAAACATCACCCCAATAAACAATTACTCGAGCAACACATAGAAGGTAGATTACCCCTTTCTATGTCGCTGGCTGTGGCAGCACATATTGAACTTTGCCCTCATTGCCAACAGTTAGAATCACAATTAACACCTCAAATTGCCAATGCTTCTTGGGCGCAAGCAAAAGATGCACAACGTGATTTACAGCATGATCTTAAAGTAGATGCATGTTTTTCTGCCATGCTGAGTGACATTACAGAGAGTAGTGATGACAATACGCCATACCATGAGCCAGAGTCCCTTACTATTGAATGTAAAGGTATAACCTATGCATTACCGAGAGCATTCACTAAATTTCATCAGTTAAATTGGCGCAATTTAGGGAAAATTAGTCGTGCTCGATTACCCTTTGAAGAAGGTGAAGTCAGATCCAGCTTATTGCACATAGGCAAAGGCGGTACTATCCCGACTCATACTCATAAAGGCTACGAACTTACGCTGTTGCTTGCTGGGGATTTCGAAGATGAAAACGGGCACTATGTTGCTGGTGATTTTATCTTACTTGATGAGTCACATTCAGGACACAGCCCAAAAACTTCTGAAGGGTGCCTTTGCTACACCGTCTCAAATGCCCCACTTCATTTTACTCAAGGTGTGAGCCAACTGTTTAACAGTATAGGTAAAGCCATATACTAAGACTTACTTACAGCCTCTCGCTAAATTCCTTATAGCTAGAAATACCGTTGAGAGGCTCTATAACCCTATTCATTTATTGACTCATTGCATTTATAATTTTTCACTTCACCTCGACAATATATATTTAACCTGACCATTCATTTACAATTTCAAATATAAAAACAACCTTATTTATAATATAAACAAAATAACGTCGTTTTATATTTCCATTCTTATACAAAAATAAAATCGCACTTGTAGTTTAATTACAACAAATACGATTTCATTTGAAAATAAGTCTTATTTTATTTTTTACTAAACTTATCTATTATTCAAAAAATTAGCATCTTTATTAGGTTGGAATCGCAAAATGTTTGTTTCCAATACTCACCTAATCAATTATTAAACACTCTCTCCAGAAACACACAACCCATTGATTATAAATAAATATAAAAATAACCGCTGATACATAACTGTCAACTAGCATCACATTTCTTTTATTTTTCATCACCTTTGGGATTAAAAAATAGATAGTCATCATCTATTTCCAACCTAAAATACTCTCCCCACTGCGGTTATGCGTTCAGTTATTACGTGTCACTCAGTAAATAATTAAAAATAACAACAAAACAATTTCGTGAAACAACGAAATAACCTAGGTGGGAAATATGTTAAATCTTGCAATATCGGTTATCCCTATTTTGCTTTTAATTTGGATGATGACAAAAAAGAATGCGTTACCATCACATATCGCATTACCAGTGACGGCACTCATCGTTGGTTTTTTACAACTTGTCTATTTTGGTACAGACAGCCAACTTTTAGCCGCAAACGTCATTTCTGGTGCATTATCCGCGATAACGCCAATATCAATTATTGCAGGTGCTATTTTATTAAATCGTACGTTAAACGTATCTGGTGCTGAAGATGTGATTCGCCAATGGTTAGAAGGCATCAGTAAAAACCAAGTCGGTCAGTTGATGATTATTGGATGGGCATTCGCTTTTATGATTGAAGGCGCATCAGGGTTTGGTACCCCGGCAGCAATTGCAGCGCCGATATTAGTCGGTCTTGGTTTTAATCCATTACGTGTAGCCATGCTAGCACTGGTTATGAATTCTGTTCCAGTCTCTTTTGGTGCAGTGGGTACACCTACATGGTTTGGTTTAGGCAACTTAGGACTTCCCGATGCAGAATTGCTTGATGTCGGTCGCCTATCAGCAATTATGCATACAGCGGCAGCGGTGGTTATTCCCGTCATTGCGCTTAAGTTTGTTGTTAACTGGCAACAAATAAAACGCAACTTTGTGTTTATCCAACTAAGCATTTGGTCATGTACTATACCTTATGTATGTCTAGCCCAGTGGAACTACGAGTTCCCAGCATTGATCGGTGGCGCAATTGGCTTAACGCTGTCGATTATTTTTGCTCGTTACAATATTGGTTTAGAAAAGCAGACAGATGCTCATAACAAAGAAAAATTAGCAAGATTACCATTTGGTACTGTTTTTAAAGCAATGGCGCCAACACTGTTACTGATTGTTATTTTAATCGTAACCCGTATTAAGCAACTTAGTCTCAAAGGCCTATTAAATGATGCAACGCCGATGTTACATCTAAATGTAGGTTTTGCTGATTTACATCTTAGCCAAGCGTTAATCATTCAGCTTAGTCATATTTTAGGTACAGATACATCTTGGGCATATAAAACACTCTATGTGCCAGCATTAATTCCGTTTTTTGTGGTAGTGCTTATTTCAATTCCTTTCCTAAAAATGAATATGCAGCAAACAAAACAAGTATTTAGTGATACCGCATCACGCATTAAAACACCGTTTATCGCCCTAGTAGGCGCGTTAATTATGGTGAAGTTTATGATGATTGGTGGAGAGCACTCACCCATTATGACAACGGGTAATGCCTTTGCTGATCTAATGGGTAAAAACTGGCAATACTGCGCCGCTTATTTAGGTGCGCTTGGTGCTTTTTTCTCAGGATCAGCAACCGTTTCAAACCTAACCTTTGGCGCAATTCAGCAGAGTATCGCGCACAATGTTGGGTTGCCTGAAACCACTATTTTAGCCATGCAATCTGTTGGTGGTGCGATGGGTAATATGGTGTGTATTAACAATATTATTGCGGTATCGACCATTCTTGGTATTGCAAATAAAGAAGGCTACATCATTAAGCGTACAGTGATCCCTATGATTTTGTACGGTGTGATTGCAGCATGTGTCAGCATTTTTATCTAATTGTCCCTACATAACATTAGATAAATGATTGGCTTGCTTTCGGGTAAGCCAATCTCAAATATGAACAATCAGGCGGTAACCCGCCACTGGAGCAATAAAATGAAGGTAAACTTTTTTGTCACCTGCCTAGGCGATACAGTAAAAGCTGAAGTTGCCAAAAAAACAGTAGGTTTACTAGAACAACTTGGCTGCGATGTGATCTTCCCAGAACGTCAAGGTTGTTGTGGTCAGCCTGCATTAAATAGTGGCTACATTGAAAAAAGTAAGCCGGCAATGAAAAGTATGATCCAAGCTTTTGAGATCAATGACTTCCCTATCGTAACCCCTGCCGGTTCTTGTGCGGCTGCGGTTAAAAAGTACCCTGAGTATTTAGCAGATGAACCAGAATGGGCAGAGCGCGCGAAAAAAGTCGCTGATCGTCTGTTCGAACTAACACAATTTGTTGTACGTCAGCTAGGTGTTGAAAACGTCGGTGCTCGTCTTGAAGGTAAAGGTGTTTACCATCCTTCTTGTAGCTTGATCCGTAAACTTGGCGTACGTGAAGAACCTCTACTTCTTCTAAGCAACGTTGAAGGACTTGAGCTTTTACCTATCGAAAACCAAGAAACATGTTGTGGTTTTGGCGGTACATTCTCTGTGAAAATGTCTGAAATCTCCGGTGAGATGGTGACAGAAAAAGTGCGTCACATTAAAGCAGCAGAGCCTGATTTCTTAATCGGCGCTGATATTAGCTGCTTATTAAATATTGGTGGTCGTATTAGCCGTGAAGGTCAACCAATCAAAGTGATGCACATTGTTGATGTGCTGATGAGTCGTTAAGAGGTCATTATTATGTCAATGAAAACAAGCAACCAAAAATTTAAAGATCGTATTCATGTAATAATGAAAGACGAGTCTATGCGTGCCGCTGTTGCTAATGCACAAGAACGTATGTTCAAAAATCGCGCTGTTGCTGCGGAGAAACTCGGTAACTGGGAAGAGTGGCGCGAAATGGGTATGGATATCCGTAACCATGTGCTTGAAAACCTAGACTACTACCTACAACAACTTAGCGATAACGTTGAAAAGAACGGTGGTCATGTATTCTTTGCAGCAACAGCTGAAGATGCAACTAACTACATCGAAAAAATTATCCAGCAAAAGAATGCGAAAAAAGTGGTTAAGTCTAAATCCATGGTGACCGAAGAAATCGGTATGAACCAAGTGATTCAGCGTAATAACTGTGAAGTGATTGAAACCGATCTTGGCGAATACATTCTTCAAGTCGATGATTGTGATGCGCCATCACACATCGTTGTACCAGCACTACATAAAAACCGTACTCAAATTCGTGATGTTTTCAACAAGAAACTCGGTTACGAAGGCTCTTCTGATCCAGAAGAAATGACACGTTTTGTTCGTAAACATATTCGTCATGATTTCCTTGAAGCAGAGATCGGTATTACTGGCTGTAACTTTGCTATCGCAGAATCAGGCACCGTTACCCTTGTGACCAATGAAGGTAACGCACGTCTTGCAACCAGCCTACCGAAAACGCATATCGCGGTAATGGGTATGGAGCGTATCGTTCCTACGTTTGAAGAATTCGATATTGTTGCGAGTTTGCTATGTCGAAGTGCAGTAGGTCTACCTCTAACAGGTTATGTGACAGCACTTACAGGTCCTCGTGAAGACGGTAACTGTGATGGTCCTGAAGAGTTCCACTTGGTGATTGTAGATAACGGTCGTTCTGAAATTCTTGGTTCTCAATTCCGCTCTATCCTACGTTGTATCCGTTGTGCAGCGTGTGTTAACACGTGCCCTGCATACCGCCATATCGGTGGTCAATCTTACGGTTCAATCTATTCAGGCCCTATTGGTGCGGTACTTTCGCCACTACTTGGCGGCTATGAAGATTTTAAAGATCTACCCAATGCTTGTAGCTTATGTCGTGCTTGTCATGACGTATGTCCGGTGAAAATCCCATTGTCTGATTTGCTACTTAAACACCGTCAAATCATGGGTGAAGAGAAAATCACAGATTCCATGGAGCGAGCTTCCGTCAGTGGATTTAGCTTTGTGAATGCTCACCCTGCACTATGGGATAAAACCGTTAAGATCGGTGCTATCGTTGCAGGTAAACTGATTAAAAATGGTCAATTACCATTTAAAGTTGGTCTACTAAACGCATGGACTCAGACGCGTGATTTACCAAACCCATCGGGTGAGTCATTCCGCAGTTGGTTTAAAAACAAAAATAAATAATTAAGGAGCTTTCCGTATGTCATCTCAAAATGAGCAACGCATTTATAATCGCGATAGTTTCCTTAACAACATCGCTAAACAACTTGGTCGTGAGCGTATTACTACCCCAGTAGAGCGTCCGAACCTAAAATATAACTGTCACAAAGACGTATTTGCTGATAAATCACAAGATGAATTAAAAGATATCTTGATCGAATACACGCAGTCTTCTTTAGGCGCACAAGCTGTTGTGACAACCAAAGCACAGTTAGCAGAAGCACTGCGTAATGTTTGTTTCAAATATTGCAGCGAAGACGAAACAAACATTGATCCTGTTGGTGAAACCATCTTTACCGCAGATACTCGTCTACTTAACATTATTGACCCGAAAGACTTGAGCGCCGATAAGCATGGTGTTTACATTTGGGATCACTCGGCGGGTTACGAAGCAAACATCACAGTAGCTGAACGTGCAAAAGTTGGTGTTGTATTCGCTGAACAAGCGTTAGCAGAATCAGGCACAATGGTACTTTACAGCAACCCAGCACAGGGTCGCGCAGTAAGCCTATTACCAGAAGCTTCTGTATTCGTTGTACCTAAAAGCTCAATCGTTGCTCGTTTAACACAAGCAACTGAGATTCTGCATCAAAAAGCCATGAACGGTGAACGTGTACCTTCATGTGTTAACTTTATTTCAGGTCCGAGCTCGACAGCAGATATCGAGCTGATCAAAGTTGTTGGTGTGCATGGGCCCGTCTTTGCCACCTACATCATTATTGATGATATGTAAGCTTACTTATCACCAATAGTGATAGCAAACTAGTAGGATACTAGTGGTTAAGCACATTACGGGAATACGAATAACGCAGTCTTCGGGCTGCGTTTTTTTATCTAGAATTTAATCTTTTTAAGTATATAATCCTTCGCCTATTAGGCTTTAAGTGGGATAAATAATGCCAGCTATCGATGATCTCGTTTTATTCACTCAAGTTATTGAACATGGCTCATTCAGTAAGGTTGCTGAACTCAATAATGTGACTAAATCCGTTGTTAGCAAGCGTATTAGTAAACTTGAAACCGAATTAGGCTTACAACTTATATATCGCACCACACGAAAGCTAACACTCACAGAACCCGGTGAAGTCCTTTACCATCGTGCTAAAAGTATCAACCATGTTGCTCAAGCTGCTTTTGACTCTGTGAAGGGCTACAGCGAAGCACTCTCTGGTAAAATTCGGATGTCAGTACCGACAATTTCAGGCGAATTAGTATTAGCAAAAGCCGTGTCTGATTTTTGTCAGAAACACCCCGGTCTTTCGGTTGATATGTCGCTAAACAATCACTTTGTCGATCTCGTTGCTGATAACTACGATTTGGTGATCCGTACCGGTTATCTCGAAGATTCAAGCTTAATCGCTCGTCATATTTTTAATTCTCGCTGGGTAATATGTGCCTCACCCGCTTACATTGAACATTATGGCAAGCCAGAAAAACCTAAAGATCTCAATAGCCATAATTGTCTAGGTTATAACCCTCAAAGTACTGGCCCTTTTGACTGGCAATTTATTAAACAAAATAAAATTTACACTCAAAAAGTCAGCGGAAACTTTTCATCCGACAATGCGATAGCGTTGAAAAAAAATGTCCTCGCAGGTAATGGTATCGCTTATCTACCCAATTGCTTAGTTCATGATGAATTAGAGCGCGGTGAGTTAGTTGAATTGCTCTCGGCACATGCGGGTAAAGTGGTGGGGATTTATGCTGTCTATCCGTATACCAGAAAACCTGCTAAACGGATTCAAGCACTGATTGAACATATTCGAGAAAGCTACATGGAAATTAAAGAAAAATTCTAATATCCATGTAGTATCAATTAGTTATAGCAATCAGTTAAATCAAATATAATTAACCGTCGACGAGTTTCATCAATAAATGTCCATCGTACAACGCTTGTTTAACCAAAGCCGCTCCCGGCATCGTCGCTTGAGTGTAAAAACAGCTTTCTTCTATTTCTAAGCCATCGAAATAAACAGGTAAGGTTTGCGAGCTAATACGATCCATAATCGCAGGATAGAGTACCGATTTAGCACGATTAAACTCCCCACCAATCAAAATGCGCTGAGGGTTAAATAGGTTAACCATTATCGCAATGGCTTGCCCTAAATTATGACCTAACTCCACAATAATTTGTCGCGCTAAACTGTCACCTTCTACTGCCGCATCACATACTGATTCAATCGTTAAAGGCATATGATTCAGCATAGATTCATGTCCTGCTTTAAGCTGCGTTTTCACTTGTTCTAAAATGGCCTGTAAACTCGCAACGGTTTCTAAGCAGCCATGATTACCGCAAAAACAACGTTTGCCAAACGGCTTAATTTGAATATGCCCAAGCTCACCCACGTTACCGGTTTTCCCTTGCAGCACATTATCATCAAGGACAATCCCCGCCCCCACACCATGATGAATAGAAATCAAAATGGAGTTTGCAATACCACGAGAATTACCGAACAATTTTTCTGCTAAAGCCCATGAACGTGTGTCATTACCGATAAAAACAGGCAATCCAGTTTCATTGTGAATAATTTCACCCAAGGGTAAATTAGACACATTATAATGTGGCATCTGTAATACCATACCTTCACTGGAATTAACTAACCCCGGTAATGACACCGCAATCGCTGTCATTCTGTCTAGTTCGCTAACATGATTGGCAAAGAAAATGTTTATTTCAGCTAATAACTTTTTAACCACATCTTCTTGATGCAGTTGCTCAATATCTTGACGTTCTTCTACTAGAATTTCGCCGCCAAGTGCATGTAAAGCAATAGTAAGATAACCACGACCTAAACGAATAGATAAAAATTGCCACCCTTCATTGGCAGGAACTAGCCCAATAGCAGGTCGTCCACGGCTGCTCGGTTCTTGAAATTGCGTTTCTTTAATTAAATGCGCATCAATTAATTCACGGGTGATCTTAGTAATACTTGCGGGGGCAAGTTGACTGCGTTTAGACAATTCAATGCGCGAGATCGGCCCATACAAATCAATTAGTTTATATACGCTGCCGGCATTATTTCTTTTTATATGATCGATATGGCCTGGCTGAGCGACGTACATGTCGATACTCCTGAGAAAAATCAGCTTAAAAACCTTCGGAAACTAATTTTTTTACTTTGCGAAGTAATTGTGAAGCCTCTTATCGTCAGTACGTGACAAGTATCACTATCAACGACTAAAGACATTGAGTTTCGCTTCTGCGATAATGAAAAAAAGGCTTTTTTGCCTACTCTTTTTTTTAATTAGCGGATTTATTTCACGCAGTAACTTTTCTAATAATGATCATGTTTCATTGACACTAGAATGGTTATAGACGTGAAAATAAGAGGTTCAACGTGTACAAAATTAACGAAGTATTCGAAACAATTCAGGGTGAAGGTGTATTTACTGGCGTGCCTGCAATTTTTGTTCGATTACAAGTCTGCCCTGTTGGCTGCTCATGGTGTGACACCAAACAAACTTGGACAGCAGAGCCACAAGATTTAGTTAGCTTAGAGCAGATCATGGCTAAAACTGGGGACTCACCACTTTGGACTAATCTTGACGCTAATGGTGTAGTGCAATTATTACAAGATCAAAAATATACGGCTAAACATGTTGTTATTACAGGCGGTGAACCTTGTATTTACGATCTTCGTCCTTTAACTCATGCACTAGAAGATGCTGGCTTTAATTGTCAGATCGAAACCAGTGGCACATCTGAAATTCAAACCAGTGATAATACTTGGGTAACGGTATCGCCAAAAATTAACATGAAAGCAAAGTTGCCCGTTTTAGCTTCTTCCCTCGCGCGCGCTAACGAGATCAAGCACCCTGTCGGCACTAGCAAAGACATTGAACAACTTGATGCGCTCATTGATGGCGTGACGCTAAAACCTGATGTCACGATTGCGCTTCAACCTATCAGTCAAAAGCCACGTGCAACAGAACTATGTATTGAAACATGTATTCAACGTAACTGGCGTTTATCGATCCAAACACACAAATATCTAGCCATCGCTTAATCGCTCTGTACTTTGCTTGATTTATAAAACATTTATCAAAAAACCGCTTCGCTTTAATGTTTTACAACGCTAAAGCGAAGCGGTTTCTTGCAAATGACCGATAATTAACCAACTATCACCTCAAATTGCCTATTTCTTTCATCAATTTATCATTTGATTGATATCAATACTTGATGCTTGTCGTAAGAAAGGTAATATTGCTAATACATAAATATCTTTAAGCACGAGATACTTTAATTCCAAAGTCAGTGCCTAAACGGAGAATGATTTAAACATGACTTACGCGCCTGTAACAGACGTATTAAGCGGCAAACTAGCGGTAGACAGTGAAGTTACTGTTCGCGGTTGGGTTCGCTCACGTCGTGATTCCAAAGCTGGGATCTCTTTCCTTGCCATTTATGACGGCTCTTGTTTCGACCCGATTCAGGCCGTGGTCCCTAATGAGTTAAATAATTACCAGGATGAAGTACTTAAGCTTACAACTGGTTGCTCTGTTGAGGTTACCGGTACAATCGTAGCATCTCCTGCTAAAGGTCAAGATTTTGAACTAGCAGCAACCAACGTGAAAGTCGTTGGTTGGGTTGAAGATGCAGATTCTTACCCAATGGCTAAAACTCGTCACTCAATTGAGTACTTACGTGAAGTTGCACATCTTCGTCCACGTACTAACGTGATCGGCGCTGTTGCACGTGTTCGTAACTGTCTATCTCAAGCGATCCACCGTTTCTACCACGAGCAAGGCTTCTTCTGGATGTCTGCACCACTTATCACAGCATCTGACTGTGAAGGTGCCGGTGAAATGTTCCGTGTATCTACGCTAGACATGGCTAACATTCCAATGACTGATAAAGGCGAAGTAGACTTTGACAAAGATTTCTTTGGTAAAGAAACTTTCCTAACAGTCTCTGGTCAGCTAAATGCTGAAGCATATGCGTGTGCACTAAGCAAGGTTTACACTTTCGGCCCAACATTCCGTGCTGAAAACTCAAACACAAGCCGCCACCTAGCTGAGTTCTGGATGGTTGAGCCTGAAGTTGCATTCGCAGAACTTGACGATGTAGCTAAACTTGCTGAAGACATGCTGAAGTACGTATTCAAAGCGGTACTTGAAGAGCGTCGTGACGACCTTGAGTTCTTTGCTCAACGTATCGACAAAGACGCAATTTCTCGCCTAGAGAAGTTCGTAACATCTGACTTTGCACAAGTTGATTACACTGATGCAATTAAGATCCTTCAAGACTCTGGCCGTAAATTCGAGTTCGATGTTGAGTGGGGCATTGATATGTCTTCTGAGCACGAGCGTTACCTTGCAGAAGAACACTTCCAAGCACCTGTAATTGTTAAGAACTACCCGAAAGACATCAAAGCATTCTACATGCGTTTGAATGACGACGGTAAGACAGTAGCAGCGATGGACGTATTGGCACCTGGCATTGGTGAAATCATCGGTGGTTCTCAACGTGAAGAGCGCCTAGACATTCTAGATGCACGTATGATTGAGATGGGTCTAGATCCTGAGCACATGGGTTGGTACCGCGACCTACGTCGTTACGGTAGTGTTCCACACGCTGGTTTCGGTCTAGGCTTTGAGCGTCTAGTCTCTTACGTAACTGGTATGGGTAACGTACGTGACGTGATCCCATTCCCACGTACTCCACGCTCTGCAAACTTCTAATCGTATTTAGTTTAGAATTGCAAAACGCAAAAAGGCTGCCCTATTGGCAGCCTTTCTTTTATCATCCATTTTGAAGAAATCTGATTAACAATGACATTAAACGACGTTAATCATTAAAGTCTAGGTTGTTAAACGGCACAGGTTTTGAGTAATAATACTCTTAAATCTTCTTATCAAGAGATATAATAGGTTGATAATATGAAATAAATTCATTATTTTCACACCCTAATCCTAATAACTTTTTAATCCCAGCTAAGAATGAAATAGTCAATAATACCCGCTGCGATCAAGCACAATAATAAGAAATATATTAACCAGTAATAATAAATATTTCTCTGGTTTAATTTGTCTTTTAAATAACGATTAACGACAACCAGTCCATTCAAATGATCTAAATCAGAACAGATTATGAACCAACTTGTGGGTGTAAAACTATCATCATATTCAGAATGAAAAGATAAACACTTATTACAAAAATGATTGGAAAGTCAATGAGTCCGTTCGAAGTGCTTAGTTTATCCGCTCCTATTTTTACACCAATATAGCGGATATCATGACTATCATATTCTAACACTCTTAATTGTATTTGAGCGGCTTTGCTACACGTTGATATTTTTCGATTTATTGTCTTTCTAACCAATAATCTGTATCTAATTTTTTGCCATAATCTTTTATATCAGAAACAATAGTCGAATAGGTAATAAGGTAAGATAACCAAGATGCAGTTATCTTTTCGAATCCATAACTCATGAAAATAAGAATAGCAGTCAGCTGTCTTGATATTTTTACAATAGGATTAAAAACACCGCTATGACCTTACTCAAAACCCATAAATGTGCTTTAATTGCATCTAATATGAATAAAAAAAATTCGATAGATTTTACTTGTTGATACAATAAAATATCCTCATCAAAGAGATGGCAAATATGATTGAATTTATACTTTTAAGATATAAAATCCCATCCTTCATTTCTTGTATTGATATTGCAAATGTTTGGTAAGTTGACAAATAAAAACAAAAGTTTAATCAGTAGCCTTAAACTTTTCTCTCTTTTATTCATAGGAATATCAGGTGGATATTTCGCTTACAACGCCTATCATTTAGACGAATTTCATGAGCAATATTTTGAAAAAATTAATTCTATTTACTCTGTAAGTCGACGTTTTAGTTCATATTACAACAATACAAGCACCACCTTTATCCCAAAAGGGTTACACGATTACAATGACGTTGACGTTTGGGTAAAAAAACCTTCAGATGTGAAATTATTATCAACAGGAATAAACCGTCTTCGCTCTCAACTCGATGAGCTTACAGATAATAACATCTGGACGATTGCTGTTTTTGAAAATCCTGCTGACTATGTCCATTTTGATCCCGCTAGACCCCTTTATTTAGAACTTTATAAAAATAATCATGACAACGATATAATAAAGCGAATTATTAAACGAGAGGGTCTTGGTGAAACTTACCGCTATTTTTATGGCTGTAATTTAAAATTGACTGAAAGGTATGTAGAAGAAGGATCTAACCAAAATATCAGATCATTATACTACCCTATCTACAATAATCGTAAGTTAGATGCATTGCTGGCTATTGATATAAAAAGTAACTTACTTCATGAAGCACTTAAAAGTTACAATAACGAATTCAAAACGGTGCTTTATGAAAACCCAGCAAAGCATGGCTATAACATAAAAGAACTATTACCTTGTGCTAGCCAAGATCCCTTTTATGTAGGTGTAAACTTATTGGCTATTTTAAAAGTATCGCTTACGCCTGCATTATTTTTAACCTTCATGATTCAGCTATTACGTTCAAGATTGAAAAGAAGAAAATTTTCGTTACAACGCGATCTTATGACGCATTTCTATCGACGTGATTACTATGAGAAAAAGCTTCTTTCTCAAAAAAGCTTCTATTTGTTAATTATTGATATTGATAACTTTAAGTCTATAAATGATACCTATGGTCATGAAATGGGCGATGAAGTAATACGTACTGTCGCGGAAAGAGTTAATCAATGTATCCGCCAAAGTGATATCGCTATACGTTGGGGCGGGGAAGAATTTATTTTAAGCTTCCCGGTTATGACAAAAGAGCAATTAGAGCTGAAGGCAGAAGAAATACGACATATTATTCAGGTATACCCAATCCATGGGATTGATGTCACAATTTCAATTGGGGGTACGGTGTCGGACACATTATCATTTACTGAAGCATATAAAGTCAGTGATGATGCGTTATATCAGTCAAAACATAACGGCCGTAATCAATCAACGATTATTTAATGACGTTATTGCTGACGACTGCTTACTTTTGATACTAAATTAGCAAATAATGACTGTTATATGCCATCCTTGATAGATCACTCATTGTTCAAGGATGGCAACATGATCACTTCATCTTTATCAAATCATATTCTTACGCTCTCTATTGACCGCCCTTCCGCAAAAAATGCACTTAGCCTTGCTATGTATCAAGATCTTGCTCAACAGTTAGAACGAGCAAAAAATGATGATATATCCGTCGTTATTATTACAGGCAATGCTAATATTTTTTGCAGTGGTAATGATATTGAAGATTTTATTCAGTTAGCACAGGCAGATAGCACTCAAACACAAAAAAATAGAGCGATTATTGAACGCTTTATGTTCGCTATGATTGACTGTCCTGTGCCTATTATTGCTGCGGTTTCTGGTGCTGCTATTGGAATAGGTATGACACTGTTACAACACTGTGACTTTATTTTTGCCACTCCTAATACAATCTTCACTCTTCCCTTTGTAAAGCTCGGATTATGCCCTGAATTTGGTTCAAGCTTATTATTACCGCAATTACTCGGCGAACGAAAAGCCAAAGCAATGTTACTGCTTGGCGAGGAAATGACAGTAGAAGAAGCGCTATCTCTTGGTTTTATCAATCAAATAACCATTCAACCTGAACAACACGCTGTGCACTGTGCTAATGCACTTATCGCTTTACCTAAAGAAGCATTGCAGCACACTAAAAAACTCCTATCTGACCATTCACGCCAACAGCTAATTGATTGTATTGACAAAGAGAATGACCTTATTTTTAAGCTGATTAAACGCTCAGAAGCAACCAGTGCATTGTCTCGATTTAAGGAAAAAAAAAGTCAGACTTAATTCATGAATAAAAATTATGACTAATTTGTTGCATTTTCTTGTAAAGGTTCTATGACAAAGGGTATAAATAGACATTACCATTTATTAACGCCACGGATGACCAAATATGTTTGAGAAAATTACAGCAGCTCCTGCTGACCCAATTTTAGGTTTAACAGAAGAATTCAAAGCAGATACACGCGCAACAAAAATTAATCTAGGCGTTGGTATTTATAAAGATGAAACAGGTAATACGCCTGTCCTTGCCACAGTAAAAAAAGCAGAAGCTATTTTACTTGAAAAAGAAACAACAAAGTCATATTTAAGCATTCCTGGTACGCCTGAATACGGCCTAGCGGTTCAAGAGCTACTTTTTGGTAACGATGCAACAATCATCACTGAAAAACGCGCACAAACCGCTCAAGCACCTGGTGGTACTGGTGCATTACGTGTTGCCGCTGAATTTATTAAGCGTCAATTGGGTGATGTAAAAGTATGGATCAGTAATCCTACTTGGGCTAACCACCATGGTGTCTTTGGCGCTGCTGGTCTTGAAACACAGCAATACTCTTACTATAACGCTGAAACAAGTGATATTGACTTTGACGCGGCTATTGCTGATTTAAGCCAGGCTAGCGAAGGCGATATTGTTCTTCTGCATGGTTGCTGTCATAACCCAACGGGTATTGATCCAACAACAGAACAATGGCAAGTGTTAGCAAAACTCTGCATTGAGAAAAAACTACTACCAATGTTTGATTTTGCTTATCAAGGCTTTGCACGCGGTGTAGAAGAAGATGCGCAAGGTTTACGCATCTTTGCAGATCAACTGCCAGAATTACTGGTAGCAAGTTCATTCTCTAAGAACTTTGGTTTATACAATGAACGTGTAGGTGCATTTACACTTGTTGGTAAAACTGCAGAGCAAGCAGCCACAGCATTTAGCCAAGTGAAATCTATCGCACGTGTTATTTATTCTAACCCACCTGCTCACGGTGCTGCGATTGTTACAACCATCCTAAACAATGCTGAGCTGCGTGCAGAATGGGAACAAGAAGTTGCTGATATGCGTGATCGTATCCAAGAAATGCGTACGCTATTTGTAGCAACATTAAAAGAGTTAGGTGTCACTAACGACTTTAGCTTCATTGAACGCCAAAACGGTATGTTCTCGTTCTCTGGTTTATCAAAAGACCAAGTTACACAACTTAAAAATGATTTTGCTATTTATATTGTTGGTTCAGGCCGTATTAGTGTTGCGGGTATGACAAAAGATAATATGATGCCTTTATGTAAAGGTATTGCTGCCGTCTTATAATATAAAAGATGAGCAATAAAAGAGGACATTATGTCCTCTTTTTTATTTCCTACCGTAACAGCTATATGTCTTTTTTATGCAAGTTTGACTAATTTAAACAACATAAAATTAGCCAGATTTATTTAATGGTAATACATTACAATATAAATCTCGCTCGTAATTTCTATTTAGTTGTTCCTTCCAAGGCCTTTTTGCAATAGGAACAAGATAGAACATTTCACGTGTAGTATCAGTTACAAAAGCCATATTATGGCGCATCACTTCATAGTGAATATCATGAACAAACCCTAACGAGAAACTTTGTCTACCCGTTAATATATTTATATCTTCCCGCGTTAAAGAAACGCCTTGATTATCTTCAGCAAAACGATCAATCAACCAATCTGAAAATTCTCTCGCACTTATCATTGTCATAGATCATTAACTCCAAATGCTTCGAGCTCCTTGAAATTAACATCCAAATAAACGCTATATAAAACGTAAGCTAATAAATATTAAATGTAATCTAATAAATTATGGATATTAATTCATTATTATATTTATAGCATTAAAATAATTATTATTATAAATAATCGGAACGATGCATAAATAATAAAGTAGAACTTAATATTAGCAGAAGAAAATATTTTAGAGGGGATATAAATAAGAATAAAAACCCCCGCTTCTTAAAAAGAAGCGGGATTGGCTGATTAAAGTGCTTTGTATAAAACTTTGTTGCCAGCCAATTGGATGCGCTCAACTAACCCTTCTTCGGTCAATTTTTTTAACGCACCTGTAGCCCAAGAAGCCGCTTTCGCATCTTCCTGGCCAGCTTCTAAGCCAATGCCTTTAGGGTTTAAACCTTCAGCATTTTTCACAACAATATCTAACACTTGTTGCTGCTTAGGAGTTAATGATACTGCCGTTGTTGCTTTAGCAGGTGTCGGTTTAACTTCTTTTTTTGCTTCTACAGCTTTTGCCGCTGGTGCAGCTTTCACTGTTTCAACACTTGGTGCTTGTTTAGCTGCTTTTTTAGGCGCTGCTTTGGTCGCTAATTCAGCAAAAACAGGCGTCTGTTTTTGAAGTTTTAGCTGTACTTTACGTTTGTGAGAGATTCTCATTAAATTTCCTACTCCGTTGCACTACTTTCAGTCACCACTATGCCAGCGGGAAAAAGTAAGCGCGTTTTATATCAAGTATGTCAGAGAAATGCCAGCAAACGACGACATATCAACCGATAAATATGATTTTAAGCAAAAAATTCCTTCTATATTCTTCATATATACTTAATAAGTACAAAACATGTAGGCATCTATCATGAACATGCCGTTGATGTGCAATATTTTGAGTAATCAAAACGATCGCTACGCATTTCCATAACGTAAGATAAATTGATGATTTGATTTGGAGTAAAACAATGGAAACCTATCATGTAAAGTCAGCCCCTATTACCCCTAATGTAATGCTGTTTGTTTTTTGTTTTACAGCGTCGATTAGTGCTAGCTGCCTTACCTTTTTTATTCCTAATATGACACTGCAAACAACCATTTTTACCACTATTATTATTGGGGTTAGTGCCGTTATCGTTATTCGTTACATCTGTGACTCAAAATATCTGTTCACACTTACATTCATGCATTGCCAATATCATAGTCGTTACGGTGGTTGGTCAACCACTTGGAATAATATATCTCAATTAGGTAAAGCTGAAATAAACCACCAAGGCTGGCAACAGCCTGTTCCTTGGATCGGTATTAAACTCAACGATTATGATGATTTTATTAACAGCATCAGTCCTCGATTGGCCGCACGCATTATTATTGAGCAGCGTATTTTATTAGTTATGGCCATTAAAAATAGTGACGTTGCGAATAACACAATAGAAGATGTGTTATTTGATGATGAACCTTACCAAACGCCAAATGGTCATGTCTTTAAAGGCTTAAGAGCGATGCTAGCACACCGTATGAAATATAATCGTGAGTTCTTAGGCTTTGATTTCTTCATCTCTGAAGACACATTAGATAGGCCAATTAATGATTTTATTGGCCTATTAAGGCGTTATAAAGCGGCCGCTATACGCCAATAGCGTCGCCATGTTGCGCTCTTAAAAATGGTAATAACAATAACCCTATCGCAGCAGCCGCTACAGAAATAACGACAAAGAATCCCATCCAATGGTAATGCTGCATAATTATCGCTAATGGGTAACCCGCAAGTGCTGCGCCCATATAGGCAAATAGCCCTACAAATCCGGTTGCAGCACCGACAGAGTCTTTATGTGAACACTCAGCCGCCGCCATCCCAATAAGCATTTGAGGGCCAAATACAAAAAAGCCAATCGTAAATAAACACACCGCCTGTAAAACAAAGCTCGAGATTGGAATTAACCACAGCGCGGCGACAGACAAAAAGATACCGATTGAAAACAATAAGATCATCGGCCCGCGATTGCCTGAGAATATTTTATCCGATCCCCACCCAGCCACCAGCGAGCCTAAAAAACCACCAATTTCAAATAATGACAACGCGCTATTAGCCGTGATCAAGCTATAATCATATTGTTCGGTAAGGTATAAATTACCCCAGTCGTTAATCGCGGTCCGAACGATATAGACCAGAATATAGCTAAGGCTTAATAGCCAAATATATTTATTATTCAGTACATAACGAAACAGGATCTGCTTTTGCGATAAGCCCTTGCCTGTATTTTCATGGGCAATTTCTAAGTGATCTTTGCGCCAGTGTCCAATACTCGGTAATCCCATTGACGTCGGTTTATCGCGTAAACGCCAACAAAGAAATAAACCGATAACCACAGCAATGATGCCAGGAATATAGAAACTGTAACGCCAGCCAAAATGGAGCACAGTGAAACCAACAATAATGGGGATCATTGCGCCCCCCATATTATGTGCAGTATTCCAGATAGACCACCACCTGCCACGCTCAGAGCGTGAATACCACGTTGTTAATAACTTGGAACAGGCAGGCCATCCCCAGCCCTGAAACCATGCATTTAATATCCATAATATGCTGAGCGCGACAATCGAACTAGATAAGCCAAATAGAATATTAATTACACCGGTCGCAATCAGCCCAATACCCATAAAGTAACGAGGATTAGAACGATCACTAACAATCCCAGAGATGAATTTCGAGCAGCCGTAAGTGATATAAAATAATGTGCCCATTAGGCCAATATCGGCTTTATCCCACCCCAAATCAGTAATAATTGCAGGCATGGCATAACTGAAGTTTTTACGGGTTAAATAAAAGGCAGCATAACCAATATACATACTCACCATAATGTGAATACGCCAATAACGATAACGTTGAGCCGTGTCTTGAGTCGCGTCTATATTCATAATTCTATTATCGTCTAAAGGTTCTAAACCTATGAGAGAGAGCTAAGCTGTGGCAGTACAACACGAATGTTAGTCCCAGCTAAAGGCGGATGGTCATAGTACATCTGTAATTCAGCTTTTGGCTGAGTATGACTGGTAATAACACACTGACCGCCTAATGCTTCAATACGCTCTTTCATCCCACGTAAACCAAAGCCTTTCAATGTATCACTGGTTTTAAAACCCACGCCGTTATCTTCTATTTCCATCGTGATATTGTCATCAACCGACAATGTGATCAGCACTTCCGTTGCCTTTGCATATTTTGCAATATTATTAAGTGCTTCTTGTGCGACACGAAACAGCGTGATTTGCAGCATATCTGACATCACATCATCAATACCTTTTGGATAAGACATTGCGACATCAATCTCTTGTGCTTCAAAGTGTAAATCTCTGATCACTTGTTCAATCGCTGCTTTTAAGCCTAAATCATCCAGTGTTTTTGGTCGTAATTGCGACAATAAGCCTTTTGTTGTGTCATAAATATTTAGCGATAATTGCTCTATCGAAGAGGCACAAGATTCACCAGCCTGTGATGTTTCGACACGTTTTAAAATACTGGCTTGAGTGCGTATTGCGGTAATATTTTGTCCAATTTCGTCATGTAATTCTCGCGCGATATTTTGTCTTACAGACTCTTCAGCCGTAACCAACTGACGTGATAAGGAATAATTGCGTTTTAATTGTTTCGACAGTTTTTTATTTAAATCTCGCTGATGTTGGATCCCAATCCCCAGCAAGATCCCGGTGATACTTTGTGCTGATAACGACAACAACAAATCAACGGTTTCAATTGAACTCACTTCACTACGAACGGCAATTAAAGCAATACTATTAAGTAAGGTGCCCAGTAATGCCCCTTCCCAACCATAACGAAACGCTAATACGATAATCGGAATTGCCAAACAAAATGGCGCAAACAAACTCAATTGCTCAGGTAAATGCACCTGCAATAAGATGTTGGCAATGAATAATAGGCAGAAAAAGAACAGATGCTGGCTACGAAATTCAACCGGACGAGAAACCACATCGACAGTTAATGGTATCCACTCCTTTTGAAACAAATAATTCCAAATCAAATAACAGCTCGGTACCAACATTAAGCCGCTCGTCATACTAATAAGGAAAATAAAACCGAGTCGGCGAGTATTGAAAAGGTCAAACAAGTGCACCCCATTCAATACCAGCATATTGATCAGTGCTAACGTTGTTATCGCAATCGCCATAACAGTAAGTAAACGCCACTGCACACCTTTATAGTAACGCCGCGCAAGTAAGGTAACAGGTATCGATAAGACACTGGCAATAAATAAAGCCAGCCAACTATATTGCGGCAAAGATAATGCCAGTAACAGTAACCCGCACCATTCCGCGCTATAAATCGCAAGCCAATACTTTTTAGAGCTATGAAGAGTTAAACCAAGCCTAAGTGCAAAAGGAAAAAACACCGTTGCGAGAATAGGATCCATAATGAAGTAATATGAAATACCCCATAAGCAGAACCAACTACAGCAAACAAATAACCAAACACAAAGTGATGTTAGGCTAAAGCTACGCACTAGATAACATCCCCGCTAAAGAACTTAGCAAGCTCAACGTTATTTTTTACGTCCAATTTATCCATCGCATTAGCACGGTGAACATGTACCGTTTTATGGCTTAAACCCAATTTTACCGCGACGGCTTTAACATCAAGCCCTGTTGCGAGTAATTCACTAATTTGATGCTCACGTTTCGTCAATGTTCCTAATGCTTGTTTATTACAATTAGGTGAGACTAAATTAATCGCGATATCAGGAGTTAAATAACAACCGCCTTGCGCTGCTGTTCTCACTGCTTGAACTAATTCATCAGGGCTACAACGTTTACTTAAAAAACCTTTAGCGCCGAAACTTAATGCTTTTTCTACTACCGTTGCAGAGTCATGAACACTCAGCATAATACTGGCAATACCTGATGGAAGATCTTCAAGTAACGTTAAACCACTTTCGTTAGGCATAGAAATATCTAAAATACATACCGTAGCATCTAAACCAGGTAAACCTACTCGCGCTTCTGCAGCAGAGCTGAACTGTCCAACAACCTCCATATCAGGCTCTAAAGCTAATAGCTGAGCAAAGCCAGAACGCACAATAACGTGGTCATCAACCAAAGCAATTTTGATCATTACCTGAATACCTATAGAGAAAAACGCCATAAACTACCCTTTCATATTACTGTGAGCAAGTGCTTTACTTGAGATTTATTCCCTATTGGCATTCATAAATACATGGATACAAAAAAGCGCTTTGGTGATCAAAGCGCTTTTCTAAAACATTAGCTGCTAATTAGTTAGTTGCTAATTGCTGGTTTTCTTTCTTTTCACGGTAAATCTTACGCTCTTCAAGGACAGCAACAATTGCCATGATCACACAACAAATGACTGCAGCCGTATCTAGCGCAACGAATGTACCCGCCCATCCTGTTTGACCGAAAATAGGCGTACCATCAGCGATCATACCTAAACCTAATTTCGCAAAGCTATCACCGATTAGGTAAGCAAACGTACCTTTAATACCATCGGCAACCGCGATACCTTGCTTAGGAACAAAGCCAACTGCCGCAACACCAATAAGAAGCTGTGGACCAAAGACTAAGAAACCAAGTGCAAATAATGATGCTCTGTAAGCAAAAATTGTATCCGCATGTTGGTAGAAACCTAATGTTGCAATCACACCAATAAGCGCAATACACGCAACTAAGCCACGACGACCATTGATTAAGTCAGAGAAGAAACCCCATAAACATGTGCCGATCAATGCGCCCGTTTCGAACATGGTGAAACCAGAAATAGCGGTTTCTTTATCAAAGCCAAGTATTTCGTAACCGTATACCGTTGACCACTGGTCGATACCAATGCGTACCACGTAAAGAAATACATTAGCAAAACATAGTAGCCAAATAACCTTGTTGTACAGCACATAGGTTTTGAAGATTTCCAGCTTGCTCATCTGGTTTTCGTTAACCGCTTTATCTTCTTCAGAAATTGGCTCTTCAAATAGCTCCTCTGCGGTACCTAAACCATAAGATTCAGGGCTGTCGTTACCCATGCTAAAACCAATTAACGCAACAACAATTGCAATAATTGACGGTACGATAAACATACCCGCAACATTACCATTAAAGAAGTAGTTTGCACCAAATAGTGCAACACCTGCGGCACCCGCACCACCGATGTTGTGCGAAATATTCCACATACCAAGGAACGTACCGCGGTTCTTTTTACTGGTCCATTTTGAAATAGTGGAGTACGAGTTAGAGCCACCCACACTTTGGAATAAACCCGATAATGCATACAGGCCAATCATCATGTAAAACGAGCCCATTGATGGCCCCATGACTAAACCAAAGCCCAGCATACATAAACCAGACAATAATAAGCCCAATGGCAAAATATTTTTCGAGTTTTTACCATCACACCAGTAGTTTAATGCTGTTTTACCGATGCCATAAGTAATAGAGAAACCAAGACCAATGGTACCTAGTTGCGTCATACTCATACCGTAATCAGAGATCAGGTCGTTTTGCGCAATATTGAAATTCTTACGGATGAAATACATTACCATGTAGCTAACAAATACTACGAGGTATGAACGTAAGAATGGCGCAAGCCACATTTTCTTACGAACAGCTAAAGGTAAATCAAGCGTTGGTTTTCTTACCTGTGTAAGCAGTTTTAACATGTGAAATCCTCAGATAGTCACTGAAAAATCGATGCTATGGATGTTTTTATGATCAATACGCCCAATCGGAGTACTGTTATTACCATTAACATTCACAGTGCAGGGATCACCATCATTCAAAAACGTGTGATTAAATTGGGATATACCAATAAAAATGGATAGATGATCATTGCCAAGGATTTTATCGATGCCTAACCGTTGAGGCATGAGAAGGCGACCTAAAATAACTAGGAATAATTCCTAATTCAGGTGAAATTGACGTAAAAATGTGACGGAGCGCAAACTGAAGATATGTAGCAAATAGAAGAAAGTGAGGCTAGCGCCTCACTTTATAGAATAGAAAATCGCATTAATATAATGGCATTTCATCAGCAACAAATGGGTTTGTTGCTCGCTCATGACCAAATGTCGATAATGGACCATGACCCGGTACAAAAGTCACATCATCACCTAATGGCCACAGCTTAGTTTTAATCGCGTTGATCAATGTTGGATGATCACCACGAGGAAAATCAGTTCGACCAATTCCCCCTTTAAATAGCACATCGCCAACAAATGCAACATTAGCGTCATTACTAAATAAAATCACATGTCCAGGTGTATGTCCTGGGGTATGGAGAACTTGCAAAGTTTGATTACCGACATGAATTTCATCACCATCGTTTAACCATTGCGTTGGCTCAAATGCTTCCGTCATCGGAAAGCCAAACATTTCACTTTGACGCGGTAGGCCTTGTAGCCAAAACTCATCATCTTTATGTGGGCCAATAACCGGCACATTTAAAGACTGAGATAAAGGCGCTGTACCTCCAACATGATCAAGGTGACCATGGGTTAAAATAAGTTGAGTAACCGTTAACCCTAGTTCGTCAACCACCTTGGTTAATTGTTCAATGTCACCACCAGGATCAACAATCGCCGCTTGGTTTGTTTCATCACACCAAATAATTGAGCAATTTTGCTGAAACGGTGTAACAGGAACAATTTGATACTTAAGACTCATACTCGCTTAACATCCTAGCCATAAACATAAGCCGAAAGAATGCCACGATTATTTATAAAAATATAGCGACGATTTATAGCATCTAATTAACCGCGCCAGTTACGTACCGGACCTGTGTCAATATGCACAAACTGGCTTCCAGGGTAATAACCCACACCACCAATTTTCAGATCCATTGCCGCTTGGCGAACTTTTGATAATGGAACACCTTCAAGGTTAAAATCGATAGCTTGTGCCTTCATGTGATAACTCTTTTTCGCCACGCCACCGCTGCGTTTTGCCAACATTTTGTTGGTTTTTGGCGAACGATAGCCCGAAATAAGTTGAGCATAACCTTCATGGCCTAAATATGTCTGAATTTGTGAGATTGCATCATATAAACGACGATCAATGCGAGCCACTTCATTTTGCCTAAAATCACGACACAGATGATCAATTTGTCTTACCGCAGAGCCGACATACGTTTTCCCATTAAAATACTTTGTTTCTAACTCTTCACCTGTATGAAGATTACGAATCAATAGATCACGAGGATCGGAAGCTTTAAATGGGCTGGCAATTGCTATATTAGGTAATAAACAAGAACCGACAACCGCTCCGCCGAGAGCAAGGAATTTACGGCGATTAATATTAATTTCTGACATACCAACTCATGATAAAAAAACGTGCTATTTATTGGAATAATGCAAGGCGTATACCACCCGCTTTTTCCAGCACGATATCCATCATTAATAAAGTAGTCAAAGAGCCATGTCACATATTTTTAATGGCGAAAGAACTACTATTTATTTTCATGGGGTTATCTAGTTCAGTAATTGTAAGCAGAAATTAACGAACTATTATTTCCTTGATCGCGGTCATACTGATATATGTCACTACGATAATTCACTAAGCCTAACTCATCGACCCACGCAGTCTGATAAATTAAATCTACAGGTACATTTTTACTATCACCTAACACTATCGTGCGCGTTTTTTTACTTTCAGATAAATGATTAAAACGTTCTTCACTACTTCCTGAATATTCTAATAGTATCTTTGCTAAATTTTTTGCCTGTTCAACTCGAATACAACCAGAACTTAATGCACGGTCATGCTTTTCAAATAAAAATCGCGAAGCGGTATCATGTAAATAAATAGCTTGGCTATTCGGGAAATTAAATTTAAATACTCCTAATGCGTTTTTCTTTCCTGGCTTTTGTCTTAAACGATAGGGAAAACGATTCGGTGATAACAAATTATATGGAATTGAATTAATAGCTATTTTTTGTGCATTCTCCCATCCTTTTAGCACTTCATAATTATTGCTAGACAAGTAATTTCGATTTATTCTCACCTTCGGCATAATATCTTTTTTCATAATAGAATGTGGGACATTCCAATAGGGATTAAAGACAACCGATTGAATATCAGAATCAATCATAGGCGTTTGTCTTGATGGGCGTCCAACAATGACTTTACTTCCCAGTACCCTTTCACCGCCAAGCCATAAGTCCATATGATAACTGGGAATATTCACCACAATGCCAGTGTCTGGCTTGACCGACCATAATCGCATACGTTGTGCATTTAGTGCCAATAGCCGAATACGCTCTTTGATATTTAATGCTAACCATTGTTGGGTGTGGGCGCCTATTACGCCATCACTCTTTAAACCGTGTCGCTGTTGAAAACGCTTTACTGCGAGCAAAACAGGGCCTGTTAAATATTTTCTTTTTTGAGTACGTACTTTCTTCGCTTCTAATGCCGTCATATCGCCTAATGTTTCCAGCACAGTGACAACACCCTCAATATTGTTAACATACTGTCCTGGGTGAATATTGCCTTTAAATAAAAAGACAGGCCATCGAGTATCTTTTATCTCGTTAAGTTTATTTAACGCAGTAACAAGCTCTGTATATTCATTATCGAATGGTTTTAACCTAGCAATAAAGTTACGTAAACGTTGTTGTTCATGGCTTGTTAATAATTTGTCTATAAACCCATCAGAAGGTAATGGCAGTATTGTGGGAGGTATATCACCAAATAACCATAAGTTTCCTTTTTTCTGTACCGCTTCAATAAAACCCATATATGCAAATAATGTATCAGTTGCCAACACATCGTAATAGCGCCAATCATCACTCTTTCGATAACGTTTTAAATTATGATAACGACGGGTTAAATCAGGAGAAACTTTTGTTAATGACAATAAATAAAGTTGATCTTCAAATTCAGCCATAGCAATTTGATCTTGCCACACTTGACTATATCCAATCGTAAAATACAACTCAGCCAATTTATCAAGATACTGAATACCTTGTACATTATTAGCAATATCTGTTTTCCAGCCTTTCGCTATTTGATATTGCTGACTAACGGTATGATTATTGCTAAATATTTCTTCACCTGATGAATGTATTAATTCAGACGTAATAATTTGCTTATCTTTTATTACAAGCGTTTTATTTTCTGTTGTAGAGTGAGATGATAAGTCGGATGAAGCAGCAAGATTAATAGAAAATAAGCATAATACAGAGGTGAAATACCAATACTTACAAATAGTCATAGAAGTCCCCAAGCACTACTTCGCTATTACTAATAATAGTATTTAGAGAATTAAATGTAGACGCAATTTAGTTAAAGTGAAATATATCTACAAGAATAGAAAGGAAACGGGGAATTATTAGCAATAATGTTTGCATATTGCAAAAAACAATGCTGTTTCTTAATAATAAGAAGAAACAGCATTTAAGTTTTAACCGTAGAAAATACTGTGATTAGACAGCAGACAGTGCCCAATGGTTATCCCACATAATCGCACTTTGTTTTGACGTCTTTTTAAAATGGGTATCAATACTGAGTATTTTCCCTGCGCCTGAGCCAACAACCCAATGGTTATCTAGCATTGCAACGCCAGAAGCATCAACCAAAGGCTTCACCTCAACTAACTCTCGCGTTGATTGATCCCAAATACCGTAACAATTCCCTCTTGGTGAGGTTGCTAATAAATAGCCATCAATCGAACCAATACTGGCAATGTAATGATTAAACCTCAACCATTGTTCATCTTCCGCCAATAAAGAGTGCAATGCCTGACCCCGTTGATGCGTTGCCACCAGCGGTGCGGCCTGTTCAGGCTCACCACGATACTGTTGACCGCAAGCTATACCGCCATTATCCATTAAGCTAAGGTGGCGAATACTAAGACGCTTATCTGCAAGTTCAGCTTGATCAACAATCTCACCTCGGTGCTTATCTACATACACTAATGCAGGCTGCATTGAATCAAGGTTTAACGGTGTTCTTCCTTGGGTATGCACCCCTCCAACCCCCACCGCTAAGGTATTATTATCAGCCCAAATCACCTCATGAGGACCAATACCAAAATCGCTAAACTCAGCCACTTTAGGTAAACCTTGCCTAACCTCATAGACCCCAATAATACCGCGACTGGTTGCGGATTCTCCTTCCGTTGTATACAAATACTGACCATCATCAGAAAAAACACCGTGGCCGTAAAAGTAACGATTAGGATCTGCTGCTCGTAAGCCCCACTCTGTACCTGATTTATGATCAAACACTTGAACATATTGCCCAGGACGGCGAGAAAACACCGCGGTTAATGAGCCATTACGTTGCAACGCAATACCATGACCTCGTGCAGGTAGCATAATTTTCAGCAGTGGATTTCCTGATAAATCAGCCACAATAGCTGCAAATTTCCCTGCTGCGGTTCGACTACAACCAATCAGTTTGGGCTGACTGTGTGATTGTACTGAAACACCATGTCTCGCGCTGGCATCACAGCCTGTTAACGACATAAACGGTAAAGCACTCGCTGATGAAAGCGCATAACGTAATAATTTACGCCTCGATAAATTAGTCGCCATCGGTTGCATTAAACCCCATCACAATACCTAGCTCTGCCGCAACATCATCGTGTAACGCTAACTGAATATATTCCAGCCCATTAAACACATTAATTAATTCACGGTATCCAGCTTTTGTTTTGAGTAATGCTCCCATGCTCTTTTCTTGAGGCCAATCGGCTAACAACAGTTCAAAGCGCTGATTAATACGATTTGCGGTGATCTCATGTCCTTCATTAATCAATAAAGCATGTAGACCTTTACCATTGGCTAAATATAACTGGTGTAATGCTTCAACACTCGCTTTTAAACTCACCATTGATGTTTGTGAACGCCACGCTTCCGCTTGATAGGGTTTTGGCTTACCCGGTTTACCCATTGGACGCGTCAGTTTTTTAAGGGTGTAATCAAGCTGGTTATTGAGTGCGCCTAAATATTCACCCAAGGCTAATGGCGGTGGTAATGTTTGCCATGGGTTATGTTTCCACTCTGAGACTAAAGCTGAAGCGGTTTGTACCATATGCCCTGTTATTGCATCGGCTAACTGACAATAATTAGCCTGAGATAACTGCTTTTGCTCTTGAAATAAAAACCACTCAGCAGCACCTAAACCTTGCACAACCACACTTTGATCAGCAATGTCTTGGCTACTAAATGTTTTTTCTGACTGTAATAACTGTTTAAGCTTTCTACCTGTGGTGTTCTTTTTGTCAGGCCAAAATTGCACTTGCCAGCTTAACGCTAAAGCTTCTTCACTGCCTTTTTCTCGGCCTTGTAATGCCATCCAGTTTTGCATGGTTGTTAACCATGCCTCTTGCGCCGCTTTTACAGATGCATCACTGTACTGAGTACAAATATGATTCACACTAGCATGCAGTAAACGGGTCGATTGCTGATACTTTGTTGCGGCATCCAATGACAGTTCATAAACAGGCGTAAGATTAAAACCTAACGTCTCCGTAGGTTTTACATTTTCAATCAGTGGCGTTGATTTAGGCTCTGATTGTGAAACGTCAGTACTATCATCAGTACTATCGTCACTACAGCCTGTGGTCATAATACTTAACGCCACTGTACAAACGGTAAGAATAATCTGAGATTGGCTTGTATACTTCTTCATTACAATACCGCTCCTTTTACAGTGAATTTAAAAACGCGACTAATGCTTGGCGATCAGATAACGGCAGTTGCAACACTTTATCGCGGCTCATTTGTGCTTCACCGCCATGCCATAACACCGCTTCCATAACTGTTCTAGCACGCCCATCATGTAAAAAGTTAGTGTGTCCGTTCACTTCCTCGGTATAACCTAATCCCCATAACGGCGGTGTTCGCCATTCTTGCCCATTCGCTAAAAACTCCGGACGATTATCTGCTAACCCTTCACCCATATCGTGTAGCAATAAATCGGTGTAAGGGTTGATAGTTTGTTCAGATAACGCTGGAAGATCAGGGACAGTAGCCGTTTTAATATTCGTGCGGTGACAACTTTCACAGCCAATATCAGCAAACAACTTTTCGCCTTTCATAACTTGAGGATCAGTAATATTTCGACGCGCAGGTACCGCTAAATGCTGCGAATAAAATTCAACAAACTTGAGCACTTTGTCTGTGACTTCATGTTTTCCGCCATTAGGCAGTTCTTGGCAAATTGACTGTTTATCGCTACAGTTTTCTTGTTCAAATAACGCACTGGTTAAGCCTAAATCACCATTAAACGCAGCAGCATTTTGTTGCATTAAAGTGGGTTGCCCCGCTTTCCAACCAAAGCGTCCAATCACCGTTTTATTCGCTTGCACATCCCACACTTGGTTTAATTTTCCGCTTACGCCTCTGCCTTCATCGGCTTGTGCAGTAACAAAAGACTTCAATGTCGCCTCTGGGATATGCTCCAACAAACCCAATCCGATCATTGGTGGCGCAATACGTGCAGATAACATTACATCTTCCACCATTGGGCCATAATTGAGATCCGTAATAGTTAAATTAGGCTTACGTAGGGTTATCACCTCACCGTCAGAAAACGTCACAGGTACATCAGTGTAGGTTAATGCTATTTGCCCTTCTGGTTTAGCTTCAGGCAAGGCAAAATCTTGTAATTGGCCGCCATAAGTCGGCTCTGGAATTGTGCCAGTTTTAATCAACTGTTTTTTCTGGGCATCTGTTAGTGCTGGAATACTTAAACGCACCAGCATAGAGACAGCATTAATATCGCCTTTTTCAGGTGGATGACCGCGCCCATCCTTAATGTGGCAATTCTGACAACCGTTGGTATTAAATAACGGCCCTAAACCATCACGGGCATCGGTTGTTGCAGGGGCTTGTACCCAAGGATTACGAAAAAAACTGTTACCAACACTGAAATCTAATCGCTTAGACATTGGCAAATTACTTGAAGGCAAAGAAAAGGCATTGGCACCTGTTTTTGGCGTGGTGGTATCACCGCCAGATTTAATTTTTGCCAGTTGCTCTTGGGTATACTTTGGTTTTGTATCAGGAAGAGATGATTCTGCCGACGCGATAACAGGCAGTAACCCTAACGACATCAATATCGTTGCTAAATACTTCATACTCACACTCATAGATTCTTATTATTAAAATACGAATAAAGTCGCCCTAACTGCTGGCGACTTATTCTTTATATTTTTGTTGAGCAGTAAGTCGTTTAGAACTGATGATCTGCTGTATCAGGATTTAGGTTACTTACCCCAATAATACTTGCCGCTTTTTCAATTTCAGCCGTTTGCTGCACTAACGCCATAATAGATTTATTCACCAACGCATGGCCGGCTTTATTATCTGTAGCAATAAGTTGATCAAAGTGTTGGTTATCTTTTTCAGCTGAATCAACCAGTGTTTGGAGTTGAGCGCGAGTTTTATCAAATTCAGCTTTAATTTCAGCCGCGGCTTTCTTATCTTTCGCTGCCACTAGGTCATTAATACTTGGACCTGTTAACACTTCACCATTAGTACGGGTGTAAGTACCCGTGTAAACGTTATAGATACCTTGCTCATTGTAGTAATGCGAGTTATGGGTGTTATCTGAAAAACAATCGTGCTCGTCTTCCGTTGAATTGGCTTCTAATGCCACCTTCATACGCTCACCAGCAAGCTCACCTAATGAAAGAGAGCCCATACCAAATAGCATTTTACGCAAACCGTTATCTGCTGATTCTGCTAGTAGTTCACTACGGTAGTTCTTCGCATCTGTTGCTGACCACTGCTTTTCCATCCATTGCAGATCGTTAATCAACAGTTGAGAAGAAGCCGTTAAATAATCAGCACGGCGATCACAGTTACCGTTAGTACACGCTTCGCCTTTTACAAAATCTGTAAATTTACGATCGCCAGCGCCACTCTTAGTACCGTTAAGATCTTGTCCCCATAATAAGAACTCAATCGCGTGATAACCAGAAGCCACATTTGCTTCAGAACCGCCTAATTCATTTAACCCAGCAATCAATTCAGGCGTGATCTTAGTAACATCAATCTCTTTATTACCCACATTCAGGGTTTTGCTTGCTACGATATTCGCTTTTGCACCTTCATTACCAAGCTCGTGTTGGTAATCATTCGCTACGTAGTCAATTAAACCTTCATCTAACGGCCATGCATTTAATTGTCCTTCCCAATCATCAACAATACCGTTGCCAAAACGGAATACTTCAGATTGTTGGTAAGGAACGCGAGAAGCTTTCCATGCGGTACGTGCTGCTGAAAGTGTTTTTTCAGAAGGATTAGCAACAAGAGCAGCAATCGCTTTATCTAAATCTTTTGCGGTCGTTAATGCATCACTATAAACACTGTGTGCAAGATCAGCATAATGCGTCACCACCTCTTGCTTGGTTGCCGCTAGTGTCACGGTAGGCAACGTAAAAATCGCTGCTGCAATCAGAGTGTGAGTCAATGTTTTGTTCATTAAAGCGCCTTCCTTGTTAGAGCGTTTCTTAATAAAATCAAGAATAGAAATCTAATTGATAATTGTTATTATTTACAATAATATCAGATTGGTAACATTTTGAAACACATCAGCCGCATTTAATGATAATAATTTGCATTTAATTTTTTAAAAAAACCATAACTCGAACAGATATAACGATTATCTCGATGTTTTTCACGTATAATCTTTGCTATAGCTAGCGTAATCATACATATTGCAACATTGAGATTTATTACCGCAGTGATAAATCTCAACACGTAATATGCCGCTGTAAGATTTGGAGATTTACATGGACAAGCACGAAGAAGTTCTGATTGCTCTTCGACAAATTATTCGCGCTATCGATCTGCATTCAAGAAAATTGAACAAAAACGCAGGATTGACAGGGCCTCAATTAGTTTTGATGCGAGCGATTAAAGCATCAGGTGAAGAAGTAACTATTCGTCAGCTTTCTAATAACACTAATATGAGCCAAGCAACGGCTACGACCATCCTTGATCGACTAGAAAAACGCGGTTTAGTGGTACGTCAGCGTAGCCAATTAGACAAGCGAAAAGTGCATGCTCACCTTACCGAAGATGGCTTAGCGCTACTTGAAAAAGCGCCATTGCCGTTACAAGATAGCTTTATTTCTCAATACCAAGAATTGGACGATTGGGAACAATCACTGTTACTGTCATCAGTACAGCGTATTTCAACCATGATGAATGCCGAGCACCTTGATGTCGCTCCTCTACTTGAAGTAGGTAGCATTACTCAGCAAGAAAAAACCAAAAGCGAATTAGAAGAATAACTCGCAGATATCATATTGATTTAAAATATAAAAACCGATCAACTGATCGGTTTTTTACTTTCTCTTACTTGGATGTTTTTACAGTGTTTGGAAACGTCCACCGTCCATCTATACTATCAGGTTAGCTTGATAGATCCGAACCATGAAAGCGGCATAATCACTCGCTAAATTTTCTCTGTTTAGCTCATAAACCACCACTAGCGAAACATACCGATCCTTCATTTCTAGGAGGGTATCTGTACTCCAGCAACAACATCAGAACACCCGCCATATAAAGTGTCTCTTGATTCATTCTAATCATTGATTGCGGTTCAATCGATGTTGGTGTGTCTTAACTGATACCCATGATTCACGCCTTTTACTCATTTCTGAATATCGATAAATTTTGCTGGATTCAACATTCGTTCTCAATTCTATCGTCATTGACAGTCCTAACCTATCTAAAGCTAAAGAGTGCAATCAGCCAATAATCAAGAAAAAAACATAGAAAGTTAAAACAAACTAACCCCCATCTTTAATGTTTCGATTTGGTAACAAAACTTAAATTAGCAATAAAAAAAATGAGATCTCAATCACCCAAGCGTTTTGGGTTAGAAAATCATAAAAACATCAGGAACAAAGTGACTCACAAAAATGATCCATATCGTACTTTAAAACATAAAATATTAAGAAAATCATAACCAAAGAGAATGCAAGCAAAATTCTTAAGTTACATAAAAGTCCCTATATTAGTCACTCGAATCATTAAGCTATGTATGTACACATTCATTAAAATTTGAACACAACACCATTGTTTTTTTGTACGAAATCAGTGAAAATTTGCAACGAACATCATCATTTTGCAACAAAATACAACATGTGTTTTACATTGCTTTCTTTTGCCATTAAATTGCAGTCATAAACCTTATGAACAAAAGAAGGAAATCAGACACGGTTAATATCTATAACGCATAACAAATTTCTAAATTTTGTTTACACGTTAAATAATTACAAATCAATAATAAATATTTGACAATTCTTTTAAAGCAGTCTTCTGATTTTCATTACTGGATTAAATGAAAGTAGTACAAGGTCAGGGAGGAAAAATGAAGATAACACGTAGCAGGAAAGTTGGGATAACGATCCTTGCAATATTATCAGTAGCACTTTTAACGTTTCTATTTACTAGCAGTAACATGGTTCTATTCGATTCAAAAGGTTCGATTGGCCAAGCCCAGTCTACACTGATCATTACATCAGTACTTTTGATGGCGATAATTATAGTCCCTGTTTTGCTGATGTCCGTGTATTTCCCTTATAAATACCGTCACAGTAATAAAGATGCGGAATACAAACCAAATTGGGAGCACTCCACAAAAATCGAAGTGATTGTGTGGGCCGTTCCTTGTTTAATCATTCTTGCGCTAGGTTGGATCACTTATCAAACCTCATATTCTCTCGACCCGCGTAAAGAGATTGCGTCTGAAGAAAAACCGTTGACTATCCAAGTTGTTGCAATGAACTGGAAATGGCTGTTTATCTACCCTGAACAGCAAATAGCAACGGTTAATGAAATCGCGCTTCCTGTAAACCGCCCAGTGAGATTCTTAGTTACATCTGATACCACGATGAATTCATTCTTCATCCCACAACTTGGTAGCCAGGTGTACGCGATGGCTGGGATGGAAAATAGACTTCACCTAATGGCAGAAGAAGAAGGCGTTTATCGTGGCATTTCTGCGAACTATAGCGGCTTTGGTTTTACCAACATGAAGTTCAAAGCACACGCTGTAGACAATGCCGACTTTGACCAATGGGTTCAAAAAGTAAAAACATCCGACAAAGTATTGAACGACAGTAGTTACGACGTACTGACAGCCAATGCTAAAGAGCAAATTAAAACAGCTCACCCTGTGACTTATTTTGCTTCTGTCGATCCTCTTCGATTCAAAGATATCATTGAAAAACACGCGGGAGTCCAAAATGGCTTATAAAGGCGATGTCTACGCCGATCCGGATCCTATCTTCGGCAAACTAAATTGGGATGTAATTCCATTTACAGACCCAGTCATATTACCTGTTATGCTAGGCGCTCTTTTGGGTGGACTAGCACTTGTGGCTGCAATCACTTACTACGGTAAGTGGAAGTATTTATGGGAACAGTGGTTTACTTCCGTCGACCATAAGAAAATCGGTATCATGTACATCATTGTTGCGGCAGTGATGCTTTTCCGAGGTTTTGCTGACGCCTTCATGATGCGAACCCAGCAAGCAGCAGCAACCATCAATGGAACGGGTTATTTACCTCCAGAGCACTACGACCAAGTCTTTAGTGCCCATGGTGTAATCATGATTTTCTTCGTTGCCATGCCATTCGTGGTTGGCCTGATGAACATCATCGTTCCACTTCAAATTGGTGCACGTGACGTAGCCTTCCCATTCTTGAACTCTTTGAGCTTCTGGCTATTTGTTGTTGGTGCAATTCTGATTAACATGTCTCTGTTTATCGGTGAATTCGCTGCAACAGGTTGGCTTGCTTACCCACCATTATCTGGTATGGAATACAGTCCTTGGGTAGGTGTCGACTACTGGCTTTGGGCGCTACAGATCTCTGGTATCGGTACCCTACTGACCGGTGTTAACTTTGTTGTAACCATTATTCGCATGCGTGCACCAGGTATGAAACTGATGCAAATGCCTGTGTTTACATGGACATCGCTATGTGCGAACGCACTGATTGTTTTGGCTTTCCCAATTCTGACAGTAACGTTAACGCTACTAACACTTGACCGTTACATTGGCACCCATTTCTTCACCACAGATATGGGCGGTAACGTAATGATGTACGTTAACCTTATCTGGGCATGGGGTCACCCTGAAGTATACATTCTGATTTTACCTGCTTTTGGTATCTTCTCAGAAATCACAGCGACATTCTCACGTAAGCGTCTATTCGGCTATGTCTCACTTGTGTGGGCAACAGCCGTTATCATGATTCTGTCATTCGTGGTATGGCTACACCACTTCTTCACCATGGGTGCAGGGGCAAGTGTTAACGCCTTCTTTGGTATTGCTACGATGATTATCTCTATTCCAACCGGGGTTAAGATATTCAACTGGCTATTTACCATGTACAAAGGTCGCGTTGAGTTTTCAGCGAGCATGTGGTGGACAATTGCATTCCTGATTACCTTCACAATTGGTGGTATGACAGGTGTAATGCTTGCAGTTCCAGCAGCGAACTTCGTACTGCACAACAGCTTGTTCGTTATCGCTCACTTCCATAACGTAATTATCGGTGGTGCGCTATTCGGTTACTTTGCAGGTTTCACTTACTGGTTCCCGAAAGCAACGGGTTTCAAGCTAGACGAAAAACTAGGCAAGCTTTCTTGTCTTCTTTGGACTATCGGTTTCTTTGTAACCTTCATGCCAATTTACGTTCTAGGTTTCAGCGGTATGACACGTCGTCTAAATGTTGCTGATAATCCAGAATGGGCACCACTACTTTGGATCTCTGCATTTGGTGTATTCATCATTGCATCGGCTATTGCGACTCAGTTCTACCAAGTTTACGTAAGTATTCGTGACCGTAAGCAAAACCTTGATCTTACTGGTGACCCATGGGATGGACGTACGCTTGAGTGGGCAACCTCTTCGCCACCAGCGTTCTACAACTTCGCAGTTCTCCCTAAGATTCACGACCGTGATGAGCACCACTATGCAAAAGAGAACGGTTTAGCGTACAAAGCGCCTGAACGTTACAAGCGCATTCATATGCCGAAGAATACTTGGGCAGGTGTTGTGATCAGCGCATTCGCATTAACACTCGGTTTTGCTTTTGTATGGCACATCTGGTGGATGGTAATCGCTAGCGGTGTTGGTATTTTGGCGTCATGGATTGCATACAGCTTTGAGCGCAACAAAGACTACTACGTTGAAGTTGCTGAAGTTGAAGCAATTGAGCGTGCACATCTAGCACGTGTTTATGGCGAACAAGGTTCGACAAGCGAAGAAAACAAAGACGAAGATCAGGATGAAGATGATTCGTCTGACCTAAAACCTGTTACGGCATAGGGACTGACAGCAATTATGACTACAGAAGTTAAACATACATTTGAACCAAACGTCGCTGCTCAGTCACATGGCGGTCATGATCACGACGATCATGACCATCATGATTACGCAGGCGATACAGTCTTTGGTTTCTGGATTTATATCCTTAGTGACTGTTTATTATTCGGTACGCTTTTCGCAGTGTTTGCCGTTTTCTCAAACAGCTTTGCTGGACAAATTGAGCCAACTGAACTGTTCAACTTAACTTTCGTTGCTGGTGAAACTGCCCTACTTCTTCTAAGTAGTTTCACTTTTGGCATGGCAATGCTTAAGGCGAACAAAGAAGACATGAAAGGAATGCTCAAATGGTTGGGCATTACCTTTGCGCTCGGTCTGTCTTTCTTAGTAATGGAGCTTTATGAGTTCTGGCATTTCAGTAATGAAGGTGCCACTTTCCACAGCAGTGCATACTGGTCATCTTTTTATGCACTTGTTGCAACGCACGGCCTTCACGTATTTGCTGGCCTGATTTGGATGATTGTTCTATTCGTCCACTTCAAGCGTGATGGTTTTTCTGAAGATAATAAGACGCGTCTAGCTTGCCTGAGCTTATTCTGGCACTTCCTAGATGTTATTTGGATCTGTGTATTCAGCGTTGTTTACTTGATGGGGGTATTGTAATGGCTAATTCATCTGAGCACGGCCAAGGTGGACAGGCTCACGGTAGTGTAAAAGAGTATTTAAATGGCTTGATTCTATCCATCATTCTAACTGTAGTACCTTTTGTTATGGTGATGGCTGGAATCGGTTCTAAGCCGCTAATTATCGGCGTAATCATGGTTTTCGCCGTCGCGCAAATTTTTGTTCAACTTGTTTACTTTTTACATATGAACACCTCATCAAAGCAGATGTGGAATACCTCCTCCGCTGTTTTTGTTGTGGTAATTGTCGCAATTATCCTCATCGGTTCGTTGTGGATTATGGAACACCTAAATCACAACATGCTGATGGGTCACTAATAGGGTTACAGGATGTATAGACCTTATCTAAAAATCACCAAACCCGGTATTATCGGCGGCAACTTAGTTGCCGCCATCGGTGGTGTGCTTCTCGCTTCTCAAGGCAATATCGATTGGCTATTACTGCTTGCTGTTTGTATGGGTACTAGCCTAATCGTTGCGTCTGGCTGTGTTTTCAACAACGTGATCGATAAAGATATCGATCGCTTAATGAAACGCACCTGTGAAAGAGAGCTCGTTAAAAATGTTATACCTGTATCTCATGCGCTTATCTGGGCTACGGTATTAGGTTTATCTGGCTTTTATATACTAAGTCAATTTACAACAACGGTTGCATTGCAATTTGGTGTGCTCGGGTTCGTTGTTTATGTCGGTTTATATAGCCTTTATTACAAGCGTAAATCCGTTTACGGCACATTGATAGGCGGACTTTCAGGCGCATGTCCTCCGGTTATCGGTTATTGCGCAGTAACAGGTCACTTTGATGCAGGCGCTGCAATCTTATTCATTACTTTCTGTATCTGGCAACTTCCGCATTCCTATGCCATTGCCATTTACCGATTTGATGATTACAAAGCAGCATCTATTCCCGTTCTACCTGTAGAAGTGGGTATCGCACGTGCTCGTTTACACATCATCGCTTACATTATTGCCTTTGCTGTTGCTGCTTTAGCACTTAACTACCTAGGTTATGCGGGTAGCTGGTATGCACTGGGTGTGGGTTTAGTCAGTCTTCACTGGTTATATATTGCCAAAGTGGGCTACCAAAAAGTGCCAGATGCGCAATGGGGCAAACAGATGTTACTTTGCTCAATCGCTAACATCATGGTGTTTTGTTTACTTATTTCTCTCGACTTTTCAGCGGGAGACCTATCAGAAAATTATCAAGCTAGTAATACAGTAGTTTCTACTCTGCTGGAGCGAAGTTAATGACGAAAAACCCTGTAAAAATTGTGCTCCTTCTTGGAGCACTTGCCCTCGCTGGCATTTTCGCGCTTTACATAACTAACAGTACAACCCCGATTGGAGATAGACAGAAAGCACTGAAAGATCTTGGCGGTGAATTTCAACTAAATAGCCGTGATGGCACCGTCAGCCTTGGTCAATTTAAAGGACAAACTGTCGTTCTCTACTTTGGATTCCTAAACTGTGCTGAAGTCTGCCCTTCTTCTATGGGCGTGATGTCGACAGCTTTTTCTATGTTGCCACCTGAAGAATATGCCAACGTACAAGGTATCTTTATCAGTGTCGATCCAGGTCGTGATGATCTTGATTCTCTTGACAAGTTTGCTAAGTATTTTGATAAACGCATTAAAGGGCTAACAGGAACAAAAGAAGAAATAGACGCTTTAACAGAACAATATGGTGTTTACTTTGATTTAGTTGATATGGCGTCTTCTGAACTTAGCTACACCGTAGACCACGCTTCTCGTTTCTATATTATAAACCCAGAAGGAAAGCTGGTTGATGCAATGAGCCATACAACGACACCTATTGAACTAGCTGCTGGTATTGACCGTGCACATAGCAACGCGCTTGCTAAAAACTAAAATGTATAGGGAAAATAATGAAAAAGACCGTATTATCGATCGCGTTGGCACTGGTTGCATTCCAAGCTTCTGCACACGACCACAGTGCTCATGACACTGCAGTGGCTGACACGAAGACATACCATCAAGTACAAACCGTTAATGACGTCCTTACGATTGAAAATGCTCGTGCTAAAGCCACTATTCCAGGGGTAAAGGTTAGCGCAGGTTATATGAAGATCACCAACGATACCGATGAGCCTATCCGCCTTGTAGAGGCAAACTCATCTATCGCAAAACACACAGAGTTCCATCGTATGTTTATGCGTGATAGTCAGATGGCGATGCGTAAAGTTGATGCTCTTGAGATCCCTGCAAATGGTTCTATTGAGCTAAAACCAAAAGATTACCACCTAATGTTTATGGGTGTTAAAGAAGCTTTAAAGCCAGGCCAAGAAATCAAAGTGACTTTAGTTGCTGACAACGGTGAAAAGTTTGACGTGCAACTCACTGTTATGCCGATGACCAAGTATTGATTCGGAGTATAAATATGAAGTTATTTGCTTGTGTGCTAGGTTCGCTACTCGCGTTACCCAGCTTGTTTAATATCGCTCAAGCGAAAACATCAATGGACAGTATTCTTGAGAGCCAAGCTATCCCCTGCTCTTCTGAGCTAAGGGATTTGGCAACAGTCTCGTTAAAAGATAATCCTCATCGAATGCTGCCTTACGTGAGTAAGTCTGATGATGTGCACCTTTTCAATGCACTGGCGGTAACCACTTATCGTGATCGTCAAAGCCATGTGACTTTTCATGGTGTGAAAAATATCGAAGGTGGATGTGACACTTCAGTCACTGAAAGTTATATTTTGCAAACGTCTTGTGCAGACGCTCGCCATGAAGCTTTTAGCAAATGGGATTTCGAAGGGAAACTGAATGAACATACCTATGTGCTAAAGAGCAAAAAAATCAAAGGCAAACAAGCGTTTCTTACAGAGCAATTCTCAAACTTTTGCTTAGTAACAACACGACAAGTGATTAGTAACTAACTACAGTCATAATCAATATCAATGCCCTGTTTCTTGATTATTCAAGTACAGGGCATTTTTTTATTCGTCACGCTACAAAGCATAAACGTTAGCCGTTATAGCCTTTGTTTGAAGTCAGTTTCGCTAAGCCTTTCACCATGCGGAAGATAAACCAAATCCACACAGCAAAAAGCAATAAATAACCGACAAAGAAAGCAATTAACAAAACACCAAGAATGGATAAGCCAAAAAACCACCAAAATGTTGTAATGATATTGCTATAGTGATCAGCAAAGATAGTCCCTTGCGCATCACCTTTTTTTACCATCGCCCAAATTATACCAATAATAGTCAAAAAACCTGTTAACAAACCAACTAGCATCAAGCCATAGGCAATTAATGCGTTTGTTTTTGCAGCTTTATCTTTTTCTGTCATGGTTGGATTAATCACCACTTCTTCTTGCATCTCTGACATGTAAAACTCCTAACGTTGTCAGTTATTCATCCGATCAATATGATGGTGAAAATACTATATAGGTCTTTTTTTACTTGCAACGTAACACCTTGCTATGAAACGAGATACACAATGTTATTCGATGAATATCTAAATTCATTATTTATGGCGCATCAATTCATCAGCATGTTGCCAGCAGGTGAAGCACCACAATATACCGAAGGGCGCGAAGGTTATTACTGGGTAAAAGAAATGACAGGCAACAGTGCTAAAACAGTACTGAAGCTTGATATTCGTGATTTCAGCCAACAGGGCTATCGCGATCGCATGGCATTTTTACAAAACCTTGCCGATAACTGTGCCACATTGTGGGGTGAATCAACCATCTCGATTCAATTAGATAACCGCTACAAGAATGTCGCAAATAGCTTAGAAGGTGAAGCGAGATTCCCTATCGATATAGCCAAAGAAGCATACACACGCAATAACATAGCGATGAACGCGATCCCAATGCGAGGCGGCTATGATGGCGCAGTGTTGTCACAAAAAGGCTTACCTTGCCCTAACCTTTTCACAGGGGCACATAACTTCCATTCTATTTATGAGTATCTGCCGGTTAAGTCGCTACAAGCGGCGAGTTCTGTTGTAACCGAGATAATCAAAATCACCTGCGAGCGATACAGTAAATAAGCTAATAAACTTATTGCTACGCCGTTTAGTAGACTCTGATTAATAAAAAAACCGATCGAATGATCGGTTTTTTATTGAAGATAGAGTGAGCTTATTTTTGGACAGATATGAGCTAAATAACATCGCTAGATACTGAGGATACATAAGAAAGCAAAGATATACATTTAAGCGCATTCAACTTGGTACCATAATCTAAATGCCTTGAATCACCATGTAATATTCCATTTCTATTTGGGGCAATTCCCTTATCTTCAGCGGTAGAGTTATCGATTGTCTTTTGAAACTGAGTGTCCGCAAGAAGTGGTGCTAAGGCAAATCCTAATTCTGGTTTTTCTTCAATTAATGTCTTAATAACTCTATGCCTTTGGTCTTTTTTTGTATAAAGATATTTATTAATTTTTTCAAATAATATACCGTCAGATTGAGTTAATAATAACGGAATACAAGCGATATAGTTTCCACCCCTGAATAAATTAAACGCATTATTTATAATATGGCTTCTATTTGGATGATTTCTTACAATGCTTTTCTCAATATAATCAAGTTCTATAGTAATCTCTTCTGACATGTACTCATCTAATTCATTTTGCCCCTGAAGTACACTGTTTACATAACTAAAATCAATAACATCACAGGGAAACCATCCCATTTCAGCAGATTTTTTATACATTTTACTCTGATGAATATAGGATTCATTCAAAGCTTCTGCCATTTGATAAAAAAGCTCTTTAAGTTCTGCATTTATATCTGAAAAATTCATTAATATACTTTCCTAGTGATTTTAATCATATGCACTGTGAATAATTTAACTCTATAAAATCAACAAAACACTCCCCCTAAAGCCCCACAATCATAATCAATTTAACTCATAAATATCATGAACTTGATCGCATCATTTTGTTTCAAAGTATTTATTTGAAATGTAGAAAGTAAGAAATATTTCAAATAACCCTGATTGACGTAGAATTATATAAACAAAACTAATCCAAAATCACTTTGTAAATACGGGGATTCCATATACGTTGGTTCATAACCGAGTCAACGCAGATCTCGCTGAATCGAAGATGGACAGCAATGTGTTAATTACTTAACTCTATTTGGACTAATAGATATTAGAAATAACTATGAGGGATATTCCTTTTGTTGAGTACTTTAAATTGGCTGTGCAAAAAACATCCTTATTTATTAGTTTTTCTTTTAAGTATTTCAAATTTATATTTTATGTGCAGTGAAGATTTTTGGTTACAAGGTTTAATTTATAAAGTATTTATCCATTTTTCTTTCTTGATTAATAATTTCTGAAATTACCTTATTTATATTGTGTATTCTAGCTATCGCATCAATTTTGAAAAACTCAGTAAATTTTTTATCCTGCTTTGCTCTATTACATTTTATACACAATATAATGGCATTATTGACCAGATATCCATCATTAGTTCTCATTACAAAATTACCACCCTCGTTTTTACTAAATATAAAATGATCTAACTCATAACCATTGTACATATCAAAACAATTAGCGCATTGGCAATTAAAAGCTTTAAGTACTGTTAACGTGTAAAGCTTTTTATATTCATTTTCAATTTTATTTCCCCGCTTGTAATCATTGTCATTAATAACATAGTCAAATCGATTAATAGAAGGTTGTTGTGTTCTTATTTTTTCTAGTATCAATGAATCTTTTAGCTGTTTATTTTCATTATCTTTGCGTAACTTTTCTTCTTTTATTCTTATCGCATTTTGGTGGTTTTTTATACGCTCTGCTTTTGAAGATGCTTTTTTTTCAACTGCTTTTGCTGTGTTTTCTTGCAAATTTATAAAGCGAGAAGTTAAGTTATTGTAGTCAACTTCTTGTTTTATTTTTGTGTCAGTAGAAACAGAAAGATACTGTTGATAACTATATCCTTTCTTCACGCACTCTATTGCTCTCATTTACTCTCTCAGGAAAGTTATAACAACATAAACAGGAGTTCTGTTGTGTAAGTTTAGTTTGAGTAACTATACTCGGTTACGTATATAAATCACGGTACCAGATACATTTTCTTACTATAAAGTCTAAAGACTAAAAATTTTATTAAATTTAAAATAGAGAGGTTAGAGGAATTATAAAATTTATCTTAATTTATGTTAATACTATATGAAGAGTATTAGGCCTAACTTATAATGGAACAATTATGAATTAGCTAGTAAGTTAGCAGCAATAAGTAAGCACCTCGCCTCCTCTCCTATAATCACGTATGATTAATTCCTCTCTTTCATCAATGGAATGAACTATGTTACTCGAAGGTATTGAAACCTTATTAGTGTTAGCGGAAGAAGGCACCATGAGCCGAACGGGTAGCCGTTTGTATATCAGCCAATCCGCAGTGAGCAAACGGATTGCCAAGTTAGAGGCAACATTGGGCACTAAGCTGATCATTCCTGCGGGGCGATTAATTAAGCTAACCCCTGATGCCCATGCGCTGATTAACAATGTAGGGCCGAGTTTTAATGAAATTCGAGGGCTGATTTTTGAACATCAGAATTTAGACGATCAAAGCATTATTACGATTGATTGCTCTGAAACCTTAGTCGCGGGTTATTTATCACAAGCGATGGGGCAATATTTCCAGCACGATAAATACATTTCAATTACCACTCACCATACCCCAGTGATTGTCGAAAACGTGCAATCTGGTAAGGCTTCAATTGGCTTTTGTGCGGGACATCTACCTGCAAACTATAGTTTTATTGCCGAGCATTTAATCGATGAGCCTTTTAAGGTGGTATTTAACCAACCCTTGACGGCATTACCGAAAGCGTTAGTGGTGAATGATTTAAAAAACCCAGCCAATTATTCTCAAGCAGCAATATTGCAAAAAGTCGGGATTGCACCATTAATGGAGATGGATTCTTACACTGCCGCAGCACAGTTAGCCTTGGCAGGTATGGCGCCAGCACTTGTGCCCCTGTCGATTGTGAACACACTACAGATTGAAGATAGGTTCTGTTTTGATTTTGAAGCGTTATCTGGCTTAACCCGCCCTATTAATCTGATTTATCGTCAAAATAGTTACAAGCTACCTAGGGTCAAAAAACTGGTTAAGACTATCACTGATGTTGTGATCCCAAAAACAATATAACTGATCGCTATCCCGCGAGTAAAAACGCTATTTATTCGCGCTTAACTGCCCTAGCGTGACTTTGTTTTTACCCGTTTTTTTAGATGCATATAGCGCTTCATCAATACACTTCATCACACTGGTTATTGTAAAATCTGGAGTGGTGAATTCACATAACCCGACAGACGATGTCACTGAAAAGTGAGTATCACCAGAGGTAATACGATGCTGTGACAAGGTGTGAAGAATCCGCGTACAAATTTCTTGGCCATGATGACTGTCGGTATTTTCCATTAACAACACAAACTCTTCACCGCCCCAACGCGCAATGATATCGGTGGAACGTAAGTTCGATAAACAAATGTTGGCAAACGCAACCAGTACATCATCACCAACATCATGCCCATAAGTATCATTAACCTGTTTAAAGTTATCGATATCGAATATCGCAATACTGTAGGTTTGGTTGTTGGTTAATGTTGAAATAGCGTCTAGTTTTTCATTTAACAAGCGCCTGTTGGGGAGATGTGTTAACTCATCGGTATATGACGCTTTTTGCAGCATCATATTCATATCAAGGATAGAGTTCTGGCTCCGTTTCAGGTACATCTCGCGCTTATAGACATAAATGCAGATCAAGCAAGAGAGAAAGTAAAGCAAGCACCTTAAATAGAGACTGTTGTCTTGGTAGTTTTTTTGTTGGTTTTGAATAACGAACAACCACTCACCATTCGGCACTTTGACGGTAAAAGAGCTATCGGTTTTTTCGCAACTCTTTTCTATGTTATTAAAAATAGTTAATCGATGGCCATCTGGGTTAAAGCCAAGGATTTTATAATAGCTCTTATTTAGCGCGAGTTTTTCTCGAAATGTATCAAGGTAACTGATCGCATTTACAAACCCTGTAAACTCTTTTTTTTCATTAAATAAGGGTAAGCGTAGAATAAACGCTAGTTTACCGTTTTGAATAAGCTTAACGGGGCCAATTAGGCTCACACTTCGGTTTTCAATGGAAAGTAATACGCCTTTTTTGCGCTCTTTAATATGGTTAAGATCGTGCCCTATCGCGGTATTTTTTGTCTGGTTAGGATAAATGTCGGTAATAATACCTAAAGGCGCATATTGAAGTTCTGAAATAACATCGTTATCAGCCATTACTTTTTTAGCTATTACATCAAATGCTTTCGTATTTTTACTATTTTGAATATTTAATGAATAACTTAATGCTTTAAGGCTAACAACCATACTATTAATTTGTTCATTAATTTTTGTTGTAATGGTCTGACTGATATTTGCAGTATCTTTGTTGATTAATAAATCATGTTTCTTTTTGTTATTAAAAAAGAACAACTCGATAACAATTAACAGTAATAATAAAGAAAATAATATAGCAAAGCTAGAATGCGTTATTCTCACTTTAAATTTGTTATCCATAATGAATCGCTGCCAGCATTAGAGTTGAAATATCAATCGCTTAATCGCACAAATATACTTCATTTCGAATGAAATTAATATCTTATGTGCAAAAAACAAAACAATTTCTTACAACGCTAGGATTTATTTAGAATCTTAAAGAGTAAAATATTTAATTATTATGATTTAGCCTTTTTTTATTTGTTATTCCTATCATTTTTCTTATCTCTTCTTTTATGTAGCACATATGCCACGCTAAATATATGTATAGTGTGGCATGCATTTTATTTACTAATTTTAGAAACCAATAAATTGAAACCATTGTGGGTGTTGATCCCAAAGCAACTTAATCGCCATAATCATCGACATGATAATAACCATTGGACGAATAAACTTTTGTCCTTTATTAATCACAATGTGCGCTCCTAATCGCGCACCAATAAAACCACCAGCTGCCATAATTAAACCCAGTTTCCAAAGAGGTAGCCCCGCGATAATAAAAAAGATAAGCGCAGCGATATTAGAAGTGAAGTTTAATATTTTGGTTCTTGCAGTTGCCTCAACTAAGCCAAACTTGGCAATCGCAACGAAACAAATGGTAAATAAAGAGCCGGTTCCTGGGCCAAAGAAACCATCATAAAAACCTATGGATGTACCCACAGCAAAAGCAAACATCGCTTCTGATAGTTTTGGATCGCCCTGCGGTTTACCGATATTAGGGCTAAAAAGAAAATACAGTGATACAAATATTAATAAAAGAGGAATAAGACTGGTTAATGTACCTGCATCAATATGTTGAACCAACAACGCGCCAATCGCTGAGCCTGTAAAGGTACAGGCTATAGCTAGGCGCATGTCTTTAAGTTTCACTAATCCATTACGGACAAAATACAGTGAGGCTGAAAAGCTACCAAATGAGCTTTGTAATTTATTGGTGGCAAGTACTTGTGCTGGCGGAATACCCACCGACAATAAGGCAGGAACGGTTAATAACCCACCGCCACCAGCAATGGCATCAATAAAGCCGGCTAATCCTGCGACAAAAAACAGTAGTACGAAGATCTCTAACGTTAATTCCATTGCAACTCACATTGTAAGTTATTCTTTAATATCGTGATATTAACGTTATGAATAAAAATACAATAGAGAAAAACAAGACGACAACCTATTCCAACTTGGAATAGGTTGCCGATATCGAAAATGATTGCTCAATGATTACTTTCTGTTACGGCACATTTCGGCGGGGAAGGAAAGCTGTACCATGATGTAACGTTTGAAGGTTTCTTCATAAGGTTGGTCGTCTAACGCTTTTTGCATACACAATAGCCAAGCGTCTTTTTCTGCTAAACCAATATCTAAATGACGGTGTGCGCCCGGTATATTGATCGAACCATACATTTCTGCGTAACGAGATGGCCCCCCCATCCAACCGACTAAAAATGTGGTGAGTTTCGCTTTAGATTCCGTTAAATCAGGGTGATGCATAGCACGTACTGTAGCAGCAACGGGCAACGTATCCATATAGTGATAAAAGGCATCCACTAATTGTTTTACACCTTGCTCACCTCCCGCCGCTTGTAAGGTGCTGTCTCCCACCCCATATACGGGTGCTTTGGCTTTCTTTACACCTGAAAACTCATCTTGCTCTGGGTATTCTGAACTATCCAATCTCGACTCACTGTCTTTTACTGCTTTTGTTTATTTTATTATATCTAAAAAAAATAAAGAGCCCTGTTACTGGCTCTTTATTGTTTGCTTGATGTCACAGCAATGGTTGATTTACTGCTGCTGTTATTAAGCCTTAAGTCACATAAATAGGCCCACTGAATGACGTCACAGGTGGCACTTCGCCAGTGAATTTTTCAATATCAACAACAACGGTATTGGCACTGGTTGCTTGCGCTAACTGTGAGGTTGGAATATCAATGGTAACGGTATTAGGATCGCCATAAGTATCAATCGCACCAATGTCGTTATTCAACGGCCCAAACCATGCCCCTTCGTAAATTCTTATTACGCCTGTTGGGTAATCTTCCGATAATACCGCCCCTGCTAATAATTGCCCGCGATCATTAAAGACTCGAACAATATCACCGTCTTTAATGCCTTTTTTCTTAGCATCATCGGGATTAATATAAACGGGCTCATGATCTTTTACTGCATAGGTATTACGGTATTTTTCCGAATCACACATTTGTGAGTGTAAGCGTTTATTGGGATGGCAAGATTGCAGCCAAAATGGAAATTGCTTCGATTTCGGCCCACCATGTGAACGCTCTTCTTTTTCAAACCACATTGGGTGGCCTTGGCAATGTTCATAGTTATAGCGCGCTATTTTTCGACTATAAATTTCAATGAACCCTGACGGTGTACCCAGTGAATTGATTTCAGGATCTTTTCTGAACGCTTCGTGGCTTACGTAGGTTTGGTCGGTTTTAAATTCGACGATGCCATTTTTCCAAAATTCGTTAAATTCTGGCATTGGGTTACTATTTTTGTTTGCCTCACGACAATCATTATACAGCTGATGTATCCACTGCATTTCTGTCATGCCGCGAGTATATTGCTTACTTTTCCCAAATCGTTCGGTAAGTTCGGTGAAGATCTGAAAATCTGTTTTTGATTGGTATAAGGGATCAATCAATTTATGCATCGCCAATACACCAGAGGTAGAATACGTGCCGTATTGGTCGAGATCATTACGTTCAAACTGCGTACATGCCGGTAATACGATATCAGAGAAACGACACGTTGGCGTCCATGTGTAATCAATATTGACGACGGTTTGTAGTTTTCTAAACGCTTCTTTCATTCGGTTACGTTGTTGATGGTGATTCCATGGATTACAGCCACTAAACACCATCATTTTAATATCGGGTAATACGACGTTACCGCCGTTAAATTTGATCTTTTTCCCCGGTTCCATAATCGAATCAATCCAACGAGCAACAGGAATAACTGAACTATAACCTTTGAAATCATTGTTATTCCAAACTGGCACTTGCCCTTCATCGACATTTCGTGGAAAACCACCTGGCCCTGCTGCGGTACTAAATGGCAGCCCAACACCACTATAGAAATGAGAATAAGACACCCCACCACCGGGTAAGCCTATTTGCCCAAGCATGGATGCCAACACGGCTCCCATCCAATACGGCTGTTCACCATGTTGCTGGCGCTGTACTGCCCAGCCAAACATTATCATGGTGCGATCTTTCACTAATCGACGAGCAAATTTACGAATGTCGTCGGCTTTAACACCACAAATTTTTTCTGCCCATTCTGGGGTTTTCTCGATTTTATCTTTGCCAGTACCAAGTAAGTACGGCAAAAATTCGTTAAACCCTAAGGTATACGTTTCTAAAAATTGTTTATCGTAAAGGTTCTCTTTGTATAAGGTATGGGCAATACCTAACATGAAAGGAACATCGGTTTGGGGGTTCACGTATTGGTGTTCACAACCGAAATATTTTTGGCTTTTCGACACCACAGGATCGACGGATATCATGGTGATCTCGCCCTTCGCGACTTTGTCTTTTAATTGGGCGTAATAACCATAAGAGCCGTGCGTTTCACACTGCCAACCAATCTGACTATTTTTGATCGGATCGTTAGACCACCAAATTAAGGTTTTGGTATCTTTTAAAATGGTTGTCCATGTGGTGGCTTGGGCATAAACCTCGGTTGAACCTAACACGTAAGGCAAAATAACTTGTCCTGCCCCAGTGGAATAATCCCCCACTTTTTTAATAAAGTTGCCATGCATCCCCACCGCACGTTGCATGTGTGAGGTACAGCTTTGGAACTGTCCGGTTTCACGCCAGCCTGTTTGCCCCGCATGCAGTGCCCAAGGACCATAATCTTTTTGGATACGTTGTAATTCTTGGTAGAAGAGATCTAACGCTTCATCCCACGTTACTCGAATAAAGCGATTGTTACCTCGTGTTTCACCACTGTATTTGTTTTTCTTAAGCCAGTCTAACCGCACCATGGGATAACGAATTCTTGAAGGACTATAAATTAACCCTTTAATCCCGTTTAGCATATCAGTTGGATGCTTATCTAATTCAAAGGGTTTAATTTCTGCAACTTGACCGTTATAAATACGCGCTCTGAATGCTCCCCAGTGTGAACCTGTCACTTTCCAAATACCGGGCGGCTCTGTTGATTTTGTGACTTCTTCAGCAGCTTTAGCCGCTTGCATCAGCAATCCAGGACCAATAACAGAAGCGGCACTCGTAGTTGCTAAGCCTTGCAAAAATTTACGTCTACTCAGTGACATAAAAAAATTCCTCACGATTAAAACGTAAAAAGGCTGCTGAACATAATGTATGTTTAGCAACCTTTAGTTTGATTAATGTTCAGCTTTAGAAAAGTCTGACGAATGGTTTTGTAAATATTTCAAAACAATAGCTTCGCTATCTGTATCAAAATTCACAAATGCAAGCATACCGTTAAACATGCCAGGCCAAGTATTTGCGTCAAAATGGTTTTCTGCTGGCTGGGTATGACATACGCTACAGTTGGTGTTGTAGGCCGATTTTGCGGCACTCCAAATAGTACTGACATCACTAACAAAGTTCTTTTTCTCAACCCATAATGTTGCGGTTACTTGTTGCCATTCTAGGCCTGTGACGTCATCTTCTTTTTTCTCGAAACCTTTTACAATATCCGCACTTTGCGCAGCATTTTTACTTAAGGCGGCTGTCGGTATATTCATTCCGAAATCTTGATTAATCACCCGACCAAAACCTTTTACTTTTCGCCAACCGTTCAGTTCAATTTGCAGCATGTCGTCTTTAATGGCCAACACTTTCACTGCCGATGCAGGCTCTAAAGAACCCCCGTCTTTGGTTTTGGCTTCATCTTCATAAAGAGGCAAAAATTGCACGCTGTAGTAGGTATCACCGTCTGAGTAATCGGTACTATGTGATGCCGCAGTCAATTCAGAGACAATCCCACCAGACGAGGCCATATCCGCTGGTAAGTGATGGGCTATACCTTTGTGGCAGTCTATACAACTTTGATCTTTAACCGCAGCTTGTTTCATTTGTGCCTGCGCCCGAGGTGACATTTCATCCCATTTCATGCTGGCATAACTGTGGCAACTCTTACATTCTAGCGAACCGTTCGCTGCAAACCGTTTCCATTCGTGTTGGGCTAATTCCAGCCTTTTTGCCTCAAACTTTGCAGGTGTATCAATGGAGCCAACAATGGCGCCAAAGACTTCTTTACTCGCCTGCATTTTTCGAGCGATTTTATCCGACCAATTATGCGGAACATGGCAATCAGGACAGGTTGCCCTAACCCCTGAATTATTCGACCAATGAACGGTGCCTTTTAATTCAGGATATACGGTGTCTCTCATCGAATGACAACTGATACAAAATTTTTCTGTGTTGGTCATATCAAGGGCAGTATTAAATCCCCCCCAAAATATAACCCCCGCGATAAAACCACCTAATGCGAGTACGCCAAGGCTTATTTTTGTTGCTGGGCGCCACAGGGTTACCCAAGCTTTTTTTAAGGACGACTTCATTATTTACCTACCGTTTTTTATTCAATATTGACGTGTGCCTAACCATGACCCGGAGGCCCGAGGAAAAACACTTGCATCGCCCAAATAAAAAAACCATACCCGCCCACAAAAATGACAGATAAAATAGGAAACAGTAAAACAATGATAAAGAGAAATGTTCGCCATTCATAACGGCCTCTCTCTTTATCATCCATTTCTTCACTTAACATTATTGCTCTCTCACTTATTAGTAAGCCTTATTATTCTTAATAGGCTTTTCCAGTGCTTAAAGTGAATTATAGACAATGCTTTTACATTTAATTTTCAAGCTTGTTAAAAAGCCAATTCGATCACATTTTTTTCTTATCTTTTACAACCTTATTTTTTATCTAACCTTTTGTTTTAGATATAAAAAAAGGCCAGCACTTCTGCTGACCTTTTTTGCGATATTTAACGAAAAGTTAGTCTATCGTGTCGATATCTAAGACTGTTTGGATTGGTTTTTCATGTTTCGGTGTATTACCAAAGCCACGTAAACCTACCACGTGTACGTGTTCACGATCTTTGAAAATCTTACGTACTAGTTTGTAGGTTGTACCTTTTTCCGGACTGATATTTTCAGGTGCCGCAATCAGTAACTGCATGTCTAAGCGTTCACATAACTCAAACAATGTTGCGATTGATTTACCATCCAGTCGTGCCGCTTCATCCAAGAACAAGAGTCGACAAGGAATGATATCTTTACCACGTAAACGTCGCGATTCTTCTTCCCAGCTCTGAACAACCATTAACAGAATTGCCTGACCTGTACCAATCGCTTCACCCGTAGATAGCGCGCCTGATTCCGCTTGTAGCCAGCCGTCTGTACCACGGTTAACTTCAATGCTTAACTCTAGGTAATTACGGTAATCTAACAGCTCTTCACCCAAGATTTGCGGTGAACGTTGACCCATATCGATATGTGGATTCAAACGTTGGAACAACTTCGCAATCGCTTCCGAGAATGATAAACGGTTATTACCGAATAGATCGCTATGCTGATCTTTATTCTCAACAAGTCCTGCAAGTAATGATTCGTGCGTATCACGTACTTTAACGTTTAGACGCACACCATTTACCTGACCAAAGCCAATACTTTGCAAGCCTTGGTTTAGCATACGAATACGGTTTTGCTCACGCTGGATTGTTTTACGAATAATATTCGCAACGGAATCTGAACTGATCGCTAAACGTTGTTCACGCGCCGTTAGCTCTTCGGTTAAACGTCCCAGCTCTGCTTCCATTTCTTCGATAGCTTCTACTGGATCGTCAGTACGAATAATATCGTGACGAATACGCTCACGTAGATGCTGGTAAACCGCGATGTAGAACAGAACTTTACGTTCAGGACGCGTCACATCTTCTGACGCGCGTAATGCATCACGTAAATCTTCGTTATCCGCAACTGCAAGACGCAGTGAACCGAGCGCTTTATCCGATAGTGAACGTAGTTCATCTGCCGACATATATGCCATTTCACGACGGTGTAAACGACGTTCAACATCGCTTTCACGTGCTAAACGTAATACCGCGCACCAACCCGCTTTCGCGTTAACCACTAACTTACGGAAGTCTTGGTAATCTTTACCTACTTTACGTAAACGCTTCACTAACGACTTCATTTCAAGTTCGATAGAGGTGGTTGATTTTTCTAACTGGCTACGGCGACTACGTGAACTGTGTAAACGCTCATTGAGTTCATCACGACGAATACGCGCGCGTTCTTCTGCTTCAACATCTGCACGTACACCTAGCTCTTGCAGTTCACGTTCAAATTCTTGAACGGTTTCCATTTTCGCTTGGTGCGAGCTCTTCAGTGACGCCATTAACTGGTTGTACTGGTTTGCTTGTGCGCGCGCTTGTTTTAAGCTTTCACGGCTGCGACCACGGGCTTGTTCTGCGGTTGCAAGTTTCGCTTTAAGCTGCTCGTTTAGCTCTGAGCTCTTGCTTAGTAGCTCTACCGCATCGGCATAGCTAAAGTAGTGACGGCGTTCGGCCAAATCAGCGACCGCAAAGATCAGGGTTTTGAGCTCTTGTAGCTTCTTATCTGCCGCTTCGTAATCAGCTTGTAGCGCATCGAATTGCTCGGGATCAGCGTCCAGCGAAGACACTAATGTTTCAAGCTCGGCTAACGCTTTACCATGACGGTCAAGGTAGTTACGTGCTTCATCCATTTGTGAAAGTTGTTGTTCAACTTCTTCAAAACGTGCGCTTAGGGTGTCATCTTCAAGCAGTGTTACTACTGGGTTTAATTTACCCAATAATGCAAGACCTTCACGTGCTGCCGCTAACTGGCTACGCTGTTGTTGTTCTTGCGCTTGTGATTCTGATAACTGACGTGCAATTTGGTTACGTTGATCACGTGCTTGCTTTAATTCTACTTCTGGATCTGGGTTAAATGCCACAGACATGTGGGTGGCTACAAAGCTATTGAAGCTTTGGTACAAACGCTGAAGTTTTTGCGAATCAAACGATGCTTTTGCGTGATCTTCTACAACTTGATCTTTTTCATCACGTAAGAACTCTAAACGTTGTTCACGTGCTGCACGACCAAATAGTGGCATTTCAGGGAAACGTGAGTAACGCAGTTGGCGATCGTTTAAATGAACACACACTGCATCTTCGAGTTCATCAACATCAAAGCCACTGTCATCAAATGAATCCGCGTCACCTTCGATGATGTAAAGATCATCTGGACAATCATCTAGTGTGACTAATTTTTCTTTAATGCCGCTAAGATCAGGAACAATAATCGCGTGTCGAGCAGGGCCGTACATCGCACTGAAATATGGCGCATCATCAATAGTGATATCATCATAAACTTCAGATAACAGCGTACCGCCAAGGGTATCGGCTAGGCCACGTAAACGTGAGTCATCACTACCGCCAGGCTGTGCTAAACGCTCAATATCAGCATCAAGTTGCTTCTTACGTGCGGCTAATTCATCACGTTGACGCGAAGCTTCACGCTCGTTATCCAACGTTAGCTGCATTGCATCCATCACCGCTTGGCTACTTGAAAGATCAGCATTGGCTTGCTCTGCTAATTTTTCAAGCGCATCAGAAGCTGCAATCCATGTTGGTGCTTGCAATTCTAATGCGGTAATACGAGAGACTAAACGTTGTTCGTCATGGCGCATGTCGTTGCGTTGCTCAACCAGCGTTGCTTGATCTTGCTCTAGGCTTTCAAGCGTTGCTTCATGGCGCGCTTGTTCTTCAACTAACGCTAATTCGCTATCTAATGTGGTGGCGAATTTCTTGGTATACGTTTCAGCTAATTCAACCGCTTGGCGTTGACTACGCACGCTACGCTCTAAATCACGGTATTGCGCTTTTAGCTGCTCACCACGATCTGAAATCGCACGTAGTTGACGACCATGATCAATCAATTCACGGGCTTTGTTACTTGCGTTTGCGCGATCAACGGCACCGGCAATGGTGGTAATGATCGCTAAGCCTTTATCAAACTGTTGCGCCGCCGCTGACGACATATCCAGTTTATGTTTAAGGGCTAATAATGCTGTTGTTTGGGTATCTTGCTGTTGTTTAAGTTGCGCGAGATACGGTGGCGCTTGATCAGGTAGCATTTGATGATCGCCAGACAAATTACGTGCTTTTTCTAATGCCTGTACCGCTTGTTGGTACTGCAATGCACGGGTTTGCTGCATATCTAATGCTTGCTGGTAATCGGCTAACTGGGTTTTTAAGCTATCAACTTCTTCTTCCGTTAGCTGTGATTGTTCTTCGGCAATCGCAAGTTGCTCTGCCGCTTCTTCAACCACCATGACCTGCTCTTCAAGACGCTCTGTTAGCTCTTCAAGATCTTCTTTGTAACGCTCGATTTTCTCAGCTTGACGGACTGCGGTTTGTACTAGCTGTAGGTGATCTGATGCAGCTTGATGATCTTGCTCTAACGCGCCTTCTTGCTCAGTCAATTCATTCAGCTCTGCGGTCATGTTATTAAACGTAGACTGCTGATCGATTAAGGTTTGACGTGAGCCCATTAGCTCACCACGTAAGCTTAATGTTTGCTCTAGCTTCTTCTGACGCTCGTTAGCATGACGCATATAATCGGCAGCAACATAGTTCGTTGCTTCTGAGATCAAATGCTTAAACAAGTCACGGTCACGCTGAGTCAGTTTAATCGCTTCTAATGTCGAACGGTTTTCACGCAGTGCTGCTTCCATATCTTGGAAGGCTTTTTTAACACCGGTGTTGTGCGGTAATAGGTAATCACGTAATGAACGTGTGATCGCACTTGAAATACCACCGTATAGCGATGCTTCAATTAAGCGGTAGAACTTAGAACGATCTTGGCTGTTACGTAATTTCTTCGGTAACACGCCCATTTCAAACATTTGAACGTGGTAATCAGTTACCGAGTTAAATGCTTTAAATTGCACGCCTTCATATTGTGCAACAATGTCTTTAACATCATTAAGCTGGCGAACACGCGCTTGGTTTTCTGATAGCGTTTCAATTAACACATCAGTGGGTTTGATATTTGAAGGCAAGCCTTGAATTAAGAAAGGCTTAATATCAACTTTCTTATCACGACCCGCGACTTGCTGTAATTTTACAGCAAAGATAATGCGTTGCTTTTTCGAGTTAACAACATCAAGCGCTGCATAACAGGCCCCCGGCTTCAGTTTACCGTGAAGACCTTTATCGCGTGAGGCATTTGAACTTCCCGCTTCCGTTGTATTTCGGAAATGAAGCAGGCTTTGATCAGGAATGAGTGTGGTAATGAAAGCAGCCATGGTTGTTGACTTACCCGCACCGTTACCACCTGAAAGCGTTGTCACCAAATTATCAATGTCAAAGGTACGTGCAAAGAAGCCGTTCCAGTTGACCATGGTGAGCGATTGATACTTACCGCGTTCCATTAAATACTACTCTCCTGTTCCACTTGTTGTGCATCTGCATTTTCAAGTGATTCTTGACTGTCTTGTTCGATATCGTCGAGCAAACTTGATTGGCTTGGTTCTTGATGATGCACAACGGCTTCACCGTCACGGATCAAGCGTAGCTGCGCTTCACGCATATCATCACCTGTTCGTACATCGGCACCAAAACGGAATACCGCTTCACTAATACGGAATTTACCGTGATCACCAATTGGAATTAACATCCCTATACGGCGTAAACGACGCAATGATGTTTTCACTTTATCGAACAGTTTTTCACGATCAAGATCGGAACCTGTTGCGCGGTTAGTCACTAATTTCATTAGCTTTTGTTCATCTGCTAATGTCACTAACTCATCAAACAACTCTTGGTTAGTAAAAATACCTTCGTGCGCTAAACGCTCTGGGCTTAGGTAAAGGAAACACAACACTTTACCCACCAGCATGTCGATTTCTGATAATACAGAACGACCAATCAATGAGGTTGAACGTGGACGAAGGTATAAAAAGCCTTCTGGCGCACGGACTAATTCTGCATTGTAACGCTTGTAAAACATGCCGAGTTCTTGTTCAAATTCGATCAAAAAGGCATGGTTATCTAAATCTTCACTAGAAATATGGCGACCTGAACGGAGCGCGTTATCCAGTGCGGGGAAAAGTGGATTAGCAATCGCTTTTGCTAAATTTTCCGGCATGAATTCTTCAATATTTGTCAATGACATGAGCTTGTACCTTGGCTCCGTATTCGTTAATTGCTTCCCAATCTGGCTGAATTGCATTGAAATCAGCCTCTGAGTATCCCATTCTTACTGCTTGATCAATCACGATTCTTGCCAAATCAAAATGCTGGGCAAATGGGTGTTGAGCCAAATAATCTTTGAGCAGTGAGCTTAGGTTGATGGGTGCGCCTGTCGATTTGTGCGCTTTTAGCATTGCTGCAACTTTTTCTGCCAATATATCATTAACTAAGTCGAGCTCTTCAAATTCCATCTCAGCGGGAACAATACCTGTTACTTCATCGTCACGAAGCACTAATGCTTCATCACGCATGTCTAATAAACGTTCAGCATCTGCATAGGTCAATAACCATGGCGTATCAAAATAATCAGTAACCGACTGGCGTAAACGCTGACTAAATGCACGGTTCTTGTCCATGTCTATCGCGGTACGAATAAACTTATGGACATGGCGATCGTAGCCAATCCATAAATCAATCGCTTGCTGACCCCAACTGATAATGCGATCCAGTTTTGCTTGTAGGATATACACCATCCCATCAACATAATCTAAATCATCACGACCTTGTGTGGATTCTTGAATCGTCAGTAACTGCGTTTGTAGCTGATCGCCTGCCGCTTGTAGTGTGTCTTGAAGCTCTTTTAACGTCGCAGACGTTTCATCAAGTAACTGCTCACAACTACTGATTGCCGCGCGCCAGTCTTGGTTTAGCAATTCAGCAATATCGACTTTGACTTGCTGCTGTTGCTCATCCATGGTGCGCTGGTTTAAATCGATGCGATCGAATATTTCAGCTACTGAGTATTTCAATACGGCATGAACATTTTGACGCCAGTGTTTTTCATCACCGTCTTCTTGTGCCGCCGTTGCTGCTTTATTGATTTCGTCTGCCACCATTGCTAACTGGATAGATAGCTTGAGTGTTGAAAACTCTCGTTGGCGAACGTAATAATCAGTAATGCCTAACGCTAATGGGCTTAAACGATAAATACTAGCGCCATCGGTTACTTCACTAGTAAAGCGTGAAATTAATCGCTGTCTTACCAATTCATTAATGGCGTTGTTGGCGCGAAATGCCAGGGTTTCTTTGGATTGGCCGAACATATCACTTACGATGCGAAATGCGTCAACCAGTTCTCCTTCCCCTAATTCTTCATCAAAGCGATCACCGCTTAAAACGGCAATGGCTAACAAGAACGCCAGCCGTTCCGTTGGTAGGTTTAAAGCAAAATCGTTTTGCTTTACCCAGTTAACCAACTCGGGAACCGTCTGGGTAACTTCACTCATCCCTTGTCCTTATTGCTGTTATTAGAGTTTGTCGTTGTTGTGTGCGTTTCTTTCGCAAAAGGCTTACGGGCATACACATGAATATAACGCCCCAACGACAAAAACGGCTCTTGACGGCAAAGCTTCTGCTCCATCTCAAGAACCTGTTCAAAACTGTAGTCACCTACACGGAAAGTTTGCATATAATCATGGAAGGTTCTCACCCCTGTTTTACCCATGATTTCAAACCCTGCATCGGTTAGGCACTGATAAACATCTTCTGGTTTTATCCCTTGCTGCGGCTGTAATTTAAAGCGCTTGCGATGTGGCATTCCTTGCTCAATATGAGTCAAGTTACCGCAAATTAAGTTTTTAAACAGTAGACCGTTATAGTTATAAAACATCACGGAAATGGCACCGCCTGGTTTCACATTGTCTAATAGACCAGTAAGTACCTCGATTGGTTCAGCTAACCATTCCATTACTGCATGAAATAAAATTAAATCGACAGGTTCAGATATGAACTCATCAATTTCCTGCACAGGACAATGCACAAAACGATATTGCTCAAGCAAACCGTTTTTAGCAATTTCTTGTTGAGCTAATGTCAACATTTCGCTAGAAAGATCACATAACGTTACTTGATGTCCAAGTGATGCAATTTTTTGTGACAATTGTCCAATACCTCCCCCTGCATCTAATACAGTAAGAGGTGATACACTGCTAAGCGAGGTAAGAATTTGTTCAATATCTTGCCATACGACAGTTTGTCGTATTTGCCCTTTTGCTGTGCCATATATGTTTTCAGCGAACTTTTGCGCTAAATCATCAAAATTTCGGTCTTTGATCACGGCTGCTTTACGTTATGATAGCGAATCTAAAAAGTGACTCATTTTCTCACAAGCAGTAAAGGAATAAAGGCTTGTGATGCTTTTTCAAGCTCAACTGCTGAAATTTCGGACTACATTTCATGTTTGAATTAAAAAAATTAATCGCAACACTCCTTATGCCCCTCCCAGCACTGCTGATCATTGGGGTTATTGGATTATTGGTTTTATGGTTTACGCGTAAGAAAAAACTCGCTTCGGGAATTATTGCATTCTCTTTTTTAGGTATTTTTGCCGTCTCTTTTCAGCCTGTTTCTACGAGTTTATTGCGACCATTAGAGCAACAATATCCCGCTTTTGTCGGTTCATCTAAACCTATCGATTTTGTTATGGTGCTTGGTAGTGGTCATGTGATCGATAAAACGTTTCCTATCACCTCAGAACTTTCACGTACTGCGTTAATGCGTTTAGTTGAAGGTATTCGTATTGCGCGAATGTATCCGGGATCTAAAATAATCCTCTCCGGTTACGGTGGTGGAACCAATATCAGTCAAGCTCGTATGATGGCTAAAGTCGCCCTAGCATTGGGAGTGAGTAAATCGGATATTCTGTTGTTGGAAACAGCGAAAGATACCTGGGAAGAAGCGCATCAAGCTGCTTCTGTTGTTGGTGATAAAAGCTTAGTACTTGTTACTTCAGCCAGCCATATGCCGCGAGCCTTGTATGAATTTCATCAAGCTGGACTGTATCCAATTCCAGCACCGACTAACTTTTTAGCGACGAACAAAATTAAACAACCTTGGATACGCTACGCGCCAAGCTCGCAGTTTTTAAACCAAACTGAACGTTATTGGCATGAAAAACTAGGGAGTTTATGGCAACAATTGCGTACATTTCTTGCTAACCATAAAGAACAAAGCACGGATGGAAACAATCATGATAGTGCGGATGCGTTAACAGTTGCTGGCTAAAACCATATAAAATGCCCTTATCGCCCAGTAAATCATTACTGGGCTTTTTTTTGCCTACATCACTTACTTTTCTTTACTTTTCTGAGTAGTCCTCAACGTATTATCACAAACGCATATAACTAAAAGCTATATATATAAAACAATTAAGCTAAAAAACGTCATAAAAAATGTATCTGAAAAAAGCGTTAGCCACTATGATTCCCCTCCAATGAGAAACAATAATTGCTTAACATTTTAATTTCTAAATTTTACAAGCATCAGTTTATTTAACTGCAAATAATTGCTTTCTCGTTTTTATTATATTGATAATTTAAAGGTTAGCAGTATGTACCAAATTATAAATTTAGCCGTCTTTACGGTACTGATCGCCTTGTTGATTAAGCAGCAACGTACCGATAGCACCCTGTCAAAACGCGTTTTTACCGGATTAATTCTCGGTGTCTTATTTGGCGCTGCTCTACAGTGGTTATATCACCCACAAACTCCTGTCGTTAGTGACACCCTTGAGTACATTAATATTGTTGGGGCTGGGTATATCAGCCTGTTAAAAATGATTGTTATGCCACTCATTATGGTTTCTATCATTGGCGCAATTATTAAGGTTAAGGATTCAAGTGCGCTGGGTAAAATATCATTTCTCACCATAGGTATTTTATTAGCAACAACAGCAATCTCTGCTTTAATCGGCATAATGATCACTAACCTATTTGGTTTGACAGCTGATGGTATTGTTGAAGGTGCGCGTGAAATTGCCCGTGGCGAAGCATTACAAACACGCTTGGGCAGTATTGCGAATGTGTCGTTTGCCGACATGATAATTTCATTTTTCCCTTCTAATCCTTTTGCTGATTTAGCGGGTACGCGTCCTACTTCTACGATTGCCGTTGTGATTTTCTCTGCATTTGTTGGCATGGCGGGATTAACGGTAATTAAAACAACCCCAGAGTTAGGCGCTAGCTTTGAAAAGTTTGTTAATGTTGCCCAAGAAATTGTTCGTACACTCGTACGTATGGTGCTGAGCTTAACACCTTATGGTGTGATGGCATTAATGACGAAAGTGGTTGCTGGCTCTAACTACGACGATATTCTAGGTTTATTGAATTTTGTTATCGCATCGTATGTTGGCCTTGGGTCAATTCTGGTATTACATTTAGTACTCGTTAGCTTTGTTGGGGTCAATCCTCTGCGCTTTTTCAAGAAGATTTTACCCGTACTAACGTTTGCTTTTACCTCGCGTTCAAGTGCAGGCACAATTCCGTTAAACATTGATACTCAAGTAAAATCGCTTGGCAATGGCGATGCGGTTGCTAACTTCTCTGCTTCCTTTGGCGCTACGATGGGACAAAATGGCTGTGCGGGGTTATATCCAGCTATGCTTGCCGTAATGATTGCGCCGACAGTGGGCATTAATCCATTAGATCCCAGCTTTATGATTTCCCTTATTGCCATTGTAACCGTCAGCTCATTTGGTATTGCAGGTATTGGAGGTGGTGCGACATTTGCCGCTCTTATCGTTCTTTCAACATTAGGTATGCCCGTTGCACTTGCAGGCTTGTTAATTTCGATTGAGCCTTTAATTGATATGGGAAGAACTGCAGTAAATGTTAGTGGCTCAATGACGGCAGGAACTATTACTTCTCGTATTTTAGGCTTAAATAAAACGACTGAGATAGATGAAGAGAAACAACCAAACGTTATTGACACACACGCTTAAACATAATTTAGCTATGATTGCTCTTGTATTAACAAATAAAAATCTCACTTTTTTTTAGTTTTTCACTTTTCAATCAAAGATTACTTTTTTAGTAAAAAACATAAAAATTACATTTCATTAACACTATTTATTATTTAATTTTAATAAATAGTGTTTTTTTCATTCTTATTCGATAAATACTTTATTTTTCATTATTACCATCACTATAAATTGCTTATTAAGCAATCAAGACCTTCCTCTTTTTAACAAATCCTCTTATGGTAATTAATGTGACATAGATCACGTTAGATAATCATTTTTAGACTAGTCTTATTAAGCATAAACTCCAACACATTATGAGTAACTTATTATGAGCATTAAAATTACAGCACGCGGTTTTGAACTTCCAGACTACCTAGAACAACATATTAAAGAAGCATTCTTTAAGTTTGATAAATTCAAAATTACTTTCCAAAGCAAAGATGTATTTATGAAACTTGAGGAAGGCCGTAAGTTTACTGTTGAAATCGCAACTAAGTCTAACCTAGGTAAAATCGACGCTACTGGTGAAGCTAACGAGCTAATCGATGCATTCAACGAAGCCTTTGACCGTCTAGAGCGTCAAGTCATTAAGCACAAAGAAAAACCACAAGCTCACCTCAGTGAAAAAGCACAAAAAGAGAAAGAAAACTTAATTAAAGAAGAAGACGAAACGTTAGCTAAGTTATAAATCATCTTGCCACTAAAAGCGGTCACTGTTTTACATCATTTATTTCGGTGATCGCTTTTCAATATAGGTAATAGAAATATCTGTATTCCTCATTTCTTACTCCGCCATATACCTCTCTTCGATATTTTTCGTGTTAAAATAGTAAAACACACCAAATAAAAGATCTCTAAATGAAAATTCTAGTTCGTAACCTTTCTCGTAGCACCACTGAAATCCAAATTCGTAAAATATTTGAAGAGTTTGGCAAAGTAGGAAACTGTAACCTTGTTTTAGATACAATTACAGGTAAGTCAAAAGGCTTTGCTTTTTTAGAAATGGACGATGAGCAACAAGCAGTCCGTGCGATGAAAGCTTTAAATGAAACGATGGTAGACAAAAGTCGTATCCGTGTAAAAACAGCACAGTAATCAGTCTATCTAACAGGGCAATACATTGCCCTGTTAATCAGCTTTACGCGGACTATTTTTATTATCCTTTACTCTGTAGCTACTATCTTTATAAGTGATATTAATAGCAAAATTGCTTAAAATTAAACCTATAAATATAAAGTTATACATTGCATGTAATATCACCAAGGCTTTCGCATCATGTCCGATTGGTGCCATGTGCCCATACCCTATTGTTGTCGCCGTAATAAAACTAAAATATATCGCATCAAAATTTGAGACTAGATTGCTCACTCCACCTGTCGCTTTATATAAAACAGCAAACCCCAAGCAGACTTCGATATAATTAATAACTAACATTAAAAATGAACGTTTTTTAGATATTGGCGGGCTATAGATATCTGAAAGAAAAATGATACTTAATAAATAAAGCAACGTTTCTAATAGTAAATAAGATATAAATAAAATAGAGAATGGTGATGATTCAAGATTAAAATTAAAGATCAGTATCGGTGTTATTAATTTAAGAATAACATAAACTTCTGAACATATTTTCCTTGCTAATAATCCAAACTTACCAGAGATATGTCGAATATACAGCCCAGGAAAAATATATGATGATAGAACAAGAAAAAGTTTGAATAATCTCTCGATGCCAAATGTATTTTCTTTTTCATCATTCCAGACTTGTTTTACATGATCATTTTGATTTTTTATCGCAGGTTTGACGTAGCGAAAATCAGTGCTCCATTGGCTTAAAAATAACTTCTTAATAAATGCCATGGATTGTATCCTCATCCGTTAAACCAAGTGACGTTATCACTGTAACACTTGTTACTTACGACTTTGTATTTAATAGATATAAAGCCTGATCTCTATTCCATAATCAAGACAAATAAAAAAGCCTAAACTCTGTTTAGGCTTTATCTGTTATTGCATTTTTAACCCACGAACTGACGAACTTTCTCCAGATCTTCTGGCGTATCTACACCCGCAGGTGGTGCATCAATTGCCACATCAACATGGATTTTTTCTCCGTGCCAAAGCACGCGCAATTGCTCTAGAGACTCTATTTGCTCAAGTGCACTTGGTGCCCAATTGATATAGGTTTTAATAAACCCTGCACGGTATGCATAAATACCAATATGACGAAGTAAATTATGATGCACAATTCGTGGCTGCTTGGCAAAATTATCACGATCCCAAGGTATGGCTGCACGGCTAAAATACAATGCATAACCATCTTTATCCGTAACAACTTTTACAGCATTTGGATTAAATACTTCATCATGGTGATCAATTTCAACGGCTAGTGTCGCCATAGGTGCGTCTTTATGCGCAATATTATCAGCAACTTGGCGGATAATAGTTTCAGGAATAAGTGGCTCATCCCCTTGCACATTTACAACAATATGATCATCCGATAGTTGATATTTCTCAACCACTTCGGCTAAACGCTCGGTGCCAGATTCATGATCTGTGCGTGTTAAACACACCTCACCACCAAAACCTTTCACCACATCAACAATGCGTTGATCATCCGTTGCAACAATCACTTGATCGGCACCGGACTTTATCGCTTTCTCGTAAACCCACTGCACCATTGGCTTACCTGCAATATCTGCCAACGGTTTACCCGGTAAACGTGTAGATTGATAGCGCGCAGGAATAATAACGGTAAATGTCATTATTTAACCTCGTCAGAGCTTAACGTACGTGCTTCTGGCTCAAGTAAAACTGGAATGCCATCTTTAATAGGATAAGCTAAACGATCAAATTTACATACCAGCTCATTATTTTTTTTATCGTAACTCAACTTGCCTTTACATACAGGACAAGCAACGATTTCAAGCAGACGATGATCCATACGTTTCCTTTACCTCAATGATCTTATTAATAATGTCTGTTGCCTGAGGCTGAGCGATATCTGCATTAACGGGTAAATACCACCAGTTATCTTCAGCAAACGCATAGCACTTCACGGCATCTTTTTCAGTCATTACTAAATGCTGCCCTTGATGGGCTAACTCTAACAATGTTTGTTTTTCAAATGCTTGATGATCAGCAAAAGGCTGACATAAAACAGGGGTTACGCCTAATTGATTTAGGGTAGAAAAAAAGCGAGGAGGATGACCAATACCCGCAATAGCTACGATATCTTTTAAGTCACCTATCAAGCAACGCTCACCTGTTTTCACATTAATTAAATCGGTTGGGACTAATGTCATTGATGCTTCATTTGCTTGCGCTGAACCACCATTACAAATCAGAAAATCAACGCTATCTAAACGCTCACAGGATTCTCGTAATGGACCCAGTGGCAATAAATGCTCGTTACCAAAACGACGTTGACCATCAATCACTACAATTTCAATATCACGATCCAATGCATAATGCTGAAGACCATCATCAGTGATGATCACATCTACATTGTGATCTAATAGCATCTTCACAGCTTCACTGCGTTTAGGTGCAACAGCAACGGGGGCATTCGTTCTTCGTTGAATAAGTACGGGTTCATCACCTGCAATATCAGTGCTAGTTGTCGCTTCAACATAATAGGGATAATGCGGCGCTTTACCACCATAACCACGAGAAACCACACCCGGTTTTAAACCTTGCGCTTGTAGTTGTTCCACCAGCCACACGACAACAGGCGTTTTACCATTGCCACCCGCAGTAATATTGCCAACCACAACAACAGGTACAGGCGCGCTATACGCTTGTTTTTTACCAGCAGAATATTGTCGTCTTTTATGTTGGCTAATCACCCCAAATAAAAAACTTAAGGGTTTAAATACAGGCCAAAGCAGAATGTAAAGTAACAGCATCCCCCCTTTAGGCGGATGCTGAAACCACATTTTTTCAATAAGGGATGCCATTAGTCACCAAACTGAATTCGATGAAGTTGTGCATATGCACCATCATGGCTAATTAGCTCTGCGTGAGTACCGCGTTCAACAATTTCACCATCATCTACTACTAGGATTTGATCGGCATTTTCAATCGTAGATAAACGGTGAGCAATTACCAGTACCGTTCTGTCTTTTTGAAGTTCATCTAAGGCACTTTGAATTGCGCGCTCAGATTCAGTATCAAGTGCTGATGTTGCTTCATCAAGAATTAACACAGGCGCATCACGTAACAGCGCACGAGCAATCGCAAGACGTTGACGTTGACCGCCCGATAAACTGACACCGTTTTCGCCGATAATAGTATCTAAGCCTTTATCCATGCCTTTGATAAAGTCCATCGCATAAGCCAGTTCAGCTGCACGTTCAATATCTGCACGACTGTATGCACCTTCACTTGCATAAGCAATATTATTTGCAATAGTGTCGTTAAATAAGTGTACGTTTTGAGAAACAACCGCCACTTGGTTACGAAGATTGGAAAGTTTGTAATCTCGAATTTCAACCGAATCAATGTTTATTTCACCTGACTCAATGTCATAGAAACGCGTCAATAAGTTTGCAATGGTACTCTTACCAGAACCCGAACGACCGACTAATGCTAATGTTTTACCTGCCGGTATGCTAAAGCTCACATTACGCAATGCTGGAGTGTCCTTTGTCGGATAAGTAAAGGTTACATTCTTAATCTCTACATCACCCTTCACACGTTTAACTTCAACTTTACCATTGTCTTTTTCGGTTTCTAAATCCATTAATTCAAACAGGGTGTGACAAGCAGCCATACCGCGTTGGAACTGAGAAGTAACACTTGTAAGCGCTTTTAATGGACGCATCAAGCCGAACATCGAACCAAATATAACGGCAAACGTACCTGGTGTTAGTTCCGCTCGTAAAGATGGCGTATTTGCCAAAATTAATACAACGACAAGAGCAAAAGACGCTATGACCTGTATTACGGGGTTTGAAATAGCCTGAGCAGAAACAAGCTTCATGGTCTGGCGACGCATTTGATTGCTCACTTTATCAAAGCGCTCTTTTTCTACTTGCTGACCACCGTAACTTAATACGACTTTGTGACCTTTTAGCATTTGCTCAGCAGATGACGTCACAGACCCCATCGCATCCTGCATATTTCGTGAAATTTTACGAAAACGCTTTGATACAATACGAATACTGATTGCAACAACAGGGGCAATCACAATCAAAATTGCGGATAGTTGCCAACTATTCCAGAACATCAATACCATTAGACCAATAATAGATGCCCCTTCACGTACAATGCTCACTAATGCACTACTGGTAGCTGACGCAACTTGCTCTGAATCGTAAGTAATACGAGATAACAATGCCCCTGAAGATTCTTTATCGAAAAATGAAACAGGCATTTTCATGAAGTGTTGGAATAACTGACGACGTAAGTTCATTACAACATTGCCTGATACCCAAGATAAGCAGTAAGTTGCTACGAAGCCACTTGCACCACGCATTATCATTAAGCCAATTAAATAGATTGGCATCATCGCTAGGAAATTAGAATCAATTTTGTCTAATCCACCAAAGCTTTCATCAAGCAGTGGCTTGATCATTGAAACCAATAAGGTATCACCAATCGCATTGATGATAAGAGCGATCACTGCAACAGCAAGGCCTGCTTTATAAATGCTAATGTAGGGCCATAAACGCTTGTACGTTTCGCTTGATGATTTTTCTGTTAATTGAGTCATGAAAACCAATTTATTACTAATACAGTTTTTATATTCTACCCTTAACTTCCTTCTCTACCAAATTTGTATCTCATCCTTTTGAAAAATTTATCTTTAGCGTAAAAAAAAGCAGCAATAAGTGTTCTTTACCCAAGCGATGAACATCCTAAATTGAAAAAAGGACACTTTTATAACCAACGAGGACGATACCACTGTGTGGCTGAGTGTTGTCGCTCAGTAATAACTTGGTAGTTTCGTCCGTTAATAGTCACGCTTATCTGCCCCGAATTTCCCGTTGATAACCACTCAATCCCTCGATCCTGATACCGTGCTTTGATACTTTTTGCTGGCAAATTCCATGCATTATAATAACTAGTCGAAACAACGGCTAATGAGGGCTTTATCGTGTCAATAAAGGTATGCGTTGATGACGTTTTGCTACCATGGTGAGGAACTAACAAAATATCAGCATCCAGTGACGGTGCGCTCTTTAACATCATCAACTCAGCAATCGCATCAATATCACCCGTTAATAACACGGATGGGCCTTGAAGCTCACTATTTTGAACATGGATAACGCAAGAATGAGGATTTCGGGCATGATACACGCGCTGTAAAGGCCATTGGACTTTGAATGTCAAACCTTGCCAATGCCATGTTTGGCCTTTCTGGCATGGCAAATATCCCTTTTCAAAATTACTACTGTACTTATATTGCGGTGATAACTTCTCGATAATGATTGTTTTTCCACCCGCATGATCACTGTCATCGTGACTAATAATTAAATAATCTAATTGCTTTATACCTAGCTGTCTCAGAATCGGTAGAATAGTGGTTTCAGCAACGGCTCTATCCTCCCATCGATTGCCAGTATCATATAATACAGCCTTGTTATTTTTAATAATCAGTACCGCTAATCCATGTCCAACATCAAGTACCAACATTTTCCAATGCGACTTTACCGGCTCTTTAATAAACCAACACAATGTAATTACTATCACCGAGCTATATAGCCACTTAAATGACGATAAAGGCAATAACATCAATGCAACAAAAATGATGATAACTCCCCAAAGTAAAGGGGTTAGGTTCACTGATAATGGATACCACGCACCTTCCAACCATTGGTTCCCTTCAATGATAGGAATTAAAGACCAGTCAGCACATTGCCAAAACAATGAAGAAACGGGTGGAAACCATAACGTCAGCAGTGCTAATAATACTAAAGGAACCGTGATGATACTGACCAAAGGAACAGCAACTATATTAGCAATAGGAGCTGCTAGCGATACGCCACCGAACCATAACCATTGTATGGGTAACATTAGCACCAATAGCCAAAGCTGAATTTTTGCTAGTTTAAATAAAAACGCTTTGAAGCGATTGCTCGATATCGAGTCATCAAATACGCTTCTTCCTGTAAAATAGCGCTGGCTTAGGGTAACTAAAATTAAAACACCAACGGCATAAAATGATAGCCAGAAAGAAGCACTATAAATGGCGAATGGGTCAATAAATACACTTAATGCTAACGCAGCTAATAATAGTTGCCAATGGCGCCAATACACATCTGTTGTTTTCAAGATCCCGAGAAAGACACACATAATTAATGCACGTATGGTCGGCGTAGTGAAGCCACTTAACCAGGCATAGGAAAATGCGATACATAACCCTGTTATCATCGGTAACCAAATAAAGTAACGCTTCTGCGGCAAGAAAAGCTTACATTTTAGGCCTATTTGCCATCCTAATAACATGGCAAGTGCGATGTGTAACCCTGAAATAGCTAACAAATGAGCCGTTCCACTGTCTCTTAAATGAAGCCAATCTACTTTCGTTAATCCACTTCGGTCACCAAACGCTAATGCTAATAGGTATGCTTTATTCGGCATATTTTCGACATAACCTAACGCCTTATCATAGAGTTGCTGTCGCCAAGTTATTCTTGATGGAAGTAATAATGGCAGCGATGATAATCGATGACGCACCACAGCATTACCATGTACATTTCGACTCACAGCATATCGTTCTGCATCAAAGCCAGCTTGATTTACACGTCCAACAATTCGACTCAACTTAACAGGTAAGTGCCAAATTTGACCTTGCTTTAATGTTGGCGCATCCGGCCAGATCAGAAATAACCTATGAGATGCATCCAAAACAGGATTATCAGGCGATGAATGAAAATAATTATCAACAACCTCTACTTCAATATTTGAAATTGGTATATTTTCATTTATTACAGCACTTATACGAACATTTATGGTAAGATTTGTGCGATTTAGCGGAATGTCTTCAACTTTTTTACGATATTGTTCGGCACATAACACCGCTAGAAAAGCACTTATTGAAAACCAGAAAAGAAAATGGTTTTTACAATAATAAAAAATAACAAGGCTGACTATTATTGCTGTCATATACCACCAGTACGGTGGTAGAAATGATAACCAATGCAGTGAATGAAAACCTATTGCGATACCTAATGATGTTTGTAACATGCTGTTATCGCCATTTTAATAAATACTAATTATGCCTAGACATCTTATAAAAAAGTTCTTACCAAGCCATGAAGTCATTAAGCGCCAAAAAGCACTTAAGATCTTTGGTAATGTACTTTATAACCCGAACTTATGGTGCTTAAACCGTCGTTCTGCGTCAGGTGCATTTGCCGTTGGCTTATTCATGGCTTTCGTACCACTTCCTAGTCAAATGATTATGGCAGCTGGGTTAGCTATTTTATTTGGTGTAAATCTGCCTCTTTCAGTAGCTCTCGTTTGGGTAAGTAACCCTGTGACTATGCCTGTTTTATTCTATGGTGCTTACAAGTTAGGCGCTTGGGTATTGAATAGTCCTAACATCGCGTTTCACTTTGAGCTTTCATGGGATTTTTTACTTAACCAAATGAGCCAAATTGGCCCCCCATTTTTACTTGGCTGCTTTATTTGCAGTGTAGTATCAGCGCTTATCGGCTATTTTGGCATCCGTAGCTTATGGCGTTATTCCGTTGTGAGAAGCTGGAATAAGCGTAAATTCCGAATTGGTAAAACCCACTAGCTTTAATACCTTTAAAATATAAATAAGCAAAAGCCTCTATGACGAGAGGCTTTCTTCTTTTATCTTTATTTTTTAGATCAAAAAAACACATTTAATTACCCGCCTGTTTCATTTTTCACAATTTTCATTGCCAGTTCAATTTTCGTTAATACTCACTATCCATTTTCATCATATGTTTTATTCAAAAACTTAAATTACTGTTTATCAATAGAGGTTTTACTAGCAAATCAAATAATTACGTCTAGTATTAGGAAAACATTTAAATTACACATTTTACTTTTAAGGTACTTATTATGGATAACCCTGTGAGCTCAATGCTTAGCAAAGGCTGGAAATGGTTTATTATTGTTGGAGTTATTGTCGCATTAGCCGGTGTTTTTGCAATTAGCTTACCTATTGCTGCGGGTATGACAATCACAACAATTGTAGGGACCATTTTCCTTGTGATTGGTCTAGTACAGGTCTATCACACCTTTAGTATTCATGATTGGAAAACTAAAATTTGGTACGTTATTAGTGCGCTATTCTATTTAATTGGCGGCTTATTTATTCTAAGCCAACCGTTTATTGGCTTAGTTACTATTACCGTATTAATGATAGCCACAATGATTTTCAACGGTGTTACGCGTATGCTATTTGGTTTTAATAGTCGTAAACACCTTGCAGGTTGGCGCTGGATTGTAATCAGTGGTTTGATTTCTACTGCTATTGGTATCTATTTCTTTACTCTGATGAATAATCCAGAATTCTCTATGTCATTACTGGGTATTTTTGTTGGTGTATCACTACTATTTGAAGGCTTCAGCTTTATTTTCATTGGTACTCAAATGAAAAAAGTGGTTCAAAATAAATAACATAAAAATGGAATCTAAATAAAAAGCCTCAATATTTTTGATATTGAGGCTTTTTTAATTCAGATACCATCGCGTATTTGCAATATTTGTACACAACTAAACGTTTGCTATTTAGTTGTAATTTCAGTACTAATAACGCTGCAGATTACTTTAACTAAGATATAGCAATGCCGTGTATTCAACGATTATACGTTTTCTCATTATTGCTTGGTTGCATTTTCTTTCATCACTGTGCATCTGCAACAGCAAGCGCTATTAATACAAATCAATACCTTAAACAAACGACACCAATAACGTCTGTTGACTCTACTTTTATATCTTCAACGCAGCGCTATCGCGTTTTACTCTCATTACCTAAACTGGTGAGCTCTCCGTTGTCTCATCAACGTGATCATTTGCTTGCTTTGTTACAACAAAAGAGTAGTGTTTCACTCTCTTACATACTGATAGCTATAGAAAATTTTTGTTTAAAACGGAAAAAACTTTTACCTCTAGCCAATTTTCAATTTCGTTTTACACATAGTCGGGAGCAACTGTTTCACTAACGTCAACCGACTTTTATTTTCTACTTTTATTACAAGGACACATAGATGCTTGATTCATTTGTATCTATTTTTTCTGCGCTCTGGCATCAAGATTTTGTTGCATTACAAAACCCAGAAAGCATGGTGATGATTTATGTTTGTGTAACATTTGTCATTTGGTTAGAAAGTGCATTTTTACCTGCAGCTCCCCTACCTTGCGATAGCATTGTTATTCTTGCTGGAACATTAGGTGCAATGGGGATCATCGATTTTAAATTGATTGTCTTCTTACTAATCGTGGCATCTGCCATCGGTAGTTGGCTAGCTTACTTGCAAGGTCGCTGGCTAGATCACCTACCAAAAGTAAAAGGCTGGGTGAATATGGTGCCACCTCATCGAATGAAAACTGTGGATAATTTACTTATTCGTCATGGTATTGTTGCTTTGTTTACCGCACGATTTATTCCTGTTGTCCGCCCTTTATTACCTTTAATGATGGGATTTAGGATTAAAAGTCAGGCTCACTTTTTCCGTTTTGCTTGGTTAAGTGCTACAGCTTGGGTATTACTATTAACAGGGTTAGGTTATTTATTAACGCTTCTTCCAGAAAAAATCGCCAAAGTAGCAACAATGGTATTAATGGTTGCACCATTTGTTACTCTCGCTATTGCTATTGTTAGCTTATCAAGCAATTGGTTACTAAAACGCTTTAAGAAAAACAAAGCCATGTTGTAACAAGCAATATATAACAAAAGTCTGCTGACACACTGCACAATAAAAGTGAGTGGATAAGCAGACTTTTTGGTTCTAAGCATACCCTATAAGCTTTTGGAACTTGATTGACTTTGTATCTTAAATAACACGCTTATGCTAATAAATAACAGGGGCTTATTGTGATGGTTTAAACCACTATTTCGCTATTATGGCACCTATTTTAGATACAAAAAAACCCGCTAAAGCGGGTTTTTTATTACATCGTAATACTGTTTATACTTAGAAGTAGAAACGAGTACCGAATACGATATTAGTTAGGCTGTTCTTAGCTTGCTCGCTTGAGTAAGAATCACTAGAGAAGATCTTATCAGTTGCGATGCTGTAGTTAACTTCAGAAGTGATAGCAACGTTAGGATTAATAAAGTATTTAACACCAGCAGAGAACTTAGCATTTGCACCCCAGTTGCTGTCAGAACCTTGGTTGCTTAGAGATAGACCACCAACTTCAGCAGCAGCACCTACGTAAGGAACCCAGTTAGTAGAGTTCACGAAGTTGTACTCGGTGAATACACCTAGCTGACCACTAAGTTCATCATTAGCGTCTTGAGCACGAACAGTCGCAGTACCACCTACTTCCCAGTTATCTTTAACGAAAGTACCGTAAGTACCGTTAATATTTGCATGCCAGCCACTACCTAGTTTTGCGTTACCTTGTACACCGATCTCTTGAGTACCAGCAGGTAGTTGAACGGCTGCTTGTGCTGCAACAGGAGCTAATACAGATAGTGCCACTAGAAGGCTTAGTGCATTCTTTTTCATTATTTTTCCTAAATGTTTTTATTTTTAAACAAGTTGTCCACTTTAGTGCAATCCCTTTACTTAGTTAGGTTACTTAAATAGAGAAGTAACAATCCGTCTACGACACTTGTATCCATAAATCAGTGGCGACAAAATTAGCACGCAGTTTCATCCCTGTTAAATGAAACAACTTAATTAATTTTCAAATGAACACCATTCACAATTTATAAGAAAAAAGTTTAATTATTCAGTTGAACTCACCCACAAGAGCACAAAAAACAACCAATCAGGTAAATAAAAAAGCATTGTTAAAAATAAAATAAAAATAAAATTCACAATATTGTGAATATTATTTATTTATCGACCAAATAATGACCACTAAAACTAACGTAAGAATCGTCTACCTTTTATTTATTGTTCTTTATTTTTATCACGTAGAGACTTCATCTATTTTTATTAATTAATGACCTTGAATTTAATCACATAATGACAGCAACTTTTCTCTATTTATAAGAGAACAAGATCGCTTAAACACATATCAATAATGACAGTCCTTCCGGGTATTATGATTCAACAATCGCAGATATACGTAATTGAAAATCAAAACGTCAACACTTGAAAAATTCTAAGTAGTTTAATCTATAGATACAAAAACGGAGCCAATGTGGCTCCGTTTGATATCAATAATACAATAAGACTATTTCGCACTTAGTACCCTGGCAGGTTGCAAACTACTTGCCCTACGAGCGGGATACCAAGTAGCAACAAGGCTGAGTATAATTGCTGTTATAGATACAATTAACACATCTTTATAGGCTAACTGAGTGGGTAGGAAATCAATAAAATAAATATCCCCCGATAAGAACCGGTGACCAATGATTTTTTCTATCACTCGAACTATATGAGTTAAGTTAACAGCAACTAAGCTACCAAATATTGACCCCATCACGCTACCTAACACACCAGATAATACGCCATGCCAAATAAAGATGGATTTCACTAAGCGATCACTTGCCCCCATGGTTCTTAAAATCGCGATATCAGAGGCCCGATCTTTTACTGCCATCATCAAGGTTGAAACGATGTTGAAACACGCAACTCCAATAACCAATACCATAACTAAATACATAATCGTACGGACTAACTGAATATCACGGTACATATAGCCGTATTGTTGTGTCCAACTTTTCAGATAAACATAGACAGGAAGCGTATTACCCACTTCTTTTACAATACGCTGCGCTTGTAGTACTTTATCCACTTTAATTTGAATACCTGAGACACCTTGCCCCATATCCATGTATTTTTGTGCATCAGCCATTGGCACTAGCGCCAATTTATGATCAATTTCTCCCCCAAGCGCTAAAATACCCGCTACTTGTAATCGAATTCGATGCGGAGCACGAAGCTGGGTCATTTCAGGATCGGCATCAGGAAGCAATGCGGTTAACCAGTCTCCCACTTTCACATTCAGGCTTTTAGCAACGCCTTGACCTAAAATGACTTCTTTTTTACCAGCAGTAAATTTGCTCCACGCATCATTTAAAACATAGTGCGGTAATTCACTGACTTTAAGTTGCTCTTGAGGGTTAACACCTCGAACACCAACAGCTTTTAACTTTGTGCCTTTTTCAAGTAACGCAGTGAATTCAACATAAGGCGCAGCCGCTGTTACATCCGGGTGTTTTTCTATTTGCTTAACTAGCGGTTGCCAATTATTTAAAGGAGGCTCAACCGCCTGTAACTCACCCTGTGGGATCACAGATAACACACGGGTTTGTAGTTCACGTTCAAAACCATTCATTGCTGACAGACCAACAATGATCACCGCAACACCAACGGCAATACCTAACATCGATGACATTGAAATAAATGACACCATTCGGTTACGTTTTTTCGAACGATTAAAACGACTACCTATATATAAAGAAAGAGGGCGAAACATTAAGCCTCCACAACGACTTGAGATAACACGCCATCTTGCATATGCATACAACGGTCAAGTTTTGCTGCTAATTCACTATCATGGGTCACGACTAAAAATGCGGTACCTGATTCTGCATTTAATTTACGCATTAAATCATAAATTTCTAATGCCGTTTTATGATCAAGATTCCCCGTAGGTTCGTCAGCTAAAACAATAGAAGGATTGTTAACCAAGGCACGCGCAATGGCAACACGTTGACGTTCACCACCACTCAATTCCGAAGGACGGTGCTCATAACGATGACTAAGCCCCACTAAAGCCAGCATATCTTGTGCACATGTACGCGCTTGACTGACACTTTTACCACCAATTAACAACGGCATAGCGACATTTTCAACGGCAGTAAAGTCCGCAAGTAAGTGGTGAAACTGGTATACAAAGCCAATTTCTTGATTACGAATTTTCGCTTGTTTGTTCGCACTTAAAATATCTAAGCGCTGCCCTTTAAAGAACACTTCTCCATCAGTGGGTTCATCTAAAGCCCCCAGAATGTGCAACAGTGTACTTTTCCCTGAGCCAGATGATCCCACAATGGCGACCAACTCATTGTCAGCAATCTCTAAATCAACTTGCTTTAAAACTTCTGTCTCAAACTGCCCTTCTTTATAGGTTTTACAAACTTGGTGACAAGATAACAACGCATTATTCATAACGAAGAGCCTCAGCAGGACGGACAGCGGCCGCACGATAAGAAGGAAAAATAGTCGCTAATAAACTCAAGCTTATAGCGCCTAAAATAACAAACATAATTTGCATCGGTTCAATCACGGTGGGTAACGTGCCACCGATCGATGCTAAATCGACACCCAATACAGAAATAATGGCATTAAGATAGTGCGCCACTAACGCGCCGAGTAAGCCGCCTAATAAGGCACCGATAACACCACTACTTGCCCCTTGAACAATAAAAATCATCAAGACTTGGCGGTGAGTCATACCTTGGGTTTTTAATATTGCAACTTCTGATTGTTTCTCCATCACCACCATCACTAAAGCAGAAATGATGTTAAAAGCCGCCACACCTATGATCAAGCTAAGCATTAAGCCCATCATATTCTTTTCCATTTTTACTGCCTGGAACAGCTCACCGCGCTGCTCGCGCCAATCAGACCATGTCCAACCATTGGGTAATTTCAATTTAGCTAATTCAGGAACAACGAATGGATCATCAAGGTATAAACGCCAACCTGTCATTTGATCCTGTTTATAGCGTAATAAACGTCCAGCATCTGAAATATTGGTGTATACCAATTGGTTATCAACATCAGAGCCCGTGTCATAAATACCCGAAACTTCAAATTTTCGTTGGCTCGGCATACGACCAATTGGCGTAAATTGGCTTGCACTGGTCACCATCAGACGAATTTTATCGCCCGGTTGAACACCCAGTTCAACGGCCAACGCTTGGCCAATAACCACTTTAAAACTCCCAGGAGTAAGATCACTTAAGCTCCCCACCATCATATGACGAGAGATGGGATCATATTGATTAGGTTCAATACCAATCATCGTACCGGCAGCAATAGAGTTTGCACTTTGTATAATCGCTTCACCACGTGTGATCGCCGTTACACCTGTCACATGTGGCAATTGTTTTAATGCCTCTGGTGCGTTTTCTGATAACGGTACTCGTCCATCTGCACTCGATACGACGGCTTGCGGTAGAACACCTAAAATTCGACCTTTTAGCTGATCTTCAAAGCCGTTCATCACAGACATAACGGTAATTAACGCCATTACACCAATAGTAATACCGGCTGTAGACATATAAGAGACAAAGCGACTAAAGCGATCGCCTGAACGACCACGTAAATAACGTAAGCCAATATAAAAAGACACTGGATGAAACATAGGATTGAGAAACCACTCCTTTATTAGGTTGGTAAAGAATACTCGTTCACACCCTCAATTACCATCCGACATAGTAAATGTAATGTAAATTCAGTGACTAAATGATAAACACTTACGCCGCTTTTCTTGCCCTAGCATGATTGCTAAGTAATAATCAGTCCAATTAAATCAAGCTTTATATGCTGTGGCTGTCAGTTATGGCATCCGCTCCTATTATTAGTTTGAAATAGGATTTATTCACAGTGAGTGCGCTATGACACAACAAGATGAGTATTTTTCAGTCCAGCTAGGGCTTACTATTAACGTTGAACGTTTATCATCTAATGAAAGCGTACCTGATGAGCAAGATTTCAATGCCGAAATCCCGCCTTTATTTCGTATTGCCAGCGAGTGTTCGACGTTAGAAGACAATGCCGATCGTTTATTCGCCAGTTTCAACAAAAATGAAACCCAAGCATTGATGGATTATCTTGCAGCACAAAACAGTAAAATTAATCTATTACTGTCTTATGTTTTATCGCAGCAAGATGATCCTACCTATCGTTTTACTACCTTAACTTTTGGCGCAAGTAACCTTAGTTTTACCAGTTCATCTTCCTATCCGGTTGGCACTAATGTTAGAGTGAAACTGTTTTTAGATTACCCAGCCGCTGCTATTTTTTGCTACGCTGAAGTCACCGAAAGTATTGCTAGCGATGAGCAATTTATCATTAAATTGCGTTATACCCGTTTGCTTGAAGATGATCGAGATTTGCTGATCCGCGCCGCTTTATATAGCCAGCAAAAACTTTTACGCCAACGTGCTCAACAACGACAATTAAATAATAACGATGAATAATAAACACTTACTTTCTATACCCTTACCTAGTAAGGCTGGCGATAACCGTTATATCGGTAATATCAAGGGGGCAGCCCTTGCACTGTCTTTTGCAGAAGTGGCCGCATCGCATAAAGGCCCAGTTCTTGCGGTGGTGCCTGATACCCAAACAGCCTTAAAACTTCAGCCAGAAATCACGCAATTTTGCGATGTCGAGGTAAACGTTTTTCCAGATTGGGAAACCTTGCCTTATGATAATTTCTCGCCACACCAAGATATTATTTCAGAACGTTTAGCGCGTTTATACAAAATGCCAAGCCAAAAATCTGGCATTATTTTGGTGCCGATCAGTACCTTACTTCAGCGTCAAACCCCAAGAGAATTTATCCACCAGCATGCTTTAATCGTAAAAGCTGGCGATCGAATGTCACTTGAAAAGCTGCGCTTACAGCTTGAAGTATCAGGTTATCGTCATGTTGATCAAGTGATGGAGCATGGCGAGTATGCCAGCCGAGGCTCGCTGCTTGATTTGTTCCCAATGGGGAGTCAATCTCCTTATCGTATCGATTTTTTTGACGATGAAGTCGACTCTATTCGTCAATTTGATCCAGATAACCAACGTTCTACTGGTGAAATTGATAGTATCGATTTATTACCAGCGCATGAGTTCCCAACGGATGAAATCGCAGTTGAAAATTTCCGTATGCGCTGGCGTGAACGTTTTGAAGCTCGCCGAGAACCAGAATCTATTTATCAACAAGTCAGCAAACGTACATGGCCTGCAGGTATTGAATACTGGCAACCGCTGTTTTTCGATAAAACAGAAACCTTATTTGATTACTTACCTGATACTTCTTTGCTTATCACACTGGGTGATTTAGAGCCTGCCGTTGATAGCTTTTTAGCCGATGCTGAATACCGTTACGATCAACGCCGTGTTGATCCATTGCGTCCTTTACTTGAACCTAAAGAGCTATGGCTAACAAAAGATGAAATGTTCACAGGCTTTAAGAATCTGCCTCGTGTTCGTATTCAGTCGGAGCCTGTCGATAGCCAAAAAGCAGGCCGTTTTAATCCTGAATTAAAAACCGTCCCTAGCATCACGATTAATCATCAACTTAAAGAGCCGTTTGCTGAACTCAGACGCTTTGATGAGCAATTCCAAGGCAAAATCATTTTCTCTGTAGCCTCTGAAGGCCGCCGAGAAGCGCTGCTCGATCTATTAGCACGGATCAAAGTCCGTCCATTGGTTTGTAAAACCTTAGATGAAGCCCTTGATAATCCAACCAAACATAGCCTTGTTATTGGCTCTGCTGAAAATGGCTTTATTCTTGATGATCCTGCTGTTGCATTCTTATGCGAAAGTGACTTACTTGGTGAGCGTATTGTTCAACGCCGTCGTCGAGATGATAAAAAAACCACGGTCAATGCCGATACGATTATCCGTAACCTTGCTGAACTGCAAGTGGGGCAACCTGTCGTTCACATTGATCACGGCATAGGCCGTTACCAAGGTTTACAAACCCTTGAAGCTGGCGGTATTAAAACCGAATATGTGACACTTGAATATCAAGGTGGCGCTAAACTCTATGTTCCTGTTGCATCACTGCATTTAATTAGTAGCTACTCAGGTGGTGCTGAAGATACCGCACCTATTCATAAATTAGGTGGCGAAGCATGGTCTAAGGCTCGCCGAAAAGCAGCAGAAAAAGTCCGTGATGTGGCGGCTGAATTACTGGATGTTTACGCTAAACGCGAATTAAAACCAGGCGTTAAATTTACCCTAGATCGTGAAGCATACGCTGAATTTAGCGCAGGTTTCCCTTATGAAGAAACCTACGATCAAGCCTTAGCAATTAACGCAGTTCTGTCTGATATGTGCCAAACCAAGGTCATGGATCGCCTTGTTTGTGGTGATGTGGGCTTTGGTAAAACTGAAGTCGCTATGCGTGCTGCATTTGTGGCTGTTGATAACAACAAACAGGTAACTGTGTTAGTGCCAACTACCCTATTGGCACAACAGCACTTTGAAAACTTCCGTGACCGCTTTGCTAATACGCCAGTGCGTGTCGAGGTGCTATCTCGATTTAAAACAGCGAAAGAGCAAAAACAAATTTTAGCGGATGTCGAAGAAGGTAAAATCGACATCTTAATTGGTACTCATAAGCTACTAAATAGCAGTGTGAACTACCATGATTTAGGCTTATTGATTGTCGATGAAGAGCATCGCTTTGGTGTGCGTCAGAAAGAGAAAATCAAAGCGATTCGTGCCAATGTTGATATCTTAACCTTAACGGCAACACCGATCCCTCGTACCTTAAACATGGCAATGAGTGGGATGCGCGATCTTTCGATAATCGCCACACCACCAGCGCGTCGTTTAGCGATCAAAACATTTGTTCGCCAATCCGATGATGCTGTTATTCGTGAAGCTGTGTTACGTGAAATCAGCCGTGGTGGTCAGGTTTACTTCCTGCATAATGAAGTCGATAGCATTGAAAAAACGACTGAAGATTTAGCAAAGTTGATCCCTGAAGCCCGTATCACCTTTGCTCACGGTCAAATGCGTGAGCGTGAACTCGAAAAGATCATGGGCGATTTTTACCACCAGCGCTTCAATGTACTTGTGTGTACTACAATTATTGAAACTGGTATCGATGTCCCTACCGCTAACACCATTATTATGGATCGCGCAGATAATCTTGGCTTGGCTCAGTTACACCAGTTACGTGGTCGTGTTGGTCGTTCTCACCACCAAGCTTATGCTTACCTATTAACACCACATCCAAAGCGTATGACGAAAGATGCGGTGAAACGCCTTGAAGCCATTTCTTCTCTTGAAGATCTTGGTGCTGGCTTTACGTTAGCGACCCATGATTTAGAAATTCGTGGTGCTGGTGAATTACTTGGTGACGAACAGAGTGGTCAAATTCAATCGGTTGGCTTTAGCCTCTTTATGGAGATGTTAGAACAAGCCGTTGAGGCTCTAAAAGAAGGTAAAGAGCCTTCGCTAGATGATCTACTTAAACAACAAACAGAAGTTGAGTTACGTATTCCAGCGCTACTGCCTGATGACTACATCCCTGATATTAATACTCGTTTATCACTTTACAAACGCATCGCAAGTACTAGTGATGACAACGAGCTAAACGAAATTAAAGTTGAGCTAATTGACCGATTCGGCTTATTACCAGAAGCGGCATCGAACTTACTGACGGTAAACAGTGTCAAACTTAAAGCTGCCACGCTTGGCATCAAGAAAATCGAGAACGGTGAAAAAGGCGGCTATTTCGAATTTGATCAAAATGCAGCAATCAATCCAAGCTTCCTTGTTGGTTTACTGCAAACTCAGCCCAATGTTTTCAGAATGGAAGGCCCAACAAAACTGAAAATTATTGCTGAACAAAGTGATCGTAAAAAGCGAATAAAGTTCCTTGAAGATCTTCTTGAACAATTTCGTCAGCACATGGTGTAAGTAAACCATCCTCTAAGAGTACTGACCGAACAAGGTCAGTACTTTATATTTAGATACTCTCCGAATTTCGGCAGGATAGCTATGAAACTTGATTTCGAAATCTCTACGCCTCGGCTTATTCTTCGCCCATTTAAAAATGCTGATCTCAATGATTTTCTCGCAGCCGTACATGACTCAGTTAATGAACTAAGTCCATGGCTTGAATGGTGTGATAATCGCTTTGATCAACATGATGCCCATGAATGGATAAGCGCAAGTCGACTCAGCTGGCAAACCGATTTTAGCTATGAATTTGCCATCTTTAATCGCTTTGATGATGCGTTTATTGGAACGGTTTCTCTTAGTGCGATTATTCCTATGACCAACAGTGCAAATTTAGGCTATTGGATAAAAACAGGTTGTCATAGACAAGGATTTGCGACTGAGGCGAATATTGCAGCCGTACAATTTGCTTTTCAAATGCTAGGGCTAACACGCTTAGAAATCATTACGCATATCAATAATTATGCTAGCCAAAAAACAGCAAAAGCATGCAATGCTAAATTTGAATGTGAAGCGCGTAATCGTATTTATTATCATAATAAACCGCTTGATGGTCTTGTTTATTCGCTAGTACCAAGCGATTTATTCACTTAACCTAAAAAGCTGCATTTAAAATACACTTTATTATCACACATCAACATTTTCTTTGGGTCCTTCACTTATGCTTTATTCGTAAACAATATTGAAGGACAACTCCCCGATGAATACATACCACGCTCACGATATCCTTAATTTACTGATTGAATCTCAACAGCCGTACACAATAGAAACACTGAAAGAAAAAATTGCGAATAGCTACGGTGCTGATGCGACGTTTTACACCTGCAAGTTAAAAGATTTAACGATTGAACAATTGCTAGAATTTTTTGTTGCTAAAAACAAAGTGACCATTACAGATGGCATCGTTACGGCTAACATTGCCAATATGTGTCACCATTAAACGATTAAGCACAACATTCTTTACAGTTTCATGCTGTTAGAAAAACGACACAGTGGTAAGATGCAAGAAATTCATTTGTAAGGAAACTATTGTGTCAAAAATTGTTATTGCCGTTATTGTTGCCGTATTACTCGCTTTTTTCCTTTATCGTTCATACAACAATAAGCAAGTTGCTGCTGAAAACATTAAGCAAGGTGAAGCTTTTCTTGCGGAAAATAAATTAAAAGAAGGCGTACAAACGACGCCTTCTGGTCTGCAATATCTTGTTTTGCAAAAAGGAACAGGGACTGAACACCCTAAAGCGACAGATAGCGTAACAGTGCATTACCACGGTACTTTAATTAATGGCACCGTGTTTGATAGCTCAGTCGATCGTGGTGAAAAAATTTCTTTTCCACTTAACCGCGTGATCAAAGGTTGGACGGAAGGCTTACAACATATGGTTGTTGGTGAAAAAATGCGTTTCTTTATTCCAGCAAATCTTGCTTATGGTAATAACGGTGCAGGTAGCATTCCACCAGGCTCAGTGCTCATTTTTGATGTTGAGTTATTTAAAATCAACTAATAAAAAACAGATATAAACAAAAACGCCAGCAAAAATGCTGGCGTTTTTTATGTCATCAATTAAACCATTATGACTAAGTTAGTGCAGCTTTAAGCTTGGACGAAGTACACGGTTAATACGGCTTACTAACATAATAAGTCCTGTTTTAAACATCCCATGTAACGCCATTTGGTGCATACGGTATAGTGAGATATACACCATACGTGCTATGCGCCCTTCTACCATCATCGAACCTTTTGATAGGTTACCCATTAAGCTACCAACAGTTGAGAAACGGCTTAGTGATACTAACGAGCCATGATCGCTATACACATACGGTTTCTGTTCACGATCTGTAATTTTCGCAACGATGTTTGAGAAACAACGGCTTGCCATTTGGTGTGCCGCTTGCGCTCGTGGTGGAACAAAAGAACCATCTTCCTGCACACAAGATGCCAAATCACCAATCACATAAATATCATCATCACGGGTCGTTTGTAGCGTTGGTTTAACCACTAACTGATTAATACGGTTCGTTTCAAGCCCTGCAATATCTTTCATGAAATCAGGTGCTTTGATACCAGCAGCCCATACCATGATTTGTGCTGGAATATGATCGCCATCTTTTGTGGTTAAGCCTGTTTCATCAGCCTTAGTGACCATCGTACCAGTACGTACGGTTACACCCAATTTCGTTAGCTCACTGTGTGCCGCTTGAGAAATACGCGGTGGCAATGCCGGAAGAATACGATCGCCAGCTTCAACTAGGTTTACGTTTAGACGAGAGCTATCTAAGTCACCGAAACCGTAGTTATGTAACTCTTGTACTGCATTGTGAAGCTCTGCTGATAATTCAACACCAGTAGCACCAGCACCAACAATTGCGATATCAACGGTCTTTTGATCTTTGTTTCCATGTAACTTCATGAATTGGTTGTTCATCTCTGTACGGAAACGGTGTGCTTGCTCTGGGCTATCAAGGAAAATACAGTGGTCACGCACACCCGGAGTATTAAAATCATTCGATGTAGAACCAATCGCTAACACAAGAATATCGTATTCTAATGTACGCTCAGGTACTAACAGCTCGTTTTGCTTATCAAATAATGCAGCAAGTGTGATCGTTTTATTTTCACGATCTATCGTTTCTAACGAGCCCATTTGAAAATCAAAGTGATGGTTTTTCGCATGTGCTCGATAACTAATAGCATCTACACCTGCATCTAATGAGCCTGTTGCTACTTCATGAAGTAATGGTTTCCACAAGTGACTTGCACGGCGATCTACTAGAGTAACCTCTGCACGGCCTTTACGACCAAGGGTACGTCCAAGCTTTGTCGCAAGCTCTAAACCACCCGCACCGCCTCCAACAACAATAATTCGAGTCAAAATCACTTCCTCTCTAATTTTATAAATTTTTTAAACTGACAAATACCTTATTGCATAGCAGACTGTTTGTTGTGGTCTGTTTTGCACGCAAAATGCTAGGCAAAAAGAGATCTGAAGCCAGTAAAGCCACATATGTGTAGGTAGACGGATCTATGATCCGTCTAAGGTATAGGAGGTAATATATTTCGTTATTATTGCGCTTTAAACGCTTTTATTGTTTGTAGATGTTGCGAGATCTTTTTAAACTTATGTGTTTCATTTTCGTCCCACACTATATCATAAAATTGATCTAGCTCATCTTTTGTAGCTTGATTATCTAATACTTCGTCATTAGTTGAAAGTATGCAAAGACAATTACCTGCATTTTTTTTGCGAAAACCTTCAACGCATTTCGTCATAATGTCAGTATATTCTTCTGGACGATCAATACGTCCTTCCATGTTATTTTCAGGATGAAGGTTTGGGTTAAAAATGACTTGTTTAATACCGCATAAGAAGCCAATTCTTTCAGCCCAATAGCCCCCCAACCCAACCCCACAGATCAGTGGCGTTGTATCTTTATTCTCGTCTACTAACTTATGAACTTCTTTTAGTAAATGCTGCATATCATGCTTTGGATGCAGGGTACTGTAATTTACAAAGCGGATATCAGAATCGATAAACTGTAACTGTAATACCTTTTCATGATTACCAGGGCTTGTTGAATCAAAGCCATGTAGATAAATAATCATATCAATTCCCTCTCGCTTAATTTTAAAATCATCCGTGCCCTTGTATAGGACGCTATAAATCTACCACTTTCTATATGGTTTAACAGGATAATAATGAAAACTATGATCTTCTTTGCAAACTATGAGCATTGATAAAAAGCGTTCAGCACTACTTCTTTTGAATTAATGTCGCGATATCTTTTCTAAGTGATGTGAGTTCACCTTGTAAATGGCGTAACTGCTGTGGGCTTAAACTTTCGTTTAACTGCTTCATGATGACAAAACGCTGGCTTAAATACTCATCGAGTTGAGTTTGATAGACCGCATTTTTAAGAGAAAGAATATTTTTCACTTGTTGTTCGACACGCAATGAAAACTGCGCATTATTACGTTGTTTCAGTATCCTCTTTAATTGTGACAAGTTATCTGTCGCTATATTTTGAAAAATTGTGGATTGCTGTAATTGCAGTTGCGCTAAGCTTAGGATCAACTGCTTTTGTTGCTTCGTTAGACGTCCAATCCACTTTTGGGCTTTATCTTCAAGCTCATCATAGCGATCTTCAAGGCGTTGTTTTGGACTTTTCGATAAACGCTCTTCCCGTCGCTCAGTTATCTCTTTTTCAATCGCTTGTAAACTGGCTGCTATTTGTGAAGGGCTCATTGTTTTAACAACATCAATGATAGGTGATACAAAAACCAGAACTGATGCTTCGCCTGCTTGCGTAAAACGCTGATGATAATTGGCGATTTGTTCTGCTGTTAACGGTTTTTTAAGATCCGTTTGTAAGGCAGAAATCAACTTATGAAATACGGCTAATTGTTGCTGTCGATGTTGTGCAAGTGCAGTTTCAAGACCTTGCTCTAACTCACCCTGTTGTTGAGAGTCCAAATCAAGATAATCTGATAAGTAATAATCAATCCAGAAATCCAATGAATTGTATACCAATTTAAATGTGCAACCAGATAACACCACACAAATAAAGATTATGCTTATCGTTCTTTTCAACATCAGTACGTCTCCTTGTACAAACGTTTCACATTTACTATAACGTCTCTATGTAACCAATTGCTTTAGCTTGAGCTCTAATTGTTTAGCTTGCTGTAAATATTCATCATCATGCCAAACTTGATAACCCACCAAATACCACAGTAATGCTAGGTACTCACACCAGGGCTGCCAGTAATTTACCGCCTCTAACCATTCATCAGTAGATACCAAAGTGATATCGGACGCCTCTCTTGCCACACAATAATCTTTCACTGCTTTTTCAGGGCTAAGTGCATTAGCTAATATCGTCATGGTTAAATCAAGAGAAGGATCGCCTGCACTGGCATATTCCCAATCGATAACTTTAGCGTTCATCACATCAACTAACCGGTCACTGTCATTAGGGACAATAATATTGTAACGCCCTAAATCAAAATGACAGCAGGTATCAGGAAAGTAGTGATTAATCTTCTGATTATCAAAATAATGGTAAATAGATAGTAATTGTTTTGATTTTAAATTAGCAGCAATCGTTTGCCAGTAATGCTCAATACGTTGCTTAATATCTAATCGATGGGTAGGAAGCGGTAAAGCATGAATACGCGCTTGAAGTTGACACAGTTGCTGATTGGTAAATCGTTGATCTGCTTGTTCGCCTTCAAGCCAATCTACAATTAATACTTGTTCATTATTATTTAGATTAATGTCTAACAATGCATAGGGTTTTGGCGCTAATTTAGAACCGTCAATTAAACGTAATAACTGATATTCATGCGTTCGATTAATACCAAAAGCTTGAGCCGTGCTCGTTAATGGTCGCCACACGTAATGGGAAGATTGATTATTTGAAGGATGGTACAGGAATAATTTCCAACAGCGATTGGTTAAACCGCCCGCTAATGGGCTCGCTGTTAGAAATTGTACATCGGGTAACAAAGACAATAATGTGGGATCAAAACTCTCGTTATCTTTCATTATAATTTCAACATTGCTACCCGATTATTTAGGCTAAATTACCAACCTTGAGAATCTGATTCACTCTTAGGCGCTAAACCTGAATCAGCCCACTCAATTGAACCTGAGTTTGTATCCATCAAACGCATGGTCATTTTATAGAAAGGGACATTCTGACCATCTTCACGCTTGCTCGTATTGGTTACATGACCATACAGCATGTATTGCGCACCTGTCATTTTAGCAAATTGAATCGCAGTACCTTGATTAACAAAACGATCATTCTCACTAAAGTTCATTTGTTTACGCACCGCATCAACGCGAGACTTATCGACTAAGTTAAATTTACCTGAACGTGAAATTTTAGACTTAATTGTGTTAGTAAGCGACTTAGTATCAACATGTCCACTGGTATTGTTTTGAATATTATCAACAATCACAATCGGATGCTTACCGCCTGCTGTAATTGAAGATACAGCCGGTGATGACAACATCTTTGTTGTTAAGTCCGATGCCGTGTTATCAAGATCATTAGAGCCAAAATTTACCGATGGAGTTTCAGGTAAATGCGAATTCACATAATCGACAGTTTGGGCACAACCACCTAATAATGAAGATGCCGCTAATAATGCAAGAACGCTTTTTTTCATTGTTTTACCTTAACAATATTTTATATTAAATCAGTATACTGCTCGACGAACGTAAATACGATATTGGGTAGCTTCAACTTTATCAGCAATACCTTGTAATATTACTTTACCGTTGCCAGCCAACGCAACGGAATGCCATGGTGCCGCACTACCACTGATCTCTAAACCTTGGCCATCATACCAATAAATACGGTATTGCAAGTTCAGATCTGTGTTAACTTTGTTTATTGCCTCAACAGAGGCTTGCATTAAACCATTAACTTTCGTTATATGAGCGTCTTTAAAAACTAAGCTACGTGCAAGAAAAGCGTTACCAATAACGACATTTTGATTGCTGTTTTCGATACTAATACCAGCATGATCACTGCTACATCCAGTGATAATTAATGCTAAAAATAATGCCATTACATACTTCATTACATGCCTCTTAATAGCGTGACAATCAAATTTCTAAGTAACATTATAAGAAACTCATTTATGATCGTGCGTTTAGCTATGACCCACAAGTTCTTACTAATAAATCTAATATCGGCATTTACCGTTACATAGCAACGCGTTAGATTTTAATGTTAGTAAGCGACGATTACCAATAAAGTAATAGATAAGCTATTTGATATAATCAATTTATCGCAATAAAAAAGCCTGAATATCACACCACTTATCGTATACCCAACGAGAAGATTAAAGATACTCAAGCTTTGTGTCTATCTGGGGATAATTATTATCCATTACATAACGTTATCAGCACGTCATGACTAGCCAACTAGCATTGGCCCTAAAGGACGCCCACCTAATAGGTGCATGTGAATATGGTAAACTTCTTGTCCACCATAAGGATTACAATTGACGATCAAACGGTAACCGTCTTCTGCCACGCCTTCCTTTTCTGCTAATTTACGCGCAACAGTAAACATACGCCCCATCATCAACTCATCATCGGCTTCCACATCATTGACTGTTGGGATCAATTTATTTGGAATAATTAAGATATGGCTTGGCGCACGAGGATTGATATCACGAAATGCCGTGACTAAGTCATCTTGATACAAAATATCAGTTGGAATTTCTTTACGAATAATTTTACTGAAGATAGTTTCTTCCGCCATTTCTGACTCCATCAACTCATTGTTATTTGTTTAGTTAGTGAGTATGCGTCAGTCAACTCTATTGCGCAATATTGAACGTTGTTTTAAAGATTTAATAGAGAAAAAATTTCACGTTTTCGTGTTTTTTTGATGCAGCGATCAAACAATTGAAGCCTAAACAAATTTATCTATCAAGACTCAAGCAGAACTGACGATAGTATAGGTTAGAGTTAATTTGATAATTCGATTCGCAAATTTAGCATTGATTGCGAAATAAAGGGTTACCCCATTATCAAATTACATTTATGACTAATAGGTCAGCATTATGATGACACTGACCCTTTGCTAAATATAGGGATATTATGAAGAAATCTAGCCAAACTTCGGTCATACGTCGTATGTACTCCGGTTTTGTGGTTATGGTTGCATTGTTTGTTTTAACCATTGTGCTCATGCTTGATGGAACAAACCGTATCCATAATCAGTTAACAACAGTAACAACAGACGCACTTCCTTTAGTCTCTATATCAAATAAAGTCAGTGTTAAACTTCTTGCCGCCGACAAATCTTTTAAAGACTTTTTAACCAGTCAAGATCCTGCCGCAATGAAAACCTATGAAGCCGACTTTCGTAAAGCAACAAGAGAGTTCGCCTCTGCGCGTAAAGAGCTTGTAGCCATTGCCGAAAGTAATCCAGAATTAACGTCTTACATTAAAGCGCTAACCGAATTAGAACAGCGTTACTTCAGCGAAGCTCAAACCGCGATGGGTAATTATCGCGCGCAAATGTTAGCCGGTGATGAGCGCCAACAATCAGCGAGACGCTTTCAGCGTTTGCAAGCTGAACTCAGCATTGGTATGAAAGAATACATTAATGAGCAAGATAATATGGCTGTTAAGATGATGGCTAAAAATTTCTTTGTGAAGTTAAAAGAAACAGAAACCATTACTTCTGATGCCCTTGCCACTGACGATATCAGTAAGATTAAAGCCGCAATAAAAGCGAATAAACGCAGTGTAAACCATCTTGCCAACGCATTTCGTAGCTTAACAACCCTACTTTCAGGCTTAAAAGAAACATTCGGTAAATCCGTTACTCAATACACGTTAGATATCGGTAAAAAAGGCGGTGTGCTTGATCAACACTATGAATTCATTGAAGCGAAAACGCGCCTTTATGACAACATTGCCACGCTAACTAAAGAAGTGAATCAAGCACTATCGATTCTTGAGCAATTTAATCAGCAAGCGACCAATCAAATGGATCAAGCGATTGCAACAGCTGATGACACTTACAATCAAGGCATAACCAAAGCTGTTGGTATTGCGATTGTGGTTATTTTATTAGCCATTTCTATCGGTTGGTATTTAGCACGAAGTGTTCGTCGTCCACTGGTTTCTATGCTAAAAACGCTTGAATCATTAACTGATGGTGATATGACACAGCGAACAGAAAGCAGTCAATTCATTGAGTTTAATAAACTAAGTCATCACATCAATACGTTAGCTGGCAATCTTCAACAAATTTTAAGTCAATTAAGCAAAGCATCTGAAGATCTCACTCAAGTTGCGGCAGAAAACCAAAGTACAACTGCACAAGCAAAACAGCGACTCAATGAACAACGAGAGCAAACTGTTTCTGTGGCAACAGCAATGACAGAGATGGAACACTCAGTTACTGATGTATCGCAAAGTGCACAGAACACCATGGAACGTGTTCATGAGGTAGAACGTGCATCAGCAACAGGTCGTGAAGTGATGAGTAAAAATATTAATATTGCCCATCAGCTTTCAACTCGTTTAGATGACTCTGTAACAGCCGTTGCTGATCTTCAACAAATGAGCAGTAATATTGGTTCTATTTTAGATGTTATTCGTAATATTGCCGACCAAACTAACCTACTTGCACTCAATGCCGCCATTGAAGCAGCCCGTGCTGGCGATCAAGGACGAGGCTTTGCCGTTGTTGCCGATGAGGTTCGTGTTCTCGCTAAACGTACCACCGACTCTACCTCTGAGATTGAAGCGATGATCCAAAACCTTCAAGGTAGCTCAGGTCAAGCGATGGAAATGATGCAAAGCTGTGTAACAGAAATGGATAACAGTATTAATCAAGCATCAGATGCCAATAGCGCAATGGAAGAGATCCAAGCGATTATCATTGAAATTAGTCAAATGAGTAGTCAAATTGCACAATCAGCGGAAGAGCAGCGGACGACGACTACCGACATTGCCCGTAGTTTAGAGGATATTAGTCATATTGCTGATACGAACTACAATGCAATGGAAGAAATGGCAGAAGCCAGTACCATGTTAGATAGCTTAGCCACTGAACAAAATAAACTCGTTCATAAATTTAAACTGTAATTAAAGCTAAGCAAATAAATGAAGCCGATCATCAGATCGGCTTTTTTGTTTTAGCGAAAAATTTACATTTAGGTTTCACTGAAATGAACATAGCGGCCAATACAATCAATCCCGCCCCCACCCATTGAAGCTGTTCAAATCGTTCTCCTAACCACCAATGTGCAAACAAACCACCAAATACAGGCTCTAATCCCAATAAAAAAGAGACTTGGGTTGGGCTTGTATGCTTCACCCCATAGTTTTGAAAGTAAAAAGCAAACAAGGTACAAAAAATAACAAGGTAGCCAATATACAACCAAAACTCTGGCGCGCTAGGTATGATGAATTGTTCTACAGGGACAGTGAAAACCAATAAGCTAATACAAACAACAGTGACCACTGATAATTGGATAAATGTTGCCACCATAGGATCGCAATGTTGTTGATTCATTTTCTTTTTAGTTGTCACCACAAAAGCGGCACGCCCCAGTGCTGCGATCAAAATGAGAATATTACCGATATTAAACGTTACCGCATTCAGGCTATCTCCTACTAATAACCACACACCGGCAATCGCAATGCATCCGGCAAATAAATCTGTAACCGCAAGTTTATGACGATTAAGCAATGCATCAACAGCAGGCGTAAAGATAATAAATAGGCTAATAAGAAAAGCAGCATTTGAAGCCGTCGTGTGTTTTAGACCATAAGTTTCGGCCAAATAAATAATACTTAATATTCCCCCAGTTGGTGCTAATTGCAGCCAAACCTGTTTATTTAGTTTCTTGCTGACTAAGGGAAATATCACTAAAAGTGTGCAACAAAAACGAATCGCCAAAAACATCAACACACCAGTATAAAGCATAGATTCTTTTGCCACACCAAAACTGGTTCCCCAAAAAACTGCAGCAGCTAGCACACCTATTGTTGCTATTAATGAAGTATTTAAAAATACACTTTTATTCTGCTCGACCTGTTCCATTCACACACATCCTTTCTTACACGGTTTTGTCACTGTTCTTGTAAGATTGAATGGTATATGTTTGACTTGATGTTGATAATACCGCCAATAAGCAAAGGATTTGTGACTGATGGACAAAAATAAAATTATTCAACTTCTTCCTGATATTGCAGCCTTTGTCACGGTTGTAGAATCAGAAAGCTTCAGTCATGCCGCGAAAAAATTGGGAGTGACACCATCTGGCGTGAGTCGTCAAATAAGCCGCCTAGAAAAAGAGCTTCAAGTACAACTAATCAAACGCAGTACTCGTAGCCAGTCACTTACCACTGCAGGGCAAGAAGCTTACCAATATGGTAAAAATATCCTTCAGAAAGCCCAAGATGTAGTAAATATAGCCAGCAAGCAAAAGCAAGATATTGAAGGGATACTCACCATTGCCTCACCGAAAGCGTTTTGTCGTCAGGTACTTCAACCTCTATTACTGGAATTTGTTGACACTTATCCAAAGCTACAACTAAAAATCCAAGTTACAGACAAACCAATCGATCCGCTCTATCACGACGTAGATGTCGTCTTTAGGTTAACCAACGAGCCTCAAAATAACCTAGTGGCCAAACAGTTAGCCACTAACGATCTGGTATTATGTGCAAGCCCGTATTACCTCGAAAAGAAAGGTACACCAACACACCCTAAGCAATTAGCCCAGCATGATTGTATCTATCTAGGCGAAACAAATACTGACAACCAATGGCGGTTTAAATCTGAAGATGAAGAGCTGAAAGTGACAGTGAATGGGCGTTATATTGTTAATCATACAGAGATGCGTTTAGAAGCCGCATTAAATCACTTTGGTATTGCGGTATTACCTGCATTCGTCGCGCAAAAAGCTTTGCAATCAAAAGCCCTTACTGCGGTACTTAACGATTGGACACTTCTTGATAATTACCAAGGTACTGTGTTCATGCAATACCTGCCTAATATCAATATGCCTTATCGCCAACGTGTGTTTATTGATTTTATTAGCGAAAGGTTTTCGTCTGATTTAAGAAAAAAGCTTACCAATTGCAATTAATTGCTTGTAAGTGTTTTTTATCTCTTGTAAGTTGAGCTTAGCGTTCAATAAACAGGCAACACTATGATTTATTCAACTATTTTCACTTGTTACATTTGGCTCCTCAATTCACTACTGCCATCCGGCCGGTAGAGTTTTGCTATCTGGCTGTGAGTTATGCTCAGCCAGTGACCTTCGCATTTCTCGCAGCTTTATTTTCATTTTTAAGCGAGAAATCACATGACATCATCGAACTCAAACAACAACCCAGTTAACGAAAACGTCAGTTCCCCTCATGCTGAACTCAATAAAGGCATTGTTTATGCCCTTATCGGTACTGCTTTATTTTCTATCAAGCCCGTTTTTATCAAACTGGCTTATCAATATGGTGGAGATGCGGTATCGATTATGTCGTTACGGGCAATAAGTTCTGTGCCAATTTATATTGTTATGATGCTGTGGCTATTAAGAAAAACAGAGCATAGAGATAACCTGAAACGATATGGTTTAACGGCAAGCGCTATTGGCGTCTTAGGCTACTATGTTGCGTCATACCTTGATATTGCAGCCATGGCACATATCAGTGCGCAGCTAGAGCGACTACTCATTTTTCTATTTCCAAGCTTCGTCGTTTTAATTAGTTGGACTGTTCTAAAACAAAAGCCAGCACAAGGTACATTTAAAGCTATTGCACTTGGCTATATTGGTGTCGCTTTCATTGTTTTTCATGATCTAGGGAGCATGGGAAATAATGTCTTGCTAGGTAGTGGGTTGGCCATTGCGTCCGCATTCGTTTTCGCTTGTTACTTAATCATGAGCAAAAAGTTAATTACCCAAATGGGCAGCCAATTATTTACCTGTATCGGGATGGGATCTGCGGGGATCATTATTCTAATTCAAAGCCAATGGCAAGGCGTCAATGTGATCGAGCTAGATCCAATGCTTATCCTGCTTGGGATCGCGCTAGGGATCTTTTGTACTGTGTTGCCATCGTTTTTTGTTGCAGCCGCGATGCAAAAATTAAATCCATCACAGCTAAGTTTAACCAGCAATGTTGGCCCTGCTATTACTGCAGTTTTTGCTATCACATTACTTAATGAACCTTTTACTTTTTATCATGCAATAGGCATGCTTTTCGTGGTTTATTCAGTAATAAGCATGAAGAAAAGAGGACAATGATACACAGATTCTAGCTAAAGTGCTGTGATCATATTCTCTTTTGGCAAACGATTGCCTTTTAATTCAACAATCAAACCGATTGTTGAATTAATGACCTTTACTTAGCGCAACGATACTTTTAGAATCGGGCAAATTTTTTGGAAGGGAAACAAAATGACAACATTAACGATTACTCGTCCTGATGATTGGCACACACATTTACGTGATGGCGATGTATTAAAAGATACAGTAAGGGATATTAGCCGTTACATGGGACGCGCGATCATCATGCCTAATTTAATCCCTCCTGTTACTGATACAGAATCTGCTTTAGCTTACCGTGACCGCATTCTTGATGCTCAACCAAGCCCGACTTTCTCACCACTTATGGTTATCTACCTAACAGATAACACATCACCTGAAGAAATTAAGAAAGCCAAAGCATCGGGTCATGTATATGCTGCAAAACTCTACCCTGCTGGCGCAACGACTAACTCAGACTCTGGCGTCACTTCAATTGATAAAATTCGCCCCGCATTACAAGCGATGCAAGAAGTTGGTATGCCACTTCTTATTCATGGTGAAGTCACACATAATCATGTTGATATTTTCGACCGTGAAAAAGCATTCCTTGATACGGTACTTGGTCCTATTGTTGAAGAATTTTCATCACTCAAAATTGTACTTGAACACATTACGACAGCAGATGCTGTAAAGTTTGTTCAAAATGCAGGTGACAATGTCGCTGCAACCATTACAGCTCACCACTTAATGTTTAACCGTAACCATATGCTAGCAGGTGGTATTCGCCCACACTTCTACTGCTTGCCTATCTTAAAACGTAACACTCACCAGCAAGCATTAGTGGATGCAGCAACCAGTGGTAGCAAGAAGTTTTTCTTAGGTACCGATACCGCACCGCATGCAAAAGGCATGAAAGAAGCAGCATGTGGTTGTGCTGGCTCTTACACAGCTCACGCAGCTATCGAGCTCTATGCAGAAGTCTTTGAACAAGCTGGCGCACTAGATAAGTTAGAAGGTTTTGCTAGCTTCAATGGCCCTGATTTTTACGGCCTACCACGTAATACAGATACGATTACGCTTGTAAAAGAGTCGTGGACAGTAGCAGAAGAAATGCAATTTGGTAGCAATACGGTCGTACCTATTAAAGCGGGTGAAACCATTAGCTGGAAAGTGAACGCTTAACCACTGAAGTAAACCAAACGCTAAACAGCTTTATAAAAATAAAGGCTTCCGAATCGGAAGCCTTTTTAATTGCAGTTAATTTAATTCAGCATTAAGCAGTTTCTTTTGTCGGCACTTTTAGCTTATGAAATAAACGATATAGCACCGGAACAACGATTAAGGTTAATACGGTAGCGAAACTTAAACCAAACATAATGGTCACTGCCATTGGCTTAAAGAACACATCTGGTAATAGCGGTAACATACCTAAAACAGTGGTGATAGCAGCCATACACACAGGACGTACACGACTGACTGCCGCATCTAACACAGCTAAATATTTCTCTTTACCACTGGCTATCTCAATCTCAATTTGGTCTAACAATACGATACCGTTTTTCACCAACATACCGGATAGACTTAAGAAACCAAGCAATGCCATGAAACCAAATGGCGTATTAAGTAACAACAAACCTAATGTCACACCAATAATTGCCAATGGCACGGTTGCCCAAACGATCAATGCTTCTTTTACCTTATTGAAAAGCAATACAGTAATTAAGAACATCGCCAAATAACCCATCGGCATCGTTTGGAATAACGAGGCTTGCGCGTCTGCTGATGATTCATACTCGCCTCCCCATTCCAAGGTGTACCCCTCTGGCAGTTCAATATCTGCGATTGCTGGCATAATACGTTTTTGTACTGTCGCTGCCGTTTCTTCACCAATAGGATCTGGATCCGCCATAACCGTTAACACACGTTTGCGATTTTTACGCACCACTAATGGATCTTCCCAACGTACATTGACACCAAGCACCACTTGTTGAAGTGGAATATAACCTTGAATGGCAGGGCTCCAGATCTTCATGCCTTCTATGGTGCTAATGTCGACTCGCTCATCTTCAGGCAAACGTGCCACGATTGGCATTAAGTTTGTTCCCTCACGATAGAGACCAATGTTGATCCCTGAAAATGCCATTTGCAGTAACTCATCCACATCTTTTTTAGTAATGCCATAGCGTCTTGCTTGGCTTTCATTAAATATCGGCTCAATTACTTTGGTGCGCTCTCGCCAGTCATGACGAATATTGAATGCGCCAGGATCTGCATTCATCACATCCACCACTTGCGACGCAATACCACGTAGTATGGTTGGATCTGATCCAACAATTCGCGCTTCAATTTTAGCGCCGGATGAAGGGCCTAACATGACTAGTTTGGCTTTGTATTCAATTTCGGGAAATTGTTTATCTAATTGTTCACGGAAATTTTTCATCACCGGCACAACACTATCAAATGAGTCAACACGCACAATTAACTCACCATAAGCGGCGTAACTTTTCTCTGGTGCGTACGTCAACATAAAACGTTGCGAACCTTTACCCGCACTTGAACTAACGTATTCCACGCCCTTTTCCGCTGCAACCACTTTCTCAAGCTGTTTTAGCGTATTATTGGTTGCACGAATATCGGTCCCTTCAGGAAGCCATACATCCACCATGAACATTGGCGTTGTAGATGCCGGAAAGAACGATTGTTTCAATAATGTAAAGCCATATAAGCTAACACCTAACATCAAGATCAAAGTGATCACTGTTAGCCATGCACGACGCATACAAAACTCTAATGACTTACGGTATACGGTGAAGAAAATACCGCCATACGGATCTTTTTGATCGCTATCTTGATCCACCTTGACGTTTTTAAAGAAAAGATCGGCAAAGAATGGCGTTAACGATATCGCTGTAAACCAACTCAGCATCAGTGAGATCAGAAGCACCGTAAATAGTGTTCGACAATATTCACCCGTTGAATCTTGCGATAAACCAATTGGCGCAAATGCCATTACTGCAATGACTGTTGCCCCTAGCAGTGGCCACTTGGTTTGAGTCACAATGTCAGAAGCCGCTTGCATTCGCGTTCGCCCCTTCTGCATGCCTATCAATATTCCTTCGACCACCACAATGGCATTATCCACCAGCATACCCAGAGCAATAACGAGGGCACCTAACGAGATACGTTGTAAGTCGATCGCTAACCACTTCATAAACACAAAGGTGCCTAAAACAGTCAGGAGCAAAATTAAACCAATCAGTAAACCTGAACGAAGTCCCATAAAGAACAGCAGCACCACAATAACAATGGCTACTGCCTGACCTAAGCTAACAACGAAACCACTTACGGACTTATCTACTTCAATCGGCTGGCTATATACTGCATCAATATCGATACCCACTGGCTGTTGCTCTTTCAGTTCAGCCAGTCTTTGCATAACCCGTTGGCCTACTTCAACAACATTAACGCCAGCGACAAAAGAAATACCAACGTTCAGCGCTTCTTTGCCGTTAAAGCTAACTAAGTTATCTGGAATTTCCTTAAAACCTTTTTTGATCTCAGCGACATCTCGAAGGTAAATCAGCCCATTAGCGCCTTTATCGGTAATGATTAAATCGCCCAGTTCATCAACATTTTTGAATTCACCAGTAGGATGAACGCGAACATATTCATCGCCAATACGAACTGCGCCCGCACTCGTGACTAAATTTTGTGTCGCTAAAATGTTGTAAATTGTATCTAAAGAAATGCCGAGGCTACTGAGTCGCTGCATTGAGATTTCAATGAATACTTGCTCTTGCTGATTGCCAGTAACACCCACTTTTCCCACGCCATCAACAAGCTCAATTTCTCGGCGCAAGTAATCAACATAATCACTGAGTTCTTTATAGCTATAACCGTCACCCGTTATTGCTAACAAAATGCCATAAACATCACCGAAATCATCAATAACTTTAGGCTTTGCGACTCCTGGAGGTAAGTTAGAGGATATATCATTAACCTTGCGGCGTAATTCATCCCAAATTTGTGGTAAATCGTCAGGGCCATAATTGTTTTTCATGGTCACTGTGATTTGTGACAACCCTCGACTAGAGATAGAATTTACTTCATCAACATAAGTTAACTGCTGAATCGCTTTTTCTATAGGATAGGTCACTTCTTCTTCAACTTGCTGTGGTGTCGCCCCAGGGTAAGAGGTAACAACCATAGCGTCTTTAATAGTAAATGCCGGATCTTCTAATTGGCCTAAACCAAAGAAAGAAAAGGTGCCACCGACAAGAAATATTAGCGTCAGCATCCAGCTGATCACTTTATTCTTAATGAAATAAGTCGCGATATCTTGCTTCATTATTGTTGTCCCTCCTTAGCCAATACCACCACTTTTTGTCCCTCTCGTAAGCGGTTAACGCCTGTAACAACAACTTGTTCCCCTTGTTTAACACCCGATTTTAATCGTACCCCTTCAGGCACAACTTTATCTGTTACCACAAGGCGTTTCGACACCGTATTGTCAGGTGTCAGTATCCAAACATATTTCTGATTTGAGGCAATATCATCACCGTCTAAATTAAATAAAGCTTCAAGAGGTACGATTTGCTGCCCCACTTGATAAACTTGTAACTTTTGAGCATCGGCTTCAACTTCAACTGGCATGCCTTCCAAAATGAACTGACCTTTGGGCATCGGCATCGTTAAGGTCACGAGAAATGAACCCGATTCAGGATCAGGTTCAGTGGTAAATTCTTTTAATGTCACCACATATTTTTCATTATTGGGTAAAATGACTTTCGAGGAAGAACCCTGTGCTTTATTAACATCCAAGATACTTTGCTTGGAATAAATCATATCAGGCGCTTGGATCTCGATATCAACAGAATCAGTGCTATGAATATTCATAATCTGCTGACCTACTTTGATATTTTCAAATTGCTCAACGGGAATAGTTGAAATCACACCACTAAATGGGGCTTTTAGCGCAGTAAAACTTAATTTTAATTTGGCTAAATCAAGATTTGCTTTCGCAATACTTCGCTTCGCTTTTAATTCATCAAATTGAGACTGAGGTAAATAGCCATTTTTTAATAATGTTGCGGAACGGCGGTATTGGCTATCAATAACATTGTATTTAGCTTGAGCATCATCCACCTCTAATGTGTAATCACGTGGATCCAATCGCGCTAATACCTGCCCTTTTTTAACGGTGTCTCCTGAACGCACTAATATTTGCGTGATTTCTCCTGCAATACGGAATGATAAAATAGATTTATCAGCTGCTGATGCCACGGCTGGAAACGTTAATTTCGGTGATTGTTTGCCTGACTGTACCTGCTGTACCTTGACTCGCGGTTGCGCTTCGCGCGGCTCAACACTTGGTTTATCACAACCTTGGAGTAACCATGTTGCACTGATAGCCAATGTCAATAAACGATAACGTTTGATCATAATCCACGCTCCTTGATCCATGAGCGGACCTTCTGACCTGATTGCAATTCAGATACGCCTGATGTCGCTATAACGTCACCATCTTCTAAACCTGATATCACACGATTATTGTTATCTAATACGACTTCAGTTCTAACAACTTGCTGATTATCATCAACACGCCATACATAATCTTTATTGTCTTCAGTAATGATCGCACGCATTGGTATTGCGCCTGCATTTCCATGTGGCAGAACAATTGTCACGCTACCAGACATTCCTGGCATGATATTACTGCCTTCCGGACGTGCCATTGAGAGTGTCACTTTATAACTGGATGTTTTGCTATCTGGCTCTGTATCAATTTCTTTAAATTGTGCGGGAAAAGTTTGATTAGTTAAGGTATCAAAAGCAACGGTAGGATTTATGGCTTCAGCATGACCTTGAAAGCGCGCTAAAAGATAATCAGGAAGCTGAAATGTCATATTGATTAATTTAGCACTTTGAATATGCATTACAGGCTGTTTTGCACTGATATATTCATAGTTTTCAACCATGGATAAAGAAAGGTGCCCATCATAAGGTGCGATAAGCTTGGCATAACTTAAATTCGATATTGCTTTATCTAATGTGGCTTTGGCCTGTTTTAAGTTAGCTTTCGAGGTGTCGTAATCTAACTCTGATACTACATTTTTTTTCCGTAATTTTTTATCGCGTTTAAATTGCACATTCGCTAAATCATATTGCGCTTGCGCCTGCTTCACTAGCAGTGATAATTCATCGCTATTTAATGTTGCAAGTATTTGTCCTTTCGTCACAAATTGACCAGGATGTACATCAACGCTGGCAAGTTGACCTGAAACGCGAAAAGCTAAAACGGCTTTATCTCCCGCCTCAACAATTGCTGGGAATGCTCGTTGTGATTCATTATTACCCACTGAAACTGATTGTAATTTAACTGGTCGAGATTCAGGCTCAGCAATCGCTGATTTATCATCCTTGCAGCCAATTAATGCTAAGCATGTAAACAATGCCGCAAAAAAGCGATATCTCATACTACTCTCCATGATGTTTCATACTAAATGTTACTATTGTTAAAAACAATGTATGAAAATAAATATATACCCATGAATAGTATAGGCTTTTAAATTAACAATCTTGTTTCATATATGAAAATAGAGTCAATATCACAATCCTTTTAAGATTAAAGAGACAATAAAAAAGGAGCACAAGGCTCCTTTTCTTAGATATGCTTATATAGCTTACTTTTCCATTTCAGCGATATTTACACGCCATGTATCAGGGCCTGTTTGGTGAGCATTAGTACCATTAGAATCAACGGCTACTGTTACTGGCATATCTTCGACTTCAAATTCATAAATCGCTTCCATACCCAGATCTTCAAACGCCACGACACGTGATTTTTTAATCGCTTTGGCAACTAAATAAGCAGCGCCACCGACAGCCATTAAGTAAACAGCTTTATGCTGCTTGATTGACTCGATTGCCGCTGGACCACGCTCAGCTTTACCAATCATTCCCGTTAGACCCGTTTCACCTAACATCATGTCGGTAAATTTATCCATACGCGTTGAGGTTGTAGGACCCGCTGGACCCACGACTTCATCCCCTACTGCATCAACAGGACCAACGTAGTAAATGAAACGATTATTAAAATCAACGCCTTCAGGTAAACCTTCACCTTTGGCTAACATTTCTTGAATACGTTTATGCGCAGCATCACGACCAGTTAAAATCTTACCAGACAGTAAAACAGTCTCACCTGATTTCCACTCTTGAACATCTGCTTTCGTAACCGTATCTAAATTTACGCGACGAACGCTATCACCCACTTCCCATGTCACTTCAGGCCAATCTTCTAACTTAGGCGGTGTTAATTCTGCAGGGCCAGTACCATCTAAAGTAAAGTGCACGTGACGTGTTGCGGCACAGTTAGGGATCATACAAACAGGCTTCGATGCCGCATGTGTTGGTGCGGATTTAATTTTTATATCAAGAACTGTTGTTAAACCACCTAAACCTTGCGCACCAATACCGAGTTTGTTAACACGATCAAAGATATCTAAGCGTAATGCTTCTTCTGTTGTTTGTGCCCCACGCTCTTTCAACTCATGAATATCAATTGATTCCATTAATGATTCTTTCGCAAGCACAGCCGCTTTTTCTGCGGTTCCGCCGATACCAATACCCAACATGCCAGGAGGACACCAGCCAGCCCCCATCAGTGGTACTGTTTTTTCAACCCACTCAGCAATGTCATCAGATGGGTTTAACATCACCATTTTGGTTTTATTTTCAGAGCCGCCACCTTTAGCAGCTAACTGAATTTCAACCTTATCACCTGGCACCATATCAATATGAACAACAGCTGGTGCATTATCTTTCGTATTAATACGACGACCTGCAGGATCCGCAACAACCGATGCACGTAACGGGTTATCTTGGTTGGTATAACCTTGACGCACACCTTCATCAATCATTTGTTGTACAGTAAGATCGCTATCCCACTGTACGTTCATACCAATCTTCACGAAACAGGTAACGATCCCTGTGTCTTGACAGATTGGACGATGCCCTTCGGCAGACATACGAGAGTTTATTAAAATTTGTGCGATCGCATCTTTTGCGGCTTGGCTTTGCTCTTTGTTATAGGCTTTTTCTAAAGCTTGCACAAAATCCAGTGGGTGGTAGTAAGAAATATATTGTAATGCATCTGCCACACTACTAATTACGTCTTCTTTGCGGATGACAGTCATAGTTGCCCTCGTTGAGTTATATCATTCCATAGCGCCCGAAATTTACTTTCAATTTTGTAGGGACGATGTTCACATTAAGTACATGCACATCTTTGGGCGTCGTTATCTGAATATGATACTCTTGCACTTATTATTGCGCTACGCGCCAATCAAACTCTTGTCACAAAAAAGAAAATGATTTGTAAATCACACCCAAAATTAAGCATTACGTCGCTCGCCTACTCAAAAGATGCGGCATTGACATGGTTTGCACCACTCTCTGGTTTGCCATGGGCAATGCTATTACGCTCGGCAGCAGAAAATCATCCAGATAACCGTTTTGACATTATCGTTGCTGATCCTTTAGCCACTATTGAATCAGAAAATGGGATTAGCAAGGTCTGCTATGCAAATGGTGCAGAAGAAACGTACACCGATGATCCATTTGCATTAGTACAAACATTACAAGCGCAGTTATTACCTGCAGTTAGCCCAATGATGACACTGCCATTTATTGGTGGAGCATTAGGCTACTTTAGTTACGATTTAGGTCGTCAGGTTGAAAATATCTCAACAATTGCTGAACATGACATTCCGCTACCTGATTTAGCATTAGGGATCTATGACTGGGCATTAATTGTGGATCATCAAGAACAAACGGTAACGCTAGTAGAGCCAAAAGAGACTAAGCGTCAAACATGGCTTGAACAGCAGCTTACGACATTCTCACAACAACAACCCGCAACAGATTTAAACCTTGTTGATAGCTTTTCTTTAACATCTGATTGGTCATCCAATATGACCAAAGAGGATTACTGTAACAAATTTAACAAAATCCAAGATTATCTATTGTCTGGCGATTGTTATCAAATCAACTTGGCGCAACGTTTTTCTGCCAATTATACCGGCGATGAATGGCAAGCATATCTAACTCTTGAAACAGAAAACGGAGCGCCATTCTCTGGTTTTATTCGTTTAAAACAAGGTGCGATTTTATCGGTATCTCCAGAGCGTTTTTTACAACTTCGTGATGGACTGATTGAAACTAAACCGATTAAAGGGACTCGACCACGTAGCAAAAATACCGCTCAAGACAATGCCAATGCTTTCGCTCTTCAAAATGCTGAAAAAGATCGTGCAGAAAACTTAATGATTGTCGATTTACTGCGTAATGATATTGGTCGTGTTGCCACACCCGGTACCGTACGAGTACCACATCTTTTTAAGATTGAAAGTTTTCCTGCCGTACATCACTTAGTGAGTACCGTCTCAGGCGAATTACCAGCAGATCACAATGCGACAGATCTATTAAAAGCATGTTTCCCCGGTGGTTCAATAACAGGTGCTCCGAAAGTACGAGCCATGGAAATTATTGAAGAGTTAGAACCGCACCGCCGCAGTATTTATTGTGGCAGCATCGGTTATATCAGCCGTTGTGGCACAATGGATACCAGTATTACGATTCGTACATTGGTGGCTAATGAACAAAAAATTCATGCGTGGGCTGGAGGCGGGATTGTTGCTGATAGTGATCCAGATAGCGAATATCAAGAAACACTCGACAAATTGAGTAAGATTCTGCCAACCTTACAATAGGTACAGATAAATACATCATAATGATATTTAAAATAAAAAGTATTTAAGATGAAAGCACTTTCATTTGACTAACGAGGTTTTATGGTTGGACAGCAGCAAATTTTAAGTCGATTTCTTCTTGCACCAAGTCTTCAATATGATCAAAACCATCAAGATCGAATTCGACAGCACTGGGAAGACGCATCCCTATTTAAACAAGCTGCTGTTTTGATCCCTCTCGTTTATCGCGAAAATGGCTTTAATGTCGTATTAACGCGAAGGGCAAAACACCTTAAACACCACCCAGGACAAATTGCTTTTCCTGGTGGACGATTTGAACCGACAGATGAGGATTTAATCGCAACCGCTATTCGTGAAACATTTGAAGAAACGAATATTACTTGTTCTCGCAATGATGTACACGGTTGTCTTTCTACCTTACCGACCATGAGCGGGTATATGGTCACGCCTTTTATCGCCACAATAGATCCAGATTACATCCCTATCGCAGATCCCAATGAAGTCGATTGCATTTTTGAAGCGCCTCTGAACCATTTGCTTAACCCAAACAATATTCGCCAATATAAATTCCTACTTAATGGCAATAATCACAATGTATATAACATCCCGTTTAAGAATTATTCTGTATGGGGAGCAACCGCTCAAATGATAAAACTACTTTCAGATCAAATTTGGCATGATGATTTATAGGCTATTAGCTGTTTTTTTAGCTTCTACCAAATTTAAAACTGTGAGCTAAGTCTTCTTTATTTGTACAACAAATAAAGACAGCTTACATAACGCGATCTTTATCATTGTAATCCCGCCATAAATAACGAGAATGCACGTGTTCCTAAAACAACGTTCCGTTCCGTTCCTTTTTTTTGGATGACAAAAAATGCAAAACACATCGACCGCAGTACAAACTGATGTAGCAAAATCACGTTGGACTTACAAAGATTTCACATGGGCATTGTCTCTATTCGGCACAGCTGTAGGTGCAGGTGTTCTATTCCTTCCAATTAAAGCAGGTGCGGGCGGTTTCTGGCCGTTAGTTATTTTAGCACTGATTGCAGCACCAATGACTTGGCTTGCACACAAAGGCTTAGCACGTTTTGTTCTTTCAGCTAAAAATCCAAACGCTGACATTACTGATACCGTTGAAGAACACTACGGTAAAACAGGTGCCAACCTTATTACATTCGCTTATTTCTTTGCTATCTACCCTATCGTTCTTATCTATGGTGTAGGTATTACCAACACTGTTGACTCATTCATGGTTAACCAACTAGGTATGGATTCTGTTCCTCGTTGGCTTCTATCAGGCGTCCTTATCTCGCTAATGACAGCTGGCGTTGTATTTGGTAAAGAACTAATGCTTAAGGCAACATCAGCAATGGTTTACCCTCTGGTTATCATTCTGCTTGCTCTGTCTATTTACCTTATTCCTGATTGGAACATGTCAATGGTGTCTGTGGCACCTGATTGGTCATCAATGCCTACTGTTATTTGGCTAGCAATTCCAATCATCGTGTTCTCTTTCAACCACAGCCCAATTATCAGCCAGTTTGCAAAAGAACAACGTCATGTATACGGTGACGATGCAGTAAAGAAAACTGACATGATCACTGGCGGCGCAGCAATGATGCTAATGGGCTTTGTCATGTTCTTTGTATTCTCTGTTGTACTGTCTATGACACCAGAGCAGTTGAACATGGCAAAAGAACAAAATATCTCTGTTCTTTCTTACCTAGCAAACATTAAAGATTCACCAGCAATTTCTTACTTAGGTCCACTGGTTGCATTTGCTGCTATTACTTCAAGCTACTTCGGTCACTTCCTAGGTGCACATGAAGGTCTTGTTGGCCTAACGAAATCTCGTAGCAAAATGCCGGTTGGTAAAATTGAAAAACTATCTCTAGCATTTATTGTTGTGACAACATGGATTGTAGCAATCATCAACCCAAGCATCCTTGGTATGATTGAAACAATGGGCGCACCAATGATTGCAGCAATTCTGTTCCTAATGCCAGTTGTTGCGATGCAGAAAGTACCAGCAATGGCGAAATACAAAACCTCTGTTGCTGCACGTATTTTCACTGCTCTGTGTGGTGTGGCTGCGATTACTTCAGTAATTTACGGCGCTTTTTAATAGCACTTGAACCAGGCGCGATACAAACACAAAAATACTTCTTTTTTGAAGCATAAAGTGCAAGAAAAGGTATAGCGTTCTGGTACAATAAACGCAATCTATACGATAATTAAGAGCAGGATGCTAAGCGCCCTGCTCTTGTTTTTTAAGTACGCTCGCCAAGGAAGGGGCGAGTCATAAAACGCATACAGTCTTGGCCGGAGGCAAGAATCGCTTCCCCCGACTGAGGTAATAAACATGATCAGTGTTTTTGATATTTACAAAATCGGTGTGGGCCCTTCCAGCTCACATACTGTTGGCCCAATGAAAGCAGGTAAAGAGTTCATCGATGATTTACGTGCCATGGGTAAATTACGTGACATAACTAAAATTACCGTTGACGTATACGGCTCTCTTTCTCTTACAGGTAAAGGACACCATACTGATATTGCAATCATTATGGGTCTTGCTGGTAACAGCCCTGAGCATGTTGATATCGATAGTATTCCAAGCTTTATTGCCCGTGTTGAAGAAACCGAACGTCTACCTGTTGGTATGCATTGCCACACAGTAGATTTCCCACGTGATGGTGGTATGAATTTCCATACGACTAACCTTTCACTGCACGAAAACGGCATGTCTATTCATGCTTGGATTGGTGATGAGAACGTTTTCTCTAAGACTTACTACTCTATCGGTGGTGGTTTTATTGTTGATGAAGAAAACTTTGGTAAAACGCAAGAATCAAGTGTTGTTATCCCTTACCCTTTCAACTATGCCTCTGAACTTGTTGAACAATGTAAAGAGCACGGTTTATCAATCAGCTCTTTAGTTATGGCTAACGAACGTGCAATGAACGCTGAAGATGAGATTAGTAATTACTTTGCTAACATCTGGAAAACAATGCGTGATTGTATGGAACGTGGTATGAACGAAGAAGGTATCCTACCGGGTCCTCTACGTGTTCCTCGTCGTGCAGCAGCACTTCGTCAACAGCTAATAACATCTGAAAAGCTAAGCAACGATCCAATGACGGTTGTTGACTGGGTTAACATGTTTGCTTTTGCTGTAAACGAAGAAAATGCAGCAGGTGGTCGTGTTGTAACCGCACCGACAAACGGCGCATGTGGCATTATTCCAGCAGTACTTGCTTACTACGATAAGTTTGTTCAGTCAGTTGGCCCTAAAGAATACACCCGCTACTTTGCAGCTTCTGGTGCTGTTGGTGGTCTTTACAAGCGTAATGCTTCTATCTCTGGCGCTGAAGTAGGCTGTCAGGGCGAAGTTGGCGTGGCATGTTCTATGGCTGCTGCTGGTCTTGCAGAACTTATGGGGGGTAGCCCTGAACAAGTATGTATGGCTGCAGAAATTGCAATGGAACATAACCTTGGTCTAACGTGTGATCCTGTTGCTGGCCAAGTTCAGGTTCCATGTATCGAGCGTAACGGCATTGCAGCAGTTAAAGCAATTAATGCTACACGTATGGCACTTCGCCGCTCATCTGATCCCCGTGTTTCACTTGATAAAGTCATTGAGACAATGCTTGAAACAGGTAAAGACATGAATGCTAAATACCGTGAGACATCTCAAGGTGGTCTAGCGATTAAGGTTATTTGCTAATCTTTAAGCGTAAACTTGTTAGAAAAGCTGCTTTCAAAGCAGCTTTTTTTATGCCTTTCATCTATAACAGTAGCGTGATAAATAGCATAATATCCCGTATATAGAGCATAAGACCTAAATTACTTAGATTCACATATCAAGATGTATCCATTTTATATAGATAAACATACTCAATATGATCAATAACAAAAGTTGAGTAGATTTCATCTATTCAACCGTTTCTTTTAGTCCTATACTCACACGCATGTACCTTGGTATCAGCATATTCCAACATAGAATACCGGTACATATAGGACGGCCGCCTAATTATGGTGTGTAATGAAGGATTTATTTCCACTTTTAGAGAAGCAGTACTGGTATGAAATATAAGCGTATCCTCTCTCAGAGCCACGTAGTTCTAAAAGAGTTTTATGTCGACCACCACTTAATTGTAAAATTATCAAATGTTCAAGGTGATGTTCACATCAACGGTCATGCTATTGAATTAAAAAATAATAGTACTTTTGTCGTTCCTAAGTTCAGTCATATCTCTTGTTCTATTAATCAACTTAATAGCCAAGAAAATATTGAATTACAATTGTTGATGATCGATGAAGAATCTATCACTGAAGCATTCAAATATATCAGTGCGTTAAAACAACCCACTTTCCCAACGGCAAGTTGTTCTCCTGTCTACACGATTCCAACCCCTGCAATTGTGGATCAAAACTTCGTTCTATTTAATAAATTACTGCCTTCGATATGTGGCTCTTCCATGGAAAAAACGCTGCTAAGCCAGTGTTTAGTCTTTATTTTAATGGCATTAAATGAAGCAGGTATTGATGTATTCAACGTTTACCGCTTCAACTATGATGAGCCTAAAGAGCGAACTATTGCGCGTTTGATTACCCAAGATCCTCAACGCAAATGGAGTGTCGACGATATGGCGAAAGCGCTCTTTACAACGCAATCAACACTGCGTCGACATTTGGCAAAAGAAGGGGTTTCATTTAGCCAATTATTACTTGATGTTAGAATGGGTTTAGCCTTGAACTACCTTACTTTTTCAAATTATTCTATTTCACAAATAGGTAATCGATCTGGTTTTGGTAGTGCTGCATATTTTTGCGATGCATTTAAACGTAAATATGGCATTACGCCTTCTCAGTTTAGAACAACATCACGTCAAGAAAATGATGTTAGCCCTGAAGGCCACTTTACCTTTAAACCTAACATTCAAATTACTGAATCTTGCATCTAACTATTATTTTTCTCCCATGTGATAACGTTATTTTCATAGATTTCAGATATAAAAAAACCTCGTTAATTAACGAGGTTTTTTTGTCTCAATACTTCGCAAAATTAAGCAGCAGCTTTTAGGCTTACTTGCTCAGTCTTCAGCTCACCAACAGGTAAGATTGTACGACCGTATTCAGCATTTAATACCTGAGCCATTGCAAAGTAAATTGCACTTAGACCACAGAAAATACCTTCTATACCCGCGATGAAACCAATTGTCGTATTACCCGTAAAATCACGAGCCGCTAATAAGAAGAATAAAATAGTTAGAGAACCAAATACTACTTGTTTAGCACGAGGGTAACGTAAAGAACCGATAAACATAAATGCAGTAAATAGGCCCCAAAGTGTTAGGTACCAAGCCATGAACGGTGCAGGGCTTGCTGCAAACCCCATCTTCGGTAATGCAATAAGACCGACTAGCGTTAACCAAAATAAGCCATAAGAAGTAAACGCTGTTGTTCCAAACGTATCACCACGCTTAAAGCACATCATGCCTACAAGAATTTGACCTAGACCACCATAGAAAATACCCATCGCTAGGATCATTGAATCCAATGGAAAAAAACCAGCATTATGAATGTTTAAAAGAACGGTAGTCATACCAAAACCCATTAAGCCTAAAGGCGCTGGGTTCGCTAATTTCGTAGACATGTATTTCCCCTGCAGGAGTAATTCAACAAAAGTGATAAATTTTAAAATATAGATGCATGCTAAATGCGCCGCGAATTCTAATTGATGGTGCGATCCAGATCAATGGTTAACCACGGAAAAAGGCAATAAAGTGAGAAAAAGTGCGAAAACATTCTATTTTGTAAAGAATTTTAATAATAACATCTAATGAATTTTGTTAGAGAATATGAATTTATGAATAACTATATTCCATAATGGAATAATAATACCTTATGTAAATTCAAGATATTGATTTAATTGAATTAAATAAAGATAAAAAATTAAAAATTTCATTCCATATAATTCAACAAAACAAGCGCCATATAATTTTCCAATGCCAAACATCATCTATTTGTCATACGAATGATCATATTTAACTAGAAATAGATAACTAAATGGCACTTTCATCACGATTTATGCTTAAAAGCGATATAAATCGCATTATTAAACAATGCTTATATTCAACATCATGATGATCATATTGTTAACTTATTTAATAGTGATGAGTCTCCCCTCTCTTTTACTAAATATTACCTTTAACAAAATACGTAGCAGTTCACATAAAACACCTACTCAATTCATTGATATATGTAATAAAAGTAACTTTTTACTTACACATAACTTTAACATTCATGCACTAATCTGCTCTCATTCAAGAGGCAATGAAGCCCAAATAACATTCTTTCTAGGGGATTAGAAAATGAAAAAAGTAGCATTGGCATCGGCAATTTTAGCGTCATTAACAGCAGGAACAGTAAACGCTGCAACTGTTTATCAAGATGATGATAAATCACTTAGTATTGGTGGTCGTGCTGAAGCGCGTTTTAACCTATCTGATGCAAATAAAGGTGCAGATGGCACTGGTAATGCTTTTAAAGATAAGAGCCGTGCCCGTATTAATCTAAAAGGTAAAGCAAAGATTTCTGATCAAGTTATTGCTTTTGGTAAATATGAAGCTGAAATCTCTGATAGTAGTGACTCTACTGTTAAGAGTCGTTACGTATATGCTGGATTTGATACTCAGGCAGGTGCTTTCTCTTATGGTAAGCAAGATTCAGCACAGGTTATGCTGACAGATTACACAGATATTCTTGCTACTTTCGGTGGTGACGGTGTTGATCTTGTTGATGGTAACAAAGATAAGCGTGAAAATAACTTTTTATACGCTGGTGAATTCAATAACTTCACAGTTTCAGCTAACTACATTGCTGAAAACAATAATGCACTTAAAGATTCAGACAGTTATGGTATTGCAGCACAATATGCCTTCCCATTCGGCTTAGCTTTAGGCGCGGGTTATGTACGTGGTCATGACGGTGTTGACGTTGATGCTAACCAATACAACTTAGCAGCAAGCTACGAATTCAATAATTTTTACGCAGCTGGTACTTATGCGAGTGGTAAAAACGGTAATACCGATCTAACTGGCTATGAATTAGCAACGGCTGTTAAAATGGGTAAATTTATTGCTCAAGCAGCATACAACTTTAAGCAATCTAAAGACGGCGGCGTAAAAACTGACAATGTAAATTACTTTGCGTTAGATGGCGTCTATAAGTTCAATAAAAACCTACGTACTTATGCAGGTTACCTATTTAACCGAATTGAAGGTGAAGATAACGAATTACAAGTGGGTATTCGTTACGACTTCTAAGTTAACCTAATCGGTAATACAAGCCAAGCCTCGTGCTTGGCTTTATTCTTTGCCGTCATCACTTCTTGATATATAACCCACCATCGATTTTCTCTATTGCTCTAACAGGCAAATCCCCCTTTCTCTATCAATAAACACACGTTATAGTAACAACATAATTTTGCAGGAGAGATTTTATGTTCGTAGTTATTTTTGGTCGCCCAGGTTGTCCATTCTGTGTACGTGCTAAGGAATTAGCAGAAAAAATTAAAGCAGAGCGCGACGACTTTAACTTCCGTTACGTTGATATTCATGCGGAAGGCATCAGTAAAGCGGATCTGGAAAAAACGGTAGGTAAACCCGTTGAAACAGTACCACAGATCTTTGTTGATCAAGAGCACATTGGTGGCTGTACTGAATTTGAAGCTTACTCTAAAGAACATAATCTACTGTTCCAATAAGAAAAGAATTCAGTTTATGAAAGGTCGATATTGTTCGGCCTTTTTTTATCTCTATTTTTTACTAACTGACAACGTAAATGAACAGTATTTTTAACGTACAGTAATCCGTTATATTTCCACTTTTATCCCTTCAGATAAAGAATACACACTCAGAAGTTATTAATACTAACTTTCAACATTTTTTTAGAATATACGCTATAACAGTCTGCAAAAATCAGCTAGAATTTGACAACTCTTACTTCTCCACTATTGTCGGAAATTCTGTTGTGAACATTGATGTAGCAGCACTTCTACACCATAATGATATTCTATTACTTTTTGTTGTTCTTGCCGTAGGTTTAAGTATTGGCAAAATACGCTTTGGTAAGATGAGCTTAGGTAATTCTATTGGCGTTTTAGTCACAGCACTGCTGTTTGGTAATGCTGGTTTTACTTTCGATACTGACGCTTTAAATATTGGCTTTATGCTGTTTATTTTTTGTGTGGGTATAGAAGCGGGTCCAAACTTTTTCGGCATCTTTTTTCGAGACGGTAAGCACTACCTTTTACTTGCGCTCGTCGTTTTGCTTTCCTCCATCGCGATAACCATGACAATGGCACATTATCTACATATGGATATTGGCCTTGCGACAGGTTTAATGGCGGGGTCATTAACTGCAACCCCAGTATTAGTGGGCGCTAAAGACGCATTAAATACTGGGCTTTCAGGTATTACCGATCCAACAATGATTAAACAGCTTACAGAAAGTTTAAGTGTTGGTTATGCGATGTCCTATTTAGTAGGTCTAGTGAGCTTGATATTCCTCGCGAAGCTCATGCCTACACTACAAAAACAAAATCTAGCTGAATCATCACAACAGATCGCACGTGAACGTGGTATTGGTGAAGTGGCACAGCGAAAAGTATATTTACCCATTATTCGCGCATACCGTGTTGGACCTGAACTGATTAATTGGATTGATGGTCGTAACCTTCGTGAGTTAGGTATCTACCGCCAAACAGGATGCTATATCGAACGCGTTCGTCGTAACGGTATTTTAGCTAACCCTGATGGTGATGCAATTTTACAAGAAGGTGATGAAATTGCGCTAGTGGGTTACCCCGACAGCCACGCTCGTCTTGATCCTAGTTTCCGTAATGGTAAAGAAGTGTTTGATCGTGATTTATTAGATCTTCGCATCATTGAAGAAGAAATCGTGGTAAAGAACGATGGTATTGCCGGTAAACGTTTATCTGAATTGAACCTGTCAGAGTACGGCTGTTTTTTAAACCGTGTGGTTCGTGCTCAAATCGAAATGCCGATGGATCACAACATTCTGTTAAACAAAGGTGATATTCTGCAAGTTAGTGGCGAGAAAAGTCGTGTTCATGGTTTAGCTGAACGTATTGGCTTTATTTCAATCCACAGCCAGATTGCAGATTTATTAGCTTTTTGTTGTTTCTTCATCATAGGTTTACTGCTTGGTTTAATTACCATGAAATTTGGTCATATTGCGTTTGGTTTAGGTAGTGCTGCAGGCCTTTTAATTGCAGGTATTACACTTGGATTTTTACGTGCAAACCACCCAACTTTTGGTTATGTCCCTCAAGGGGCGTTAAATATGGCAAAAGATTTAGGCTTAATGGTCTTTATGGTTGGTATCGGCTTAAGTGCAGGTTCTAACCTTTTTGAATCCATTGCTCATATCGGTTTAACTGTTTTTGTCACCAGTTTAATGGTGAGTGTGATCCCTGTCGTATTAGCCTATCTATTCGGTGCTTATGTACTGAAAATGAACCGTGCACTACTTTTTGGTGCCATCATAGGCGCGCGTACTTGTGCCCCTGCTATGGATATGATCAACGCTCATGCGCGTAGTACTATTCCTGCTTTAGGTTATGCAGGTACTTATGCTATCGCCAACGTATTGCTCACTATTGCAGGTACGTTAATTATTATTCTAAAGTAATTATTGGCTTGAATGCTGCTCTTTCTAATAAGGGCTGGCTAATGAGTTCTCTTATGAGTCAGCCCCTATTCAGTCAAGATACCTACACTAAGACCTGTAGCGTTAATTTGTTATTAATCAAACCTTTTATTTAGTTAATAGCACACATAGCAATCTGACTTATAAATACCCATTCTGCTATAACGCTCAAATATTAAGTTTATGGCAATGATAAATAATGCGGATAATTGCAATATTTCGTACCATAGATATTTATAACTATAATCAGCAACCTTGGGTGCTTTAATTTATGCGAATTCTTATTGTCGAAGACGATGCAATCCTTAGCCATCACTTAAAATCTCAACTCAGTGAATTAGGCAACCAAGTTCAGTGTGCAAATACGGCAGAAGAAGGTTTATTCTTTGCTGAAAACTACCCCAATGATATTGCGATTGTTGATATTGGTTTACCCGACCGCGATGGGATTAGTTTAATTAAAGACATGCGTAAAAAGGGGCTTCGTCTTCCCATTCTTATTCTTACTGCGCGTTCAAATTGGCAAGACAAAGTAACAGGCCTTGAAGCTGGTGCTGATGACTACCTCGTTAAGCCATTCCAAAAAGAAGAAATGGTTGCTCGCTTAAGTGCACTCGTTCGCCGAAGCGCTGGTTTTGTAAAGCCGGAAATGACCGCAGGTGATATCCGTGTAGATCTCCTCGCGAAACAAGTTTATGTTCATGAAACATTATTAGAGTTAACCGCTTTTGAATATGACTTACTTGAATATCTCATGCGCCATAGCCGTCAGGTTGTATCAAAACAACGCCTACTCGATGTGTTATATGAAGATCAAGAAGGTGATCCAAATACAATCGAAGTTATGATTAGTCGTTTACGTAAAAAATTCACTAAAACAGGTCAAGATAACCCAATATCAACCATTCGTGGTCAAGGGTATATTTTTGAACTTAATGCCCAATGAATAAACTTATACAGCCGCGTTTAAGACGTCGAGTTTTAATCACCTCTGTCGCTATTATTGCTTTAGTCACATCGGCCTTAGCTGGTGTGATTAATAAGCTTTATTCTCAAAGCTATATGGCTTCATACTCTTCAGAGCTTGTCGCTCAAATGCCAATGGTGGTTGCTCAACTTAATCGTGCTGGCTTAATCAAAGATGTTGATAAGTGGATTGATTCTCTTGACCCATCAGACACCGATTATATTGCCGTCGTGTGTGATCAAGCTGATAACACCACATGGTTATCTCATGAAGCCAATAAAGCGAATTTAAAAAATGTTTGTCGTTATTTGCCTGAAAATATACCGACGCCTACCCTTATAAAAATGGGTGATAACAAAGGCTATATCGCTTATAACCTCAGTCGAGATAAAGAAAATGGCAACATTTATCAACTCGTTGTATTACGTTCAGCAAATGATTATGAAAAATCATTAGAAAAACTCCATCAACGTACCGCATTTTATCTCGGTCTTTTTGTACTTATTGCTGTTGCATTTCTCATTGCCGCCTTTCACTGGGGATTTCAGCCGTTACGCAAGTTAGCCTCTCAACTCGATCAAATGGCGGAAGCGAAACGAGAAAAACTCGATAATGATTACCCAATGGAGCTGCAAGAAGTCACTAAAGCAGTTAACCGATTAAACCGTATAAGTAGTGATCAAAAAGGACGTTACCGCCATGCGATGGATGATCTTGCTCATAGTTTAAAAACCCGTTTAGCGGCAACAAATGCATTATTGGATGATAAAACGTTAGAGCGCCACGAGCTAAATCAACGTATTATGGAGCAAATCAGCCAAATGGATGATCTTGTCCAATATCAGTTAAAACGGGCAATGGTAGGTCAGCAAGGGCTACAAAAAAGTAATTCTCAATTAATGCCGGTTGTGAATAGCCTTAGCTTAATGCTTGGCAAAATTTATGCGGATAAACAAGCTAAACTGCATTATCACTTCAATGAAGATATTATGTTGCCGCTAAATAAAGATGATTTAATGGAATTATTTGGCAATATGCTTGAGAACTCATTCCGTTTTTGTATCAGCCAAGTGCATATTACTGTGATAGAAACCAACACTCACTTTACCATTAAGATTGAAGATGACGGTCCAGGTGTAAAGCTTGATATGAGAGAAGCGATATTTCAACGAGGGGTACGTTCAGATCAGCTAAACCCAGGCCAAGGTATTGGTTTATCGGTATGTAATGAAATTATCGATAGCTATCAAGGAACGATCTATGTTGAAGATTCGCCATTAGAAGGGGCTGCATTTATTATTACACTGCCAAAACTTAATGACTGATAAATATTAGAAATTTATGGTAAACCGAATAATTGAATGTACATTGCTGAAACGCCAAAAATTTGACAGTCATTGGTAGACATTAATTTTATAATATTTAAAACTATCACTAGTAATTTATTAATAGCTAGGAGAGTTAATAAATGCAGTGCGAAAAATGTGCTAGTTTTGATGTGGGAAGAATAAAGCGAAAACTATGGCATAAGTTTTACATTAGAAGAATTTATCTCTGCAACCAATGTGGTTGGATGCATAAACAAAAAAAATAACAAATAGATTAACTTGATGAATCAAAACAATATAATAAAAAAACCGCCTTTCGGCGGTTTTTTTATTTTGTTGTGAATTAGATGTCTTTCACATCAAATTCAACAACCGGATTCACATCTGCATCATAATCAACAGTGTCAATACCAAAACCAAATAGCTTTAAAAACTCATCTTTATATTGCTGATAGTCAGCGACATCAAATAAGTTTTCATTGGTTACGTTTGGCCATAAATCACGACAATGTTTCTGGATATCTTCGCGAAGTTCCCAATCATCTAGACGTAGACGGTTTTCGCCATCAACTTCAGGTGCCATGCCATCTGCTTTAAATAAGCGTTGATTGAACATACGTAAAATCTGCTGCATACAACCTTCGTGTACACCTTCTTCACGCATCTTCTTAAATACCATCGCAATATAAAGTGGCATAACAGGAATTGCTGCGCTAGCTTGCGTGACCACACTCTTAAGCACAGCAACATTTGCAGAACCGCCAGTTTTCGCTAGCTTCTCGTTTAGCTCTTTTGCTGCACGATCAAGATCCATCTTCGCTTGACCTAGCGCACCGTGCCAATAGATTGGCCAAGTAATTTCAGTACCGATGTAGCTATAAGCAACCGTCTTACAACCATCGGCTAAAACACCTGCATCAGATAGAGCATCAATCCAAAGTTCCCAATCTTGGCCGCCCATTACCGTTACAGTATCTGCAACTTCTTGCTCTGTAGCTGGCTCAATACTTGCTTCGATTAATACATCTTTATTGGTATCTACTGCTGTTGCTGTGTACGTCTCACCCATTGGTTTTAAGCATGAGCGAATAACTTCACCTGTTTCAGGTAATTTACGTACAGGTGATGCAAGTGAGTAAATCACCATATCAACCTGACCAAGATCTTCTTTGATCAAGTCAATGGTTTTTTGTTTTGCTTCGTTAGAGAAAGCATCACCATTCAAGCTTTTTGAATAAAGACCTTCTTCTTTCGCAAACTTGTCAAATGCTGCTGAGTTATACCAACCTGCAGTACCTGGTTTTTTCTCTGTACCTGGTTTTTCAAAGAACACACCAATAGTTGCAGCACCACCACCGAATGCCGCAGCAATACGAGACGATAGGCCATAACCACTTGATGAACCAACGACTAGCACACGCTTAGGTGCGTTCGCAATGGGACCTTGTGCTTTTGTGTAAGCAATTTGCTCTTTTACGTTCTCTTCACAACCCACTGGGTGCGTTGTTGTACAAATAAATCCACGAGTTTTAGGTTTGATGATCATCTTCAACTTCCCTTACATAGTTGTTGATAGGATAAAAGGTTAGCGTCAAAATCGCATTAAATTTATGACAGAAAATGATAAAAACCGTAGTGGTTGGAGGTGTTACAGATATTTCTGGTCAAAAAAAGTGCCACGCTAAGCGTGGCACATGGGAGATTCCAGGTTTATATATCACTAACTAAGCTACCTAAGCTGCTTTTCCTGGTAGTATGCGAGCTTTTTTAAAATGGTCTGCACAAAAATGATCAACTTGAACCGCTTTTTGTCTTAGCTGTTCAGCATTTTCTATTTTTTTCTTCTCTGCTTCTGTGATTATTCCCACATCTAATGCAACTTGTAATTTATTTGTTAATGAAGCTTTGCGCGGGATCTCACCTCTACGTGTTGCTTTCATCAGTTTACGCTCTAAAGGTTTGATCTCGTGCATAGCTAAAAAAGCACGTTCCATAATCGCAACAGGATCATCCTCTTTATTACCAACATAGCAAAGGTGTGTTAATCGCTCACGATGTACACCAGGAGTCATTAATGCTTCTGCAATATCGATAGCTATTACATCTGATGGTGCATGGTAATGAATGCCTAACGGAAAATTAATGGTACGTAATAGACGTCCAACTCCTTTACGAGGGAAGTTATTAAACACATCATTAAAAGCAATACCACACTGATGTAAACAATGTTCTACACCATATTTCACCATTGATAAATCTTGCTGTTGACGTCCTTCGTCTTCATAGCGTTTTAATACTGCCGACGCTAAATAAAGATGACTTAAAACATCGCCTAAACGTGCAGAGACTAATTCACGACGTTTTAACTCACCACCAAGGCTTAACATCGCAAAATCCGCACTCACCGCCAATGCCTTAGACATTCTTGCTAACTGACGATAATAAGGTGCAGTTTCACCACTCACTGGTACTCGATTAAAACGAGATCCAGAAAATGCATTCAGTAATGATTTGCTGACATTACCAATAGCAAAGCCTATATGTTTTGATAGCAACTTATCGAAGTCTTTTTCACCTTGCTGTTCATCTGGATTGGCAGCGGCTTCCATTTCACTCAGTACATAAGGGTGACAACGTGTTGCACCTTGACCAAAAATCATTAGGTTTCGAGTTAGAATATTCGCGCCTTCAACTGTGATTGCAACTGGCATACCAAAGTAGTGATGGCCTAAATAGTTCATTGGACCAAGCTGAATAGCACGACCAGCATGCACATCCATTGAATCATTGAGGATCGTTCGGCCCATTTCAGTCATATGGTATTTGGCAATCGCTGTAACTATCCCAGGGGTTTGCCCCATATCTAATGACGTCGTGGTTAAGGTACGAGCCGCTTCTAGCATATAGGTATAACCACCAATTCGACCTAAAGCTTGTGCAACACCTTCAAAATTACCAATTGAAGTACCAAATTGCTTACGAACAATGGAATATGCGCCTGTCGTTTTCGATGTTAAATGGCCAAAGGCAGCCCCTAATGCTGGAAGGGAAATACCACGACCTGCTGATAAACACTCCACCAGCATGCGCCAACCTTTTCCTGCATATTCTTGACCACCTATTAGCCAATCCATTGGAATGAACACATCATTACCACGTGTAGGTCCATTCATAAAAGCCATATTTAATGGGTCATGGCGTTCACCAATTTCAACACCAGAATGATCGGCGGGAATTAATGCACAGGTGATCCCTAATTCTTTTTTATCACCAAGCAGACCATCAGGATCTTTCATTTTGAAAGCCAGACCTAATACTGTTGCAACGGGTGCCAAGGTAATATAACGCTTGTTCCATGTTAGGCGTAAACCTAATACTTGTTCACCTTCATGCTCGCCATAACAAACAATACCTTCATCAGGAATACTACCGGCATCTGAGCCAGCTTCTGGCCCTGTTAATGCAAAACATGGAATATCTTTCCCGTTAGCTAAACGGGGTAACCAATAATTCTTCTGCTCTTCTGTTCCGTAATGAGTCAATAATTCACCCGGCCCTAGGGAATTAGGAACCATGACGCTTACCGCAGCACTCAAACTCCGAGTTGCAATTTTGGCAACTATGGTTGAATTCGCATGCGCTGAAAAATTAAGGCCGCCGTATTCTTTACCAATAATTAACGAGAAAAACTTTTCATCACGTAAGTACTGCCACACCTCTGGCGATAAATCTTTATCTTCTTGAACAATCTGATAATCGTTTATCATGGCCAATAAGGTTTCTAGCTTAGTGTCGATAAACACTTGCTCTTCATCAGTAAGTTTTGGCTTAGGGTAGGTTAATAAGGTATTCCAATTAGGTTGCCCACTAAATAACTCACCGTCCCACCATACACTTCCCGCTTCCATTGCCTCGCGTTCTGTTTCAGATAACGGTGGCAACACTTTTTTAAACACCTTAAAGGCGGGATCGCTGAGATATCGTTTTCGCATTACAGATAAAGTGCTCATAGTTCAGATCCTTTTGCTTCGATTATTTTTATAATGACTACGTAGGTATACATTCGTTATTTAGTTTTAGACTTGCTTAACCAGAGAAATATTCGTTTCTATTGGCGCCCCAACCCCTGCTGCGAGATAAGGAACAAGACGATCAATTAAATCTTCAGTTTTCACATGATTCGAAAAATCGTTTTCTGCTATTTCACATAAAGCAGCGCTTGATGCCATCGTGAATACTGATGCACCTAATGTGAAATGTAAGCGCCAGAAAAGAGTTTCTGGATCTAAGGATGGATTAGCACGGCATACGGCAGTGACAAAAAGAGAGAGGACTTTGTCGTAACGGGTAACAATAAACCACCGTAAATGTCCCTGTACGTCAGTATAACCTCGCCCTAGTAATGACATAAAAACCGTCGCACCATTAGTTCGACAATCATTAAGGCTAACTAACGGTGACTTAGTACAGTGAAAGACATCTTCCATCGTAAAATCATCACGGGTTAAGAGTCTTTCTAATTCACTTTGCAACGCTGGCATAAAAATATCAAGGTAACGGCTGAGTACTGCACGTACCAATGTTTTCTTATCACCATAATGGTAATTAACAGAAGCAAGATTGACTCCAGCTTTACTTGTTATGGTCCGCAGCGACGTTTCGTTAAAACCATGCTCGGCAAATAACAGCTCAGCGGCATCTAGAATGCGACTTTTAGTTTCACCTTTTCCAGCCATTTTCATTCACCCGTATTAAACACATGTTTAAATACTACAACTCGTTAACACTTTTAACAAGTTTGCTATCTCATTTTGAGAGGTGAAATTTCAATAGCTCTTAAAGACAGATAAAGTAAAAATTAGACATTAAATATCAACAAGTTAAAACAAACCACCATAACCAAGGTTAATAATTAATAAAATAGAATCGAAAAAAGCATATATTCGCGGAACTTAAACACATCGATTGAGTCTGACTACATGCCACTACTTTTTTGTTGAAGATTTTCCTTCATAGCCTACTCCTGTTATTGGAGTAGGTTTTATTTCCTTGCTGACTTTTGCTAAGTTGCCCTCTTATTTTTTAAACTCACCTATTAATATCTAGACACATATCATTTATAAAAGCGACGAAACGACTCACTTTTACATACAACTCCACGATACGAATAATAATAACAATTACTTTAGCTACTTATATAAATAACTATCACTAAAAATAATTAATCAATTAAATTAAAACATAACAGGATATCTAAGTATCTTTATTTTTAGTTCTGTTAATTATAATTAAGAATGGTTATAGATTTTGTTTAACGATTAAAATAAACCAACACCCAATTTGTAATACATAATACAAATAGAGGTTTGCTCGCTTTTATTTCTCCGAAAATTAAACAAAAAAATCGTTTTAAATCAACCTCCTAATTTATTTAATATTTAGTTACATTTTAACTTGCCATCATTATTTTTATCGCTAGAATTCCCACACAGTATTAACGGGTAATATTTAATAAAGATATATATTACTACGATCTATTTATTTGGTTTTTCACCATATAAATATCATTTGAGAGAAATTCATGTTTGATAGAGCAAAGCAAATTCTTATTGCTGGTTTTTGTATTAATTTATGTATTGGTATTCTATTTACTTGGAGTGTATTTAAAAAAGCGCTAGTTGTTGATTTAGGATGGACAAACTCAGAAGCATCTCTTCCTTATACTGTCGCTATTATTACTTTCTCTATAACTCTTCTTTTAGCGGGTATTTTACAAGATAAATTTGGCCCTAAGCGTGTATTAATCGCAGGCACGATTTGTTCTGGTTTAGGTTTAATTGCATCCGGTTACATCACAAACCCGACTCAACTTATTTTTACCTTTGGTATTCTTGCCGGTGGCGGTATTGGTTTTGGTTATGCTTGTTTAAGCCCTGCAGCAATGAAATGGTTCCATCCTTCAAAACGCGGGCTTGTAAATGGCCTTATCGCTGCGGGCTTTGGCCTTGCTGGTGTTTATCTTGCTCCATTAATTACATCATTAATTGGAAGTTACGGTATTAGCTATAGTTTTATTATTTTAGGTATTGCTCTTTTATGTATTGCAACACCATTAGCATTTACCATTACCAATCCACCTTCTCATTACGTACCTATCGCTTCATCTAAACAGACGGATAAGAAAGTAGCGGTGCCACAAAAAGAAATGTGTTGGACTGCTATGCTCAAAACGACGCAGTTTTATAGTATTTGGGTTATGTACCTTTGTGCATCATCAACAGGTTTAATGATCATTGGTAATATTACCTCTATCGCTTCAGCACAAGCAGGTATGACGGATGCCGCTCACCTTGTTGTTATTCTAGCTTTATTTAATACATCAGGCCGTGTGCTTGCTGGCGTGCTATGCGACAAAATTGGTGGTCTTAAAACATTATCGTTATCATTTATGTTATCTATTGCCAATATGATGTTGTTCCCTCATTACACAAGCCATATTAGTCTTATCATCGGTATGGCGACAGCGGGCTTGTGTTATGGAACCTTACCGGCAGTATTTCCATCACTAACAGCAGGTTTCTATGGTTTGAAAAACTACGGTACAAACTATGGTGTCGTATACACAGCATGGGGTGTCAGTGGTTTCATTGGCCCCGTTATCGCCGCAGTTGCTGTTGATACCACAGGTAATTACAACCTCGCTTATTTCTACTCGGCAATTATCATGGGAATTGCATTTGTGTTTTCGCTGCTAACAAAGAATCCAGCAGTCAAAGCTGTGGCATCTGTCAAAAAAGAAGACAATGAAATGCTAAACACAAAAGTGACGGCCTAAACAGAACAAAGCAGTGTGGATATTATTTAAAAATCAATACATTAAGTAATCTCGATATTTTAATACTAAAAATATTCGAAAACTTAGGAACCTTTTTTAAAATCCTGAGTCTTAAATAATGTATTCAGATTGATAAAGATTTCGCAAAACAAACATGTTTCAACAATTTTTATCATTGTAAATGCCACTACTGCTTTAACTCCTAATTGTAATTTTTAGTTTGCCCACTATTTTTGTGGGCTTTTTTTTGTAAAAAAGGTCTTTGACGGCCACCATAAAAAAAGATGACTTTTTTTTCACTTTTATTGAACTAACCTTAATTTCGTTAGTCTTACTAGTATGATTCATAATAAAACCTACTATGCCTTTGGTTTTGAATCAGTATTTTAAAGTTTTTTATTTATGTTAGATGTCCACTACTGCTGAACTTTTTGTAAAATTTACGGAACTTTTTATCCCATTAAAACATTTTTAATGGGATTTTTTTTATCTATTCAGATGACTTAAGCACTCAAAACGGTATTGTTGTGTGTTTTTTTGCCTGAAAACTATTTTTTTTAAAAGTTTTGAACCAAACCTAAAATTCAAAGTCTGAATATATAGAATCCATAATATTGGTGAGAATTGTTTAACTGGCCGTCGAACTTCTTCCAATACTCCTTATTGCCACTGCAATTATCCTTTAATTGCATATTTTTACGCTGAACTGTTGTTCAGCGTTTTTTTTTATCTATTTAGACAGCATCAAATCTCTATGTTTAAGAACATAACCTAGATTCGTTAATGTCTTCGCTGCATCAATCACTTTTGCAGTACTACTTTCATCATCAGGTAAAAACTCCGGCAATGGCAATGATAATTGCTTCGCCATCTGAGTATAATACTTACTACGTGTAGGGTGAAAATCAGACGCTAAATGTAAGACAGGCATACTATCTTTGATACCAACCAACCTTACTATCGCTGCAACACAGTCTTCTAGGTGAATAAGATTAACGGGATTACTGCCTCCTTTTAAAGCGTTTCTACCCGCTAAAAATTTGACAGGATGACGGTCTTCACCAATCAGCCCCGATAACCGCACTATCGTTAATTGATCACCCCATTGAGTACGCAAACTATTTTCAATCTTCACATGTGTCAAAGCAGAATCGGTTAATGGCATCACATCATCGTCTTCAGCCACACGGCCTTTACGTCCATCATAAACTGACGTTGTACTAATAAATATAATGCGCTGACATCCTGATTGATAAGCCGCGTTAGAAAGGGATAACACATTCTGATAATGCTGCTCTTTATCAATACTATTGCGACCAGCAGCAATATTAATCACCATCACATCACTTGCTAACATCGTTGCTAAAGATGATACTTGAACATCTTCTGTTAATGGTAACTGCATTGGCACCCCATGTATGCCATATGCACTTAAAGCATTCGCTTCTCTCTCATTTCTTTTTGTACCGTAAACGTTATGGCCTTTTTTATATAATGCCTTTGCTAAGGGCAAACCAAGCCAACCACAACCGCATATAGCAATATTCATTTTTCAGCCTCAAATTACATCAAATCCATATAAGAAAAATAACACCAATGGCTTGAAGCTTTAAGTTTCTAATTAAAAATGATAACAAATTACATCAGTATAATTTTTCACTTTGTAAAATAACGCCTTAAATATGAAAGGAATACACACAAAGTTTCTGTATCCGCTCTTTTTTTGTAATTATTCATCGAATAGAGTTTCAAAACTGAAAGCCAAAAGTCGATCCCTGTCAAAAACTAATAAAATTAGCCTTAAAAAAGCGCTGATTAGCTAGGAGATAGTCAAAATTAAGTAGTATAGTTTCATTAAACAAGCATCTTGATGACAAGTTTGCTACAAATGAAATTCAATAACGAAGTGCATTATTAGCTATGAACACCATAGAAAAAATACAAAATAACTTAGAACACTTCAGTAAATCAGAGCGTAAAGTCGCCGAAGTTATTATTGCCTCCCCACAAACAGCTATCCACTCAAGTATCGCAACACTTGCCAAAATGGCGGATGTTAGTGAACCGACCGTTAACCGCTTTTGCCGTCGCTTAGATACTAAAGGATTCCCTGACTTTAAATTACATTTAGCGCAAAGCCTTGCGAATGGTACGCCTTATGTAAATCGTAATGTTGAAGAAACGGATGGGCCAGATGCCTATACCGCTAAAATTTTCGAATCAACAATGGCGTGTTTAGATGTCGCAAAAAATAGTCTTGATACAATGCAGATCAACCGCGCTGTCGATCTGTTAACACAAGCAAAAAAAATCTCTTTCTTTGGTTTAGGCGCTTCTGCATCCGTCGCTCACGATGCGCAAAATAAGTTTTTCCGTTTCAACATTCCTATTGTCTGTTTTGATGATATTGTGATGCAACGCATGAGCGTGATTAACTGCTCTGATGGCGATGTCGTCGTGGTTATATCTCACACAGGTCGCACTAAAAGTTTGGTTGAAATTGCACAAATGGCGCGTGCTAATGGAGCAACGGTTATTGGTATTACGGCAAAAGATTCACCGTTAGAACGTGAATGCTCCTTATCTATTTGCCTAGACGTACCAGAAGACACTGATATTTACATGCCAATGGCGAGCCGTGTTGTACAAATGACCGTTATTGATGTGTTAGCAACAGGGTTTACTCTTCGTCGTGGTGCAGGGTTTAGAGATAACTTAAAGCGCGTAAAAGAATCGCTGAAAGACTCCCGCTTTTCTAAAGACAGTTCAACGCTGTAACACTTTAAAAGCGAAGCCTTAGCTTCGCTTTTTTATTCGCAACGTTTTCATTACATATTTTTTGTTACAACAAAAATGAATAACAAAAGTGACAGTTCATTGTCTTTTGATATACATCATTAAGCAAAATCTGCGAGATATGGTATCAAAACTATCTCATGTTTTATTGCCGACTTGGTAATCATCACTCTCAAACCAAGTGCTCAATAAAGCTCGTTTCTATAAATTGGAGTTTCACATGACTGAACGCCTAAGACGTACAAAAATTGTAACCACTTTAGGTCCTGCAACTGATCGTGATAATAACCTTGAAAAAATCATCGCGGCAGGTGCCAATGTTGTACGTATGAATTTCTCTCACGGCAGCCCAGAAGATCATATCCAACGCACTAAGCAAGTACGTGAAATTGCAGCTAAGCTTGGTAAAAACGTAGCAATTCTAGGTGATTTACAAGGCCCTAAAATTCGCGTATCTACGTTTAAAGAAGATAAAATCCAGCTTGCTATTGGTGATAAATTTACCCTTGATAGTGATCTACCTAAAGGCGAAGGCGATCAGTTTGCTGTCGGTCTCGACTACAAAGAATTACCTAAAGATGTGACAACAGGTGACATCCTGCTATTAGATGATGGCCGTGTACAATTAAAAGTAACAGCTGTTGAAGGTAATAAAGTACACACTGAAGTGACAGTCGCCGGCCCATTATCAAATAACAAAGGCATTAACAAAAAAGGCGGCGGCCTTTCAGCAGAAGCCCTAACAGATAAAGATAAAGCCGACATTTTAACAGCTGCGGCAATGGGCGTTGATTATCTTGCCGTATCATTCCCACGTAATGGCGAAGACATGAAATATGCGCGCCGATTAGCCACTGAAGCAGGCCTAAATGCAAAATTAGTCGCTAAAGTTGAACGTGCTGAAGCGGTAGCAACAACCGAAGCAATGGACGATATCATCCTTGCATCTGACGTTGTTATGGTTGCTCGTGGTGATCTTGGTGTTGAAATCGGCGATCCTGAACTCGTTGGTGTGCAAAAGAAACTGATTCGCCGTGCTCGTAGCTTAAACCGTACGGTGATTACAGCAACACAAATGATGGAATCCATGATCACTAGCCCAATGCCAACACGTGCAGAAGTTATGGATGTTGCTAACGCTGTACTAGATGGTACCGATGCCGTCATGCTTTCCGCGGAAACGGCTGCGGGACAATTTCCTGAAGAAACTGTAAAAGCAATGGCAAGTGTTTGTTTAGGCGCAGAAAAAGAGCCTAGTATTAACGTGTCTAACCACCGTTTAGATCGATTCTTCTCATCGCCTGAAGAAACGATTGCAATGTCAACCATGTATGCTGCAAACCACATGGAAGGCGTAAAAGCGATGGTTGCAATGACTGAATCGGGTCGTACACCGTTGATGATGTCGCGCATTACCTCCGGTTTACCCATTTTCGCACTATCTCGTAACGAAAATACCTTAAACCAAGCTTCATTATACCGTGGCGTAACACCTGTATTTTTCAATCGTGATAGCGATGCTGGTTTAGAAGCGGCAAAACATGCGTTAGATGTACTTCGTGATGCTGGATTTGTTAAAGTGGGCGATCTTGTGATCATCACTCAAGGTGATGTGATGGATACCATTGGTTCAACTAACAATATGCGTATTCTAACTGTCGAGTAATCTATTTATCTCGTACAAAAACGCACTAAAAGGCAACGTTCGCGTTGCCTTTTTTATTACTTATTTTTAAGGCGCTGACCACGTAACTGGCGCAGTCCACTGCTGATTAATCAATGAAGTTAGAACATGATCTTGCCACTTTCCATCAATTAATAAGTACGCTTTTGCTAGACCTTCTTTTTCGAAACCCACTGAATGTAGTACGCTGGCACTTCTTTTGTTATGTGGCATGTAGGCGGCCATAATGCGATGAAAACCTTTTACTTCGAACATCCAGTTCACCGTCTCTTTTAATGCCCGACGCATAATAGCTCGCCCTTGGTAGTCTTGATCAAGGGAGTAGCCAACATGACACGCATGAAAAGGAAATTTCACTAAATTACTGTAGTTAATCACGCCAATAATATCGTCAGTGCTTCGGTCTTCAATCACAAAATAAAATGCCATTTCATGACGATGTAAGGTAGCTATTTGTTCGACTCTTTTTTGCCAACCCAGCTCTGAATAAAACAATTCATTACGCATCGGCTCCCAGGCTTTGAGAAAATCACGATTTTTTTGATAATACGTTGTTATCTTTGCCACATCCTGACTAGAAATAAGCCTAATTTTTATATCATCAAGCGCAATTGTGGATGAACGGTTTATAATTGAATGGAACAAACTATTACCTCGACACAAGGATGTTAATAAGAGGTGCTGAGCATTGTCGTAAGATTAGCATAACTAATAAACATATTGTTATATGTTATCAAACTGTTATCTGTTAATCTTAGCTTAGCAATGTTATTAATTACTAACGCATTTAGTGAGTTATGGATGTATTACGATTGTATAGAAACTGAACTAGGCAGCATTATGTTGCTAGCCGACCATCAAGGCTTAAGAAGGTTAACTGTCAATAGTCCTGGCTATTACCCTGATGAGTCATGGCAGCATAACCCCTCTTTTATGAGACCCTTCATTAGGCAACTAAAAGAATATCTCTTAGGCTCACGTAAACGCTTTACCTTCCCTCTCGCTCCTCAAGGAACGATGTTTCAACAGCAAATATGGCATGCTATTGCTGATATTCCCTTCGGTGAAACATCCAGTTACGAACAAATCGCGCTTGATATTGGCAATTCAGCTGCAAGCCAAGCTATAGGCATGGCAAAGAATGTAAATCCTATTCCTATCATTATCCCTTGTCACCGTGTACTTAATAGCAATCAAAATCTTTGCGGCTATCGTTATGGTGCTGAAATGGTAGAGCTATTACTTGCATTAGAGTCAGGTAAAGCCATTCTTATTAAAGAACCACAACATGAAATAGCATAACGCCAATACTAGATTGATTTTCGAGATCATAAAAAAGAGATAATAAATATTATCTCTTTTTCTTTTATATCCACAGTAATTAGCTACGCTTACTTAAACCATATTCTCGTAATTTATTAGCAACGGCAGTATGTGATACGCCTAACCGTTTCGCTAATTTGCGGGTAGATGGGTAACTTCGATAAAGATTCGATAAAATACCGGATTCATAACGTTTCATGATCTCATCAAGAGAACCATCTAATATTTCATCACTGATAATACTACTTGATTCATTTTCAGGTAACTGTACATCATCTGATGTCATGACCGTATTCTCAAGTTGTGTCATCGCACGGAATAGCACATTACGTAATTGGCGAATATTACCAGGCCATGCATATTGCTTTAAGTATTCTGCCAACTCCTCAGATAGCTGAGGTTTAGGCTGATGTAATTCTTGTGATAACTGAGTTAAAAATAATTCAGCTAACGGTACTATATCTGCCGATCTTTCACGTAATGGTGGAACAACCAAAGCAAGAACATTTAAGCGATAATATAAGTCTTCGCGGAAATCACCTGATGCAACTAAATCTGGTAGCTTTTTCTGGGTAGAGCAAATTACGCGAAGATTAACCTTTTTCTCAGCTTCCTCACCCACGCGTCGGAATGTACCATCTTGTAAAAAGCGTAGTAATTTTATTTGTAGATGTTTTGACATCTCACCAATTTCATACAAGAAAACAGTACCACCATCCGCTTGCTCAAAAATACCTTTTTTACTTGGCTCTGTTGTACTGCCAGCAAAACCAAATAGCTCAGTTTCGGCGGCGTTATCAGGCATAGATACGCAGTTTACAACTAAAAATGGTTTCTCTCGTCGTATAGAACGTTGGTGACATGCACGGGCCAACATTTCTTTGCCTGTTCCTGTCTCACCTTGGATCAATAACGGTGCATCTAATAAAGCCAACTTTTTCGCTTGAGCTAATAAATGCTTAAAACGCGATGATTGCCCGACTAAATGCTCAAAACCACTGTCGCCATCTAACTGGCGAGTCACAATCGGCATGGTTGCTTCAGACAGTGATTTTAGAAGAATAAGAGCACTGGCAAAAACAGGTATATCGGTTTCATCGTTAATATAAACAGGCATGACTTCCATTTGGTAATCTAAACCTGCAATCACCACCATCTCAGTATGTTTTTCAGCCTGTTTTGTTTCTAACCAACGCTGAACATTAAAGCCAAAGAGCGTATGAACATTTTCGTGATAAAGTGATCCCTGATGATGAGCCAATAACCTTTCAGCGGCTTGATTGGCAAAATCAATTTTTCCGTTTAAATCGATGGAAAAAAAGGGATCAGGCAAGGTTTGAAGTAATGCAGAAAGCTCTGTATGTTCACGTTCACTCGGCATGAAATTTATTTTTCTTACATCTGTTACGCCATCTAACTGTCTTATTTGCGACATTAGATGACTAAACTGTTCAAATTCAATTTCAGGACAATTGAGATAAATGATACCAATGCGATCAATTTCAATCCCTCGAAGATCAATCTCCTGACTAGTCAGAATATCGAGTAGCTCGCGAGTCATTCCAACCCGATCTTCACAAAATACCTGTAGTCTCATTCTTTACGCCTTCTCAATATAAACTTTCCATTGTTAAGTTCGAAACATTCGGCTTATCAGAATAACAACAACAAAAAGCAATGACTTAATTCTTCAATTTCAACTCATACCACAAACAAAAATATAGGTATTAATATGAGTTTACACTTAGGTGTCAACAATTCCTGACACTTTTAACAGTGTGCGACTAACGCTAAATTGAGTCAAGTCTCCCGCTCAGAATCAAGCCATTTATAATTAAAAAATAACGTTATGCTTTTAGTATCTATTGAACTAACAGCGCCTTTATCTTAAGCATGACGGATTAAATCATTCATGATAGGTAGCTCACTTGAGCTCGGAAAAACTATATCGAGTTGCTTATTTGTTGCTCCTAAATGTGAATACAATACCGTTTTACATATAGAGCGAATATCCGTCGTTGGAGCTAAATCTCTTCCTTTGTATTGCTGAGATTTCGCTAACCCTGGCCATTTTGTTATCACTTGATTACCACTCACCGCACCTCCCGCTATCAACATTGCGTTAGCCGTACCGTGATCGGTTCCCTTAGTTCCATTTTCAGCAACTGTTCGGCCAAATTCACTCGCGGCTATAACCACCGTTCGCGACCAAGCCTCACCTAACTGTGATTTTAAAGCTGAAAGTCCCTCATCAAGTTTCTTTAATTGGCTCGCTAAACGACCTTTAACCGCGCCTTCTCCTGCGTGTGTATCCCATCCACCTAGCTCTAATACCGCAATATTCGGTCCATTTTCCGACGTTAAAAATTTCCCTGCTTGTTGCGCCAAAGCATGAAATTGTTGGCCGCCTTTTACATGACCTGCCATTTTTTCAATGTCTAATGCATTAATAAAGTTGTCAGATAACGTCTGATCGCTTTGATACATATCCTGCAACAATTCAGCTTGTTGCTGCTTAATCTTCAATTTATGTGGATACCAACTATCAGCTTGGGCATTACCTTGAACAATTAAAGGTAAACCAGAATCTATGGCTATCGTATGCTGCTTGTTATCAACAGATAGAAAGCGATTTAGCCAACCATCACGATGTAACGGATCCTCAGTACCATTTTCTAATACTTTCTGCCCATCAAAATGTGAGCGCTGACGATAAGGTGATGCACACGCATGAATAAAAGCCATCTCGCCTTGTTGATACCACTGATAACAACTCTTTAGTGCTGGATGTAAACCAAAGAAATCATCGAGTTTATTAAGCTGATTTTTATGTAATCCAATCGACGGTCTTTGCGGTAAATAGTCTTTATCTCCATAGGGTACAACCACATTTAACCCATCCATTGCACCGCGCAATGTAATCCATACAAAAATATTTGCCGACTGTGTTTTCGCAAAAGCGATAGATGGCAATGCACTGCATATCCCAACCGCAGCTAAAGATTTTAAGAACATACGGCGATCAAATATATTATTATCCATCACGATCTCGCTATCGATACATAAACTGTGGGCTTAGCCATAATAAAACTAACTTCGTTATCGCACCGTTAGCCTTATTCATTGCAAGCTCTGTGTGTTGATCAAGATCTTTTCCATAAAGATTATTGACCACTTGTTTTACCAACTGAAGCGGTTTGACTTTTTTCTTCTTCGCTTCTCTTACCGCAAGCACCGCAAATGTATTTGCTACTTGCCAACGTTGTATCAACGCTGAAGAACTATTGAAATCACTATCTTGATCAGACCAACCCGCCGGAGAACCTGCCATAAATGGCTGTTGTCCCAACAACCTCAATTGTTGAGTAATTTTGTGTTCCGATGGGTTGAGATCAGCACTACGTAAAAGCGCAAATAACCATTCTTGAGGCGTTCTAAAGCGAAGAGGCGCAGCCGTATTTACTTCAGGCTCTTGCAATAATCTCTTATAAACAGGCTGTAATTCACCGTTATTTTTTAGATAAACACCGGCTAAATCATCCACTAGCTCCTTCTTGGGCTGGCCAATAAAGTGTTGAGCTAATTTAGTTGCCAAATGCCTTGCGGTTTGTTGATGCAATGCAAGATCTTTTAAGCACGCTTCTCCCTGTCCAATCCCTGTTTGTGCGTAACGCTGACCTAATAACATCACATCACCAGGTTGATGCGCCCAAGCTGCAAATTTAAACCCAGGATTTTGCTTATCAAAACTGACCATCCAGCCTGTTATCGCATGTGCTAATTGGATAACATCTTGCTGACTGTAACCGCCATCAACCCCTAAGGTATGTAACTCCATAATTTCACGAGCGAGATTTTCATTGAGTCCCTTATGGCGTTTCTTACCCAATTTAGAATCAGGCCCTATCGATAGATTATTATCGAGAAACATCAACATTGTTGGGTGCTTAATCGTTGCTTGAAGCATATCGGCAAAATTACCGTTCCAGTGTTGGCGTATTACCTCATTCTCAATCCCAGCAATAATAGGTTTTACTTTGCGCGTATCGGCAGAGACTGCAAAATGGTTACTCCAAAATTGAATTAAACGTTCTTGAAAACTATTGGAGGAATGCAATGTTTGTAGATTACGTGCAGATACTTGCTGTTCATAACTCAGATTAAAAAATTGATTAACCTGCTTTTGAACGGCACGCTTTTCATTCGGGGATTTTTTTAATTTTTTACGCTGTTGATTAAATTGACCGATCTGAACCAAAATATTATTCGTCGAAGGTAAAGACTGTAGAGCGGTATCAATATATGGTTTAGTTGAGATCTGCTCTGCCAGCGTTAATACATGCTGATCATTCAGTTTGGGGCCAAAGCCAAATCGTTGCTCAGTGATGATGGCTGCCGTTGGATAATAATTCACCTTGTTGTCCTTATCATTAACCCAAGGATACGATAACGACTCTAACGTAAATAAGCTTCAGAGAATGTAAAGTGTTGTAAAGATGCTATCTTGACGACATAACAAGAAAATAAGTATTTAATTTTCAATCTTCTAACACCCCAACTCTTATTTATGTTTAAGCTGATTCTTTTAACAATAGAGTAAATCATGAATAAACTGAGCATATTACTTCCCTTAGTCATCACTCTATTTGGTTGCGATGCACAAAGCTCAGCCAAGCAAGTCGAGACGACGGCAGAAAATCTATGTGGTAACGGTGAATTTGTTTTATCACTGCCAAAAGACATGGATCAGTACCAACAAAAAATGGCAGATTTTATTCAGGCAGGTGGTACAGATCCTTTTGATAAAACTGCCTTTACTGATACTTGTAAAAAACCTCGTAACGGTAAAATAGACTTAAAATACATTGCAGAACAAGCAGCACTTGCAACGCTCCCCTACCCCGATGCAGCTAAAGTGCTTTATTTTAAGCAACAGCAAGGCACACTTTATATTGTGCTATCAGCACAAGAAAACGGATGGGCAGGCGTGTCTACCGCACTCGGAACTTCGATGCCAGTTATAATTCGTAATATTCAACTTAATAGCACCATTAAAAATATTAAATTTGGCTATGCGCCTGGAGATGAAAGTCTCGCTATCGTTAAATAAGATGAACAAAGTGGTCAAATAGTCGTATTCTCCCTGACCACTTAACCACTTCAATTTACGCTTAATAGTGGAATATCTAGTTAATCTTTTTCTTTGGTACCAAGCTGTTTAAATAGATCGCTTCGTATTTCAGCTAATTTGGGTTGCTCTCCCGGTAACCATGGTAAAGGACGTACTAAGCTGATCGCTTTTAAGCCTAGTCTTCCGGTCAATAAACCAATACTCACCCCTTGCGCAACGCGGGTAGACATACGACCCGCTAAGTCCATTGAGAGCATATCCATCCCCAAATCAGTGATCACTTCAGATGCACCTGCAAATGCCATATTAGCCAATACCAGCTTAAGTAGCTTAATGCGAGACCAGTAACCTAATTCGACACCATAAACTCGAGAAACTTGTTCAATTAAGCGCAAATTACGCCATGCCACCAGCAACATATCAGCCACTGCTAGTGGGCTTAATGCAACCATCACCGCGGCATCTGATGAATATTTCGCCACTAATTTTCGAGCTAATTTATCTTGCTGGCTGACCACTAAGCGATCATAAAGCTCAAGTATTTCGCGATCATTGTGCGTCGCGTCTAACGAATTCGTCCAGCGATCATAACCATAGTTATCACTACTAATCTGACTATGCTGTGCCAGTTTGGTACAAAAAGCTTTACCATTACCAATGCCATTACCATCAAGTAAGAGTTGGGCTTCATCACGCTCTGTTTGACGTGATTTTAACCGTCGTAACGTCAAAAGCTCCCGCCCCAATGCACCGATACCAACTACGGCAATACTGGCAACCAATGCACTCCAGCCAAGCGATAACCAATTTGCTGTTTGATAAGCTGTCACAACATGGTCAACCGTCTGCCACCCCACCATTGCCGCGCCTGCAACCACTACCCCTTTTAAAAAGCCATAACGACGTTTTGGTTTCGCTGCTAATACTTGTTTGAGATCTTTTTCAATTTCAGTTTCTTGTTGCTCTATTGCTTCAGGTAAAAAATCGGCTTGTTGAGCAAACTCCAATTTCGACGCAATATTGCGTTGTTCTTGGTTAACTGTTGGATCATCAAAAACAATTTTACTTTTTAACGGTTCACTCATTGCAGTTTATCTCCCAACAAATACTCAAGTGCTTTATCCATTCGGATATGCGGCAAAGGCTCATCACTTTGCTGTAGCAAGGGACGGAAATTAATAAAATCAAAGCTCTGCTGCTGCCAAAAATCAACGTTTGGTAACCGTTTTGGCACTTCTCCGGGAAAGAGAGTTTGTGCATGACCTAACAAATCGGTCCCCCTTAATGCAGGGACTTGCTGCCCTTTGTGAGTCACAAAGCCAGGCTCAGTCGCTTGAATCGATGCCAAACTAACACAATCCATTTTAATGCCTTCAAAGGAAGCGGTTTGCCATGCTTCATTCACTAGCTGCTGTAATAATCCGACTAAATTCGGGTGCTGCTCAGGCGTAATATGATCGGCTTTGGTTGCAGCGAAGAGTACTTTATCAATACGCGGTGAAAATAGACGACGCAGTAACGAGCTACGCCCATATTTAAAACTTTGCATCAGCTGATCCAACGCTTGACGCATATCATTAAACGATTCAGGTCCCGAATTAAGAGGCTGTAAGCAATCAACTAATATGATTTGGCGATCAAATTTTGAAAAATGATCATTATAGAACGCCTTCACAACATGCTGTTGATAATACTTATAGCGATTTCTAAGCATCCCAATATTGGTGCTTTCATCTGCATCCATCAGCTGTTTTTCTGTGTACTTTTTATTCCACAGGAGCGGGAAAAATTGTAAAACAGGTGCACCAGCTAATTCACCGGGAAGAACAAAACGTCCGGGTTGAACCCAATGTAATCCCCCTTCTGCCTTACATTGATGCAAATACTCGGTGAACGCCTTCGATATTTCTTCAATTTGCTTTTCATCTGCGGGTGCAAAAGGATCAAACATCTCGGTTTTAGCAAGCCAATCTTGAGCTAATTCAAGACGTTTACCTTTTAGTACTTGGCTTTGTTGTGCCGACCATTGAGTAAAATCTAAATCAAGTAACGGTAAATCTAATAACCACTCGCCGGGATAATCAATAATATCCAAATACAACGTGGCGGTATCTTGAAATAGTTTCAATGCCCCTTTCTGAGGCTTATAACGAAGTGCTAAACGCGTTTGACTCACATCCCTTGTTGGCTCTGGCCATTCAGGAGGCGTCGACATAATTGATTGCATTCCTTCATCATAGCCAAATTTAGGCACATGCAGATCTAACTGAGGAACACGCTTTGCACCTAATAAATGGCCGTCACGCATCGCACTAAACATAGGTAGGCGAGCATTCGTACTTACATGCAGTAATTGATTAATAAGAGAAGTAATAAAGGCCGTTTTACCCGCTCGAGACAATCCTGTAACGGCAAGTCGAACGTGTCGATCCAAACTTCTATTAACGAGCTTATTCAACTCATTACTGATTCGATTCATGATTAACCCTAGTTGTTTTCATTTTTGTTTTAGGTTTAACAACTTTATTCTAATAATTATCAATAAAGTGATTTAACTATATTACGCCTTTATAACGGAAAAAAGCAGGCCTGACATTGATCAGCACCTGCTTCATTAGGCTAAATTTTACGGGTAATTAAAGCTTATTGAATTCGCGATCCACTTTGAATGCAGAAGATGTAACATACGCTTCCATCTGTTGTACTTTCTTTTCGGCGGTATCAAATTCTGATTCCACTTTTTGTAAAATTTGATGCGCAGAGCGACCCGCCTGCCACGGTTTCTGTTTTACGTTGTGCTCGGTATAAGTATCTTGTTGCTCTTTTCGCTGTGGTGGCATTTTATCTAAAATTAACCATGCGGCGATATAAGCAATCGTGGCAAAAAAGCCCAAACCAAGTAAGAAGGCTGAAACAGCAAGAATACGTACCAACCAAATTTCAACACCGAAATATTCAGCTAAACCAGCGCACACACCGCCCAATTTTCCTTTTTTAGGATCACGGTATAAGGTTTTACTCATTATTTTTGCCTCCATCTTGGTACTTCTGCATCAAGAATACGCTCTAACGTCACAATACGTTCTTGCATATCTTCTGCGCGTGCCACCAAGGTCTCTAACTTTTTCTGATCTTCACCTGACAGCCCTTCACCGGCTTGACGTTTACTACGATAGTGAAGGATTAACCATAGCGGTGCGACAATAATCATGAACACCACTAATGGAACGCTAATAAAACCCATTGACATTATTTGTTCTCCTTTCGCGCAGAATCAATGAAACAACGACGATAACTTAGTTGTACTTACTCTTTATCCTTGATGTTCGCTTTTAAGCGCTCAAGTTCTTTTTCAATTTCGTCTTGTGCTTGTAAATCAGCAAATTCTGACTCTAAGCTTTTGCCACGACCAAAGCTATAACTATCTGCTTCTGCTTCCATTTCATCGATGCGACGTTCATATTGCTCAAACTTAGACATCGCCTCATCAACTTTACTTGTATCTAGCTGACGACGAACATCGCGGCGAGTGCCTGCGGCTTTATGACGCGTCACTAGCGCTTGTTGACGAGCGCGTGTTTCTTGCAACTTACGCTCAAGTTCAGCGACTTCTAATGACAATTTTTCAATCGTCTCTTCTACTAGTTTGTATTCTTCATTGAGCGTTAATGCGACATCAGCCAGTTTTTGCTTTTCGATCAGTGCTGCACGGGCTAAATCTTCACGACCTTTTTGCAGTGCAAGGCTCGCCTTTTCCTGCCAATCTGTAATTTGTGATTCAATCGCTTGAATACGACGTTGTAACTCTTTTTTATCCGCTAATGCACGCGCTGAAGATGTACGTACCTCAACTAATGTATCTTCCATCTCTTGGATGATAAGACGGATCAGTTTTTGTGGATCTTCAGCCTTATCCAGTAACGAGTTCACGTTAGCATTTACGATATCAGCAAAACGAGAAAAAATACCCATCATTAAACTCCTTGATTAAACCCATTTCACAGTAATCACGCTTACAGGTTTATATAGTGATACTAACTTAATGTTCTTGTGTTACCACTTAGATATTTCAAGTACTGTGCCAACTTTTAACGTATTAAATATCAACAACTTAATTTTCAACCCACTTTTAAGCAAGCTATGATATAGTTAATTTAACCAATTAATAGTGAGATTAACCAATGCGTAAAACGGAAAACTTAATCGGTGAATCTGATGCTTTTTTAAGTGTCCTAGACCAAGCATCACGCCTCGCTTCACTCAATCGCCCAATTCTTATTCTTGGTGAACGAGGCACAGGTAAGGAGTTAATCGCCCAACGCGTTCACTATTTATCAAAACGTTGGGATCAACCTTTAGTGACACTGAACTGTGCCGCACTAAGCGAAGGCGTCATTGATTCTGAACTATTTGGCCATGAGGCGGGCTCCTTTACAGGCGCGAAAGGTCGCCACCAAGGGCGCTTTGAACGCGCAGAAAATGGCACGCTTTTTTTAGATGAATTAGCAACCGCCCCGATGGGGGTTCAAGAAAAATTATTACGCGTGATTGAATACGGTGAGTACGAGCGCGTGGGCGGTAATAAACCTTGCCAAGCGAATGTACGCTTAGTTTGTGCAACTAATGAAAATTTACCCGAACTCGTTGCTGAAGGAAAATTTCGAGCAGATTTACTTGATAGACTCGCCTTTGAAATCATCCACCTTCCACCATTACGTGAACGACTAGACGATATTTTACCATTGGCAGAACACTATGCTGTGCGTATGTGTCGCGAATTAGGATATAGCTATTTTGCAGGTTTTTCACAACACGCTAAACAACAACTACTCGACTATCAATGGCCAGGGAATATTCGAGAGTTAAAAAATGTTGTCGAACGGTCTGTATTTCGTCATCGCAATGAAGGTGAAGCTATTGACGAAATTTATACCGACCCTTTCGCTACAGCTTGGCAATCTTGTGAGCCAGCACCATCACAGTCTTTATCCATTGTAGACACCCCAGCAGTCAAACAAGAAAACTCTAGCATTCAACTTCCCGTTGATCTTCGCCACTACTTACAAGATCAAGAAATCATGTTGATCAACAAAGCACTTAAACACGCTCGCTTTAATCAAACAAAAGCCGCCGAACTTTTAAGCTTAAGTTATCACCAGTTAAGAGGACTCATTCGAAAGTATGACATTAACGTTAACGGTGATTAATCAACCAAATTCACGCGATAATTAAAGATATATAACGGTTTTAGACTAATTACTTATAAATAAAGCAGGATAGCTTGGTGACGTTAAAAGAAAAATGTTAAATTTAACGACTTAATTTCATTTAACGCCTATTAAATATGAGCGCTTACAGTCGTCTTTTGATTGCCGGCTTCACTTTACTTGGCCTTTTAGGTTGTAAAGAGCCGTCACATAATACCGCTAAGCAAAGCAATGGCTTTGTTTACTGCGGTCAAGATACTCCGACAACATTAAATCCACAGCTAACGGATGGCGGATTAACAGCAGAAACACTCTCGGCGCAAATTTTCGATCGCCTGCTGTTACTCGATCCTATCAGCCACAAACCTCTTCCTGATCTAGCAAAAAGCTGGACTGTCAGTGACGATGGCTTGGTATATACCTTTAAGCTGCGAGATAACGTTAAATTCCAACATACTGATTGGTTTACTCCAACACGTCCGCTTAATGCCGATGACGTTATTTTTAGCTTTGAGCGTATCATTAATCCACACCACCCTTTTCATAATATTTCTGGTGGTCGTTACCCATGGTTTGAAAGCCTTGGGTTTGCTGATTTAATTGATACCATCAAAGCTAAAGACCCTCTCACCGTACAATTTACCTTAAATCGACCAGATAATTCTTTCTTATCTAACTTAGCAACCAGTTATGCGGTGATTTATTCTCAGCAGTATGGTCAGCAACTGTTAAAATCAGGCCGTATCGGTCTTATTGATACACAACCAATCGGTACGGGTCCTTTTTACGTTGATCAATTTATACCCAATGATCTTATTCGCTTAAAACGTAATAAGGATTATTGGCAAGGTGCCGCACCAATGGAGCAAGTGGTATTTGATATCTCAGCCCGTGGCATGGGTAATCTTGCTAAGTTGCTAAGCTCTGAATGTGATGTTCTCTCATCTCCTGTTGCGAGCCAATTGCCTGTTATTTCAAATAACGATAACTATAAATTACTTGCACAAACGGGGATGAATGTATCCTTTCTGGCATTAAATACGGAACGTCCACCATTAAATAAATTAGAAATCCGTGAAGCTATTAATTATGCAATAAACCGTAAAACACTGCTCAATTCTGTTTATTACGGTACGGCAACAGAGGCAAAAAGCTTGTTACCCCCAATGTCTTGGGCTTATAACCACGACAGCAAAGCACTTTCTTATAATCCTAAATTAGCCAAACAACTGCTTGATGCTGCTGGCTATGATTATAACCAAGTCCTGACGATGTGGGTCCCACTTGAGCCTCGACCTTATAACCCGAGTCCTAGAAAAACAGCGGAATTAATCCAAGCTAATTTGAAAGCCGTTGGTATCAATGTGTCTTTACATCATCAAGAAACGATTGGTCGTGTTGGTTTAACTGATACTACTCAATACGATATGGTTCTTGCTGGTTGGATCGCAGATAACGGCGACCCTGATAATTTCTTAAGACCATTATTGTCATGTAATGCTAAAAAAGCAGGACTTAATGTCGCTAACTGGTGTGATCTTGGTTTTGATAATTTACTTGAAATTGCACTACGCACAAATAAGCAACAACAACGCCAAGTATATTACCAGCAAGCGCAAAATATTTTGGATCAACAAGTACCTGTGATCCCATTGGCTCATGGTGTCCATTTCCAAGCCCACAGTAAAACGTTAGGGGGGTTACAGATGGACCCATTTGGTTCGCGATCTTTTTCCAGTGTTTATCGAATTGAGTAAAGCATGTTTATTTATACGATACGTCGCCTAAATTTGTTTGTAATTACGCTATTAATACTGACCATAATTGGTTTTAGTATTTTGCGTTTAGATACCCAATTACAGTGGGCGCATCAGAGCTTTTTTAGTGGTTGGATTTTATATTTAGAGAACTTACTTTCAGGTAATCTCGGTATCACTCCCAATGGTACACCTATTAGTAGCGAAATATTAACCGTATTTCCTGCAACGTTAGAGCTATGCTTTTTTGCTTTTATACTCTCGTTAGTCGTTGGTATTCCGCTTGGCACTATCGCAGGCGTACATCGAGGACAACCCCTTGATACCATCATTTCCTCAATAACCTTACTGGGCTACTCCATCCCCCTATTTTGGTTAGCGATGTTATTAATTCTGTTGTTTTCGCTGAATTTAGGCTGGCTACCTGTTTCTGGTCGTTACAGTTTGTTATATCAATTTGATCATGTCACTGGCTTTGCTCTGATTGATATTTTGCTATCAAATAAACCATACCGTATGGAAGCATTTCTTAACGCACTACAGCATTTAGTCTTGCCAACCATTGTATTAGCGATGGCACCTACAACGGAAGTGATACGTTTAACCCGTGCCTCAATTTCAGACGTAATGACGAAAAACTACATCAAAGTAGCCCAAACGAAAGGCTTATCTACCTTTGAAATCGTCCGCCGTCATGCGATGAAAAATGCCCTTCCCCCCATTATTCCTAAATTAGGGATGCAGTTTGCAGCAATGATGACCTTTGCCATGCTTACAGAATCTATTTTTAATTGGCCGGGTATTGGTCGTTGGTTACTTAATGCGATTGCAGATCAAAATTATGTTGCTATTCAAGCTGGTGTAATCACAGTAGGTAGTTTCATCTTATTGGCTAACATTTTATCTGATTTGGCTGGTGCTATGGTGAACCCATTAGTAAGGAAGGAATGGTATGCCATCAAATAGTGTTTACCAAGAAGAAACAATCCCAACCCAATGGGAGCGCGCTTGGCAAAACTTCAGGGAAAACTCACTGGCCATGTTTGGCCTATGGTGTTTACTGTTTTTGCTCATTGTCACCCTAACAGCACAATGGCTGGCTCCCTATTCGCCGATAAAACAAGTTGGTGAGCTGCTCATGCCACCATCATGGGACAACTCTGGTCATGTAAACTTTTTCTTTGGTACTGATGATTTAGGTCGTGATATTTTATCTCGCTTGATCATAGGTTCACAGCTAACCTTTGGCTATGCCTTATTAGTCGCCTTTGCATCCAGCGTTATTGGCTTGCTGATCGGTATTCTTGCCGGAATGAGCCAAGGTTTAAAATCGAGCTTTTTAAATCATATTTTAGATACCGTGTTATCTATCCCTTCGCTTTTATTGGCCATCATAGTGGTCGCCTATATGGGACCGGGAGAAACACATATCTTACTCGCAATTTGGCTAGCTTTGATCCCTCGTTTTATTCGAGCGGTGTACACAGCCGTTCATACTGAAGTTGCTAAAGATTACGTTATTGCAGCACGATTAGATGGCGCTAATAATTTTTACCTCTTATGGAATTCAATCTTACCCAATATTTTATCAACCATCATTACTGAAATGACGCGCGCAATCTCTATTGCTATTTTAGATATTGCCGCATTAGGTTTCCTAGGGTTAGGCGCGCAAACACCACTACCAGAATGGGGCGCTATGTTAGGTGATTCTGTTGAACTGATTTACCTTGCACCATGGACAGTCACATTACCGGGTCTTGCCATTATGTTTAGTGTTCTAGTAATTAATTTAGTCGGTGATGGTCTTCGCCAAGCTCTTAATGCAGGGATTGATTAATATGCCATTACTCGATATACGCAACCTCACTATCGAAATCGACACACCACAAGGCATGGTGAAAGCGGTTGATAGAATGAGCATAACCATTAATGAAAGCGAAATTCGTGGTTTAGTGGGCGAATCAGGTTCAGGTAAAAGCCTTGTCGCGAAAGCGATTGCAGGCGTGTCTAAAGATAATTGGCGCGTCAGTGCCGATCGCATGCGCTTAGGTGATATTGACTTACTCACTCTATCTCATCGTGAGCGACGAAAAATTGTTGGCCGTGAAATGGCAATGATCTTCCAAGAACCATCAACCTGTCTTGATCCCTCTGAGACAGTTGGGGAACAATTGGAAGAAGCCATTCCCTCGTCATCATTTACTGGGCATTTTTGGCAGCGCTTTCACTGGCGTCAAAAACAAGCTATCGCACTTTTGCATAAAGTCGGTATCAAAGAGCACAAACGCGTAATGCGAAGTTACCCTTATGAATTAACCGATGGCGAATGTCAAAAAGTCATGATCGCAATGGCGATTGCAAACCGTCCACGATTATTGATTGCCGATGAGCCCACAAACGACTTAGACCCAATTACCCAAGCTCAAATTTTTCGCTTATTAAGCAGGATGAATCAATTAGGTAACACCACTATTTTATTAGTCAGCCATGATCTTACGACGGTTACCCAGTGGGCTGATAGAATTACGGTCATGTATTGTGGACAATCGGTTGAATCCGGCACCTCTAAGCAGTTATTAGAGTCACCGCATCACCCTTATACCGCTGCGTTAATGCGTGCTATGCCTGATTTTAGCTTAGAAAATATTAGCCATAAGACGAAACTAGAAACGTTACCGGGATCTATTCCTCCACTTCAGCACTTACCGATTGGTTGTCGATTAGGCCCTCGTTGTCCTCATGCCCAGCGTAAATGTGTAGAAGTGCCAAAACGTAGAAAAATTAAAAACCATAAGTTTAGCTGTCACTTCCCGCTAAACATGGAGGAAGACAGTAAATGAGTTCGTTATTGGAAGTAGAAAATCTAAAGAAAGATTACCACTATCGTTCAAGTCTTTTCCGTAGACGCACAATTGAAGCCGTGAAACCGGTCTCTTTTCATCTTGAAGCAGGTGAAACAATTGCGCTGCTGGGTGAAAATGGGTCAGGTAAATCAACCTTAGCAAAAATGCTATCAGGTGTTGTCGAACCAACCAGTGGCATTATTCGCGTAAATGGTGACACCTTATCAAGCGGTGATTACCAAACGCGCTGTAAGCTGATCCGAATGATTTTCCAAGATCCGAATACGTCGCTTAATCCTCGTATTCAAATTGGTCGTATTCTGGAAGGCCCATTAAAACGTAATACCAATATGACGCCCCAAGCGCGTGAAAAACGTATTATGGATACACTAAAACGAGTTGGCTTACTTCCTGAACATGCCTATTTCTATCCACAAATGCTGGCTACGGGTCAAAAACAGCGTGTTTCATTAGCTCGTGCTCTCATTCTTCAGCCCTGTATTATCGTTGCTGATGAAGCACTAAACGGGCTTGATATGTCCATGCGTTCTCAGATGATAAACCTGTTATTAGAACTGCAAGAAGAAATGGGATTGTCCTATATCTATGTGTCGCAGCACATGGGGGTGATAAAACACTTCAGTGACAAAGTAATGGTGATGCAAGATGGTGAAGTGGTAGAGAAAGGCCGTACCGCGAATGTATTTAACAATCCCAAACATCCATTAACGCAAAAATTATTAGATAGTCACTTTAGCTCGCCAAAGAAAGATAAAAGCACACGAATTAACAACTCAACACCCAAAATAAGCACATAACGCAAAATATAAAAATGAAAAAGCCCGCTTTTACGCGGGCTTCTCATTTACATCTATATCGAGGATGCTACACAAGCGATTTGTTTATCTGTGCCAAGACACTTGCAGGATCTTCAGCTTGTGTTATTGGGCGCCCTATCACGAGATAATCAGAACCAGCAGAAATTGCTTCTACGGGTGTCATGATTCGACGCTGATCGCCTGCATCACTCCCCTCAGGGCGAATACCTGGTGTTACTAGCTTAAAACCCTGACCTAGACTTTGTTTCAACGTATGAGCTTCATGAGCTGAACAAACCACACCATCTAAACCACTATTCTTTGCCAGTGATGCAAGGTTAAGTACTTGCTGATGAGGCTCGCAGTTAATACCAATACCCGCTAAGTCTGATGCTTCCATACTGGTTAGCACCGTTACACCAATCAATAGCGGGCGGTCTTTACCATACGGCTCTAAAATTTCACGTGAAGCTGTCATCATACGCTCGCCACCACTCGCATGAACGTTAACCATCCATACACCAAGTTCTGCTGCCGCTTTTACCGCCTTTGAACAGGTATTTGGAATATCGTGAAATTTAAGGTCTAAAAATACAGAATGACCCCGATCATGCAGTTGACGCACGAAATCAGGACCAAAAAAAGTGAACATCTCTTTACCGACTTTTAATCGGCAACTTCCCGGCTCAATACGATCGACGAAAGCGAGTGCCTCATTCTGATTATCATAATCAAGGGCTACGATTACTTTAGGGTCTATTACTTTAGCGTCTAGCATTGAGTCTCCTGTGATATCTCATTTTTCCTACTGCAGCAATCCAGCCGCACGCAAATTCTACATCAAACGCAAACGTTTACGAATAAAATTCACGCTTTATTAGGCATAAAAAAACCAGATCACAATGTCTGGTTTCTTTATTTTTTAATGCATTATTCGCCATCTAATCCACGAATTGGCTTAACTTGTCCCCAATTCTTACAAGATGGACATTGCCAATACAATGAGTGGGTAGCAAAACCACACTGGCGACAACGATAACGCGGTTTAATTTTTAATTGCTCACCAACAAGATGACGTAAGCTGGTTAAACTTTCTTTCGCACGGCCTTCTTCCGCTTCATCTAAATGGTAATCCATTAGCTGGTAAAAGCCTCTCATAGTCGGGTTCTTTTGTAGCTGACGAGTCATGAATGCTTGAGCAGACACAGCCCCTTCATTTTTCGCAATTTCGTCTGCTAACATGAGCTCTGCTGAAGCCCCCGCTTTGGCTTCTACACATTGCTGTAGATATTTCAGCCAGCCCGATTCATTATGTAATGCATCGTAACATTCTAATAATAAAGGTAAAGCTTCACCAATAAATTCAGCATCTTGCTCTAGAACACGTTCAAGCGTTTTGGCTGCCTGCTTAAAATCTTTATCTTTAATCTGAATCTTAGCCATCGTGATCGAGGCTCGGACACACTGCTTATCTGCTGAGAGCGCCTTTTTCAAACATTGAATCGCTTTATCCTGATTTTGCGCACTCATTTCAAGCATGGCAAGTTCACACCAATAGTGTGCAATATCATGCTTTAATTTTGTTTTACCTAATTTAACGAGTTGAGAAGCCATATCTATCGCATTTTCCCACTCTCGTGTTTGCTGATAGATAGACAATAACTGTTGTAGCGCAGGTTTTTTATATTCAGGTTCATCCAACAATTGTTCAAAGATACGTTCAGCACGATCTAAAAAACCCGCAACCATATAATCTTTTGCTAACTGCTGAAGCGCCAAATTACGTTGCTCTATCGTCAAGTTAGGACGAGCAATCAAGTTTTGGTGAATACGAATAGCACGATCGACCTCCCCTCGGCTTCGGAATAAGTTACCCAAAGCAAGGTGAGTATCGATAGTTTCGCTATCAACTTGAAGCAGCTCAATAAACAGATCGACGGCTTTATCTGATTGATCAGATAACAGCAAATTAAGACCTGTTACATATTGACGAGATAAGCGGTGAGACTGCTCTTGTCGATTGTTACTTGCGCTCCTGTTACCCATATACCAGCCATAAGCTGCCGCAATAGGTAATAGTAGGAACAACAGTTCAAGCATTAATACTTATTCCTTTACAGGCTGTGCGCGTAGAGAATCTAGTTCTTGTTGCTGTTTTGTCACTTTCTTCGCTAAGCGGTTTTTAGCAAAACGTGCTTTTAGATATAGCGTGCCACAGATTAACCAGCCAATGATAAAGCCAGAACCAAATGCAATACCTAATAGCGTTGATAATTGGAATTCGCCTTGAGCAACTAAATAGTCAAAGTTTACTAAAATTTGGTTTTGCGCACCGAGAGCCAATGTTATTAAGAATGCAGCAACTAAAACAATAATACCCAAAATTTTCATCGTGAATCCTCTCACTAAATCAACAATATGATAGATTGATTATGCAGTAATTTTACTCATCAGACCATGATCAAAAGACATAAAAAAACGGCATACTGAGAGTATGCCGTTTTTTTGTTCTATTCGCGGTTAAGCAGCAATTGATGCATTAACACGGTCACGTAATTCTTTACCTGGCTTGAAGTGAGGAACGTATTTACCGTCCAACTCAACTTTATCACCAGTTTTAGGGTTACGACCTACGCGAGGAGCACGGTAATGCAATGAGAAGCTACCAAAGCCACGGATCTCAATGCGATCGCCTTCAGCAAGCGTGTTCGCCATATTTTCAAGGATATCCTTGATTGCATCTTCCACTTGTTTAGCTGAAAGATGTGTTTGTTGACTACATAGTCTTTCAATTAACTCAGACTTTGTCATAAACACTCCGTTTTAGTAAGTTTCTCAATAGTATAGCCGTTTAGAGGGAAAAAGCTAAGCCTATTCCCTCTATGCTCAATTATTCGCCTTTAGCAGCTTTGAAAGCGTCAGCCATAGCATTACCGAACGCAGCATCATCTTGCTTGTTCAGAGTAGCCATTGCTTCTTGCTCTTCAGCAACGTCTTTAGCACGTACAGATAGGTTGATTACGCGGTTCTTACGATCAACGCCTGTGAATTTAGCTTCAACAGAATCGCCAACAGAAAGAACTAGAGTTGCGTCTTCAACACGGTCTACAGATGCTTCAGAAGCGCGTAGGTAACCTTCGATGCCTTCGCCTAGCTCAACAGTTGCGCCTTTAGCGTCAACAGCAGTAACTTTACCAGTTACTAGAGCACCTTTCTTAGTATCAGCAACGAAAGAGTTGAATGGGTCTTCTTCGATTTGCTTAACACCTAGAGAGATACGCTCACGCTCAGCGTCTACTGCTAGAACTACTGCAGAGATTTCGTCGCCTTTCTTGAAGTCACGAACTGCGTCTTCACCAGAAACATTCCAAGAAATGTCAGATAGGTGAACTAGACCGTCGATGCCGCCTTCAAGACCGATGAAGATACCGAAATCAGTGATAGACTTGATCTTACCAGTAACTTTGTCGCCCTTAGCTTGCATTTCTGCAAATGACTGCCATGGGTTAGCTTTACACTGCTTAAGACCTAGAGAGATACGACGACGCTCTTCGTCGATATCAAGAACCATAACTTCAACTTCGTCGCCCACGTTAACAACTTTAGATGGGTGGATGTTTTTGTTAGTCCAATCCATTTCAGAAACGTGTACTAGACCTTCAACGCCTTCTTCGATTTCAACGAAGCAGCCGTAGTCAGTTAGGTTAGTTACGCGGCCAGTAAGCTTAGTGCTTTCTGGGTAACGCTTAGCGATTGCAACCCATGGATCTTCGCCAAGTTGCTTAAGACCTAGTGATACGCGAGTACGCTCACGGTCAAACTTAAGAACTTTAACGTTGATTTCATCGCCAACATTAACGATTTCAGAAGGGTGCTTAACACGCTTCCAAGCCATGTCAGTGATGTGTAGAAGACCGTCAACACCGCCAAGATCAACGAATGCGCCGTAGTCAGTAAGGTTCTTAACGATACCTTTAACTTCCATACCTTCTTGTAGAGAAGCAAGTAGTTCATCACGCTCAACGCTGTTCTCAGATTCGATAACTGCGCGACGAGAAACAACAACGTTGTTACGCTTCTGGTCTAGCTTGATTACTTTGAACTCAAGTTCTTTGTTTTCTAGGTGAGCAGTGTCACGAACTGGACGTACGTCTACTAGTGAACCTGGTAGGAACGCACGGATGCCGTTAAGTTCAACTGTGAAGCCGCCCTTAACTTTACCGTTGATGATACCAACAACTGTTTCAGCATCTTCGTAAGCTTTTTCAAGCTGGATCCAAGCTTCGTGGCGCTTAGCTTTCTCACGAGAAAGTTTAGTTTCACCGAAACCGTCTTCGATCGCGTCAAGAGCAACGTCTACCTGAGCACCAACTTCGATTTCTAGTTCGCCAGCAGCGTTCTTGAATTCTTCAGCAGGAATAGATGACTCAGATTTTAGACCAGCGTCAACTAGTACGTAACCGTTTTCGATAGCTACTACAGTACCTTTAACGATTGCACCTGGGCGAGTTTCAACTTGGTTTAGCGACTCTTCAAAGAGTTGAGCAAAAGATTCAGTCATTTAATTAATCTTCAATATGATAAACAACCATGGGTATCCTACCGCATGGGGTTGATAATAAAGTCAGTTATCATCCATGACACTGACGTTATTTAGCTGTTCACACAACTAAATATGGATTCGTTATTTTAGCTTAGCATCAACATATGCTAAGACTTTCTCAAGTACCTGTTCAATCGATAATTCGGTTGAATCCAGTACTAGTGCGTCATCAGCAGGACGTAAAGGCGCTACAGCACGATTGCGATCGCGGTAGTCTCGTTCCTGAATTTCGCTTAAAAGGCTGGCAAAGTTAACATCTAAGCCTTTTTTTTGCAACTGATTCATACGTCGAGTTGCGCGTTCTTCTGCACTTGCATCAAGAAAGATTTTTACTTCTGCGCCTTGAAAAACAACGGTTCCCATATCGCGACCATCTGCCACAAGGCCTGGTTGCTCATTAAAGGCGCGTTGACGACGTAGTAATGCTTCTCGAACGCGAGGTAAAGCAGCCACTTTTGATGCTGTATTACCTACTTCTTCAGTGCGAAGCGTGCCAGAAACATCTTCACCTTCAAGAATAACCTTAACCAACTCACCTTCTGCAATAAACTGAACATCTAAGTGCGCAGCAAGAGGAACTAAAGCGTCTTCTGATTCGATATCAACACCATGATGAATAGCCGCTAATGCTAAAACACGGTAAATTGCACCAGAATCTAATAAATTCCAGCCCAGTTTTTCTGCTAATAGCATACATAGCGTCCCCTTTCCGGCGCCGCTTGGACCATCAACAGTGATGACTGGAGCATGAGTAGACATAGGTTTTCTCCGATGTAGTTTCCGTAACAGATGAAAGACAGAACCAAAGGTTTCTCTGTACCTTCAAACGGTGGCACATTATACGGAAAAAAAATCTCAATTTATAGTGTAATGTCCTAACCTTATGTTTCTTTTTACGCCAATAAAAAAGCCTGATGCAAGAAGATCAGGCTTGTAAAAATGTAATCTCAGTTATCAGAAAAATTTATTACAGTCTTAACAACTCAATCCCTTTAATTTATCAAAATAGTCAGGGAATGTTTTTGAGGTACACTTTGGATCATTAATCGTCACTGGTGTATCGCTCAATGCCACCAGCGAGAAACACATCGCCATTCTATGGTCATCATAAGTATCAATCGCCGCATGCTGTAAGATGGTTGGTGGCACGATAGTGATATAATCCTCACCCTCTTCGACTTCTGCGCCAACTTTACGAAGCTCTGTCGCCATTGCAGCTAAACGATCAGTCTCTTTTACACGCCAGTTATAAACATTACGAATCGATGTTGTACCTTTGGCAAACAATGCAGTTGTTGCAATAGTCATTGCCGCATCAGGAATATGGTTAAAATCCATATCTACTGCGCTTAATTCTCCACAACGAGCAATAACATAATCATCGCCCCACTCGATATCCGCCCCCATCGCAGCAAGCGCATCTGCAAATTGAATATCACCCTGAATACTCTTTTTACCAATACCAGTGACTTTTACTTCGCCACCTTTAATCGCAGCAGCCGCTAAGAAATATGAGGCTGAAGATGCATCGCCTTCAACAAGTAATTCACCAGGTGAAACATAGGTTTGATTACCTCGAACAACGAACTCTTGATAATTACGGTTTTCAACTTCAACACCAAACTGCGCCATAATATGTAGCGTAATATCAATGTAAGGTTTTGATACCAAATCACCCTTAATGCGTATAACAGTGTCTGCTTGTGCTAAAGGTGCAGCCATTAAGAAAGCGGTCAAAAACTGGCTTGAAATAGAGCCATCAATCTCAACCTCGCCACCTTTTAAACCAGTACCCATAATCTTTAGTGGTGGATAGTTTTCATTTTCGAGATAAGTAATGTCCGCGCCAGCACTACGCAACGCGTCAACAAGATGACCAATAGGACGCTCTTTCATTCGCGGCTCACCCGTTAGTACAAATTCACCGCCGCCTAAACACAATGCAGCTGCAAGCGGACGCATCGCTGTACCCGCATTGCCTAAATATAATTCAAGGGGCTCATTAGGTGAAAATGCGCGGCCCAAGCCTTCAACTTCACAAACTGTTTTATCTTCAGATAATTGGTAATTCACACCTAACTGCTTTAATCCGTTAAGCATATGGCGAATATCATCACTATCTAATAAATTAGTGAGGCGTGTAGTACCTGTTGCTAACGCTGCCAATAATAGGGCGCGATTCGAAACACTCTTTGAGCCCGGTAAATTTACTTCACCATTGATCTTAGCTATCGGCTGTAACGTTATACTTTCCATTTGATTATTCATCCAATCCTAATTCTTTAACCTTTAAGAAGATTAACGAATATTGCATCAGTTAGCTAGTACCCGTTCCTTGCTCACTATAACAATCACGATATTTGATTTATTATTTGGTAAAATCAATAGGATGCAACAGCGGATTAAAGGACAGTAGTAATGACGACAACTCCTATGGTCGGGATCGGTATCATCATTGTAAATGAGCAAAACCAGATTTTGATAGGAAAACGAAAAAACAGTCACGCTCCCTACTATTCCATTCCAGGCGGTCATATGGAGGTTGGTGAAACATTTCGTCAATGCGCGATTCGTGAAGTTAAAGAAGAAACAAATTTAACGATTTATGATCCCGAGGTTATAGCTGTAACTAACAACCTAGAAACTTATGATGAATGTGGAAAGCATTATATTAGTGTTACTTTGTTAGCAACATCATTTACAGGTGAAGTCCAACTAAAAGAGCCTGATAAATGTGAGCATTGGTTATGGGTCGATCCTCATCATGTTCCATCACCACAATTTGATGCTAGCGAACAAGCTATTCGCTGCTATTTAGGAAATCGATTTTGTGTCAGTGAATAAACTAAAAGCACCCTTAGGTGCTCTTAGTTATTAAAATGGCTAATTAGTCATCTTCACGCTCAATTTCACGTGCAACTTTCTTACCGTTAATAATGACACCTTCAACCTCAACGTATTGTCCATGTAACGTCTCTAATGTTAAAAAGTCTTCAAACTCGGTATAAGCATCAACATAGAATGTTTCACCAGCCATCCTAAAATGCTCATCCCCTACTGAGGTTACATAGCCTTCACGATCAAATTCACGCCAGTTGCCTGTTTCACCGCCAAAGCCACGTTCAAATTCAATCTCTTTAGCAACACCATTAAACGCTGTAACTTCAACCAGTTCGCCTGCAGCTAAACGTGCTTTAGTTCCGTCTTCAAAGCGCGTTAGTGCATTAACAATAAAGCGCCCACGTGCATTTAATTCAAATTGGGATTTATCACTATTTACCCAAGTGACAATACCTTCAATTTCATGATCGTTATCAAAGTCATCATACGTTTCTACTTCCACTTCACTTGCATGAAACTCATCATTAATCATGTGGCCTTTAACTTCGACCCACTGACCATTCATCAATTTGGCATTATCTTCGATGACGTAAGGGGTAAAGAAAACTTTTGTAGTCGCGCCTAGTTTAAAGGTTTGCGTGTTTTGATCTAAACCGCTCAAACGACCTTCAATTTCATATTGACCCGCAACATCTTCTTGTTCGATTTTTACAACCGACAATACTTTATATCCAAGACCATCCGCAGTGGCTTGTGGCAGTGAAGACACCATAACCCAATCATGTAATTCAATGTGGCGATCTAATGCAAAAGATAACGTCACACCATTCACTACAAATGTTTTACGATCTGCACTAATTGTTGTGACTACACCCACCATTGTCGGCTCAACAGAAACAACAGCACCGCTTCTGGATAACATTGAAACTTCAACCATCATATCAGGTTTAAGGCTAGTGATAGGTAGCACTTGAGAGCCATACTTAACTTGCTCTACCTTGTAACTATGACCATTCACATTAATAGTGTTGTAATCATAGTCCACACTCTTAATAGTACCTTGTGCTGCTGTAGGCTTAATATCAACAACAGGTGGTGGAGTCGGTTTACTCTCATCACTACCACCGCCGCCACCGCAACCAGAAAGAGCAACACCAATCACTACCGCTAAGAGCAATTTTTTCATCAACTAACCTTTATAATTATGAATGTTGTTTTATTGAAAACTATATTAATATTACCTCTGTGAAATATTCGTGAAAAACATAAGGCCAAACGTGAAAATACTCATTGCTGATGATAATGACCAAATCGTTGAAACAATCTCTGACTATCTAGAGCTTGAAGGCAATATTGTTGACTGTGCTTACCACGGTGAAAGTGCGCTTAAATTAATTAAAGATAATTATTATGACGTGATTATCATGGATATCATGATGCCTAAATTGGATGGTATTTTGACCGTTGCTAAAATTCGGAATGAGCTCTTTTGTGGCGCGCCAATTCTGTTTCTAACGGCGAAAGATACACTCGACGATAAAATCGCAGCCTTTAAAGCCGGTGGCGATGATTACCTTCTAAAGCCATTTGCGATGGAAGAACTATCTCTTCGAATAATGGCTCTTGCTAATCGAGGTCAGCGTAAAGATATTGGATTGCTAAGTTATGCTGATATTCAAATAAACAACCAAACAGATGAAGTACGTAGAGAAAACCACATAATAAAATTAAACCGTACCCAACTTAAAATATTAAAATTATTGGTTCAACATGCACCTAATGTTGTTACTAGACAGCAAATAATCGAAACCATTTGGGGAGAAGAATCGCCCTGCAGTGATGCATTACGAAGTCATATTTATGGTTTACGCAACGCCATTGACAAAGGTTTTTCCAAATCACGATTAGAGACAATTCATGGACAAGGCTACCGTATCAAAGCTGCATAAATATCCAAGTCTTTACCAAAAGGTTGGACTTAGTGTCAGTGTCATGGCATTCAGTATGTTCGTGCTCTTTTGGATCGTCATTTATATTGCAGAAAATCGATTAGAAGTAATTAGTCTTCATCACTGGTTAGATAAGGAATCTTCCCAGTACCAAATTGATTATAAGAAAATGGGCGAAAAAGCCCCTCTTCCCAACAATAGTGAATTTAAAAGTTATTGGAGCCAAAATTCGTTACCCGATTGGCTTAAACCATACCGTAGACCCGGATTTTATGAACACCTCCGCGGTACTGAAGATAAACACTTTATTGTCTTTAAACACCCATCAGGAAAAGGCTTGATGTATGTTGTGTACCAAGATGATGCTGATGATTACTTAGATGAGTTTGAAAATAGCTTACACTACTTCACTTTTATTTTCGGCGTATTGTTATCACTATTAATGGGCGGATATAGTTTTTATTTTATTCGTTCGCTATCGCATCCATTTGAACAAATTAAACATAAGATCGGTCAAATGCAGCCAGATCATACTGAGTTTACTATTGATACCCAATACAATGAAACACGCGCAATTGAACAAGCGTTATTAGATAGTAAACGTGAGATCTCACACTATTTTCAGCGAGAGCAAGAATTCAGCCGGTTTGCATCGCATGAGTTACGTACGCCTATTATGATTATTCAGGGCTCGGCAGAGCTGCTTGATAAGGTTCCTAATCAACCCATGATTGCAAAAAAGGCGATCAACCGTTTACACCAAGCCAGTGAGGATATGAAAATTCTCACAGAAACTTTTTTGTTATTAGGAAAGCAGCATATAGAGCCGCAACATTTTGTCGTTTGTGATATAGAAGACGAATTAAGTAAGCAGCTTACGGTTATGAAACCTTTATTTGCTAAACAAGATACCAATTATCAGCTCACGCTTTCATGTAACACCCCGATCAGTGCACCACTCAGTTTCATCACCATTATTATTAATAATCTAATAAAAAATGCATTTAGTTATAGCGTTGGTGACATTATTATTAAGTTAAACAAAAATACGCTAATGATTACTAACCGTCATGATGGTAATGAGATCTATAATCAAGGCTATGGGTGTGGTTTAGTTATTGTGCAACGGATCTGTGAAAGGATGAATTGGCCTTACCATATAACCAATGACAATGTCAGCTTTACCGTTAGCGTCATATTTTTACCGCCAAATAATTAAGGAATAATTAATGGCAAAATATATCAAATCGCTAAGTTTTATCATGTTAATCGCAACCATGTTTGGATGCACAACAGGTAAACCCAACAATATTGAAGCAGTAACACCTTTTGTGCTTAATAAATACTTGGGAACGTGGCATGAAATAGCAAGAATGGATCATAGCTTTGAGCGTGATTTAGACTATGTCACTGCAACTTACAGTATGAATGAAGATGGCAGTGTAAAAGTCGTTAATCGTGGTTTTAACACTCACTTAAAAGAATGGAAAGAAGCCATTGGTAAAGCCAAATTTGTAGAAGATGATAATGTTGGCTACCTTAAAGTCTCTTTCTTTGGCCCTTTTTATGGCAGCTATATTATTTTTTATTTAGAGCCAGACTATTCAACCGCGCTGATCAGCAGTTATAACCACGATTACTTCTGGTTATTATCTCGTCACAAGCAAATAAGCCCACAGCAATTAGAACGTTATATCAACATTGCTAAAAAAGCAGGTTTCGATACAGATAAGCTGATATATCCAAAACAATAAACAAAAAGCCACATAATGCTGTGGCTTTTTGTTAAATCCGGATCTTACTGTTAGCCCAAACCTGTGCCTCATCTAATGGCATAGGTTTCGCAAAATAATAGCCTTGGCAAATATCGATACCACACTGTTCAACAAACTGTTTTTCTTGTTCCGTCTCAATGCCTTCTGCAACCAGAACACAGCCCGTTACTTCACTGATCTTAGCTAACAATTGGTAAAGGTTCTTTTCTCGCTCATTTTGCGTATTCAATAACAACGATCTATCAAGTTTTACCTTATCGAAGTTAAATTTAAGTAAATGCGGGAACGACGCGTAACCCGAGCCAAAGTCATCGATAGCAACAGTGATCCCTAATGCTTGTAGTGCATCTATATTTTTAGAAATCTGCTTATCTTCAGTGATAATAGCTTCTTCTGTGATCTCAACTTCTAAATTTTCTGGGTCAATATTATAAAAGCGTAAGCGCTCCATGATCAGATAAATAATTGCAGGATCAGCAATACTCTCAGCTGAAATATTCACCGATACTTTACAGCCATTAGCTAGAGGCATACTTTGCATATCATTTAAAACGAGATCGATAACCATCTGATCCAATTGTTTAATTGCACCAAGCTGATAAAAATCATTAATAAAGATTGGCGGATTTAGTTTACCCGTTTTATCTTTATAACGAACTAGCGCCTCAAAAGATAATTGCGTCGCATTAGTTACGTTTACCTGTGGCTGATAATGCATCAAAAACTCACCGTTATTAAGCATATGATTAACCCGACGGCTTATATCATGCTTACTCACATAACTACCCATCATTTGGTTTATATCACCTAAGAAGGTTTTAAATGTTGAGCTTTCTAATTCTGACTGTCGGCTCATCGTCATGTTATTTTGACGACTTCGCCCAACATAATTCAAATAAAACGGGCGATAAATCATCACGCCAAGTGTTATCACCACAAACTGTAGAACAACGCCACCAATACTATTTTGGGTCGCAATATAGCCACTTAACAATGGCGGTGTCATCCAGTCAACAATCGTACCAACATGATTTACCAAGCCTAATGATATCGCGCTATAAACCACAACAAAACTAGCTAACGGTACACACACAAAAGGCACAATTAATATTGGATTAAATATAATGGGCAAACCAAACAGTAATAACTCATTAATATTAAAGATCACTAATGGTATCGCAGATATTGCTAACGTGATGTGGCGACGATCTTTTGAAAACAATAAAATACATAGCAAAAGGCTGATCGTGTTTCCAGAGCCCCCCCATTGATAAAAATGCATCATAAAAACCTTGCCCTAAGACATTTAACGGCGCATCTCCAGCTTGCCATGCTGCAATGTTTAATTGTGTGTTTTCAAAAAGTTGCTGCTTTGCGCGAAATAAAAAGTTATGCCCATTAATACCAACAGCACCCAATAACCCCAAGATAAATTGGTATGCAAGACCGCCTAAAAAAGTTAATGGATTTAACGTTATAAATTGGCTCGCACCTGTACTAAAAGCGAGGAAACTTTCCATTAACTTTGCGAGTGCAAGTGTCATCAATAGAAAAGCAAAAAAGTGAGCCACTTGTATATAAAGTGTTTTCACAAAATCTAAACGAGACGGATCAAGTGGAAATAAACGAAACGACACGCAACAGATTGCTGAAATAATAGCCGTCAGTAACGCAATCAGAGGATTATTAGGTAATCCTGTATTTGCCGCAACAAGATCATTAGGCACCGAAATCGCAATGTACATAAGCAATGAATACGGCACAACAACCATAGCATTGACACCATGTTTCGTTGAAATGTAATAGCTTGTGATAATACACAACGTAATAGGATAAATACCTATTAGTAAATCTGAGAAATAGAAAAACGTACTCGCAGCTTGTGTTAATCCTGCAATATTTAAGGAGTGACCAACAAATATGGTTATTGCGTTACAAATCGTTAATGGCAATAACAATAAAAAGACAATCGATATATCTTTAATATAGTTGTTGTAATATGACTTAATTGACGCCATTTTCCACATAACGATAAAAGCTATTCTAGGGGGGATAATCGCGCGATTATATATATGAAAAGCTTTTCATCAATAATAAAACTGTTAAAAATAGTAACAGAAATTAGCGTCTCTATTTATATCATTACACTACTATTTTTAAACATTATAAAAATAAAAAAAGCCATAATATCGACTACTATGGCTTTAATTTTATTTGATTTTACGCGTATTCTTTTTCAAATTTAGCCATAAAATCAACTAATGCTTGAACACCTTCTAATGGCATCGCATTGTAGATTGATGCACGCATCCCCCCCACTGCACGATGTCCTTTCAATGCTTTTAAACCAGCCAAATCTGCTTGCTCTAAAAATAAGTTATCCAACTCAGCATTTTGTAATTGAAACGGCACATTCATAATTGAACGATTATCACTGTGTACTTCGTTGATATAAAAGTCAGAGTGATCAACAAAGTCATACAGTAATTTAGCTTTCGCGAGATTACGCTCTTCCATCGCTTCTACCCCACCAACAGCTTTTAGCCATTTAAAGACTTCAGCAGCTAAGTACCATGCAAATGTTGGGGGTGTATTAAACATTGACTCTTTTTCTACCAAAACCGTGTAATCAAGAATACTTGGTAGAATAGATTTAGCTTTACCAAGCAAATCATCACGTACAATAACAATCGTTAAGCCAGCAGGGCCAATGTTCTTTTGCGCACCGGCGTAAATTACACCGTATTTTGATACATCAATCTTACGCGATAAAATTGTTGATGACATATCAGCCACAATGGGTTTATCCGTCTGAGGTAAATCACGGATTTCAATGCCATCAATCGTTTCATTTGGACAAAAATGCACAAATGCCGCATCGTCAGAGAGTGGCCATTGTGAAGCTGGTAGTACTGCCTTTTTTCCGTCTTTTTCACAGGTAATATCAAGCGCATTTGGCTGGCAATATTTCTTTGCTTCTTCAATCGCACTGTGCGCCCAGAAGCCACCATCCATATAATCAGCGGTTTCTGCATTACCCAATAAATTTAACGGTACAGCGGCAAACTGTCCACGTGCACCACCATGGCAGAACAACACATGGTAGTTAGCAGGAATATTCAAAAGATCGCGTAAATCTTGTTCTGATTGTGCAGCAACAGCAAGAAATTCTTTACTACGGTGGCTGACTTCCATCACAGAAGTACCTAAACCATTCCAGTTAATCAATTCTTGTTGAGCTTTAGCGAGAACATCTGCGGGGATCATTGCGGGTCCTGCGCAAAAGTTATAAACCTTATCCATAATTTTGACTTTGCTCCTGCTTGGGGAAATAAAATAAATGCCTATTGCTTCATAAAGCTAATAACACCAAACACATAACGTTTTTAGCATTATAAAACAACATAAGAGAAAACATTGCCACGACAGCAAATGTCAATCCTTTGTTTTTACACCTTTATTAAGCAACTTAAAAGTTTTTATTATAAATTGCTAGCTTGATGAATAAACAAAGTACAAAAAGCCTACCAACAAAAAAAATGATGCGCAGATGAATATTTGGAATAATTGAATTTTCCTGAAATATTTCGAATACGGCAACGTAGATTTATTCAAAAACTCACGTATTGAGCGTTTTAAAAACTATATTGATACATTCTTAATAAAAGCAAAATACGAGATAAAAAAATGGCGACTACTCTAGGAGTAATCGCCATCTCATCAACAAGTTAAGATAACTTATTCTTGTTCAGTTGAATCATCAGAGCTGGTATCAGTTGCTGGCAGCTGCTGTGCATTTTCTACAGCTTCGCCTTCAACTAATTCCGCATCTTCAATTAATTCTTCTTCTGGTTCATCAATACGTTGAAGGCCAACAACTTTCTCGCCTTCAGAAGTACGAATAAGCGTTACACCTTGAGTGTTACGACCAACACGACTTACTTCAGAAACACGAGTACGAACTAGCGTACCAGCGTTAGTGATCATCATGAATTCATCGCCGTCTTCTGCTTGAATAGCACCAACAACGCTACCATTACGCTCAGAAACCTTAATCGATACAACACCTTGCGTTGCACGGCTCTTCGCTGGGTATTCAGCCAGTTCTGTACGCTTACCGTAACCGTTTTCAGTTACTGTTAGTACATCACCATCGTTATGAGGAACGATAAGTGAAATCACTTTATCGCCTTCAGCAAGCTTGATACCACGAACACCTGCGGCAGTACGGCCCATACCTCGAACACCGCCTTTCGCGTTGCCTTCAGCATCAATCACAGGACTTTCGTAGAAGCGAACAACTTTACCAAATGCAGAGAACAGCATGATGTCGCAATCACCGTCAGTAACATCAACACCGATCAATGAATCACCTTCACGTAGATTAACGGCAATAATACCGGCACTACGAGGACGACTAAAGTCAGTTAATGGTGTTTTCTTCACTGTACCGTCAGCGGTTGCCATAAAGACGAACTTGTCTTCTGTGTATTCACGTACTGGAAGAATAGCGGTGATACGCTCATTTTCTTCAAGAGGTAGAATGTTCACAATTGGCTTACCACGTGCAGTACGGCTTGCTAATGGTAATTGATATACCTTCAGCCAGTACATACGGCCACGACTAGAGAAACATAAAATCGTATCGTGGGTATTAGCAACTAACAGACGCTCAATGAAGTCTTCTTCCTTCATACGCGTTGCAGCTTTACCTTTACCACCACGACGCTGTGCTTCATAGTCGCTTAAAACTTGATACTTAACGTAACCTTCATGAGATAGCGTTACAACAACATCTTCTTGAGTGATTAAATCTTCTAAATCGATGTCGTGGCTAGCAGCAGTAATTTCGGTACGACGTTCATCGTTAAACTGCTCTTTAACTAGCTCTAGCTCTTCACGGATCACTTCCATCAAGCGCTCAGAGCTTGACAGGATGTACATTAGTTCCGCGATTTCATCAAGCAGTGCTTTGTACTCTTCTAAAATCTTCTCGTGCTCAAGCCCTGTTAGCTTGTGCAGACGAAGATCAAGAATCGCTTGTGCTTGCTGTTCAGTTAAGTAGTACTGATTATCACGAATACCGAATTGCTCTTCCAGCCACTCAGGACGTGCAGCATCTGTACCAGCACGCTCAAGCATTGCTGCTACATTACCAAGATCCCAGCCACGTGCAATTAAACCAGCTTTCGCTTCTGCAGGTGTTGGTGCACGGCGGATAAGCTCAATAATTTCATCAATGTTAGCCAAAGCAAGAGCAAGACCTTCAAGGATGTGTGCACGATCACGCGCTTTACGCAATTCGTAAATAGTACGACGTGTTACCACCTCACGGCGGTGATTCACGAAGCACTTCAGCATTTCTTTTAAGTTAAAGATTTTTGGCTGACCGTTATCCAGTGCAACCATGTTGATGCCGAATGTGGTTTGTAGCTGAGTTTGTGCATAAAGGTTGTTAAGTACAACTTCACCCACAGCATCACGCTTACATTCAATAACAATACGCATACCATCTTTATCAGATTCGTCACGTAGTGCACTAATGCCTTCAACTTTCTTATCTTTAACAAGCTCTGCAATCTTCTCGATTAAGCGAGCCTTGTTAACTTGGTACGGAATTTCGTGAACAACAATGGTTTCTTTACCATTCTTCTCAACTTCAATCTCCGCTTTGGCACGCATGTAAACTTTACCGCGGCCAGTATGATAAGCGTCAATAATCCCTTTACGACCGCTGATCATTGCAGCTGTCGGGAAATCTGGGCCTGGAATATATTCCATTAGCTGATCAATGGTGATGTCTTCATCATTGATGTAAGCCAAACAGCCATTGATCACTTCACCTAGATTATGCGGCGGAATATTTGTTGCCATACCTACAGCGATACCAGAAGAGCCATTCACCAATAGGTTAGGGATCTTTGTTGGTAATACTGCAGGGATTTGCTCTGTACCATCGTAGTTTGGTACATAATCCACAGTTTCTTTATCTAGATCAGCAAGTAGTTCATGTGCGATTTTAGACATACGAACTTCGGTATAACGCATCGCAGCGGCTGAATCGCCGTCGATTGAACCAAAGTTACCCTGACCATCTACGAGCATGTAACGCAACGAGAATGGTTGGGCCATACGTACAATTGTATCGTACACAGCACTATCACCATGTGGGTGATATTTACCGATAACATCACCTACCACACGGGCAGATTTTTTATATGCTTTATTCCAGTCATTGCCTAGTACATTCATCGCGAATAAAACGCGGCGGTGTACTGGCTTAAGGCCATCACGCACATCAGGAAGAGCACGACCAACGATTACTGACATCGCATAGTCGAGGTAAGAGCTTTTCAGCTCATCTTCAATATTTATGGGCGTGATCTCTTTTGCAAGATCGCTCATGGAGCCAATATCCCTCAGGTAATTTCTGTCGTATTTTTATACGTGCAAGGCGTAAGAATATAGCATATTACAGCCCTAATAGGCACACCTTTCACGACTTATGTTGTGAGTAATTTAGCGGAAATGAAATAAAACAGAAATAAACGATGTCACAATTGTGAATTGAATATATGCACCTGTTTATAAATTACACACTATTGGAAGAACAACTCAAATCATAATGTAACTATTTTAACTTACCGAATATGTAACGATTTGTAAAAACTAGAGTGATAACTTAATTTTTTACTGTATGCGTTGCAATTGATTAATGAATCATAAGATTGAGAGTTGTCGCAACTTTTACGCCCCCAATACCCATTAAAATAGTATGGTTACTAAGCCAATATACACAATATACAATAGATAGGCAGATTTTAGGTCAAAAATCTTATTATACGCCTACTTAATGGATGTATGAGGATACGCTGATGGGTACAGCAATAAATATAATTGGACTATCAATAGTCATTGGAAAATACATATTAATGGCAATACTCGCGACACTCACTTTTCTTGGTGGCTCTGTGAGCCCAGAGCTTATTCCTGCCACCTTAACCTCCTTTAATGATTAGTTTTGCTATCAATACATAATCAAATAGCCAAACACATCTCGTTTGGCTATTTCTTTTCTGAATCAATCACCCTTTATTTTACCGCTTTGCAACCACTCAATTATTTCGCATAATGCACAGTATCAATTAAGGAAAATGGCATCAATGTAATGAGCAAACCACTAAATGTTGATCCAGCAGAGATCAGTAAATTTGAAGATATGGCCTCTCGCTGGTGGGATCTAGAAGGTGAATTTAAACCTCTCCATCAAATTAATCCCCTTCGTCTAAATTACGTTATTGATCACGCTAATGGTCTCTTTGGCAAAAAGGTACTCGATGTCGGTTGTGGCGGTGGTATCTTAGCTGAAAGTATGGCAATTGAAGGTGCTGAAGTAACTGGTCTCGATATGGGCAAAGAACCATTAACTGTTGCTCGTTTACATGCATTAGAGACAGGGACAAAGTTAGACTACATTCAAGCAACAGCAGAAGAGCATGCTGATGAGCGTCATGGATATTATGATGTTATTACATGCATGGAAATGCTAGAGCATGTTCCTGATCCAGCATCAATAATTGCAGCCTGTGCGAGAATGGTTAAGCCGGGCGGCCACGTTTTCTTTTCAACCTTAAACCGTAATCTCAAATCTTACCTTTTTGCTATTGTTGGTGCTGAGCATGTGATGCGTATCGTTCCCAAGGGAACACATGATCATAATAAGTTCATTCGCCCTTCTGAATTAATAGCAATGATTGATAAAACAGAATTAGAAGAGCGTCATATTATCGGTTTACATTATAATCCTCTAACAAATGCTTATAGTTTAGGCTCCAATGTTGATGTGAACTATATTGTTCACACCCAAAAGCAAAGCTAACCTACATAAATGACGCTTTTAGCTTCAACATTGCGTATTCAATGTTGAAGCTCCGCTCTTGTTATTCCACCTTATGCATTTCAACTCTTCTATCAATAAACATCTCAATAACATTAGACCAATAAACTGTGTACATAGTCACTCAAAAATATCTTGTCATATCAAGGGTTACTTAGTATTTGTTGATATCACTCACAACAATTTTTGAACTCCTAAAACCACTAAATTTCAACAAAAAAATATTTTTTTTCTCACTAAAATCTCACCATCCAATATTGCAATTTGCTATCTAATTGATGGCATTAGCGAGTTAAGTAAGTAGGCACTGACTTTTTTATAAAAATCCCCATCTTATCCACAGCTGGTCAAAAAATGTCATCTTGCAAAAAAAAGAAATCACCACTATCTTGTAATCACTTTGACAGCACACCCCAACATATAGTGTTTTTGTCTTACAAGAATTTTTATCAAAGATCACATTCTTTGCTAATCTATTTATAGAAAGTTGCAAAAAAAGCTCATATGCAAGGAAAACTGGGAAACTAACTAAAAATGACTCAACAACTAACAGTTACCAAGCGCGACGGCCGTACTGAAAATATCGATTTAGATAAAATCCACCGCGTAATTGAATGGGCTGCAGAAGGTTTAGAAAACGTTTCTGTATCTCAAGTAGAACTAAAGTCTCATATCCAGTTTTACGATGGTATCCGTACTGATGATATCCATGAAACAATCATCAAAGCTGCGGCGGATTTAATCTCTGAAGAGACTCCTGATTACCAATACCTTGCTGCACGCTTGGCGATTTTCCATCTACGTAAAAAAGCGTACGGTCAATTTGAGCCACCAAAGCTATATGAGCACGTTAAAAACCTTGTAGCTAAAGGTAAATACGACAGCCACTTGTTAGAAGATTACACCGCAGAAGAATTCGCAGTGATGGATACTTTTATCGATCACTGGCGCGATATGAACTTTTCATACGCAGCGGTTAAACAGCTTGAAGGTAAATACCTTGTTCAAAACCGTGTATCAGGTGAAATTTTTGAAAGTGCCCAATTCCTATACATCCTGATTGCAGCAGCTTTATTTAATAAGTATCCAAAAGAAACACGTCTTGATTACATTAAGCGTTTCTATGATGCATCATCACTATTTAAAATTTCACTACCAACACCAATTATGTCTGGTGTTCGCACGCCTACACGTCAATTTAGCTCTTGTGTACTGATTGAATGTGATGACAGCCTTGATTCTATCAATGCGACGGCAAGTTCTATTGTTCGTTACGTATCACAGCGTGCAGGTATTGGTATTAATGCTGGCCGTATTCGTGCACTAGGCTCTGAAATTCGTGGTGGTGAAGCTTTCCATACAGGCTGTATTCCATTTTACAAATACTTCCAGACTGCTGTTAAATGCTGTTCTCAAGGCGGCGTGCGTGGTGGTGCAGCAACACTGTTCTACCCTATTTGGCACCGTGAAGTTGAATCACTGTTAGTGCTTAAAAATAACCGTGGTGTTGAAGAAAACCGTGTTCGTCATATGGATTACGGCGTTCAAATCAACAAACTGATGTACACCCGTTTGATCAAAGGCGAAAATATTTCTCTGTTTTCTCCTTCTGACGTACCAGGAATGTACGATGCATTCTTTGCTGATCAAGACGAGTTCGAGCGTTTATACCTAAAATATGAGCAAGATAGCAGCATTAAGCGTGAAACAATCAAGGCAATTGATTTGTTCTCACTACTGATGCAAGAGCGTGCGTCAACAGGTCGTATTTACATCCAAAACGTTGACCACTGTAATACACACAGCCCATTTGATCCGGCGGTTGCTCCTATTCGTCAATCTAACCTGTGTCTTGAAATCGCACTGCCGACTAAGCCACTGAACAACGTTGAAGATGAAAACGGTGAAATTGCACTGTGTACGCTGTCTGCATTTAACTTAGGTGCTATTGATAGCCTTGATGATTTAGAAGAGCTAGCAGAGCTAACTGTTCGTGCGCTTGATGCGTTATTGGATTACCAAGATTACCCACTTCCAGCAGCGCGTCGTTCAACGATGAACCGTCGTACATTAGGTGTGGGTGTGATTAACTTTGCTTACTACTTAGCGAAAAATGGTGTGCGTTACTCTGACGGCAGCGCAAATAACCTGACACACGAAGCCTTTGAAGCAATTCAATATTACTTATTGAAAGCATCTGTGAGTCTGGCTAAAGAGCAAGGTGCTTGCCCTGCCTTTAATGAGACAACCTATGCACAAGGCATTCTACCTATTGATACCTATAAAAAAGATATCAATAATATTTGTTCTGCTGAATTACGCTACGATTGGGAAACATTACGTGAAGAGATCAAAACACACGGTCTACGTAACTCAACCCTATCGGCATTAATGCCATCAGAAACATCGTCGCAAATTTCTAATGCGACAAATGGTATTGAGCCACCACGAGGTTTCGTTTCAGTTAAAGCGTCAAAAGATGGTATCCTGAAGCAAGTTGTTCCTGATTACGCCAAGTACAAAGATAACTACGAGCTACTATGGAATATCGGCAGTAACGATGGTTACCTGCAACTTGTAGGTATCATGCAGAAATTTATCGACCAAGCGATCTCGGCTAACACCAATTATGATCCAAGTAAGCAAGCTGGCGGTAAAGTTCCAATGAAGCTGCTACTTAAGGATCTACTAAATGCTTACAAACTTGGTGTAAAAACCCTTTACTACCATAACACTCGTGATGGTGCCTCTGATAGTCAGGGTGATATGGCAGCGGACGATTGCACCAGTTGTAAAATTTAATTATTAAATGGGAGCCTCATGGCTCCCCTTTGATTTGAGGAAATCATGGCTTATAGTACTTTTTGTCAAACACGTAATGATCAATTAAAAGAGCCTATGTTCTTTGGTCAATCTGTAAATGTTGCTCGCTACGATCAACAAAAATTTGAAATTTTCGAAAAACTTATCGAAAAACAATTATCATTTTTCTGGCGTCCAGAAGAAGTGGACGTTTCTGGCGATCGTATTAATTACAACAAGCTGCCAGATCATGAAAAGCATATTTTCATTAGTAATCTAAAATACCAAACATTACTTGATTCGATTCAAGGCCGTAGTCCTAACGTGGCACTATTACCGATTGTTTCTCTTCCTGAATTAGAAACATGGATTGAAACTTGGTCGTTCTCTGAAACAATTCACTCACGTTCTTATACGCATATTATCCGCAATATCGTTAACAACCCTTCTGTGGTTTTTGACGATATCGTCGAGAATGAGCATATTATTAAACGTGCTGGTGATATTTCTAGATACTATGATGATCTAATTACTGCTACGAATGACTACCACCGCTTTGGTGAAGGTAATCATTCTGCTAACGGTGTACCATTCACAGTTAGCCTTCGTGAACTTAAGAAAAAGCTATACCTATGTCTAATGTCTGTGAACGCACTAGAAGCGATTCGTTTCTACGTAAGCTTCGCATGTTCATTTGCTTTCGCTGAACGCGAACTAATGGAAGGTAATGCAAAAATCATCAAGCTAATTGCACGTGATGAGGCGTTGCACCTAACTGGCACCCAGCACATTCTGAACTTACTACGTAATGGTCATGACGATCCTGAAATGGTCGAAATTGCTGCAGAGTGTGAGCAAGATTGCTTTGATCTTTTCAAAGCAGCAGCAGAACAAGAAAAGGAATGGGCGGACTATCTATTTAAAGATGGTTCAATGATAGGCTTAAATAAGCAAATCTTGTGTCAGTATGTAGAATATATTACCAATTTACGCATGGTTGCTGTGGGTTTACGCCCAGCCTATGAAGGCGCAACACAAAACCCAATTCCATGGATTAATTCTTGGTTATCTTCTGACAACGTACAAGTTGCACCACAAGAAGCTGAGATCAGTTCATACCTTGTGGGTCAAATTGACAACGATGTAAGTGCTGATGATCTTGGTGACTTCGAACTATGAGTCAATTAACCATTAAGGTTAATGGTGTGAAGGTTCATGGAAATACCCATGAGCCTTTACTCAAGCAACTAGAGCAAGCGGGGATTCAACCTGAATACCAGTGTCGAAATGGTATGTGTGGTGCTTGCCGTTGTAAGTTAAAACAAGGTGCTGTTGATCAACATGACGCACTCGCTTTTATTGCACCAAATGAAATATTAACCTGTCGGTCAGTCCCTAAATCAGATGTCGAAATAGAATTTGATTACCAAGTTACAACAAAGCAAGAAACAACAAAAAAGGTAGCTCAATAATATAGAGCTACCTTTTCTTTTAGTGCTAAATCACGTTACTTATTTTTCACACACATTACGTGGTAAACACCGTCTTCAACTTCTGTCCCTTCTGTCTCATGCTCAAAGCCTGGGAATTCTTTATCCCATACTTCAAGGCTATGAAGGTAACCAATCTGCGGGCTACTATCATCACCAAAGTTCTCACCTGACATCAACATTGGAATACCCGGTGGATATGGGATAACCGCATTGGCTGCAATACGACCTTGTAGCTTATCAGAAGGTACCATTTCAACATTATCATCAACTATCGCTTCAAACGCAGCGCGTGGCGTAATATCAGCCTTAGGTAAGGTTGAATAAGCCGCATTTAGCATTTCCGATGGCGTATGTTGTTTCAAATAGCCAAACATCTTATCACCAAGATCTTTTAAGCCTAAATGCCCATACACATCAGGATGAGCAGCAACAAGATCCGGTAAAGCATTTTTCAGTGGCGTATTATTATCGTAGTGTGTTTTAAAGCTCAATAAGGTATTAACAAGCGTTGCCCACTTACCTTTAGTGATCCCCATTGAGAATAAGAACATAACTTGGAAGTCTGTCGTTCGAGTTGGCACTATGCCAAATCGAGTAAGGTATTGTGTAACCAACGCTGCAGGTACACCTGTATCCAATAACTTGCCATCATCTCCCATACCAGGTGCTAAGATGCTGACTTTAATTGGATCGAGCATACACCAATCAGCAGGCATATCTTCAAACCCATGCCATTTATCACCAGGCTTCATCACCCAGAAATCTTGATGCGTTGCTAAAAGCTCTGCCGGCGCATCTTCAAAATCATAGACTTTACCCGTATCAGGATCAGTGATCGTTTCTGCATTCCATGGTTTGAAGAACCACTCACCATCAGCAGCAAATTCTTTATGTAAACGCCCCATCGCCTGACGATAATCAATCGCTTCTTTAATTACTTCATGAGTTAAAGATTGACCTCGAGGACCATCCATTTGTGATACAGCGATATCGTTAGATGCACTAATTGCATATAACGGTGATGTTGTTGCATGCATCATGTAAGACTGATTAAAACGCTCAAAATTAATATGATCTTTACCATAGCGTACATGGATCCATGACGCCTGTGACAATGCGTTTAATAATTTATGCGTTGAGTGTGTCGCGAACACTGTTGGTGCATCAGGATCTTCTATTGGCTCACCACGCATCGCAAAGTGATCGGTATAAATAGGATTAAAACGCGCATAGCCATACCAGGCTTCATCAAAGTGAATACGATTACTACTTTCTGCTAATATATCTTGCGCACGCTTAGCGTTATAACACAAACCATCATAAGTACAGTTTGTCACCACTGCATAAGTTGCTTGTGTTCCGGCTTTAGCTTTCGTGAGTTCGCTACTTTCTGCTGATTTCTTTAAACCTTCTGGCGACATTTGATCTGGATAAATAGGACCAATAATACCGTAACGATTTCGAGTTGGTACCATGTAAACCGGTAATGCACCAGTAAGCATTAATCCCTGCTCAATAGATTTATGACAGTTTCGATCACAGATAGCGAGAGTATTTTCACGCATACAAATTTGCATAATGGTACGGTTTGCACCTGATGTACCAGTGACTAAAGAATAGGATTTATCTGCACCAAAAACTTTTGCCGCGTATTCTTCACTCTCACCAAACGCTCCCGTATGATCCAATAACGAGCCTAAAGAACCTCGCTCGATCCCCATATCAGAGCGGAATAGACCTTCCCCATAATAGTTATAGAATCGTTGACCCGCCGGTGTTTTACGGAAACCGACACCACCTTGGTGTCCAGGTGCGGCCCAAGAATACTCATGAATATCATCATATTTCATCATCGCAGATGCGAGTGGCGGCAGTAATTGCTCTCGATAACGTTCCATCGCCGCTATGGCACGACCAGCAATAAAGTCAGCCGTATCTTCTAATATCCACGCAAACTCATCAACCTGAGACATTAACTCGCGGTTAATAGTTAAGGTCACTTTTTTTCTTTCTGCCAGTAAAAATACGGGAACCCCTTCTTGGCGTTGATTTAATTTTTCAATCAACGAAAAGAACATATCGTTTTCTTCTTGTTGCTGCCCTGTCATACTCGAGGTCAACATTAAGCAATCAATTGCTAAATTAACATTTAGAATAGAATAACAATCATCATAAGAAGAGGCGCTAAGAACGGTAATCGATTCATTTTTAAATTGTTCGACTAAACGATCAATTGCATTCGCAATAACCCCAGTTTTCTGCGAGTTATCAAAAATTAAAACTCTCTTATGTTTTCCGTAATTAAGCATATTCTGGTCCTGTTATAATAAAATTTATTTCGATAGATCATTTGTGTTTAAATTAAATGCCAACATTTATGTTTTATTAGGAACTGCATCTCGGCTAGCGATGAACCCATAGAAGAAATAACCAAATAATGTAATAACGGCGCCATAGAATACGGCTTCCTCACCTGTAGAGTACGCACCATAAATACTGTAAATAACAGCAACAGATCCGACTAATATGCCCGTGTTATATTCTTTCTGACTTACATTAGCCTGCTTCATAATTATACCAAGAGCTGTAAGTGATAGAATATATGGCACCATATTGATAAACACGGCTAAATTAACCAAGACGTTAAATTGTTTTAATAAGGTTGGGGAAATAGTCATCACAGCCAGCGATAATTCTAAAGCTAGCATAATCATCATGCCTTTAAACGGCGCATCATGCTTATTTACATCAGAGAAAATCTTTGGAAATAATCGCATATCAGCAGCAACTTTCGAGACTTGGGCATTGGTGAACTGCCAACCAAGCAGTGAACCAACACAGGCCAGAATTGCCATTGCAGTAATAATCTCCCCAACGAATGGGTTAAACATCTGAGCAAAAACAAGACCAAAAGGGGAATCTGATTTAGCTAAAATATCGTTAGGAATAATACCTTGAATAACAGTTGTAGACGCAATATAAGTTGCTGCAGAAAAAACGGTGGCGAGCATACAGGCAAGAGGCACATTACGTTTAGGGTTTTCAACAGTACCTGAGTTAGCCCCTGCTGATTCTATTCCTAAGAAAGCCCACAGCGTTAACGCCATACCAGAATAAACAGCACTACCGACCGAGACACCATGCGGGTTCCAAGCTTCCGAGAAAATTTTCGGGTCGAACCAGAACCAACCAATAAGTGATAAACCAAGTACGGGAATTATGATCCCCCATACAGTAACTGTAGATATTCGCCCTGTTATTCTTGCACCTCTAGCATTGGCAAACATAGTGATAATTAAAATAGCAATAACTCCAAAAAAAGTATGAATTGGAGTCTCTTTTAACCACGGGATAAAATACTCTAAATACCCGACACACGATACAGCAATCGCAACCGCACTAATAACTAAACACACATAGTAAGTATAAGAAGCAATAAAAAAACTGGATTTACCATGTGCTTTTTCAGCATATGCGGACATCCCGCCATCATCCGTACAATACATTCCACACTTTGCAAAAGCATAAGCAATTGCAAGTGCACCTAATGCTGTAACAACCCATGCTAATAGGGCTATACCTCCTGTTACAGCAAGACTTGATGGTAATAATATTATCCCGGATCCCATCATATTAACGGTGACAATGGTTGTTAAACCCATTAACCCCATTTTGTTACTGGTAGAACTCATAAAATAATCAACCTTCTAAGTTATTAATTATATTAAAATTTAAGTTTAAATTATTTATATAATCCTTTAATTAGTAATGAGTAAATTTAAGGTAGTACAAATAAACATAATAATAGAATAGATGTATATTCTTAGAATGCCTAAAAAAAATAATAAGTTTTTATTACAGTCTTATTTAGGATATGTGATGGTGATTTATATCACATAATAAAAAAGCGCGTAAATGTAATTAGTAATTACAATTTACGCGCTCTATCAATCTATTAAGTTTTAATATTTATTATATTAAGTCTTACTTACCATTTTTAAAGGTCGCAACCTGATTTCCTTGCTTATCTTTCACTGTAAGTACATTATCAACAATTACATAGCTTGCAAAACTAGGCATAGTTTCTAAAAATGACTTTTCTAGCTCCATACCATCCATACACATTTTACGTGTTGCAGCTGCAGGCCCCATCGTTAATGTGCCATTAGATGTTTCAAATGAGCCTTGGAAGTTATTACAGCCAGAAAAACCATGAGCCGATTTATTATCCATATCAAATTGGATAAATGCCACATTACCACCAGCACCAGGTTTTACAGTTTCACCTTCAAGCGTCACTAAATCCCATTTATGACCAACTAACGGAGTATTCTCTGTTGTTTCATTTGGCTGATGAGCAACACGGTCTAATTTAATCTCTATAGGCTGTTTTACGTCTGCTGCAAATGGGTCAATGCTTGTTGTTGAAGTCATGACTAGCTTATCACCAACCTTAATGGTTGCACGTAAGCTATAGCGATGATTATTTTGAATTTTCGCAGCGTCATATTGAAGTGCTACAGGGTATGGCGGCGCACCGGCAACGTCCATTGATTCACTTGTAATTGTCGTTGAGGGCGCATCAGCAAGAGACACATCTTCTAATGCAACTTTTAACACAGCACCTGGTGGTAGCATACGGCGATCAAGGTAAATAACATTAACATCTAATGATTTCATCTCAGCTTTCTCTGTTTTAGCCGTTGATTCTGTTTGCTGCTGGTTGTGATTTGCCGCAGTGTCAGCATCATTACAAGCTTGTAGCATGAATGCAGAAAGTACAACTGAAGTGGCTAACGCTAGCTTTTTTAATTTAAAAGTCATTTATCTTCTATCCTTTGCGATTTTCAAATCATAACCATAGCAACGAAATATGTTACTCAGTTAACTTCACTATCAGAAAGATAGGATACTGATTTGCAATTATTTTCTCTTAATATAACCTAATAATACAGCATTCAAAATAAGGCGCAATCTTTATAATCTATGCCAATATTATGCTTGCATTTTACTTGTCAACGCTATGATTCATAAACTGTAATATAGGTTAACCTAGCAGTTATAGACTATGTTTTTTCAATCTTCTATTTAACGATTCATAGTGACCAAAAACGTTAATCCCTTCCAGTTGACGACGAAGCATATCAAGAAGCACTGTGGCAATAATCGCGCGTTGATCGTTATATGTGTATTCACGCTTAAACTGTAATTGTTGGATCCACCGACCTTCCAAAGTGATTATCCCTACAGTAAAACAATCTTCTACTATAGCGCCAGAATATAAGCCAATATCAACCTTTGAGTGGCTATAAATGAGAGACAGTTGCTTATCTATTTCACTCACTAACGTTTCTAAACTGTTCTCTTCTTTCATAGCATTATGGTTGACGGTGGCAGATACAATGTATTCGCTTAACTTACATTTTTGATTAAGCCAATTGACTACAAAACCGCCTGTTGAACACTCCGACAAACCCATATTTTTCTGCTTTTTTTCAATGAGATATTCAAGGTTATCAAGTAAGCTCAAATTTTTTCCCACAATGTTATCGCCTAGCAATCGTTCCATTTTATTTAATAGTTCTAGTGCATAGCGATCATTTGATGGTGCGAATAGTTTCACCTCAATAAAGGGTAATGAAGAACGGTACCCCAATTCATAACCGTGCGGTAAAACGATATGCTTCAAGGTGTCACTTATTCCGGACTCTGACAAACCATAGGTAAATAATCGATGACAGTGCAACGATTGGATCTGAGGATAGTGTAATTGTAAATATGGCAGTATTTTCTCTTTAACCATAAACTTAAATTCACTGGGAACGCCTGGAGTAAAACATATCCAAGCACGATTTAATTTAATTGAAAAGCCACAGGCAGTGCCAACAGGGTTATCGATTAATTCAGCCCCTTCAGGTAGCATTGCTTGCTTCAAATTAGCCACAGGCATTTCTCGATTTAGCTTTTTATATTTTGCTTTCATCTCCGAAACCCAATGCTCAGATTGCTCCAAGCCAACATCAGCAGCCATTGCCGCCGCGGCAGCACTTAAATCATCACTTGTAGGCCCTAGTCCACCATTAACAATAACAATATCGCTATTAAAACTGCATGACTCAATTTCTTTTGCTATTCGCTCACAATGATCACCAACAGTTATTCGACGTGTCATTGGAAAGCCATGTTGAAAAAAAAGACGAGATAACCACGTTGCATTAGTATCTGTTATATCACCCAGTAAGACCTCTTCACCGGTACTTATCATTGTAATTTCAAGCATCCTATCCCTCTGCATCATCCACCGAATATTGACTGTTATTAGTCTATGCTTTAGATCATTTGTTATACAGCCTTCCTTTCATCAATCACACAATTAATCTCCACACCAATCAGTGTAAATATTAATTTACATTCATTAAACTAATGTTGACAGAAGAGATATCTATCGTTAATGTGACCTTGTAGTGAAATACGCTATTAAAATCAACACATCCACTAGTAAAGAACAGTTAGAGCAAATTTAATGAAGTATACCTCGACAGCACATACCTATCGATAGCCACAGTGGCTATTATCAAGATGTAATAAAAACTTTACACTCATCTCGATACGCCTCTGTGGCCTCTATTTTCATAGGGAGCAACGATAGGTGATCAATAACGACCACCTCCCGATCTAATTATTTACCTCTGGGAGCAACACAAATGGCTTTAAATAAAACACTCGGCAGTATGCTTATTATTGCTGGTACAACTATTGGTGCTGGAATGTTAGCCCTTCCTCTCGCTTCTGCTGGACTTGGGTTTACCACCGCATTAGTTGCCATGTTCGGCATGTGGGCACTAATGACTTACACCGCTTTATTGATGATTGAAGTTCATCAACATTCAGATACCAATGCGACATTAAATACTTTGGCTCAACAACTTCTTGGTCGCAAAGGACAAATCATTGCTAATTTTGCCATGATCTTTCTGCTTTATTCTTTATGTGCAGCCTACATTGCAGGTGGTGGTGGTCAGTTAAGTGAGAAGTTAAGTGGCTGGTTTAATACATCCATTCCGCCACAATTAGGCGCATTATTATTTACACTTTTAATTGCCGCGATAGTTTCTGTTGGTACTCATACTGTTGATTTAGTAAACCGCTTACTTTTTGCTGCAAAAATTATTGCGCTAGCTGTCATGCTGGGGTTATTAGTTCCGCATGTTGAAGGACAGCACCTTGTTGAAATGCCAGTACAAAAAGGCTTAATTTTATCAGCATTACCTGTTGTTTTTACCTCTTTTGGTTTCCACGGCAGTATTCCATCGATCGTGCGTTACATAGGCATTGATATAAAAACGTTAAAGAAAGTCATGATTATTGGCTCAGCACTGCCTCTTTTTATCTACGTTTTATGGCAATTAGCAAGTCAAGGTGTAATGAGCCAACCAGAGTTAATGGCAAGCACAACATTGGGCAGTTTTATTGCGAGTTTAAGCGATTTACTCCATAACCCTATGGTGAGCCAATCTGTCTCTATTTTCGCAGATCTTGCATTAGCAACATCTTTTTTAGGTGTGAGTTTAGGGTTATTTGACTTTATGGCTGATAGCTTGAAACGTTCAAGTAGTGCCAGTGGTCGTATGCAAACGGGCATGATCACCTTCTTACCTCCCCTTGCTTTTGCTATCTTTTACCCACAAGGCTTTATTATGGCGCTAGGATACGCAGCCATTGCTTTAGTTATTTTGGCGATATTTTTACCTGTTGCAATGGTTAGATCTCAGAGAAAAAAGCATAATATATCTAATGAAATTTCACCTTATAAAGTGAAGGGTGGTAATTTTGGCTTAATTATTGTGACAATGGCGGGTGTTTTAATTATATCTGCGCAGGCCTTACAAATGGTCGGCTTAATTCCAGCTGTTGGATAATCGCTAAATGAACTTGGATAATAAGAAAGTAATGTTGTTACTTTCTTATTCCTTTTCATTTAAAGAATATAATTAAACAGTAAAAACATTTTATTACAATAAGTTAAATCCGCCTAAAAGCGACTTATTTGTTATACAAAAGTTTGCATGCAAAGCATAATTTTGTGGAGTAATATCACGTATTTATAGAAAATTTTATATTCTGTTGTTTGTATGTCAGTTAAAATCACCTCACATAATAATTAAAAAGATATTGGTGATGGATATTTACTCGCCTTTTAATCATCTTCAAAGTCCTATTTGGATTTTTGATTTTGACCACAAACAAATCATTTGGGCTAACGACAAAGCACTTCCTTTATGGGAGTCTTCCTCTCACGACGAACTTCGATCGCGCGATCTTGGCAAAGATATGTCAGCCGCAGTAGAAGCAACATTAGAAGAGTACCGCGAAACATTTAAACAAAATAAAACAATCAAAACCTGGTGGCATTTAGATCCAAGAAAGGTAGGCAAAAACTTGCTTTGCATTTTCTCTGGTATCAATTTGCCTGATAAACGTATTGCAATGCTTGTGGAGGTGGTTGGTGATGAATCAAGTATTCGACGTGAACTTGCTTTTTCTGATTACTCTAATCTAGCGCTGCTATTTAATGAGCAAGGTAATTTGGTGAGTGCCAATACCGTGTTTACCAAAAACTATGGTTCAGATCTCAGTAACTTAGCATCCTTTGTTGGCGACATTGATATTGCCCAACAATGGATATCTGACGCAAAAAATAACCTAAACCTTAAACATAGCCGATTATGTTGGACAGGAAAAAGTCATATTTGGTTTAACATTGAAACTAAATGGCTATCTGATAAATCTCAACTCCTACTTCAAGTTGTTAATATTTCAAAAGAAAAAGAGAATTTACAGCGCGAACGTTATAATGCTGAGCACGATTTTTTAACTGGGCTGATGAATCGACGCGGTATTTCTACGGCACTAAAAGCTAGCCATCATTCTTCATTTCCGTACCATTTATTATTTCTTGATCTCGATAGCTTTAAACTGATTAACGATACTTATGGTCACGCTATTGGTGATAAGTTATTAAGAGCAGTTGCAATTAGGTTATTAGATACAATAAGAGGACGAGGGCTTGTCGCCCGTTTTGGTGGTGATGAATTTATAATCCAAGTTGAAGATCGATATATCCCTAATTTAGTTCAACTAACCCAAGAGATAATTTCGGCACTAAACAGCCCTTTCTATATCAAAAATATTGGTGAAATATCAATTGGATGCAGTATCGGTACTGCGCAATACCCTAAAGATGCCAATAGTTTTGAAACCTTAATTACTCAAGCTGATATGGCAATGCATTGTGCTAAAAAGCATGGTCGCAACTGTAGCTATCATTTCCAGCCGCATTTGGCAGAAACGCTGTATCGTAAAAATGCACTACGCCATCACTTATCTCAAGCACTTGAAATTAAAGACTTTGAATTATATTACCAACCTATCATTGATCTTAATACAATGTTGTTAAAAGGTTTTGAAGCGCTTATTCGCTGGCATGACGACTCTTTAGGTCATGTCTCTCCTGCTGAATTTATTCCATTGGCAGAAGAAACTGGGCAAATTATCCCTATTGGCTCTTGGGTGCTGAGAAGCGCTTGTAAACAATTGGAAGAGTGGAATCAACAATACGATACCAAGTTAATCATGAGTATTAATTTATCTCGTGCACAACTAAAAATGTCTCTTTTAGATGAGCTAAAGTTAATTATTGAAGAGTATAATATAGACCCAGCTCAAGTAGCTTTAGAAATAACCGAATCTGCCATGCTGCAAGAATTCAGTGAGGCTATGTCGTGTTTAGAGGCTATTGCTGCACTGGGCTTTGAGCTTTATCTTGATGATTTTGGAACTGGGTACTCATCGTTATCACAATTGCAAAACCTTCCAATCAGTACTGTTAAACTAGATCAAAGTTTTGTTCAAAATGAGCACGACAGTGGGAAAGCAATCGTTGAAGCAACAAAAGCCATTTGTAATAAGCTCAATCTTAAAGTGGTCGCTGAAGGGGTTGAAACGAAAGAGCAGCTAGAATATATCCAAAGCTGTAATTTCAATTATTGCCAAGGCTATTACTTTAATAAGCCCCTCTCTGTTAGCGAATTAGAGAAGGGAATTCTTTCGACTCTACTGACGAAAAAACAAACTCAGCCTCACTAATATCAGTAATACCACCGTGATTTCACGGTGGTATTATATTGCCCATAAAACATTAGCAACGTTCTGCGTGAATCAATAAATTTCTTGGTGTCATTTGTTTTTCGCAGAACGTCCCTAACGATACGTCATAGCCAAATTCTTCAAGATAGCAAACACGATCAAGCACTAACCATAATTCTAATGGTCGACGAAACAACTGACGAACTAGCTCCATCCGCTCTGTTATCGCAAAACGTTGTTCGCCCTGTTGCTGCCAATAATCGAAGTCAATGTTATCGGGTAATACAATCCCTTTCTGATCTGCAGCCCAACAGCAAAAAGATTTAAAACCTTCACCTAATAACGCTTTTTGTACATTCGGGACAGGTAAGTAAGTGCTAGATTGATTAATTTTTCGCTGTAATAAGTCAAACCCTAACCGAAAACTAACCTCAACAAACCGAAGTTGCTTAACGCGATTTCCAGCCGTCACTGTCTCTTGCAACGGTAAACGCAAGTCATGCTTAGATAGCTGAAGCTGGCTCGATTTTGCAACCGTTGATAACGGCTGATAATGTGAACCTTGGATCAAGTGATAGCAACACGGAGATAGGCTCACCGCCTTTCCTTTTTTCGCCACAACTTGTTTAATGAGTGCAACATGCAAGTCACCACACGCATGTAATGCGACAGCATGTTGCTGCTCTTTAATATATTGCTGGCTGCTTACATCAAACGCATCACCTTGAACAAAAAGGATATCTAACCCCAATTGTTTCGCTGCTGCTTCACCATCAACACATAATTGTGGTTGCCATTCTAAACTTGTTACAGGCTGTTGGTGGCTAACCGATAATACGCGCCCTAAAAAGCCTTTTCCCGCGCACCATTCAAGCCACGGTACATTCAGGCGTGGCAATACCTGATTAAATGCGGTGATTTGTTGCCATTTACGACCAGGAATACCGGTATCAAAGTTTTTAGGATACGCGTATTCTGTTTTTTGTAGCGACGGCGTTTTCGCTAAATCAGCTAATATTTTAGCATCAGAGATCCATGGTTCAAACGCTGCTAATAGCGCGTCATGATCTTGATTTAACTGCTGCAAACTTTGGTCATCAATCGACTCTAACCATTGACAAAATTCAGGGTGTTGCTGTTGCCATGTAAACCCCTCATCAGCAAAAGGAACAAACTGCCAATATTGTTTATTTTTCGTCAATAACGTATCTAATTGGTGAAAAGTGTTGGCATAGCAAGTCATAAAATAGCAACTTCAAGGTACATAAAAACAAGGGCCGTTAGTGTATACCTAAATACGCCTTCCCATAAACAACAAAACCGCCAAGAGTGGCGGTTTTAAAAATAGAGAACAAAAAAGTTATCGTACCGGTAAATCAAAAGAAGCAAACATCGCTTCAATTTCACCATTAGTCTTTAATGCTATTGCTTGATCAACTACATTACGTGTCAAGTGAGGTGCAAAACGTTCCATAAAGTCATACATATAGGTACGCAAGAATGTACCTTTCTTAAAGCCTATCTTGGTCGTACTCGCTTCAAAAATATGGCTGGCATCAATGGCAACTAAATCTTTGTCTGTTTCAGGGTCCATTGCCATACTGGCGATGACACCAACACCAATGCCTAAACGTACGTAAGTTTTAATGACATCCGCATCTGTTGCCGTAAAGACAATCTTAGGCGTCAAACCTGAACGATTAAACGCACTATCAAGCTCTGAGCGTCCAGTAAAACCAAAAACATACGTCACAAGAGAATAAGCCGCTAAATCGTGAATAGTAATGTTTGTTTTGGTTGCTAATGGATGATCACTACGAACCACGATTGAACGATTCCAGTGATAACATGGCAACATGATCATATCTTGATATAAATGCAGCGCTTCTGTCGCAATCGCAAAATCTGAACGACCTTTACCAACGGCATCAGCAATTTGAGATGGCGTTCCTTGATGCATATGTAATGATACTTTCGGGTATCGTGCTGTAAAACCTTGAATCACCGATGGCAAAGCATAACGTGCTTGGGTATGGGTTGTCGCGATGTTTAGCGTTCCCATTTCAGGGTGAGTATGTTCACCGGCTACCGCTTTGATACTTTCCACTCTTGATAGAATATCACGTGAAATACGAACAATTTCTTCACCAGCAGGTGTTACTTGGGTTAAATGCTTACCACTTCGTTCGAAAATCTGAATGCCAAGTTCATCTTCGAGCAATCGAACTTGTTTACTAATACCGGGCTGAGAAGTATATAAACTCTCAGCCGTCGATGAAACGTTAAGGTTGTGATTAACCACCTCAACAATATAGCGTAGCTGTTGTAATTTCATGGTACCGCCTGCCTACTCAATAATCCGTTACCTTTCACACCACATCCATCAAGCCCTTATGGTATTTAATGAGACAGGTATAAGAATGCAACCATGTAATTAACATTTTATATATTGAAACCAGTTAATTTCATAGCATTTGTTTGTTTTTTAGTTACCTAACTCAATGTTTTGACAATAAATCAAGGCTGGTAAAATATCTCAACATTTCAACAAGCACACATAATAAGCAACTTTCGGGAAATTTTGTTACGCCTAAATTTGCCGCACAGCACAAATTACATATCGATTTGAACAAAGCTCCTATTTAATAATCATCTCACTAGGCTGTTTTTTAGAGATAGTGTATCCTGCAATATTCAAGATTAATGCATGGAAGATAGATATATCTTATGAGTATTCCTTTAGTTATAGGCCTTGTTGGTCTGTTACTTGCGCTTATTGTTGGCTACAACGTTATTATTCAATATCGCCAGCGTTTAGAGTCGATCAAGCAACAAGAATTGGCTAAGCATATTGCGATTATTGATGCGACTGAAGAGTTAATCGGTAATGCGCATCATCTGCCTTACAGCAAAGAATTATTGGTCTGCTTAAACCAACGTATTGTTGATGCTTTACAACAAATGTCTGAAGCATCCCCTAATGATCGCTCTTTGACTCACCGTATAAAAAATGTCAGCGAGCAAATTACCCATTTAGAAGCTAACTACAGTAATGCCGACATTACCCCTTTTAAAGTGCCGAATACGGACAAACAAGCGATTGGTATGCTACAGCTTGTCAAACGTTTGAAGACAGTGATCAAAAGTGAGCACAGTAAGGGGCGTATGGGTACTCAGGCATTTGTTAATGAGAATGCCCGTTTAGAGTCGATTCAACTGCGTATTAATATTGAAAATGTCGTTAAGCGCGCGAATGAAGCACGAATTAAAGGACAAATTGGTACAGCAAAGCAATTACTTAAAAAAGGCATTGATGTACTTTCAGCTAAAAATGACAACTATGCTAACCAAGCACGAGAAAAACTGCAGCTGATGCTTGATGAAATTGATAACAAGCAATCAATGAACTATGAGCAAGAACGTCAACAACAGCTCGATAAAGACCAAGACGATCTCGATGTCTTATTCCAGCCAAAGCGTAAATGGTGATTTGATTTACTTTGGCTTAAAATAGCTTCATCTACCAAGGTCGCAGTAGCGGCCTTTTTTACGTCTTATAACAATAAAAAGATACGCCTTATGGATAACACACAACAGATGATCAATGAGCTACTAACGCCCATTAAACAATTTCTTCAATGTGAAACGCCTGATAGCTGGATTGAAGAGGCACGTAAACCAGAAAACCTAACGGCATTGTTAGTCGATCACTGTAACTGTGAACTAAAAGCCAGCCAAACGGCGATGTTCATGGTACGTAAATACGCAGTTGATAAAGCCAGTGGTGAAGTACTACTTGCATGGGCAAAGCCTTATGAAGATTTCGTTTACGGCGGTGCAAATCGCTCTACTGCGCTATTTCATAGCAAAAAAAATGGCTTGTCTGCACCATTGATCGCGCGTCCTGACTTTCCTTATGGTGAAGAACTGATTGAAAAAATGGTGCGCTTAATTAAAGAAGAATTTCACCATTTTGAGCAAGTGTTAGAGATCATGGAAAACCGTGATATTCCCTACTCTAACTTGCATGCGGGGCGTTACGCCAAAGGTTTAATGAAAGCAGTACGTACCCATGAACCAGCAACATTAATCGATAAGCTCATCGTTGGTGCTTACATTGAAGCGCGCTCTTGTGAACGTTTTGCCAAATTAGCGCCTTATTTAGATCCTGAACTCAAAAAGTTTTATATCTCGCTATTACGCTCAGAAGCTCGCCATTATCAAGATTATTTAACGCTTGCTGAAAAAATTGCGGGTCAGGATATAAGTGAGCGTGTCAATGCGATTGGCGCAAAAGAAGCACAGCTCATTCAAGCGCCTGATAACACTTTCCGTTTCCATAGTGGCGTACCTGAATAAGCTTATATTTACACTCATCACCACTATTTGATGTTTTGTTCGCTAAAAACAAAAACGCCATCAGCTTTCACTGATGGCGTTTTTATTAGCGAGAAATAAAGATTACTTTGTCTCTTTTTCTGCTTTCTCTTTCTTTGGCTTTTTACGCTTGTCCGTGATTTCCCACTTACCATCGACGTAAAGTGCAGTCCAACCTGAAGGCTTACCGTCAATCTCAGAACGCACGTAGTTTTCTTTACTCTTACGAGCAAAACGAACCACAGTTGGTAGACCATCTGGATCGGCCACTGGCGCTTCAGTTAGGTAAGTAAACTTAGGCGATAGACGATCTTTAAAGCGTACTAGCTCTTCCACTAACGGCGCACGTGTTTCACGTGATTTAGGGAACGTACTTGCTGCCATAAACAAACCAGACGCACCGTCACGAAGTACAAAGTAAGCATCAGTATCTTGCGTGCAAGGTATTTCTGGAAGATGTACTGGATCTTCTTTCGGTGGCGCAACTTCACCATTTTTCAGGATCTTACGCGTATTCTTACAGCTTTCGTTAGTACAGCCCATGTATTTACCGAAGCGACCGTTTTTCAGTTCCATATCAGAACCACACTTGTCACATTCGATAACAGGACCTTCATAGCCTTTAAGCTTGAACTCACCTTTTTCAACAATGTAACCTTCACAGCTTGGGTTATTACCACAAACGTGTAGTTTACGATCTTTGTCGATCAGGTAGGCGTCCATTGCGGTACTACAAATCGGACAACGTTTTTTGGCACGTAATGCCGCTGTTTCAACGTCTTCTTCAAGAACGTTAACAATGCCGTCTTCGTTACCTAAATTGATCGTTGTTTTACAACGCTCTTTAGGTGGTAGCGCATAACCTGAACAACCAAGGAATACACCCGTTGATGCGGTACGAATACCCATTGGGCGAGAACACGTTGGACATTCAATATCGGTTAATACGATATTATTAGGCTTCATGCCGCCTTCTGATTCATCAAGCTCAGCTTTTTCAAGCTCAGTGGTGAAATCAGAAAAGAACTCATCAAGCACTTTCTTCCAGTTTTTCTCACCTTCAGCGATTTTATCGAGATTACCTTCCATACGGGCAGTAAAATCGAAATCCATCAAATCAGGGAAACTACCATCTAAGCGATCAGAAACAATCTCACCCATCTTCTCAGCATAAAAACGACGCTGATCAACACGCACATAACCACGATCTTGAATCGTTGAAATAATAGATGCGTAAGTTGATGGTCGACCAATGCCACGCTTTTCTAGCTCTTTAACCAATGCTGCTTCTGTAAAGCGCGCTGGCGGCTTAGTAAAGTGTTGCTTAGGCTCGAGTTGTTCTAGTTTCAATACGTCGCCCACGTTAACCATAGGCAGCGTAGTGTCTTCATTTTTACCCGATGGACGCTGTACTAGTGTCCAACCTGCAAAACGTAACGTACGACCTTTCGCTTTTAAGCTAAAGTCACCCGCTTTTACCGTAATCGTGCTCGAATCGTATTTCGCTGGCACCATCTGACATGATACGAATTGACGCCAAATTAAGTCGTATAACTTAACCGCATCAGCTTCCATACCTTCAAGGTTTTCAGCTTTCATTTCTACATGAGAAGGACGAATCGCTTCGTGCGCTTCTTGGGCATTTTTCTTACTGCCATAAACATTGGCCGCTTTTGGCAAATATTCATCGCCATACTCACTACCAATAAACTCACGTGCTGATTCAACCGCTTCTTTAGAAAGGTTGGTTGAGTCGGTACGCATGTAGGTAATGTGGCCCGCTTCGTATAAACGTTGCGCTAAGCCCATTGTACGCTTAACACCATAACCTAAGCGCGTACTCGCCGCTTGTTGCAGTGTTGAGGTAATGTATGGCGCTGATGGTTTACTGCTAGTTGGACGATCTTCACGATCAATCACTTCGTACGCTGCTTTTTCAAGTAACGCTTTTGCAGCCATGGTGTCTTTTTCATTAACAGGACGGAATGTTTTACCCGCCTGTTGAGCCACCATTAAACGTAACGCATCTTTACCAACTGTTAGTGTGTCAGCGTGGATATCCCAAAACTCTTCAGGATCAAAAGCATTAATTTCGCGTTCACGTTCAACGATTAATTTCACCGCTACAGACTGAACACGACCTGCAGATAAACCACGAGCGACTTTTTTCCACAATAATGGTGAAACCATAAAGCCAACAACACGGTCTAAGAAACGACGTGCTTGCTGTGCGTTTACACCATCAATATTAAGTTCACCAGGCTCTTCAAAGGCCTGCTGAATTGCATTCTTCGTAATTTCGTTGAACACAACGCGCTTATAGCGTGCATCATCGCCACCGATGATCTCACGAAGGTGCCACGCAATGGCTTCTCCTTCGCGGTCCAAATCGGTTGCGAGATAAACATAGTCAGCATCTGCTGCTAGTTTTTGTAATTCACTAACGACTTTTTCTTTACCCGGAAGCACTTCGTAATGCGCGTTCCAATCATCATAAGGATCAACCCCCATTTTACTGATCAGCGCTTTACGGTCTTTCTCTTGCTTGATGCGTGCTTTTTCTTCAACACTCAACCCTTTGGTCGATGTTGCCGCGGCTTTCTTGCCATTACTACGTGCACCTGTTGGTAAATCACGAACGTGACCAACACTTGACTTAACAATGAAATCCTTACCCAAGTACTTATTAATCGTTTTAGCCTTGGCGGGGGACTCCACGATAACGAGAGATTTACCCATAATGACTCTATTACGTCCTCGTGCTCGCTAAATATAAAAATAAAAAATTGCTACTGTATTACGGAGTAATTCAGCAACATTCAACCAATCTCATTAAGTCACTAATCATAAAAAGATAGGAGCAGTGAATTAATATGATTGCCTATGATCTTTTTCGTAATCAAACATTTTTGCAATGAAAAATTTCATTGCCGCTACGTAAAATTCTATTTACATATTGGGCTAGAATACAAGAAGGTCAACTGCTTTTTAACGAAATCTGTCTGTTTGGTTGCACCTTCCTCAATTGTTAACAAAATGTGTAACGTAAATGCAATGTAACAAACTATCAAATAACAGTTTGATTTAAAACGATATAGTCGAATAATAATGTTGTTTTACAAAAGCAATTCGCTACCACAAAATAAATTGGGTATGAATTTACGCAGATCATTACCATTTATCTAATATCACTGACTAGCGTAAAAAAATTTTTTATGTCTTTGGTCACACAATTAAAGACATTAAAACAAAACAAACCTTAATATTGATTAAATAATAAACACTCTACACTTTTGTTTATTTGTTTTATTCAATTAAGTTAAATAGACTATGCAGGCTATTCGATTGTTTGAGACTTTACTATGAGTGATAAAAAACCAATTTCATCAACTGATTTACTAATGATTGCTAACCAAATCATTCAAGATCAAGAGTCTTATATTGACGGGATGCGTGCAACTTCTGTAGAAGAGCGCGATGGTGTATTAATTTTCAAAGGTGAATATTTCCTTGATGATGAAGGATTACCAACACCAAACACCACTGTTGTTTTCAATATGTTCAAAATGCTCGCACACAAACTCTCTCCTCAGTTTACGCTAGCAAGCTAAAACGGATGAGAATAAAAAAACCCGCATCAAGCGGGTTTTTAATCTACGAATATAAATACTTACATAAATGGACGCTGACCGCGCGCAACCCACTTCATCAGTAAACTATCCGCAGCTTCGCTTGATGCGCCTGCTAGTTTCTCGGTAAGCTTCTTACGACGTACGTATTTTACTTTAAGTACTTCACGGTCTTTACATGCTTCAGTGATCAAATCATCACTGGTTGAGATCTGATCAACCAAGCCTAATTCAAATGCTTGTTGGCCGAACCAATGCTCGCCCGTTGCCACTTTTTCAAGATCGAGATCTGGGCGGTGAGCGGCAATAAAATTCTTAAATAAGCCATGAGTTTCTTCGATTTCCATCTGGAATTTTTCACGTGCTTTATCAGTATTCTCACCAAACATAGTTAATGTACGTTTAAACTCACCAGCTGTGATTTGCTCGTAGTCAATATCGTTCTTTTTCAATACCTTATTAAAGTTAGGTAATTGAGCGATCACGCCAATTGAGCCAACAATTGCAAACGGTGCTGAAACAATTTTATCAGCAACACATGCCATCATATAACCACCACTTGCTGCTACTTTATCAACTGCAATAGTCAGCTTAATACCTGCCGCTTTTAAACGATCAAGTTGAGATGATGCTAAACCATAACCATGTACCATACCGCCGCCCGTTTCTAAGCGTAATAGCACTTCATCACCTTCGATAGCAACCGCCAGAATTGCCGTGATCTCTTCACGTAATGACGATACTTCTCGCGCATCAATACTACCGTGGAAATCAATAACAAATAAACGAGGATCACGTGATGTTTCTAAGCTGCCATTTTTAGCCGCTTGTTTCACTTCTTGTTGGCGTGCTTTATCTTTTTCTTTCTCTGATTTCTTATCCGCTTTATCGCGAGCTTTTAATAACGCTTTATCAAATAAGTGAGATTCAAGTTGGTTTACAGTGTCTTTGTATTGTTCTGTCAGATCGCTCACTTCCAGTTCACCTTTCTGCGAACCATGACGACCATTCAATGCTTTTACTAGTACCAATACACCAACAATCGCAACAACCACTGTCGCGATTTTGGCGAAAAATAGTCCATAATCAAATAAAAATTCCAATATCCAATCCTCTTTGTTGGCAGTAAAAAGTGCCAACCGTTATTGTAACTGTGTTATCACGTTTATCGCTATCTTCTCTTTCAGAAAAATGTAATGAATCGGTTTATAGATCACGTCTTAAGATGAAAGGAAATTTAATCAGCGAGTAAATTCTGATATGTTTTGTTTAGTAGTAATCTATATTGTTACCAAGCTCAATACTTGGTGGGGTTCTTCGGCGAATAATCAGCCAAAAAACAAGAAAAATCAACATTAGAAGGATGCTAACGTGGAATACCATAATGCTGCTGATTCTCTTAAAGATCGTGTCATTTTAGTAACAGGTGCCGGTGATGGCATTGGACGCGAAGCCGCTATTCAATATGCAGCCCATGGTGCAACGGTTATTTTACTCGGTAGAACAGTCGCAAAACTTGAAGCTGTTTATGATGAAATTGAAACTCTGGGCTACACAAAGCCAGCGATTATCCCTTTAGATTTAATGGGTGCGACTAAACAACACTATCTCGATATGGTGGATACCATCGAGCAACAATTTGGTCGCCTAGATGGTGTATTACATAACGCAGGGATCTTGGGCGTACTTAGCCCACTAGAACAAATTGAAGAATCGACCTTTGATGATGTCATGCAAGTCAATGTGAAAGCACAGTTTTTATTAACTCAAGCTGTTATTCCGCTTATCAAGAAATCGTCCGATGGCAGAATTATTTTCACAACATCAACCGTTGGTCATAGTGGTCGTGCATTTTGGGGCAGTTATGCTATTTCAAAATTTGCAACCGAGGGCATGATGCAAGTCCTTGCTGATGAATTAAGCAACACCAATGTAAAGGTAAATGCGATTAATCCTGGCGGAACAAGAACAGGAATGCGAGCCAAAGCCTTCCCAGCAGAAGATGCAAAGCAGCTTAAAACACCAAAAGATATCATACCGCTATATGTATATCTAATGGGCCCAGAAAGCCGCCATGTTTCTGGTAAATGTATCGATGCTCAGCCTAAGCGAACATCGTCTTACAGTCATTGTGAAGAAGAATAAAGCTGCTCATTGATGATATAAACAAAAAAGCCGACGCAATTGTCGGCTTTTTTACAGCTAAATCTAGTTTTAGTGACTTTGTGTTTTAAGTTGTTTTCGCCACTGCCAAGCAAATAAACAGGATAAGGTCAGTACCACAACCGCTGAGCCTAATAACACATTGTCTGTCGGTGTTTCACCAATGATCAACCATACCAACAACGGACCAAAAAGCACTTCCAGTAACAAGATCAAACTGGTTTCAGCTGCGGGTAAATAACGTGGCCCATGTGCAATCAAATAGAAAGACAATGGGATCACAACACCACCGAGTAAGAACATATAAATAGCATGTTGCATATCCAGTGCGAACGGTTTAGCGCCAACAGAAAGCGAAATAATCGATGTAAATACACCAGCCAGAATTATATAAATCGAGCCTAATTGCCCTTGGGTCTTACGAAGTGCTACAAGATAGACAGCTATCGCAACAGCAGAAACCAAAGCAAGCGAATCGCCTCTCAACTCGTCAACGGTGGGATGATAGCCGAACACTAACCCTATCCCACCCACAGCAATAATGATCGCAAAGATCGTTGCCTTATCTAACTTCTCTTTTAAGAAGAAGAAACCAATCACAGCCGTAAATAAAGGTGCTGTATTGGTAATAACTAACGTACTGGCCACTTGGGTATTATTCAGTGACAACACAAAACAAATGGTCGATGCGCTAAACAATCCAGCAGTAATTAAAGTTAATAGCGATGGACGCAGTAAATGTTGCGTGATCAGTTTTTTATCTGAAAACCACTGCACAATAAACAACATGGCAGCAGGTAAGAAGCCACGCCAGAAAATTAATGTCCATTCATTACTATCAATTAAACGCACAAGTAGCGTATCAAAACTTAATACCATCACGCCAAAGACCGTGATCAATCGTCCCCGTTGTTGCTCTTTCAATGCATCTAACATTGCTATACTCACTGGCTATTCGTTATATGTTTAGCATCCCTTCACAGAAAAGTGCACCACAGCAATATTCACACTTTTTACTCCGTTGCTCTTTGAGTTATACCACGTCATTTACCGGATACAAAAAAACCGACACTAGGTCGGCTTTTAATTATTCATTTAGTCTAAACCAATTACTTACGAGTACGTGGCTTAGCAGGCTTATTGGCTAAAGGATTACGGCGATTTGCTGCATTTCCTGAAGGCTTACGCTTACCTGATGATTGCGGTTTACCCGATGTTTGTGGGCGACCTGCTGATTGTGGCTTACCGTTATCGCGACTGTCACGATTATCACGACCTTTTGCTGGTTGTGAACGACCATTACCACGATGCTCGTTTGATTGAGCTTCAACTTCAGCATTACGACTAGAGCCAGGGTTACGACGATCGTTACCACGACCACGACGACCGCGAGCACCGCCCGTTTCTACACGCTCTTCGTGACGACGAACAGCACGACGGATCTGACGAATGCCTTTTTTACGCTTTTGACCTTCAACAGTTAATGCTGTTTCAGTCTCAGGCGGAAGCTCAACTGTTGCACGAAGTTCATTCACTTCTTTTAGTTCAAGCTCACTCCAACCACCACGAGGCATATCTTTCGTTAGGTAAACATCACCGTAACGAACACGCTTAAGACGGCTAACAGTAACACCTTGCGAATCCCATAAACGACGAACCTCACGGTTACGACCTTCAGTGATCACTACGTAGAAGGTATGGTTCATACCTTCACCACCAGCGTAAACAACATCTTCAAAACGTGCTAAACCATCTTCTAGTTCAACACCTTTAACAACGTTCTTTACCATTTGCTCAGTCACTTCACCAAATACACGAACCATGTATTCACGTTCAACCGTGCGGCTTGGGTGCATTAAGCGGTTAGCAAGTTCACCGTCTGTTGTGAACAACAATAAACCTGAGGTGTTCGCATCAAGACGGCCTACTGATACCCAGCGACCTGTGTTTAAGCGAGGAAGACGATCAAATACAGTACGGCGGCCTTCAGGGTCGTGACGAGTACATAGCTCACCTTCTGGCTTGTTGTAAGCAAGAATACGGCAAATTTCTTCATCAGAAGAGATCAGCTCAATGTTATGACCATCAATACGAACACTTACTGATAAATCTTCAAGACGATCACCAAGTTTAGCAACGACACCATCAACACTGACTCGACCGTTTTGGATCATTAATTCGATTTCACGACGTGATCCTTGGCCAGCTCGTGCCAATACCTTCTGTAATTTTTCACTCATTATAGACAAACCTTTGTCGCCTTCACAGGCGTCGAAATACTCATCAAAAGATTCCGGATAATATTTTCCAATTTAAAATCAGACTGTTACTTAACCAAAACCATTTATGCGAATAGCATTAATTTGGATTCTGTGTGAGGCATTAGCAACTCACTTTTTATCAGAATGTGGGCGCGCATTATGCCAAAAAACGGCAAAGTTAGCTATAAAAAGATAGTCGATTGCGAGGTTAGTTACAGGAAAATCAAACAAATAAAATAGGAATAAAAACAAAAAAGCAAACAGCTAGAAACTAACTATTTGCTTTTATTAGATTTACCTAGGTTTAGAACGTTCTAGATCATTCAAACGGTGTCACATCACCTGCACCAACTCGCACAATATTAATTTCACCTTCACTGAAATCAATCACTGTTGTTGGCTGCTCACCTAAGTAACCACCATGCATAATCAAATCAACAGCATGTTCTAACTTATCGCGAATTTCATCGGGATCCGCTTCTGTTGTTTCATTACCCGGTAAAATAAGACTGGTTGACATCAGTGGCTCACCTAGCGCTTCAAGTAACGCCAGTGCTATCGCATTATCAGGTACACGAATACCAATCGTTTTACGCTTAGCATTCATTAAACGGCGAGGTACTTCTTTTGTTCCTTTAAATATAAAGGTGTATGCGCCTGGGGTGTTATTACGTAAAAGACGGAAAGCGATATTATCAACACGGGTGTACAAAGATAGCTCAGATAAATCGCGGCATAACAAAGTAAAGTTGTGCTTTTCGTTTAAACGACGGATCTGACAAATACGCTCTAATGCTTGTTTGTTTTCTAACTGACAACCAAGGGCATAACCAGAATCTGTTGGATAAACGACAACGCCGCCATTTTTAATAATTTCTACCGCTTGTTTAATCAAACGCGTTTGGGGTGTTTCTGGGTGAACATAAAAAAATTGACTCATTATTCCTCCTTTGAGGCAGCAGGCTCAGCCTGAATTTCTACCTCTACTCGCTTTTTCTCAACTTCCCAATCATGCCAAATCGCTGGAACATCTTTAGGGAGCCACAAATTACGTCCTAATTCCGTCCAAGGTGATTGGTAATGAAAATCGGACCCTTGTGAAGCAAGTAAATTAAATTGTATGGCGTAATCCCCTAAGGTACGTCGTTCTTGCGGCCCTTGCTGAGGCTGTGATACTTCCATACCGTCACCACCAGCTTCAATGAAATGCTGGATTAATCGCTTAAGCCATTTTGCCGTCATATTATAACGGCCTGGATGGGCAATAACCGCTTTACCACCGGCGGCATGAATCACATCAATAGCATCGGCGATAGTGCACCAGTTTGGTGGTACGTAACCCGGATTTCCGCGTGTTAAGAATTTCTTAAACACCGCCTGCATGGTTTTCGCATAACCTTGTTCAACAATCCAACGGGCGAAATGTGCACGAGTGATCGATGCATCACCCGCAAGTTTAGCCGCGCCTTCAAATGCCCCTGGCATTCTGTTTTTTTCAAGTCGCGCACCAATTTCTTTAGCACGTTCAAGTCGACGCTCTACTTGCTGTTCAATAAACGTCACTAACGTTGGATTTTGTGGGTCTATATTAAGCCCAACAATATGAATATCAAAGTTTTGCCACACGGTAGAGATTTCAATACCGTTGATTAACGTAATAGGCAAAGCTTCTTGCTCTATCACAGTATGCGCTTCGTGTAGGCCTGCAACCGTATCGTGATCAGTAATTGCCAGGATGTCGACCCGCATATCTACGGCTCGTCGAACTAATTCTTGCGGCGTTAAGCGACCGTCAGACGCTGTAGTATGGCTATGTAAATCAAACAACATAAGTTTTATTCTTGACTTTATAATCGTGAACTAGTTTACTAGTACGCAGATACCAAGTATCCAATACTTACTTGAAAGGCATCACGTACATTTAGCTGATAGAAAAAATGTAACTAATACCTAATAGGACTCTTACATGTTACAGCAAATTCAAAATCAACAATGCGTTTTCTTCAATAATTGGTGGTGGCACTCCTACTTACGGGCAGTGTGAATTGCTGTAACTCAGCAAAATAGCAACGAGCCCGCCATCAATGCGGGCTTTTTTATAACGCCGAATTTAACTAAATAAAAAATAAAACGGGCACTGCACCTAGCCTTCACTGCGACCATTAACAAGGATGACCTCATGATTATTGTCTTAAAACCGCAAGCAACAGAAGCTGATGCCAAAAGCCTACTAGCTCAAATCGACAGTGTCGGATTAAAACCGCTATATATGCCTGGCAGTGAACGCATTGTTTTAGGTGCATTAGGTGATGAACGTGTTTTACAACGCTTAAATATCGAAGCGAACCCTTTAGTTGAAACGGTAAAACCCATTTTAACTAAATACAAATTAGTTAGCCGAGAAGTCCAAGCCCACAACACAGTGGTACGTTTTGGCTCTGCTGCGGTCGGTGGCGATCGTTTTGCTGTTATTGCAGGCCCTTGCTCTGTCGAATCAGAGCAACAATTATTGTCTGTGGCTGAAATGGTGAAGTCTCATGGTGCTATGGCACTACGAGGTGGAGCATATAAACCTCGCACCAGCCCTTATGATTTCCAAGGATTAGGTATTGAAGGGTTAAAATTGTTAAAAAAAGCCAATGACATGCTCGGTATACCTACCGTATCTGAAGTTATGGATGTGAGCCAAGTTGAAAAAATGACTCAATATATTGATTGTTTTCAAATTGGTGCGAGAAATATGCAAAACTATGGCTTGTTAAAAATTATCGGTGAAAGTAAAAAACCGATCTTGCTCAAACGCGGACTTTCAGCCACTATCGAGGAATTGCTGCTCGCTGCTGAATATATATATGATGCAGGTAACCCAAATATCATTTTGTGTGAACGTGGTATTAGAACGTTTGAGACAGCAACCAGAAATACATTGGATCTCAATGCTGTCGCTTATTTAAAGCAACATACCCATTTGCCCGTGCTGGTCGACCCAAGCCATGGAACAGGTATCCGTGAGTTAGTGATCCCACTCTCACGCGCAGCAGCTGCTGTTGGCGCCGATGGCATCATTGTCGAATCACATTTAAATCCATGTGAAGCCTTATCTGATGGTCATCAAGCATTAACCGCACCAATGTTTGAACAATTAATGCAGGAATTAAAACCGTTTGTGGAAGCGGCAGGGAGAACGCTGTGAATACTCACTCAATAGGAAATCATCCACTAGGGCAAAATACATTAGCGGCTAATGAGATCAATCTTCTCAGCCTTGATGTACCTTATGTTGCCGATCCCACTGAACTGTACTTTTCAGTTTGTGGCGATCGCCCGCACAACCTTTTATTAGAATCAGCAGAAGTTGATTCTAAGCAAGATTTAAAGAGCTTAATGCTTGTTGATGCAGCAGTACGTATTGTTTGCCGCGGTAAAGAAGTCACATTGGAAGCACTAACCAGTAATGGTGTGAATGTCATTACACATTTACAAAGCCAACTGCCTAACGATATTCATGCCGCACTAGATGGAAAAACATTAACCTTGGTATTTCCATCCCACGCTCATGATATTGATGAGGATAGCCGCTTACGCCAAACTTCATCATTCGATGCTCTACGTTTGATCCAACATGCCTTTGATACCAAGCACCACCCAAAAGAAGCCTTATTCTTAGGTGGTCTATTTGCGTATGACTTAGTCGCTGATTTTGAGCCGCTACCAGAAGTGAAGCAAGACAATAACTGTCCTGACTATATTTTCTATATTGCCGAAACCTTGTTGATTATCGATCACCAACGTCGTAAAGGCACGCTGCAAGCAACTTTATTTGGTGGCGAGCACTACACCAATAGCTATCATGATTTGAGTCGTCGCCTGCAAACGATTAAAGAGATCTGTTTAAACCCTCAGCCTGTGCCACCCGCACAAGTATTAGACAAATGTGAGCCAGAGGCGTCTATTAGCGATGAAGATTTCTGCCAAACCGTTAACGATCTTAAACAATACGTTATCAATGGCGATGTGTTCCAAGTAGTGCCGTCACGCCAATTTACTTTGCCATGCCCTTCAACGCTCGCAGCATATAAAGCATTGAAAATTGGTAATCCAAGCCCTTACATGTTCTTTTTACAAGACTCAGAATTTACCCTGTTTGGCGCCTCTCCTGAAAGTGCACTGAAATATTGTTCAGATTCAAACCAAGTAGAGATATACCCGATTGCTGGTACTCGACCACGAGGCAAAAACAGCGACGGATCAATTAACCTTGATTTAGATGGTCGTATTGAATTAGAGCTACGTTGCGATAAAAAAGAGAATGCTGAACACATGATGTTAGTGGATTTAGCACGTAATGATGTCGCAAGGATCAGTGAAGCAGGAAGCCGCTATGTAGCAGATTTACTCAAAGTTGATCGTTACAGCCATGTCATGCACTTAGTTTCTCGAGTGGTTGGTCAATTGCGTGGCGATCTTGATGCCCTTCATGCGTACCAAGCCTGTATGAACATGGGCACATTGACAGGGGCACCGAAAATCCGAGCTATGCAGCTTATCCGTGATGTTGAACAACGCCGTCGTGGTAGTTATGGCGGTGCTGTCGGTTATCTTACTGGTCACGGTGATATGGATACTTGTATCGTGATCCGCTCAGCCTATGTTGAGAATGGTATTGCGAGTGTTCAAGCGGGTGCTGGCGTGGTTTACGACTCCATTCCACAAGCAGAAGCCGATGAAACGCGTGGCAAAGCGCAAGCAGTCATTAACGCTATTCGCACAGCACATCAAGGTTAAGGAGAACCACAATGACAAACGCAACCCCAGCCCATATTGTGCTACTCGACAACTTTGATTCGTTTACTTACAACCTTGTTGATCAGTTTCGCTCTCTCGGTCATCCAGTCACCATTTACCGTAATAACTTAACGGCAGAGCAAGTAGAAAAGTCACTTAGTGCTAAAAGCAATCCTGTTTTAGTGTTATCCCCCGGTCCTGGTGTACCAGCTGATGCGGGATGTATGCCCGAACTGATCCAACGCGTGAAAGGTAAAGTACCAATGATTGGTATTTGCCTAGGACAACAAGCGATTGTTGAAGCTTACGGCGGTAAAGTTTCAGGCGCAGGTGAAATTGTCCATGGGAAAGCTGCAATGATGAGCCACAACCAACATGCAGTGTTTGGCAATTTACCGAATCCTCTCTCTATTGCACGTTACCATTCTTTAGTCGCAACAGAAGTGCCTGATAGCCTAGAGACTATCGCCGATGTTAATGGCTTAGTCATGGCTGTACTGAACGAAGAAGATAAGGTATGTGGCTTTCAATTCCACCCGGAGTCAATCCTAACGACACAAGGGGCGGAGCTTTTAACACAGACCTTAAATTGGGTAACAACATCTAACGGAAAGAATAATTCAAAGCATTAAGGACGATGATTATGGATAACAAAATTTACGATATTGCCAATAAACTCTACGATCAAAAATCTCTGAGCCAACAAGAGAGTCACACCCTATTTGATGCCATTATCAAGGGTGAGGTCGATCCCATCATTCTTTCGGCCGTTTTAACCTCGTTGAAAATTAAAGGTGAAACACCCCAAGAAATTGCTGGAGCCGCAAGTGCTTTAGTCGCTAATGCCAACGCCTTCCCAAGCCCAGATTATGACTTTGCCGATATCGTAGGCACCGGTGGTGATGGTGCCAATACCATCAACATTTCAACCACAGCAGCGTTTGTAGCTGCAGCGTGTGGAATTAAAGTGGCGAAACACGGTAACCGTGGCGTTTCAAGCAAATCTGGCTCTTCAGATCTGCTTGATAAATTTGGCATCAACCTTGCGATGACACCAGAAAACGCGCGTGGAGCACTAGATGAACTTGGTGTGTGTTTCTTATTCGCGCCTGAATATCACGGTGGTGTACGCCACGCTATGCCTGTACGCCAAACATTGAAAACCCGCACCATCTTCAATGTACTGGGGCCTTTAATTAACCCAGCAAAACCTAACATCGAACTTATGGGGGTTTACGACAATAGCCTCGTTCGTCCGATTGCAGAAACCATGGCTACCATGGGCATGAAGCGTGCGGCTGTGGTTCACGGTAGTGGTTTAGATGAAGTGGCTATTCATGGCGAAACCCATGTTGCGGAAATCATTAATGGCGAAATTACAGAATACACCCTAACTCCCGCTGATTTCGGTTTGGACACCTACCCGTTAGAAGCGATTAAAGGCGGCGAACCTGAAGAGAACCGCGCCATCATCACTAACATTTTAACCGGTAAAGGTACGCCAGCCCAAGTTGGTGCGGTGGCCGTCAATGTAGCCCTACTATTGCGTTTATTCGGTCAAGAAGATCTTAAACAAAATACACAACAAGCCATTGAAGTCATGCAATCAGGCAAAGCTTTTGAATTAGTGGAAAAATTGGCAGCACGAGGATAATCATGGAAACAGTATTAGCAAAAATTGTTGCTGACAAAAGAATTTGGGTAGAAACACGTAAAGCATCACAACCACTCGATTCATTTATTCATGATCTCGTCCCAAGTGATCGCGACTTCTACCAAGCGTTATCATCCAATACTGATAATGGTGTAGAGCGCCCTGCATTCATTCTTGAATGTAAAAAAGCCTCACCATCAAAAGGCTTGATCCGAGACGATTTTAATCTTGATTACATTGCTGGCGTTTACAATAACTACGCCAGTGCGATTTCAGTCTTAACCGATGAAAAATACTTCCAAGGTAACTTTGAGTTTCTCCCTCAAGTCCGTGATCAAGTACGCCAACCCGTACTATGTAAAGATTTCATGGTTGATACCTATCAAGTCTATTTAGCTCGTCACTATCAAGCTGATGCTATTTTACTTATGCTGTCGGTCCTTAATGACGAGGAATACCAAACCCTTGCTGATGTTGCCAATCAATTAAACCTTGGCATTTTGACCGAAGTGAGTAACGAAGAAGAGCTTGAACGTGCGATTAACTTAAAAGCGAAAGTTGTCGGTATTAACAACCGTAATTTACGCGATTTAAGTATTAATTTAGACCGCACCAAGCAGCTTGCTCCGAAATTATCACCAGACACGATTGTGATTTCAGAATCTGGTATTTATAGCAATCAAGAAATTCGCCAGTTATCTCAATATGCCAATGGCTTTTTAATTGGTAGCTCGTTAATGGCTGAAGATAACCTCGATCTTGCGGTACGCCGTGTGTTACTTGGTGATAACAAGGTCTGCGGATTAACCGAAGCCAAAGACGCCACCATCGCTTACCAAAATGGTGCCGTTTACGGTGGTTTAATTTTTGTTTCTAACTCTCCTCGCTGTGTTGATATCGAGCAAGCACGCCATGTGATGACAGGCGCCCCACTCGATTATGTTGGTGTTTTCCAAAATGCAGAGCTTGAAACAATTGTCGATACAGCAAAACAACTTGCACTCAGTGTTGTACAGCTACATGGCACAGAAACGCAGCAATATATTAATGAGTTAAAAGCACAACTTCCAGCTCAATGTAAAATTTGGAAAGCGCACGGGGTGTCAGATGCTTTACCTGATTTATCAGCATACCAAGTTGATAAACACCTTGTAGATAGTAAAGTAGGTAATCAAACAGGTGGTACAGGGACAAGCTTCGACTGGTCGTTGATCCAAAGCGGCGATCGCAAAGGTATATTACTGGCTGGTGGCTTAAATGCAGACAACGCACAACAAGCGGCAGCATTAGGATTTGATGGCCTTGATTTAAATTCTGGTGTGGAAAGTGCGCCAGGTAAAAAAGACCCGAATAAATTGAGTGCGGCATTCGCGGCAATCAAAAATATTAAGGACGATAAATAATTATGAGTAAATTAGATGCCTTTTTTGGCGAATTTGGTGGTCAGTATGTACCACAAATTTTAGTGCCTGCATTAGACCAATTGGAAGATGCGTTTATTGAAGCGCAGCAAGATCCAAGTTTTCAACAAGAATTTATTACACTACTTAAAGAATACGCTGGTCGTCCAACTGCCCTAACGCTATGTCAGAACTTGACGAAAGGGACAAAAACAAAGCTATACCTGAAACGTGAAGATTTATTACACGGTGGCGCGCACAAAACAAACCAAGTTTTAGGTCAAGCATTACTCGCTAAGCGCATGGGTAAAAATGAGATCATCGCTGAAACTGGTGCCGGTCAACACGGTGTTGCAACTGCGCTTGCTTGTGCACTACTCGGCCTTAAATGCCGCGTTTATATGGGTGCTAAAGATGTTGAACGTCAAAGCCCTAACGTATTCCGTATGAAGTTGATGGGCGCAGAAGTCATTCCTGTCCACTCAGGCTCTGCAACCTTAAAAGATGCTTGTAATGAAGCAATGCGCGATTGGTCTGCAAGTTATGACAAAGCACACTACTTGCTAGGTACAGCGGCGGGCCCTCACCCATTCCCAACGATTGTACGAGAATTCCAGCATATTATTGGTGAAGAAACGAAAGCCCAGATCGTAGAGAAAGAAGGTCGCCTACCTGATGCGGTTATTGCTTGTGTCGGTGGTGGTTCAAATGCCATCGGTATGTTCTCGGATTTCATTGAAGAAACAGATGTGAAACTGATTGGTGTAGAGCCTGCCGGTAAAGGTTTAGATACCGATATGCATGGTGCGCCTCTTAAACACGGTACCTTAGGTATTTTCTTTGGTATGAAAGCACCACTGATGCAAGATCAACACGGTCAAGTTGAAGAGTCTTACTCTGTATCAGCAGGTCTTGATTTTCCATCTGTCGGTCCACAACATGCTCACTTAAATGCAACAGGTCGTGCTGAATACGGCTCTGTGACTGATGATGAAGCACTAGATGCATTCCAATTGCTCGCCCGTAATGAAGGGATCATTCCCGCGCTCGAGTCTGCTCATGCATTAGCTTACGCCATGAAGCTTATTCATGCAGAACCAGAAAAAGAACAATTGCTAGTGGTTAACTTATCAGGTCGTGGTGACAAGGATATCTTTACTGTTCACGATATTTTGCAGGAAAAAGGAGCAATATAATGGATCGTTATCAACAATTATTCAGCACATTAGCTGAGCGCAATGAAGGCGCTTTTGTGCCTTTTGTTACCATTGGCGATCCAACACCAGAACAATCAATGAAGATCATTGATACCTTGGTTGAATCTGGCGCTGATGCTTTAGAGTTAGGTATTCCATTTTCAGATCCTCTCGCTGATGGCCCTACCATTCAAGGTGCGACCATCCGCGCATTAGAATCAGGCACCACACCAACCTTGTGTTTTGAGTTACTAACACAAATTCGTCAAAAATACCCTGACGTGCCAGTCGGGTTATTGATGTACGCCAACCTTGTGTTTGCCGCTGGTATCGATAACTTTTATCAGCAATGTGCAAAAGCTGGAGTGGATTCAGTATTAATTGCAGATGTTCCCGTTAATGCATCACAAGAGTTTCGTGATGCGGCAAATAAATACGGTGTTCACCCTATTTTTATTGCGCCACCTAATGCTGATGATGCAACACTACAAGCGGTCTCTGAACTCGGTGGTGGTTACACTTACTTGTTATCACGCGCAGGTGTAACGGGTGCTGAAACTAAAGCTGGAATGCCAATCGATCACTTGTTATCTAGCCTTAAAGCACATAACGCGCCGCCAGCTATTTTAGGATTTGGTATTTCTTCGCCAGAGCAAGTTAAAGAGGCGATCACTGCAGGTGCTGCAGGCGCAATCTCAGGCTCAGCAGTCGTGAAAATTATCGAGCAAAATCTTGAAAACAACACTGTAATGTTAGAAAAATTATCTGCATTCATTTCATCGATGAAAGCAGCAAGTAAATAACGCATTCTAACGAATGTAATAAGCCCATACATTTCAGCTTACTGATGCTGTTTATGTATGGGCTTTTTTATATAGCTATCGTTAACGAAAAAGAGTGCTTTAAATCTATCACCAATAATAAAGACAGTAACGTTGAAGACATACTTGATGACAATATAAGAGAATTCTCAATACCGTTAATAGCGCGTTATTGACGACTTATACACAACTCACACTAAGCTTAAAAACAAAAGCAAGGAAAAGAAAAAAGTTAACGACAAGGCAAATGTTGAACAACAAACGAATGCGATTAAAGAAACTTGTAATCGTGTAGTACAAGAAAACAAGGCATATCAATGTGTAAGAAATTGATGTCACATGAGACACTTTATTTAAATAACACACGCTTGGTAAATGATTAATAATTGTTATCGTATTGAAAACGATAATAACCAATAACAGAAATGCTTGTCCCAAACAGAGTATCAGACCCATTTTTCCATAGTGTTGAATAAACGCCTTGATTGATAAGTATTTCATTGATGCCTCCAGATTAAGAAATAAGAAACACTATAAAGAAAGGGTTCATTTTAACTTAACCATGCAATAAAAAGCCATCAAACGATAAGCAATTACTCTAATATATGCATATTGCTACCACTCTTTTTCAACGATCAACAGAAAACCTCAATCCTCGTGATTGCGAACAATGATCATTGCATGTAAAGACATACCCAATACACATTCGCGTAACGATTAAAACCAAATAAACACAACTATGCTTACTACACTTTTGCATCAATACTTTAGAGGTCGATACTGTGCAAAATAATGGAAGTTTAATGAAAAATATTGGCGTACAAGTTGTTATTGCCATGTTCGTTGGCGCATTTGTTGGCGCGATGATGGGGCATTCGGCTTCAATGTTTGCGCCGTTGGGCAGTATTTTTATCCACCTAATCAAAATGTTAGTTATTCCATTGGTCGCTGTTGCTATCATTTCAGGTGCCGCAGGATTAGGTAACAGTCAATCTGCTGGTAAAGTAGGCATAACCACTCTGCTCTTTTTTATATTTACCTCCGCTATCGCAGTCATACTTGCTTTGGGAATGGGGCATATTTTCAAACCCGGTATCGGGATTGATCTTAATGCGGTGTCAGGTCTCTTTGCTAAAACCTATGCCGACAAAGGCGAGCTGCCAACGTTTTGGAATACCGTATTAGGGATGATCCCGACTAACGTATTCCAGTCTTTAACCGAAGCTAATATTTTACAGATCTTAGTGTTTTGTCTATTTTTTGGTATCGCTGTTTCTAAACTAGAAAAAGAGCGACGAGAACCTTTAATCAACGGTATTAATGCCATCGTTGATGCTATGGTATGGATGATTAACGTTGTGATGAAAATAGCACCGCTGGGCGTATTTGGTTTAATGGCAGATGCGGTCGGCACCTTTGGTTTTGATGCATTGATGGTGGTCTTTAAACTGTTTATTGTTTATGTTGCCGCCATTGCTATCTTCGGTTTTGTGTTCTATCCCCTGCTAGTAAAAATATTGAGTAAAACCTCTGCACTCAGATTTTTATCCGCCATGAAAAAGCCACAGATTGTAGCCCTTTCAACCGCTTCTTCTATGGCAACATTACCGGTTAACATGGAAACGTGTGAACAAGAATTAAAGGTCAGTAACGCTACCGCATCATTCGTTCTGCCATTAGGGGCGACAATTAATATGAGTGGTAATGCCATTTACTATGGTTTAGTTGCAACTTTCTTTGCTCAAATATTCCAAGTTGATTTAACCATAGGCGCCTATGTCGCCATCATTTTGACATCCACTTTAGGCGCAGTTGGACAAGCAGGTGTCCCTGGCCCATCTTTCCTTGTGGTTGCCGTTTTGCTTTCAGCTGGCATCCCCATTGAAGGTCTACCACTGTTATTTGCACTTGATCGGATCTTTGACATGATAAGAACAGCACTTAATATCACTGGTGATGCTGCTTGTGCGGTGATTGTTGATAGGCTTATCGATCAAGAACCTACTAAGTAATAAAGCACTACTATCCTTTTCTTAGCAACGCCCATCTAACAAAAATAGGCGTCGCTTTTTCTTCGCTCTTTTTCATTCACCATACTAAAAGGGTATACTCTTATTAATTATTAGAAATGAGTTGTTGTAATGAAACAATTATTAGATTTTATCCCCCTTATCATTTTCTTTATTTTATTCAAAACGAGTGGCATTTTTATCGCCACAGGCGCTTTAATTGCAGCAACAGCGGTTCAGGTAGCGTTGACTTGGTTTATCTATAAAAAAGTCGAAAAAATGCAACTTGTTACTTTCGTATTAGTGGCTGTTTTTGGTGGTTTAACCATTTTCCTCCATGACGAAAATTTCATAAAGTGGAAAGTCACCATCATCTACGCCATCTTTGCTTTAGCATTACTTATCAGCCAATTTATGGGTAAACCACTGATCAAAAGTATGCTTGGGAAAGAAATTACCTTACCTGAATCAATTTGGTTACGTATTAACCTTGCTTGGAGTGTGTTTTTTGTTGTCTGCGCTATAGTAAACATCTATATTGCATTCAATTTCCCGCTAGATATATGGGTAGACTTTAAGGTATTTGGGCTATTAGCATTAACGCTGCTCTTTACCTTCCTCACCGGTGGCTACATTTATCGCCACTTACCGAAAAGTGACAATAACCAGTAAAGTTGTAAATCATGAACACTAAAAATAATATCCCTCGCGGACAGCTTCTGCTTCGCACGCTTGCCATGCCAGCCGACACCAACGCCAATGGTGATATATTTGGTGGTTGGATCATGTCCCAATTGGACTTAGCAGGCGCGATCCTTGCCAAAGAAATTTCTGGCGGGCGTGTTGTGACTGTCTCTGTTGATAAAATAGAGTTTAAAGCCCCTGTTAGTGTTGGTGACGTGGTTTGTTGTTACGGTGAGTGTAAACGCATTGGCAATACATCCATGAGCATAGGTCTTGAAGTTTGGGTAAAACCTGTCGATGTTGAGACTGTCGGTGATCGATACCGTGTATGCGAAGCAACATTTAATTATGTTGCAATTAATAGCGAAGGTCGTCCGCGCCCAATTGTAAAAGCGTAATAAGACAAGGCGCTATTTCGCTAACAAGTACAACATTAACCGACAAAAAAGCACTAACGCCTAGTTAGTGCTTTTTTTATTGGTTACTATGGGGAAATAGAACAACAAGATAGCCAGCGATACCTTAGTGCTATCACTTCTGATATTTATTAGGGAGAACAATAATGTGGTACGTCATTTTTTCTCAAGATGTTGAAAATAGCTTAGAGCGACGTATGAGCGTTCGTGAAAAACACCTTGCACGTTTACAAGATTTACAAGAACAAGGTCGATTGTTAGTTGCAGGGCCTATGCCTGCTATTGATAGTGAGAACCCAGGTGATGCCGGATTTACAGGCTCTACTGTTATTGCGGAATTTGCTTCTTTAGAACAAGCACAACAATGGGCTGACGCTGACCCTTATATTGATGCAGGCGTATACGCTAATGTGATTGTGAAGCCATTCAAAAAAGTGCTTCCATAATTTATTTAAGGGCGAGATTGTGAAATTAACTATAAGCAAAGCGCTAATCACCGCATCATTAGGTTTATTACTGCTTAGTGGCTGTGCTTCTCATGAAAAGCAACAAATTGCAGAAACATTAGCAAAAAGCCGCGCGGCAGCAATTGATAGTAAAGCACCTTATCCAAAAATTGATGCCTATCAAATAACCCAAGCCTACGCGTCAGGAAATACCGTTAAAATTAATGTTCTTTATGGTGGAAAAAGTCGTGTTTCGCCATCCAATGCTGCCAAAACGGCTGCAAGAAACTACTGTAATAACAAAGAAATACAACCTTTATTTGATAGCGGCGTAAATTACCTAATTACGATCAAAGATATCAGTGGTCGTACAATGGCGCAGCAAGCAGTATCTAAAGACTCTTGTGAAGAACTGAATTAATATTCATTTCCATAGCGATAAAAAGCCCGTACCAATAATCATTTGGCACGGGCTTTTCAATATTGATAGGTATATTTAAATTTGCTCGTCTATCGTTACTTCTGAAGCCGCAATGGCCTCGTTTATTTGTATTTCAAATGCTTTCAAACGCTTATAAATCGACATCAATTCAACAATAGTCTTCCAAGAATGCACCAAATATTGGAATGATTCTTCTACTTTACTGAAAGCATTAGAAATTTGTGTAAAGAGCCCTAAAGTCAGTGCACCGGAAACAATAGCAGGTCCCATCGCAATGAGAGGTATAATCATTGTATATTGAAGATAAGAAAACTTAGCAATATCAAAATACAGATAATGCTTGAACAATGTGAAGTAATTTTTCCTAACGTTTGAATACAGTTCTTTAAGTGTTTCAGGCTGCGCTCGCTCCAGATGATCCTCACCATGTACAAGCTCTTTACGATACGCGGCTTCAACTTTTTGATTATTAAACTCAAGCCCCGGAAGTTTAACTCCTACAATAGCGAGAAGCCCTGTTCCAAAAACAGAAATAATGATGGCTAAATAAACCAGGGAATGCTCAACGGGCCCTATCCAAGGTAGTTCTTTGATATTCTCACTTAACGTCCACAATAGAGGTAAAAAAGCAACAAGCAACATGACTGAACGTAAAAAACTAACCCCTAATGTTTCAAGGATCGCTGCCAACCTCATTGTGTCTTCTTGTACACGCTGTGATGCCCCTTCTATATGACGGATCTTATCCCAATGAGAGGTGTAATAATCATTCATTGCTGTTCGCCATCTGAACACGAAGTGCTTAGTAAAAAACTCTAAGAAAGCGGCAATAATGATATACAAAGACACTATGTTGAAAAATTCTAAGGTTCCCGCAAGTATTTCTTCAAACTTCACTGAGTTTGGCGTTGTCATTGCCTTTTGAAGTAAATTGTAAAAAGATCCATACCATTCATTGACTTCAACTGTAATTTGTACACTATACCAAGTACCATAAAGTATTAATGCGCTTCCAAAAATCGACCATAAAAACCAGCGTCGTTCGAGAAAAAAAGACTTAAACATAATGACTCATCCTTAATCGATGTTTTGTTATGTGGCTACCCTAAACGAACTAACAATCCTACGTTTTTATTTTTATATGCTGTCTTTTCAGTATTTGTCAGCAGCTGTAAAATTGCAACATTACCTTAATTATGAACAAGTTAGTAAGGTTGAATATATGGCAATGTGGCACTTTATCCATTTTTATCACTAGAAGCGTAGCAATTAGATATAAAAAATCCCTTATATTTAAAACATAAGGGATAAGATAATGGTTATCGCTATTTTCTATTTTTCAATTAGTTGCGTTGGAATACCAATGCCTTTAAACCACCTTCTGGCTCAATATCTTTAAACTCGGGTGGATTATCAAGACGTTTTTCAAACACGAGCTCTGGTGCTTCTGCTGCCATACCTTCAATTAAGAAAGTTGAAGTAATGCTAGGATCATTCACACACGCTAACACTGTACCGTTTTCGGTTAACAATTCAGGTAAGCGACGTAAGATCTTTTGATAATCTTTCGTGAGCGCAAAGCTCCCTTTCTGAAATGATGGTGGATCAATAATAATGAGATCGTATGGGCCATATTTGCGCACCTTACCCCATGATTTAAATAATTCATGGCCTAAGAAACTAACTTTCTTTAAATCATGTTTATTTAAATGGTGATTATCACGACCACGGCTTAATGCCGCTTTTGCCATATCAAGGTTTACAACATGCTCTGCGCGACCAGCAATTGCAGCAACCGAGAAACCACAGGTGTAAGCGAATAAATTTAACACGCGTTTACCCGCTGCTTGCTCACGAACCCAATCACGACCAAAGCGCATATCAAGAAATAAGCCGTTATTTTGCTTACGTCCAAGATCCAGCTTGTACACTAAGCCACTTTCAATCACATCTTGATATTCAGACGTATCACCCCACATCACGTCCATCGGAGATCCTTCGCGATCACGATGTTGAAGCAATAGCGATGTCGCACCACTGTTTTGCCATTCTGCTGTTTTAGTCAGTTTATTCAGCAAAGTGGTAAGTTCAGCTAAGAACTCAGGAGATGGCTCTTTAAACAAGGAAACAAGTACTTGACCTTGTAGCCAATCAACCGTTATTTGCTCTAACCCTTGCCAGCAACGTCCACGGCCATGAAAGAGTCGGCGAACTTCATTTGGCGGTGAAGACAAGGCTGTGAGTAGATGAGCTTCTAAAGTGGGTAATGCACTTATTTCCATAATTTCAAACTATATAGTGAATTAAGGGCGCTATTTTAACCACTGGCCACAAGAATACCAGTTTCCATGTCTTATATTACTCAAGCCGCTAATAATAGAGCCGTTGGCAACACTGAAGTAGTGATTTTTTTAGGTAAACAATGCGGTATAAATGCAGGATAATTACGGTAAATTAAATGCGATGATAATTGAAAAATACCATCGTTAGTCTGTTTTAATTCAGGGAGGTAAGGGAAATAAAACGTAGCATACTTTAATTGAAAAAACTGCTGAGCCCGATACCGACAATGTCGAAGTTGGCGTTGATTACGACGTTGTTTTCTATGAGCTCGTGAGCGGACAATACGCATGTTTTTTCTCTTGCTAGGTGATCCTAGACAGCCATTATACGTTAAGCTTATTGATAGTTATAGCACCAAGAATATGTGCTGATGCTAGTTGCTGAGGATTTCTACAGTTCTAAATAAACTGCAGAAAAACACAGCATCCATACAAAGATTTATACACTCGCCTTTTTATAAGCTAATGTTGGCCACTCTAATTGCCATGGCTGATTCCAATCGCTTAACGCCTGTTGTGTCTCAGCGACTTGCCACAATTTACCGTCTGTTGGTGGACAAATAAAACGCTGTGTTTCGCCCTTATAAGGAAAAGACAGTGCATAAGCATGTAAGTAACCACGATCTGACGTTTCAGTGCCATAAATATCATCGCCAGTAATACCAGAACCCACACTACGTAATGCAACACGGATCTGATGCGTTTTTCCTGTATGCGGCTTACAGAGAAATAAACGTCGTCCTTCACCTGCAGCTGTTGAGAAAAACTGAGTAATGGCTGGATTTTCCTTCGTACTTTCTAATTTCCAGCTACTGCGACGTGAGCGAGTCATATCACCAATCACCACACCTTGTTTTTTCTTTGGCTTTTTGGTGCCTATTGCTACATAAAACTTTTCGACCACCCGCTCAGCAAAATTTGAAGATAGGATCGATGCCGCTTCTTTATTACGTCCAAGCAGCAGTAAACCTGATGTCATTTTGTCTAGACGATGGATCAAATACAGCTTTTCATCGCCGGTGTGTTCAGCAACAGCTGCGAGTAACGGCTGATCATTGTCATCTTTATGAACACTGATACCTGGATGCTTATTAATAACTAAAAAATCAGGGTGTTGGTAAATAAGAGTAAACATAGGGCAGCCTTACAACAAAAGAGCGAGCGAGTATACCAGCACAATATCAAAGGAAAAGTCAGGGGGTGAAATTAACACCGGAGAAAAATGGTATATCTCTATCTAATAAATGCTTCTCTTTATAATTTTCAATAATTAATATTTGGTCCAATTTATATATTTAATTAAACAGTTAAAAACTGATATCTCACCCAATTTTTGTTAATAAACACCCTAAATACTAGGTTTTTTTCACTTTTCAATGCACTATATATCTATAACGTATTATTAAAGCAATGAAGTCATTTGATGGAACAATTTTATCAAGTCTTAACGTGGATTGGCGTTTTCGCCTATTGGTTACTCATCGCATCGGTTACTGTTCGCGTCGTATTTAAACGTCGTGTAGTTGGAGTATCACTAGCGTGGATGATGATCATTTACATCGTACCTATCGGTGGGGTAATTGCATATTTATTATTTGGTGAATTAAATCTTGGTAAAAAGCGAGCTGAGCGTGCACGTGAAATGTTTTTGCCTTTTGCTAATTGGTTTAAACAACTCAATGATTGTCCAGGACATCAACCTCAGGAAATGAGCCTTGTTGCTAAGCCGATCAGTAATTTATGTGAAAATCGATTAGGTATACCTGGGCTTATTGGTAATGATCTTTCCTTGCAATCATCGCCACAAGAAATTTTACGTTCATTGGTTAAGGACATAAATAATGCACAACACTCAATCCACCTTGAATTTTATATCTGGAACCCTGGTGGGCTTGCTGATGAAGTGGGCGTTGCTTTAATTCAAGCGGCTAAACGTGGTGTTAGAATTCGCTTGTTACTTGATTCTGCGGGCAGTATGCGCTTCTTTCGTTCACATTGGCCTAAGTTAATGCGTGGTGCTGGCATCGAATTAGTTGAGGCCCTAGCAGTATCACCGTTTAGGATGTTCTTCCGTCGTCTTGATTTACGTCTACACCGTAAAATTGTCGTGGTAGATGATCATATTGCTTATACTGGCTCTATGAACTTAGTCGATCCTGCATTCTTTAAAGTCGATGCGGGCGTGGGTCAATGGGTCGATGTCATGGTGCGAATTTCAGGCCCTACCGTCTCGGTTTTAAATTGTATTCAAGCATGGGACTGGGAGGTAGAAACAGGGAAACGCTTTTTACCCCCACTGCCTTCCTGTACCTTTGATACTGCGCACAAAGACACAGTACAAGTCATACCATCAGGGCCAGGTATGCCCGATGATATTATTCACCAAGCGTTGCTACTAAGTATTTACCAAGCACAAAAATCTGTCGTTATCACAACCCCTTACTTCGTGCCGAGTGAACATTTACTGCATGCCATGAAAGGAGCAGCTGATCGTGGTATTGCAGTACATATTGTTATTCCGCGTAAAAATGATTCGATAATGGTGGAATGGGCAAGCCGATCATTCTTTAGTGATTTACTTGAATCTGGAGTACATATCCATCGTTTCCACGGCGGGTTGTTACACACAAAATCAGTAGTTATTGATGATAGCCATTGCTTAATTGGCACTGTAAATCTTGATATGCGAAGCTTATGGCTTAATTTTGAAGTGACAATGGCGGTCGATAATATCGTTTTCACCCAAGAGCTCAGCCAATTACAACAACGTTATATTGCTGATTCCGACGAAATCGATCGTGAACAATGGAGTAAACGTTCCATGAAGAATAAATTTATCGAGCGCTTTTTCTATATGTTTAGCCCACTGCTTTAACGCAATTAAGCTTGTATAAAAGTTAACCATTAAAAAAGGCAATCATCTGATTGCCTTTTTACTATCTCAGTACTTTAGCAATTACATTGCAGCCATAAAGATCTGTGAAATCTCTTCATGGGTTGCCTGTTTAGGGTTAGTGAAACCACAAGCATCTTTCAATGCATTATCAGCCAATAATGCGATATCTTCTTCTTTCACACCCAGTTCTTTTAAACCTAGTGGAATGCCAACATCTTTAGATAGCGCCACAATCGCTTCAAGTGCCGCATTAGCCCCCTGCTCTGCAGTCATACCTTCGACATCAACACCCATAGCCTTAGCAACATCACGTAAACGCTCAGCTGATACTTGTGCGTTATAACGCTGAACATGCGGTAGTAATATCGCATTACATACACCATGAGGAAGATTGTAGTAACCGCCTAACTGGTGCGCCATCGCATGTACATAACCAAGTGACGCGTTGTTAAATGCCATACCTGCCATGAACTGCGCATACGCCATTTGCTCACGAGCATTAAGGTTTTGACCTTCTTTCACTGCGGTACGTAGGTTTTGTTGAATTAACTCAATCGCTTTAATCGCCACTGCATCAGTAATGGGGGTTGCGGCTATGGAAACATACGCTTCAATAGCGTGAGTTAATGCATCCATCCCTGTAGCAGCGGTTAATGATGCAGGTTTTGCCAACATTAACTGAGGATCATTGACAGATATTAATGGGGTCGTATTTTTATCGACAATCGCCATCTTAATATGACGTTCTTCATCAGTGATGATACAGAAACGGGTCATCTCCGATGCAGTACCCGCTGTAGTGTTAATTGCAACCACAGGTAGCTGCGCTTTTGCAGAACGGTCAACCCCTTCATAGTCACCAATGTGACCACCGTTAGCAGCCAATAACGCAATACCTTTCGCACAATCGTGTGGAGAACCACCACCCAATGAAATCACAAAATCACATTGGTTTTCTTTTAGTAACGCTAAACCTTCATCAACGTTTTTAATGGTTGGGTTTGGTTGAGTGCCATCGTATACCACAGAGTCAATATCACGCTCAGTGAGCAATACAGCCACTTGAGTAACCACACCAATTTGGTTCAATACTTTATCGGTAACAATGAGTGCTTTTTTAAAGCCGTGAGATTTAATCGCATCAGCCGCTTGAGTTAAACAGCCTGCGCCCATAAAGTTAACAGTAGGAATATAGAATGCACTGCTCATAATATTTACCTTAATTTAAATAATATTAATTACCAAAACACTCTGTTAAAAAATGCTTTCGTAAATAACACAAGAATAATCAAATATCTTTTTACTATTGTTTTACCTACTTAATGATTTATTTATTTGATCTAAAACAAACAAGATCACGTCATAATAAAGATAAATTTTTAAATTGATAAAGGTCTCATTATTTGATTTTTATTATCTATTAGATGAAATTTATATTTTCAATAAAGAAACAAAATAAAAAATAAATGGCAAGACTTTATAATTAATGTGACATATCCCGATGAAAAGTCGAATCAATCATGATATAGCCTTAAAAAGATTAACTTAGTAACAAAAAGAACAATTAAGCCACCTAGTTACAACAAGAAATACCAAAAAGAAATACCATTATTTTTTCATTATGTGCATCGCACTTTTATACTCTTACATTTGCCTGTCATTACTCTTAATTGCACTATTTTTCCTATTGATCATTTTAATTAACTGACAAAAGGAATTATTTAATGAACGTTTCTTCGTTACGTCATCCTAAAGAACATCTTTATAAAATGTTATGCATTATTATTGGTGGATTAATTTGGGTTGGATTATTACTAGGCACATTTTTTAGTATTCTTATTTTTCTTATTCCAGTCGCATTCTTTATTTGGCTATCAAGTAAATTCTTTCAAGCTAGTATTTTTGGTAATGCCGTTCACGTTAATAAAAACCAATATGCAAACTTAAATAATATGGCTGACGAAATAGCCACTGCGCTAGATATGAAAGAAAAGCCTGAAATGTTTATTGTAAATTCTCATGGTTTAACCAATGCATTAGCGGTGAAATTTCTATCTCGTAAATACACGCTACTGTTTAGCGATTTAGTTGATTTATTATGGGAAGAGAAAAAACAAGATCAACTGCGTTTTGTCATTGCTCATGAACTTGCTCACCATGCTGCAGGTCACGTAAATTTCTGGATTAACTTATTAATGAAACCAGCAATGTTTATCCCTTTCTTAGGTTCAGCTTATAGTCGTGCGTGTGAATTGACCTGTGATCGCATTGCTGCTGAAATAATTAATAATAAATCCGCCAGCATTAATGCCCTCATCACGCTGGCATCTGGAAGCCGCGAACTGGTGACTGCGACCAATAACGACAGTTTTGTACAACAAGAGCTGGGTGTGCCTGCCGTGTTTGGCTTTTTACAAGAAATTACATCAAGCCATCCACGTATGACAAAACGCGTTATCGCGATTAATAACTATCAGCTTGGTGATCAGAAATCGACTCTAATCGCTCGTGAAGCCTAACAAAATCGTTGCCATAGCTAAAAGCCGTTTTAAATTGCGGCTTTATTCATTTTATCACTTCGGTATAGCCTGCGATAAATTATCCACTAACCAATCAGCAAACTGTTTTTCTTCACCGACTAAATGTGCTTTATCACTCATCAGAATATAATCACACCCCGACGGCACAAAACCAAATGGCGCGACCAACACACCTCGTTTGATGTCATCCATAACAAAAGGATATGACCCCATTGCAGCCCCTAGTCCATCAATAGCCGCTTGAATACAAAAATAAAAATGACCAAATGTCTGCTGCGAGTGGCGAGTAAAATCAGTTGCTGTACCGCTCATTTGCTGCCAGTTTTTCCATGCGCTAGCTCGAGTTGCACTATGAATCGTCGTGATACTGCCAAGATCGTGCTTCACTTTTTCCCAATAATCTGGCGAGAAAACGGGGCCCACCCACTCTTCAACTAATGCCGTTTTATAGTAATCACGATGACACTCAAAATCATCACGACGTATCGCAAGCGATAAGCCATTTGTCCCTAATTGAACAGCCCCACCTGCTGTCGATAAACGCACATCAATACCTGACGATTCATAAAAGCCACTTAATCGAGGCATTAACCAACGCATGGTTAATGTTGGCTCACATGACACTTCTAACGTGTGAAGCGCAGGCTTTCGCAACTCATTGACAGTGTTTTCCAATACGGTGAATACTTGACGGGTCGACACTTTTAACTTTTCACCTTCCTGCGTTAAAAAGACGTTACGCCCTTTTTTATAAAAAAGCACAACGCCTAAATACGCTTCTAACGTTTTGATCTGTTTGCTCACGGCACCATGCGTAATATTCAATTGCAGTGCCGCTTCACTAAAACTTGAACATGACGCTGCCACATCGAATACATGAAAAGCTTTAAGATGTCTCATCTGTGAATTTTTCTCACACTTCATTGCACTTATTTTCGATTAAAACATAGCCACCGCACGCATACAATAACGCCATAAAAAACTTGTTGGAGAGATAAATGGAACTGATCAGCTTAGCATTCTTGGGATTATTGATTGTTGTAAGTCCCGGTGCTGATTTCGTATTAGTATTAAAAAACAGCCTCAATCATGGACGTTCCGCGGGGATCTGGACTGCAATCGGTATTAGCCTTGCGATCACCATACACATTTCTTACTCATTATTGGGGATCAGTTACCTTATCTCACAAAATGAAATGCTATTTAATGCCATTCGCTATGCAGGTGCCGCCTATTTAATTTATTTAGGGATAAAAGGGATCTTTTTTTCTGACAACAAAACCGATCTACAAGGTGCAACTAAGCCGAGTAAACGTAGCCAACACTTTCTAGCACAAGGCTTTCTTTGTAACGCGTTAAATCCTAAAACCATGTTGTTTTTCTTAAGTGTGTTTAGCCAAGTCGTTTCTACTGATACAAGTAATAACCATATCGCTCTGATATATGGTGGTTACATGATTGCGATGCATTTTTTATGGTTTAGCCTTGTTGCAATGCTATTCACCTCAAAAGCACTGCAAACACGTTTATTGAATATGAAGAAGCGACTAAACCAACTCTGTGGCGTAGGACTGGTTACCTTCGGTACTGTACTGGCATTAAAATCTTAACGCTTCAAACTCAACGTCGCTGATCATCATTCAGCGACTTTCTCTTTATCGCTTCCAATATTTCGACAAAATCTAACTGACTTAGTGAAAAGTTCTCACTAAACATTCCTTACGAAAATAAATATCGCACAAATAAGTAAAATCTAATTTTTATTCTAATTTTTCGTTGACAGCTTTACCTCATGTCACTAATATCCGCGTCGAAGCAAACGATTACATTTCGTAACTATCTGTTTTTACGTTTTTTTTCTTTTCTTTGAGTCAGCTGATCTCGGTCAGTTGTCTTTCTTTTTTCTATATAAAGAGAGAGACAACATTTTAGAGATCAACATGACAACGATGACTTCTGCAGCACCTACGAGTACTCAAGACACTTCTTGGCAAAACAAAGCAATTTTAAGTGTAGCTTTCCTAATGGCTACGACCTCTGTTGGTCCGGGCTTTTTAACCCAAACTGCTGTTTTTACAAACATCTATAAAATCGACATGGCATTTCCTGTCTTTGCATCCATGTTTATCACCTTCGGTATTGTGATGAACTTGTGGCGCATTGTGGGTGTATCTGGCTTACGTATCCAGGACATTGCTAATCGTGTTGCACCGGGGATGGGTTATGTTGTCGGTATCCTACTTGCGCTTGGTGCTGTGGCGTTTAACTTCGGTAACGTCAGTGGTGCAGCGCTAGGTCTTAATGTTCTGACAGGTGTCGATACCACATGGGGCGCATTGTTCACAGGCGTTGTCGGTTGTTTACTGTTTGTCGTTCATAATGCCTCGAAGCGCATGGATCAAATGGCGCGCTACCTTGGCTTGTTTATGATTGTGCTGATTGCTTATGTAGCTATGACCAGCCTTCCACCTATGGGTGAAACACTAAAAGCGGCTGTGATACCAACAGATATGAGTAACCTATTACTGCCAACGTTAACCATTGTTGGTGGTGCTGTCGGTGGTTACTACACAGGGGCGCAGCGCTTAGTTGATGTTGGCTTGCAAGGTAAAGAAAACGTAAGCGTAATTGAAAAAGCAGCATGGGCTGGCATTTCCATCGCTGTTGTTATTCGTATTCTGCTGTTCTTAGCAGTATTTGGCGTGATTGCAACAGGTGCGGTATTAGAGACCTCAAACCCAGCCGCCGATGCGTTCCGTCAAGGTGCAGGTGACATAGGTTATTTTATCTTTGGTTTGGTGTTATTTGTTGCTTCAATTACCTCGGTGGTTGGTAACTCTTACATGGCAATCTCGCTAATTAAAACCCTATTCCCAGTGGTTGCGCGCAATGAAAAAGCATGGTGTGTGGGTTTTATTATCATCACCAGCCTTGGCACCGTGACCATGAACATGCCTATTCTACTGCTGATGTTAGCCGGTCTTATTAACAGTATTATTCTGCCAGTGGTATTAGCCATGGTACTTGCAGCGACTCGCCGCAAAGACATTGTCGGTGATTACAAGCACCCAATGTATCTAACCGTTACAGGTGTGTTGATTGTGGTGGTAATGGCTGCGGCTAGCCTTTCAAATATCAGCAACTTTATGACGAAGTTTATGGGATAAGCCCAATACTGGGTTCAACCCAATAAAGGTCTAGTGATGGCGCTAGACCTTTCTGCTTTTTATGACTCATGATTTGTAATAGACATCTGATTTTTAACTTTATTGTCAGATAGATAAACTAAATCAATTTAGAATAACCAATATATCATTCATTTTTAATCTTTAATCATGTTTAAAAAATATATCATCCCTTCGTTACTATTAAGTTTTTCTAATATGGCCCTTGCCGACGCTCAGCAAATCTCTCTACATAATGGCAGCTATGATATTCCAGCTATCTTCTCGGTACCTGATAAGAAAATAGATGAACAGATACCTGCAGTGATCATGCTCCATGGAACAGGGACACAAAAAGATGAAGTGGGTAATTTATATAAATCTCTCAGTGAAAAATTAGAAGCATTAGGTATTGCATCTATTCGTCTCGATTTTGCAGGCAGTGGTGACAGTAAAACATCTGACTTAGCATACTCTTTATCTTCTGCTGTTCTCGATGGACAGACTGCTTTTAACTACCTTCAAGCTAACCCCAAAATAGATAAGCATCGTATTGGGGTTATCGGCTTTAGCCAAGGCGCATTAATCTCACAATTATTGGTCATCGAAGAGCCCAACATTAAATCACTTGCTGTCTGGTCTCCTGCTGTTGGTAATGGCATTGCACCAATGAAAGCCTTTTTTGAACAATACTATGACGAGGCAAAACAGAACGGCTACGCATTAATTAAATATGATTGGCGTTCACCATTTAAAGTAAACCTAACATGGTTTGAACAATTAAAAGCCCAGCAATCACTCACATTGATAAAGCAATTTACAGGTTCCCTATTAGCGATTTCAGGTACTAACGATACCGTTTTACCGTGGGAAAATGCGAATACACTGATCACCGCATCAGGCAGTAAAGACGCTACAGCTGTCGTCATAAAAGATGGTGATCATATCTTTAATGTCTTTGATCCACAGGCACATCAAAGTAAAGAGCTACTAGAAATAACAGCTAATTGGTTAAATTCGCGCTTATAAATCATCATTTACGCTAAACGCAAAAAAGCCGCTGAGGATTAACTCAGCGGCTTTGTTTTAAAAGGTAGAGCGGCTCTGAGTATTAGAGGATTTGAACCCAGATATATGATAAACGTATGCTGGTTTTCAAGACCGGTGCTTTCAACCACTCAGCCATCTCTCCTAAATTGTGATCTCTTAAAAAATAAGAAAGAGTGACAGCAGGCTTAAACTCACAAATTATTAATGAATAATGAAAATGGGTGGGCGATGAGGTAAAACAGCGAAAAGATTACGCCGTCATATCGTCAAAAATAGAAATAAAAAATGCCCCTGCAGAGCGCTTGGGGCATGAAGAACGTTAAAGCTCAAAAGTAAACGACTAAGACTTATTAAGTAAAAAGCTTTCTAGCTCCAATATCGTCGGAGCACCATTAGCGCCCTCTGTCGAAACAACTATTGCCGCTACCGCATTACCAAGTCGTGCCGCATCTGCAAGTGACCAGCCTGAAGATAGCCCGGCTAGTACACCACCACAGTGGCTATCACCTGCTGCGATCGTATCAACGACCTCAACGTTGTGTGCTGGTATATTGATAGCCTCACTCATTGGTTCGATCACCCATGCGCCATGTTTATCTAAGCGATAAATTAAGCTTACTCCAGAGGCATCCGAAAACTTTTTCGCATCGTCGATCGAAGCCTCGTTATTGCGAACCAGCATCTTAAACTCATCTCTGTTGATAGTAAGAATCGGTTTTTTTGCCAATAATTGAGTAATAAATACAGAATCGATCTCAGCAAATCTTGGTCCAAAATCGACAAAGATGCGCACGGAAGGGTCTAAGCTCAGCAACCATTTTTTCAAAGGTTCACTCTCTTTATCAACCAACTCGTAACCAGATACATACACCAGAGATCCATTACTGATATCCAATTGGTTAAGCTGATCTTCACACCAATACTGTTCGCATCCTTCAACCGTAATAAAGGTACGCTCTTTATCCGGTTCTACCATCGCTAAACACCAACCATTATCGACCCGGTGATTATGCAGAAGGGGCACAAGACCTTCCTGTTGCATGGCCCTTTTTGTCATCTCACCCCAGGGTCCATTTCCCACAGGAATGCCATTGATAATGTCAATGCCCAAGCGAGCAAGGCTGCGTGCTACATTAAAAGCACAACCACCGATCTGTTTAGATTGCTCACGAGCCACTTCATCGCCACCACTGGTTGGCAGTTTTTTGATCGTTAAAATGATATCGCCAAATGCAGCGCCAATAATCGCTACAGGTAAAACTTGGTTCAACGTTTTTAGGTTAACCATGGCATTCTCGTTATTTAGACAAGATTCGATGCGCAATAAAGCTAACAAAGAAAGAAACAAAAAGACCTAAGCTAGAATCAGCAAAGATACCCACCGCAAATGGGCCATCGACAAAGCCAGTATTTGTCACAAGTAAACCGGATATTGCACCAGCTAACCAACAACCTAGCGTCACTTTATTCACACCCGTTTCACCATAAAGCTCGTCGACACGATAGCCACAATGCGAACGATGCATATAATAGTCATTAATAAAGATCGCAGCCCACGCAGCTAAAAATACACCACAGAAAACCAAGAACGAGATAAATGGCCCTAAAAAATCACCTGATACGAATAACACATAGATAGCAACACCAAGCACCAATACGGCATCAATCGCAATTGCAGTACGTTGTTTCAGTTTTACGCCAATCGTCAATAGATTTAAGCTTGCAGAATACAGACTGATGACAGCAATAGTCACAATGCCTGCAACCGCTGCTAATAAGTAAGGTACCGCCATCCAAGATGGTAGTAAGGTTCCGATGGCAGCGATAGGATTCTCATGAGAAGCAAGATCGGGGATCTGCGCTGTCAATAATATACCAGCAGTAATCAGTAATAATAAAGGCAGTGCTGCACCACCAACTACAGCAGTAAAAATACTACGATTGCTCGATTTTCTTGATTGATCTCGGCTATAATCCGCGCCCGCTATAGCCCAACTAATCCCTGTTCCTGCGGCAATAATTGAAACCGCTGGTAGAAATCCTGTTAACCAATCTCCTTGCGGTAATGCCAAGATAGCGACCCAATCAGCAGTGCTTAATAAGTACCCCACTACAATCAAAGTCATTACACCAAAAGAACGTGTAATCCATTCTTGCATCTTAAGTACGGTGTTTTGGCCTAACATGCTCACAAAGACTGTTAATCCACCAAACAGCACTAATGAAAACGCAGTAACATAAACCGATTCTTCAAAACCTATTGCGACAAACAATGCAGATAACGTCAATGTACCCGTAATGATATTGACAGCTTCCCATCCCATTAGGTTCATCCAACAAAATGATGTTGGTGCAATATTACCTTTTTTACCAAAGCCAGCACGTGAAAGTGTCAGTGTTGTGGTACTACCAATTTTACCCGCAATACTAGTGATACCTACCAAAGAGAAAGACGCAACACCGACAATCGCAGCGAGGACAGATTGAAAAAAAGACAGACCAAAAGACACAATAATGGCGCCATAAACAACACCTAAAATACCGATATTGGCTGCACACCATACAAAAAACAGCTCACTTGGCGCTTTAATTTTTTGGTCTTCCGGAACAATATCAATACCCAGTTCATTAACTGAAGAAGACTCAACATGCGCTTTTAAATGTTTATTTGACGCACTCACGTTATCAGAATTCATTTTGCTCACCTTGTCCATTAGGTCTGTATTCATTCAACTTTTCAGCGTATAGATTGAACGAGGTATTGTTCGCTTGTTCAATCAGTTCAATACGTTGCGTAGGGAATGCGTCAATGCCATGTATTGCGCCACAAATTGCCGTTGCCATTGCTCCGATCGTATCAGTATCGCCACCCAAGTTAGCAGCAAGCTCTGCACATACCAGTGGGTCAGTATTTGCAGCATCGACAAGAGCGATCGCAGCAGGGATAGACTCAATAATGTCCATTCCCGAGCCTACCTGCTCGTAAACCACTTTCACGACGTCTTGCTTATAAGCGTGTGTTTCAATCCCAACTTGAGGCGTGATCGCATGTTGTTTTTTAATTGTTGAAATTAATTCCATCGCATAAATAATTCGATAGCCTAAAAGTGGACTGAAAGTAGACTGGTGTTTCTTTTGAGCTACATTGACTATTTCACAAAGCTCATCTTTTATTACGCTCCAAGAGACACCATCAATGGCTCGGCTAATACACCAAGCCACCGCCGTAGCCCCAGCAATCGCTATATCAGACTTATGGGTCGCTATACACGACAGGCGAACATTCGCAATGAAGTGATCTAAGTCATCACAGCGCAGCAAACAACCGACTGGAGAAACACGCATCGCAGAACCATTGGTCACACCGTTCGATTCAATCAGCTCAACATCAATACCTTGCGCGATATCATTCAACGTTTTCTTCGATGTAGGACCCAAAATATTTTTGTTAAATGCGTCCACCTCGTGAGCCCACTTCATAATGTGTTTTGCCACAATATTCGGGTCAATTTCACCATCAGATTCGATGATAGCTTCAATCAAAGCAATTGCTTGACTGGTATCATCCGTGTACTGGCCTTTTTCAAACTCATTGGCAGCAATGTTTTCTTCAGGGCCGGCAAGAAACTCATCAATCCAGCCAAAATAGCTCTCTACTCGACTTTTTGGCCATAGTTCAGATGGCATTCCTAGAGCATCACCATAGGCTTGACCAAATAGACAGCCCTGAATTCGCTTAAGTGTTGCATTATTATTATTTGTAGGGGTAAAAGACATTTTGTATCACCATCGGTATATATTCTTCGCAACCAGAATAAGTCCAGTTAAAGTCCAAAGAAAGTCCTTTAGTAGTCCGGTGTGACAGTTTCCACATTTTTTGTTATTCTGATCAGCAGTCCTAATTATTTGAATTTTGAAACATGACGAGCCAAAACATCATCACTGCGATTAACGAAAATCTCAGCAATAACTCGCTAGCACCAAAATATATTCAATTAAAAGAGAGCCTTGAGTTAATCATTAGAAAACGGATTATTCCGAATGGCACCGTACTACCTTCAGAAAGAAAACTGGCTGAAGAACTAAATGTCTCTAGAGTGACGATTGTCAAAGTCCTTGAAGAATTGAGGCAGTCAGGCCTAATCATTAAGAAGCAAGGTAAAGGGACAACGGTAAACTTCCCACTGGACTACAACTTGTCTGGCGGTGGTTTTTCTTCGCAATTACATAGTCAAGGTCAATTATCGAACCGTTGGATCAGTCGTGAGCTGATTGAAGGTGAAGAGTCCATTCGAAAAGAGCTCAGCATAATTCAGCCAAGTAAAATAGCGAAAGTAAAGCGAGTACGGTTAGCAGACGATACTCCTGTATCTATTGAGACGATGTTCGTTCCCCAAGTTTATTTACCAAGACCAGAATTACTAGAATGGTCGCTCTACCAGTATTGGAGTGAACAAGGCATCAAACCTTCAACTCAAGAATATCAAATTAATGCCCACCAGCTAACTCAAGAAGAAGCTGATATGCTAGAAACAAAAATGAGTGAACCCGCATTAATGATCATTCTCAAAAGCTTTGATCACCAAGGAAATATTCTTGAATACGGCTCTGCAATTTGTCGCAGTGCCAGCTATAACTTTAAATTTAAAGTGCAATTATCAGATTAGAACCTTGCTCAGATTATGAGGTGCCAGTGATTCATCGGCATTGAAAATGCTTAACGAAAAAGTCCCGACAGATCCTTTAATTCCATACTTTGCCATAAATCTATTTACTTATCGTCTCAGCAAACAAATACGTTTTAAAGGGTTTGAACTCTGCTTTTAAAATCTTAAATGCCCCAAAGTAAAAAGGCTGCTGAGTCAAACTCAGCAGCCTTCTCTGATATAACGGAGCAGTTCTGGATATTAGAAGATTTGAACGCTTCTGATATCAGTATCAGATTATAAAAATTTATTCATTCTTATCAGATGCAAAAAAGCCGCTAAGGGTTAACTTAGCGGCTTTTTTTATATATGGCGGAGCAGTGCTGGGTATTAGAGGATTTGAACGCTTCAAATACCAATATCTGTATCACAATAGATAACAGTCATTATTCAAACGCAAAAAAGCCGCTAACTTTCGCTAGCGGCTTTTTCTAAATATGGCGGAGAGATAGGGATTTGAACCCTAGATACGCTATAAACGTATGCCGGTTTTCAAGACCGGTGCTTTCAACCACTCAGCCATCTCTCCTAAATTGTCATCTCTTATTAAATAAGAAATGGCGGTGAGGGAGGGATTCGAACCCTCGATACGTTGCCGTATACACACTTTCCAGGCGTGCTCCTTCAGCCACTCGGACACCTCACCACATTGTTGCTGAATCGCTATGCGTTTCAACGGCGGCTAATGTAATCACTTATGCGATATCGGTCAAGGTATTTTCCTGTTCTCTTATTCATTCGCCGACTTATAGATCAATTAGGTCTATTCTCATACCAATCTATTGTTTTTCATCAATTTCAATTACTGTAACATAACGCTGATATACCTTGCTGTTTATGCATCCGTAGTACTCAATTACAGGTTTTTTATGCGATTTTTCTCATTTTTTTATCTCTTCTTATTCTTTCTCATTTCCACCCCACTATCTGCTGAAGAGAATGCATCACACGAAAACATTATTGCCAACAAGATCAGTCAGCTTGAAGCTCAACAAAAAACGCCTGAAATAATCAAACAGCTTTCTGCCTATCAAACAGCGGAAAACCAGCTTGAGAAAACTAAAAACTTTAATCAAGCAACACGTAGTTATGAAAAGTTAATGAACTCCTATCCAGAAGATAAGGCAAGAGTTCAAGATCAAATAGCGAATTTTAGCGCGACAGAATTTCCAGCATCTAACGACTGGGATCACGACCAGCTAACATTAGAAATTGCAGAGCAAGATACCAAGCTGATCCAACTAGAAATAGCACGCCAGTCATACCGCAATATTTTAATTGAAATTGAGCATGGTATTGACGATTTCTCATATCAAACCAATAAGTTAAGAACACAAAAACAAAGTATCACTAAAGAGCTATCTCAAGCGCAACGGGGCAATAACACAGAAGCTATCATGCTGCTCCAAATCGCCGAGCAATATACGACTAGTCATTTATTTATGCTGGAAGCTGAACAGCTAAGTGCAGGTAATCGTCGTGCGTTAGCAAAATTAAATCTGCAATATGAAAACTTACAAATTGAAGCACATCAGGCATATCGTAATAACTTACAAAATACACTTAATCGTGTTTTACGCTCTAACGTTTCTGAAAATGATGAGCAAAATGAAGAGCTACAAGCTGATATTCAAAACCAGCCAGAAGTGATTAAACAGCAGTTAACATTAAACAAGCATTTGTCTTCTGAGCTAGCAGCGCTGACGTCTAATATTGAACAAACACAGCAGTCTATTAGTACAACCAATGAGCAAATTACTGAAACCACACAAACAGCAGATGCATTAAGAGTCATGGCTGATTGGCTTAAAATAAGCCCAATTATTAGTGAGAACCTTCGTAACCGATTACAAAGTTTACCGTCAAATCCACCGATTGATAAACTTAATCGTGATGTCGCCCGTAATCAAATTCGACTTTATGATTATCAACAACAGTCTGATTTACTTAAAAATAACAAAGAAAAGATCAGTACCAGTAATCTATCACCGCAACAAATTGATCGTTTACACGCGCTGATACAAGATAATCTCAAACTATATAGTGATATTAATAAAGCGTCTGAAACGTTAATTTACCAACAAGCCAAGCTTAAAGTTATTTTCGATCGCCTAAATAGCATGCTGATCAAGATTAAAAATGAATCAGCAAAATTACTTTTTTGGGCACCCAATACTAACCCACTCAGCTTTGATGTCATCAAGCAAATGGGTGAAAAAATCAAATGGTTCTTTTCTCCAACACAATGGATAGGTCTTGTTAAAGTCCCGCACTTTATTAGCCCTTACTCATTGTTTGCTAGTATATTTGTCATTGCTTCACTGCTTGCATTTCTATATTTTGCCAAAAAGCATTGGGTACTTTATTTAGAAAAAACCAGCAAACGAATTAACCGTGTCACTGAAGATAAATTCCGTTATAGCTACACCAATGTTGCGATAGCCTTCCTTCTGGCATGGCCAATCCCTCTGATCATATTTGTTGTTGGTTATACTTTAAGCCTTGCTTGGCAGTTACCCTTTATTTTCCATTTAGGCCAAGCCCTATCGCTACCTTATGCACTGGTTGTGTTCTTTTTCATTCGAGAGTTATGCCGCAAAGATGGACTTTTCATCAGTCACTTTGGTTGGTCTGAAGAAATTACGAATAAAGCATTAGATAATTATCGACGCTTAATGATGGTGTTTATTCCAGCACTTATCTTGCAGCAATTCACTATGCTAACAAGTGAACTCGATACAACGGCTACCCTTGGACGATTAGCTTTTATTATTTCTAATATCGCTATCAGTTTTTTCCATTGGCGATTGTGGAAACTCAAGATGCCAATGACCTATGGTGATTTGCCTGAAGGAAAAGCCCATATTGGACACCATATCTTTTGGTGGGTACTCATCATTACCCCACAGGTACTCAACTATGCGGCACTCAATGGATACTTAGCCACATCACAAACCATCATGCTACGTATTCAGCAAGGTGCCGTGATTGGTGTTGTCGTCTTACTGGTGTACTTCTTAATAAAAAGATTGATGTTAATACAAAAACGTCGATTAGCATTTGAACGCGCAAAAGCAAAACGCCAAGAAATCATTGCTCAGCGTCAAGCAGAAATGTTGGAAGATAAAGACGAACACCACGTTAGTAACGATCTCAGCATTGACATTGAAGAGCCGAAAGTAGACTTAGATAAAATCAGTGCTCAATCATTACGTTTATTACGCTCGCTATTATCACTGATTTATCTGTTTATTTTAAGTTGGTTGTTTTCCGATTTTTATCAAGCAACGTCACTATTAGAAGGTGTTACGTTATGGGATGTAACCAATACCATCAACGGTATTGAAGAGCTACATACCATTACATTACAAAGTGTTTTACTGGCGGTATTTGCTTTTGGTTTAACGGTTATTTTGGCACGCGATTTACCCGGTGCTATGGAACTGCTTATTCTGCAGCATCTTGATTTAAGCCCAGGTACGGGTTATGCGATAACTTCTGTTACTCGCTATTTAGCTATTTTCATCGGGATTATTGTTGGCTCGGCATTAATTGGTTTTGACTGGAGCAAGATGCAATGGCTAGTCGCAGCCCTTGGTGTTGGTATTGGTTTTGGTATGCAGGAAATATTTGCCAACTTTATTTCTGGCTTAATTATCTTGTTTGAAAAACCAATTCGTATTGGTGATACGGTAACGATCCGTGAGCTCACGGGTGTAGTCGCGAAAATAAAAACCCGCGCAACGACGATTGTAGACTGGGATAGAAAAGAAGTAATCGTGCCTAATAAAGCTTTTGTTACTGAGCAATTTATTAACTGGTCATTATCCGATGCGATAACTCGAGTAAATCTTTCAATCAATGTGAAATTTAAAGCCGATCCTGAGCTAGTAACACAATTATTATTTGAGGCGGCAGAGGAATGTGAACTGGTACTCGATAATCCAGCACCTGAAGTATTCTTCTTAGGTTTAACCGCTAATTGCCAACAATTTGAATTGCGTGCTTATGCCGCAGAAACGGGGCATCGCTTAAGCTTAACCCATGATCTCCACTGCCGAATTAAGAACAAATTCATTAAAAATCATATTGATATAGCATCGCCGCAGTTAGAAGTAACAATGAAAGGCCAGCAATTTCATCCCGCCAGTGGCAAATAACATTTAATCATATCTTCACGTACTGCTATTAAACCGATAGCAGTACGTATATTAAGAACCACTCTCGTTTCACTTCCCTTTTAGAACCCTCTTAATATATCTGTTAAAACAGAACAACATAATAACAATCACATTACCTTTTAGCGAAAAATCATGAACTAAGATCACAAAAAACAGTTACTGATAAAACTATTATGTTAATTTAATGTTTTTAAAAAGTTTTTAACTCTAATATGGATATTTGTATCAATAGCTTTATGATACAAAATTTCATCGAAATACCGATTTTACAAGAAGAATAAAAAGACAGGGGTCAAGGATGAAGCCAATGATGTATGTTGTTATTGAAGGTATTATCTGGAAAATTACAGAGTCAGGCGAATGGGTTCAAATTCCAGCTTCAGAAATTATCGATCAGTCGATTCCTTTCATCAAAGAAAGAGCCTACATCAATGACATTTTAAAAACACAAACCCACCAAGATGATGCCCCTGTTATCGAGAGCTCTTCGCATCGTACCCAGTTTTTTCTTGATACCAATATTGGCCAAGAGCCATTATCAAGCAACAGCGCTTCTTTTATTTCTCAGATAAAAGCCACATTAGCTGAAACCTTACCCAAAGCGGGATTTAGTACTCGTTCAATAGCATCCATTCAAAAAACAGAAAATGAATCTGTTGCAGATGCTATCCCATCTCTTAAAGCTTCTGCGACGTTATCAGCCTCCATTATTGATGGTAACGATGGTTATAAAAGCCGATTTGAAACACCTTCTGCGGTACTACTGGGCGACGCTATTGATATTGAAGATGGCAGAATAGTTATCGTTACTGTGACAGATATTAACGGCAAAGTATTCACTGCCAGTGCAGTCGTACAAAATCAAAAATGGATAGTTAATCATCAAGACTTGAGCTCTCTTGCTGAAGGTGAGCTTTCTATTTATGCCTCTGTTACTGACTTCTACGGCAATGTTGTTGATGCCAAAGACACAACAATCAAAGATACCTTTGCTGAAATAAACGCAAAAATTGACGGTAAAGGTGATAATTACTTAAACCTATCTGAAATTACAAATAGTGATTTATTCGGTGAGATAAATTTTGTTGAAAATGATCAACCAATATTTATCACCATAACCGATAGCCAAGGTAAAACACTACGCTTTGAAACCGCCAATGATGATGCGGCTGCTTGGCAAATAAATAATGCTGATCTTTCTTCTCTTGCTGAAGGTGAACTCACTGTTCTAGCAGAAACCGTCGATATTGCGGGAAATCCTGCTTCCGCCACCAGCACCATCATCAAAGATACCTTAGCCACTATTACGACTGATTTTGACGGCAACGGTGATCGCTTCCTCAATCAAGCCGAAGTCTCAACGACTGAGCTATTTGGCAGTATCGCGAATATTGAAGATGGACAAACCGTTACTATTACTGTTACTGACAGCCAAGGCTTAGAGAAAACCTTTGAAAGTACTGTTAGCGCTGGGAAATGGACAGTTAGTAATGCCGACTTAACCGATTTAGCAGACGGTGAACTAACCATTCTCGCTGAAACTACCGATATTGCTGGCAACCCAGCCTCTGCTACCAACACTATTATCAAAGATACTGCGGCAAATATTACGACCAGCGTTGATGGTAAAGGCGATGCGTACATCAACGCCGTTGAAACACCCATAACCGATTTATTTGGCGCTGTTGAAAATATAGAAGACGGACAAACAGTGACTATTGCTATCGCAGATAGCAGCGGTGCCGAGAAAATTTACACCGCCACTGTTAATAATGGTAAATGGACAGTAAATGACGCCGATCTCACAACGCTTGCTGAAGGTCAACTCACCGTTACGACCACAGCCACCGATATTGCAGGTAATACAACCTCGGCCACTGACACCATTATCAAAGATACCCTTGCTGAAATTACAGCGAGCTTTGATGCTAATGGCGATAGCTTTTTAAATAAAGCCGAAATCGACGCTAAAACCACTCTGTTTGGTGACATTGATTTTGTTGAAGACAATCAACCAGTCACAGTAAAAGTAACAGATAGCAATGGTAAAACTCTCACCCTGACCACTACAGTCATAAGCGGTGCATGGCAAATTGATGATGTTGATTTATCTGCACTTGCAGAGGGCGAGTTAACCGTTACTGCTGAAGTTATTGATGTTGCAGGCAACCCAGCGTCTACCACCAACACCATTATCAAAGATACCCTTTCTACCATTACGGCTAACTTTGATGGTAAGGGGGATGAGTATCTTAATCGTGATGAAATCTCTGTGACCGATCTTTTTGGCTCGGTATCCAATGTTGAAGATGGTCAAACCGTTGCAATTAAAGTCACCGATAGTAACGGCCTAGAAAAGTCGTTCGAAACCACTGTGATTGATGGCAAATGGACAATAGAAGATGCCGACTTAACCGATTTCGCTGAAGGTGAACTGACAGTCAATGCTGAAACAGTTGATCTTGCTGGTAACACATCGTCTGCTTCCAACACTATTACCAAAGACACATTCACTGGTATTAGCGCCGATTTTGATGGTAAAGGCGATGAGTATCTCAACCGCGTTGAAATTCCAGTTACCAATTTATTGGGTAAGATCGAAAATGTCGAAGATGGACAGTTCATTACCATTACCATCACCGATAGTAACGGATTAAAAAAAATCTATACCACCACCGTCATTAATGGTAATTGGACAGTTGATAATGCTGACTTAACAGGACTTAGCGAAGGTGAGCTCACTGTCATCGCTGCTACTGTTGATCTTGCAGGTAACCAAGTATCAGCCACAGACACCATCATCAAAGATACCTTAGCGACTATTACGGCGGATTTTGAAGGCAACGGTGATCGCTTCCTTAATCAAGCCGAAATCTCAACGACTGAGCTGTTTGGCACTATCGCCAATATTGAAGATGGACAAACCGTGACTATTACCGTCACTGACAGCCAAGGCTTAGAGAAAACCTTTGCAAGCACTATCAGCGCAGGTAAATGGACAGTTAACAATGCCGACTTAACCAATTTAACAGACGGTGAAATAACCGTTCTCGCTGAAACTACTGATATTGCGGGCAACCCAGCCTCTGCTACCAACACTATCATCAAAGATACTGCGGCAAATATTACGACCAGCGTTGATGGTAAAGGCGATGCGTATCTCAACGCCGTTGAAACCCCCATAACCAATTTATTTGGCGCTGTTGAAAATATAGAAGACGGACAAACCGTTTCTATTACCATCACAGATAGCAATGGTACTGAAAAAATTTATACCACGACGGTAAATAACGGAAAGTGGACAGTAAATGACGCCGATCTCACGACACTCGCTGAAGGTCAACTCACCGTTACGACCACAGCGACCGATATTGCAGGTAATACAACCTCGGCCACTGATACCATTACCAAAGATACCCTTGCTGAAATCACGGCGAACTTTGAAGCTAATGGCGATAGCTTTTTAAATAAAGCTGAAATCGATGCTAAAACCACTCTGTTTGGTGACGTTGATTTTGTTGAAGATAATCAACCAGTCATAGTAAAAGTAACTGATAACAATGGTAAAACTCTTACCCTGTCCACTTCGGTTATCAATGGTGCATGGCAAATTGATGATGTTGATTTATCAGCTTTTTCTGAAGGCGAGTTAACCGTTACCACAGAAGTGATTGATATCGCAGGTAATACTAAAGAAACAAGCAATACCATCATCAAAGATACGTCAGTACTTACTATTGATATTGATACAAGCAGTTACCAGCAAGGAGGCTTAAATGTCTCGGCATTAAAAAATGGTCAAGTACCCTACCTGCAAGGTTCAACAACAGGTACCCAAGCTGGCGATAAGATAACCGTTACCTTTAGTGACGGAGTAGATACTGTATCTCTGACAACATCAGTAGATAACTCAGGCAATTGGCGTATAGATAACATTGAATTATCTCAATTAGATCCACAGCAAACTTGGCAGATGATCGCCACAGTTACAGACGCTGCAGGTAATACTGCCAGTGACGATATGCCCACATTCGCGAGCTCAAGCGATATGACTTTCTCTGAAAAAGCGCTTGAAACGGAATCTTCAATTGAATCAAGCTCAACGATTAATATTGAATTCGCCGAATTTACTTTCGGCGCAGCGCAGAGTGCTTTAGAACAGTTAACTTCTAATGGTAAAGACGTTACCGTTACTATTTCTGCTGACGGCTTAACGCTAACCGTACAAACAGCCACCACAACCGTACTCACTGCGATTATTGACCCTAGCACTCAAACAGTAACAACAACATTAAGTGCTGCCATTGATCACTCCCCCGGCAACCCTAATACTGAAACAGTGATCTTCATTGACGGTATTCAAACGGATAATGATGGTACGAGTGAAACTGTCATCGTGCCAATCGAGATCAATATTCAAGATGCCGCACCTGAGATTGTCGATGATACAAGTGACGTTATTGAAGGCAACGTTGTTACAGGTAATGTGCTAACCAATGATGTGGATGTCGATGCATCTCTTTTCGTTAAAAGTATCACTATTAATGGAGAGACAAAGGCACTGAATAACACATCGGTTTCCTTTGATCTTCCTGAAGGAAAGTTCACCATCAATAGTGATGGCGAATGGACATTTACCGCCAATCGCAATCTTAATCATAGCCAAGGTGATATCAACCTTGTTATTGATTACGTCGCTTCAGATAAAGATCAATACGAGAACAATGCAAGCCTTACAATTTCAGTTAAAGATGGTCTTGCCAATGTCATACTCGATGATAATGCAAAGACGGTTGAAAGTGTGATTTCAGCTGGAAGCGCTACCTACAAGGGTGAGTTTACTGTACAAGCTGGAGCAGATAATCCTGATCCAAGTAGCCTAACATTTAATTCCCAGACAATAACGGCACTTGAAGCACTAAATTTGTATTCTGGTATCTCAACAGCATCGCTTAGTTATACCGTCAGCGCCGATGGTAAAACAATCACCGCCAAAGCGGGTGGCGACACTATTTTTACCTTGAGTTTATCGGCAACCGCCTCAGGCGATAACGCGACGGGTACTGTCACCTTGGTACAACACTTCCCTCTCAATCAACAAAGTTTAGCTGATGCTATCACCCTACCTCTGTTTATTGATGCCGTTGACAGTGATGGTACTGCTACTCCAACAGGGAAATTTGATTGGGTTATCGAAGATGGCGCGAATCCAGTATTAGCCGCATCTGGGCAATTAGAGTTTAAAGAAACGGATCTATCTAATCCGTCAAATCAACCTAATCAACCCAATCAACCATTGCAACAAACAGGCACGATCACCGTCACCATTGGTAGTGATGGTTTAAATGGCACCACAGAGCAAAGTCCACTGTATTTTGATTTAAGCCAACTACCAACCGGTTTAACCAGTGGTGGAAAAGCGATTTCTTATGTGACCTCTAATGATAATCAAACTATTGAAGCAAGAACAAGCTCAGGTAAAGTCTTTGAAATAAGCTTATCTTCTCGCCCAGATGCAGAAGCAAACTCAACCGTTGACTATGTTTTTACCCTGCATCAGGCACTGGATCAAACCAGCGTAAACGATGAATTAACTATTTCTATTCCGGTCTTTATTAAAGACAACGATGGAGATATTAACCAAACTGCTATCGATGTTGTCATTGTTGATGGTAGTGCCCCTGTTATTAATACAACGTCAATAGAAATATCAGAAACGCCGATGAGTGCTTCTTCACCAGCAGGTAGTTCAAACCAAGCAGACGCCACAATCACAGTAACCGCAGGACAAGATCCTATCGTCGATTTAAATCTTGTTTTATCGGGTACGGTGAAAAGTAGTGATGGCAATAACATCACCTACCAAGGACAAGCATTAACTTGGCAATTTGATGGCAGTAACACCTATAACGCATCATTACCTGATGGCACAGTGATCTTTTCTGTTCATTTATCAGATATTGGTGCAGTTCCATCGGGTAGTGCAGCAAATGCAACAATCACAGTGACGCTTAATGAGTCTATCGACCATACCAATGGCAACGATACCGAACTTAATTTATTACTGCCCGTTGAAGTGAAAGACAGTGATGGCAGCTCGAGCACATCAAACGTAACGGTGAGTATTTTAGATGGCTTAGTGCCGAGCATTACCGTCAACAGTAACCTTAACGTTCACGAAAATGACTTACTGGATGATAATTTAGCCGTTGATGCATCAACCACGTCAGCACCAACACTCAGCTTTAACCAAAGTAGTGATGCGCTTGCTTCCGTGCAGCTAGATACTGCGCAGTTTAATAGTCAAAACTATACCAGTGGTGGTGAAAACATCACACTTAGCGCAGCAGATGCGAACGGTTGGTATAACGCAACAGCAAACGGTAATGATATTTTCCGTATTAAAGTCAATCTAGATGGTACCGTGCAATTTGAGCTTTTCGAAGCGATTGACCGTCCGTCATCATCAAGTCAAGGTGTGCTTAATTTAGAGTTTGGCGCCATTGCCACAGACGTAGATGGTGATAAATCAGCCACCACTCCTTTTGAAGTGACAGTTACTGACGATATCCCTGTTGCAGGTCCTGATGAACAACTTGCTGTTTTTGAAGGTGTTGATAAGACACTACGCCTATTATCTAGAGGCGTTACTGGTGCTGATGGTGGTGAGGTCGTCAGTATCAAGTATCGTGGCAAAGAGTATCCAGCAGACGGTAATCCAATTGATTTAATAAATACTAAAACAATACCACACACTAAATATGGCACTATCGCTGTTAATTCAGATGGCACTGTCATCATTAAGACGATTGCCAGTAAGGAAAGTAGTGGCGAGATCAGTGATGAGTTCAGCTACACCGTTAAAGACAGCGATGGTGACACTGCGGTAAGAACCAAGAAACTATCATTTGCAGATGATCCTGGTCGTATTGAGGTGAATGCAGAGCAGACACTTGAAGACAGTATGAGTAACCCACTCACGATTCAAGTATTCCTTGGTGATATTGACCAGAATGAATCACTTAGCACTATCACAATCAGTGAAAGCTCATTAGCGGGTGGACAGCTGTATTTAGATGGCAATTTGCTAACGGCAACAAATGGCGTAATTACCCTTAGCGACTTTATTAGTGAAGGTGATTTCTACAAGCCAAACGGTGATCTTACTTATAAACCTGCACCTGATACTGCGCTTAATCAACAAGATACAGTTGTGCTTAAAATAACAGCGACGATATCAACCAATAACCAAGATAAAACACTGACCAAAGATCTCACTATCAAGGTGCTACCTGATGCTGATGCCGCAATTTGGGACGAGGCTAAAGATTACGAGTACACCGCAGTCGAAGATGATAGTAATGGCATTCAACTCAATGTTGCGGCGGATCTACAAGACACCGATGGTTCAGAAACCCTTAAATACCGAATTTCAGGGATCCCAGACGGCATTACACTCAAACTGGGTAACACCATCATTAGCGACGGCAAAATCATTAACGCTGATCAAATTAATGATGTGAAGATATTTTCTGATAAACACTCAGCAGGCACATTTACCTTCACCATTACTGCGCTCAGCACAGAAAAAGGCAATCAGTTCCTTGATAAAAGTACCGATCGAACAGAAGAATCGCAACGTCTTGTCACAGTAAATATTATTCCTGAAGCGGATGCGCCAAAACTCTCGGTTAAAAACCTTAAAGGCCATGAAGATCAGCCTATTGATCTCAGTAAGGCCATTATTGGTAAATTAGCTGATAACGATGGTTCTGAAAGCCTAAGTTACCGAATTAAAGTGCAAGATGGTTGGTCAATTCAAGGTGGCGATGCGGTAGAAGAGCCTGCCGGATCTGGCATCTATATTGTGAGTGCAGAATATATTGAAAATGGTCAAGCACAGCTTCATCCAAAAGCTGATATCAGTTCACACACTGAAAAACTCACTATTGAAGTAACGGCTATATCTACTGAAGCCGCTATTAACGGACTCACCTCTGCTACCAGTACAGAGGGTGCGACAAAGACTATTTCCATTAACTTAAAAGGCACCATTGACCGCCCAGACATTACAGACGGCGGTAATGGGCATTGGCAATACATTGCTAGTAGCACAGATAACACCACTGGCTTTAAGGGCACGCTCAAAGGCATTAATGGTTTTGATGAAGATAAGCCATTACCGCTCGATTTTTTAATTACCACCAGTGATAACGATAAATCAGAAGAGATAACCATCTTAATCACCAACTTGCCTGACGGTGTGAAGTTTATCGATTTTCATGGCAAGCCTTTAAACCTTGAAATTGTCGGTAAGGATGCTTCAACTGGGCTGATCTATCGGATCACATCCGATCAATTAACATCGACGTATTTATCCACCCCTGAAGACATGAGTGGCAACTTAACATTTGATGTTATTGTAATTTCTACCGAGCCCGACGGTGCGAGTGGTGAATTTAACTACAAGGTGGATATTGAAGTCTTGCCTGCTGTTGATGAGAAAAATGAGATAGATAAGGAAGGTCGCCCTATATTGCAAATATTGCAAAACACTGGTTTTGAAGATCAACCTATCTCATTTTTAGTTGAACCGACCATCAGAAAAGATAGCGACAACAGTGAAACGCTGACAGGTTATAAAATTACCAATGTACCTGATGGGTTAACCCTATTTATTGACGGTATAGAAGTTATTATTCCTGCTAATGGGCTCGATCTTGCTAACTATAAAGGCAACCAATCATGGGCTGAATTTATTAACAGTGGTCGCGTGACCATTCATGCTGATGAAGATCTCAGTGGCATTTTTGATATCAAGATTAATTATGAAGTAACGGATACGTCAACTTCCGGACAAACAGCGAGTAAAAACATCAATGCCATTATCCAAGTTGATGTTGCAGGGGTCGTTGAAACCGATACGCGCTTAGAATCTACAGAAGATCTGTTAAGTAGTACCGGTGATATCCCTATTGATTTAACCAATGCGGTTCACTTTATCGATGAAGATCTTGATGGCTCAGAATATCTAGATTACATCGTGATCGAAGTACCTGATGGCATTAATCTCATCATCGATCACCCTAACGGTGCCCATATTGACGGTAGTGGTAACTGGATTATTCCCGCAACGGGCTTAACAAGCGCTAGCATTAAAGAAGCAATGCAAGATCTGTTAGCTGGAGCAACCGTAAGCGCTAGCTTTAATACACAGGTGATTGATCTTGTGGTTAAAGCTCGTGTGGTTGACGGCAACGATTCTCGCTTTTTAGAAGCACCCGTTCAGATCCAGATCACAGGTAAAACAGGAGGTGGAGGTTCATGTCCTCCGACCGAAGCGCCAGATAAAATTCAAGGTGATATGATTATTGCTAAAGAAGGCGAAGATATTAATTCATCAGGTCTACTAAATGGCGATATTGATAATAACCCAGAAATCGCCCTCTCCTTTTTTATTGACGTTAATGACTTACCTGACAATGTTGAAATTATAAGTAACAAAAATACTCCCGACTTTAGCGGTATCATTACCGAATATAACGATGCGGGTGAAATTATTGGTTACACCATCACAGAAAATGGTCTTTCCAATATGACATTCATTGGATTAGATGAAGCTTGGGCTGGATCTTTAGATATTCCGATCACGATCACTCAAACCTCTACCTGTAATGGTACAAAATCCACCACCACACAACATATCAAAATTGACGTTGTTCCGGTTGTTGATAACATCATTACAACAACAGATACCACCAGTATTATAGAAGATACCGCAACCGCAATTAACTTAACGGTGCTGTTAGGCGATAGTGTAAGTAACGGACAAACCATCACGGGTGAAGGTACTTCTGCGACTGGTAAAGAAACCATCAACTGGATGACAATCACCTTAGCACCTGGTGGTGAATTGATTGGCGATCCTGCGATAGTAGCCCAGAACCCCGATGGTAGTTGGCAAGTACTGGATCCAAGTCGTTTAGACGAATTGCTTTTAAAGCCGCCTCATAACTACAGCGGCGATTTAACCATTACTGTTGATACCAACATCACCGATAAATCCGATTCATCATCGCAAACGGATACTCAGACCAAAACCTCTTCTGTGATTATTAACGTTGAGCCTGTGACTGATATCGCCACCATGCCGAATACCATCACCGAGCAAGGTGATGAAGATGGCTACATTCATATCGTTGGATTAGGCGCAATCTTATACGATGATGACGGCTCTGAAACCATTTCACTGAATCTATCCGGCGTTCCTAATGGTGCCGTGATGTTCTATTCACCAGACGGTGGCACGACCTTTATCCAATTGCCTAATACTGGAAAATCATGGAGCTTTGATATTGCGCAAGCCGATAGTATCTATATTCGTCCACCCACAGATTTCAGTGGTGATATCACATTGAAGTTGGATGCGATCACGAATGAAATTGGTACAACGGAAATAATAACATCGACCTCTGAAGTTATTATTGGCGTCAATCCTATTGGTGATGATATTCAATTTATTGGTGTACCAGAGAGCCTATCGGGCGATGAAGGTGAAAGCTTCACGATTCCAGTCGATATTGAAAGTACCGAAACTAATAGTAATGAAACATTATTTTTAGAAGTGATCTTTAGTGCAGCTGAGCAAACTCAGTTAGCAGGCCTAGATAAAATTCAAATCGGTGATCAAGAGATAAGTATCATTAAAAGTGGTGATATATGGCTTGCGACTGCAATAGTAAATAGCACTACCTTAGACCAATTAACCCTATTTAGCGGTGATGCTTTTGGCGACATTACTATCACACTCAAAGCCAGCAGTATTGATACCGATACTATTTTAGGCTCAGAAATTACGCATTATGGTCAAACTGTTGAGAAGAATATCAGTTTAACTCTTGCACCTATGCCTGATGCGCCAGAGCTTAATCTTCAGTACAACAGCGTTATAGCTAAAACCGAAACGACGATTGCGCTAAATCTTGAGCTATCAATGTTTAATCCTGCGCCTAATGAGCAAGGGAGTATTATTATCACAGGTTACCCTAGTGATTTCGCATTCTCAGCAGGCCAAGCGAAAGGAAATGGTTGGGAAGTCGCATTTGACGAAATTGCCGATCTGACGATGACTGCTAATAGTGAGCAAGATTTCTCTCTTTCTATTGAGCCAATTTCAACTCTGGATGGACAAACGGCTGCAGGTGTCACGCAAACCATCGACGTTAGTATCACGGATAAAAATGATAATTCGCTTATCGGCACTGCAAATGATGATGTGATCATTGGTACTGCCAATAACGATAACATGACGGGCGGTAGCGGTAATGATCGCTTTGTATTCAAAGCCGAAGATCAAGGAACTAGCTCTAGTCCGGCACAAGATACCATTGTAGATTTCGATGTCACAGCCAATAGTGACAACATTGATTTACGCGCTATTTTAAATAACGTTACAGATGGAATATCTGCTGATAACTTTATTGATATCACGGAGAATAACGGTTCAGTAACATTACATATTAAAGAAAATGGCGAAGATATTAGCCAAGAGATCACGTTAGAAAACGTAGACAAAGATGCACTTTATAGTAACGATGCAAGTACAACAACAGATGCTGAACTATTACAAAAAATGATAGATGATAATAATTTACTCGCTGGATAATTACTCTATTTAGGCGTCTAACTCTATCAATTTAAGACTTTGATACTAGCTCATCTTGCGTACTACTATTCACCCAATAGTAGTACGCAACTTTTGCAATATATCTTTTAGCTCCTATAGATATAAATATCTAAACCCCACTGATTATTAATAAATTTTATTGGTCACAACGCACCCATCTCTATTAACAAATATGTAACCAGCATCACAAAAAATAATGTCTGCACCGTAGGTTTTGTAAAAATAATGTTTTTCAATCCTTTTGCTCTCTAATATTGATTAACGTGGCGAGATTGTGCATTGGATGAAACAAACACTCGACACACTTTTCCACAATAAATAATAAAACGCAGGGGCCAAGGATGAAGCCAGTAATGTATGTAGTTGTTGAAAACGTTATCTGGAAAATAACAACGGAAGGTGAATGGGTACAAGTTCCGCCATCGGAGATCATTGATAATTCAGTACCTTTCATTGCAGAGCAAGCACAAGTTAACGACATCATAAAAACTCAAAATAATGAAGACGATGTTGTTAACTTGACGCAATCTGATACGGCACCTCGTCACACACAAAACGCCTCAGAATCTAATATCAGTTCAAGTGATGGTATTTCTTTTATTACCCGTATTAAACCTACGCTTGCTGAAACCTTGCCTGAAGCGGGATTTACTACCCGTCCAACAACTTCCCAAGAGAGAAACGAACGAGATGAAATTGGCGATACCATTTTGTCACTTCGTAACTCTGCCGCTTTAACAGTCACAATTGTTGACGGTGGTGATGGTTATGAGAACCGCTTTGAAGTGCCGACGGTCGATCTCTTTGGTGACGCTATTGATGTTGAAAATGGCCGTATTGTGGTTGTGACTATCACGGATATTAATGGCAAAGTGTTCACAACAAATGCGGTCGTTAAAGATCAAAAATGGTTTATTAACGATCAAGACTTAAGTGAACTCGCTGAAGGTCCACTTGATGTTTATGCTTCTGTCACTGATTACTATGGCAATTTTGTTGACGCCACAGATAACACCATCAAAGACACCTTAGCTGAAGTTACCGCTGAATTTGATGGCAAGGGTGATAATTATCTCAACCAATTTGAAATCGTTGTTAGTGATTTATTAGGCGATATCACCTTTGTAGAAAATAACCAACCCGTTACGATTACCGTCACCGATAGCCAAGGTAAAACCATCACCTTTGAAACAACTAACACTGATGGTACTTGGAACATTAACGATACAGATCTATCTTCCCTCGCCGAAGGTGAACTCACAGTAGTTGCAGACACGGTCGATATTGCAGGTAATCCAGCCTCTGCCACCAGCACTATTATCAAAGATACCCTTGCAGATATCACCGCAGCCTTTGATAGCGATAACGATGGCGTTGCTAATGATTATCTCAATAACGTAACAGTAAAAAATACCCACCTTTTTGGTAGTGTTAATCACGTAGAAAATGGTCAAACCGTTACCATTACCGTTTCAGGACAAGGCAGTAATAATTTAACGTTTACCACCACTGTAACCAATAGCAGCTGGAATATTGCTAATGTCGATCTAAGTAATTTTAATGATGGCGAAATCACTATCACCGCAGAAACCATGGATATCGCAGGTAACCCAGCGGTATCGAGCAATACAATCATTAAAGATACCACGCCACCAACTATCGATATTGATACCAGCAATTACGATTTGGGCGGATTGAATATCACCGCACTCAAGCTTGGTTATGTCGAGTTTTTAGAAGGTACAACAACGGGCACTGAGGCGGGTGATAAGATCGAAGTCACTTTCAGTGATGGCACTGAAACCGTTATCTTAACCACCACTGTAGATAGTGCGGGAAATTGGCGTATTGAAGATTTCGATCTTAGCCAACTCAATGTACAAAAAACATGGGAAATGTCAGCAACCGTTACCGATATAGCAGGTAATACTGCGACTGATGATATGCCGACATTAAGACATCCTGATTCTTCAGTTTTTTATGAGACGACATTAGATTATCAAGGTTCAGAAACTGCAACGGCTTCTATCAATATCGAGTTTGCTGAGTTTACTTTTAATGCCAATCAAGCATTACTAGAAAAGTTAACCTCTAACGGTAACCCGATTACGGTTACCATCTCACCGGATGGGCTCACACTCACTGCGGTAAGCAACGGCGTCACCGTTTTAACGGCAACGATTCAAACCGTCTCTCAAGACATTAAAATTACGTTATTTGAACCTATTGATACTAAATTTGGTTTCAATAGCACTCAATCAGCGATCTTGATTGATGGTGTCCAAACCGATAGCGATGGCACAACAGAAACGGTTGTTGCGCCCGCGTTAATTTATATCCGAGATTCAGAACCTACGATTATTGATGACTATAGCAATGTGATTGAAGGCAATATTACCTCTGGCAATGTGCTCAACAATGATAGTGATCTTGATTCCCCCCTCTCTGTTGTTCGTGTCACGATTAACGGTGAAACCAAAGATCTAACAGGTTCTTCTGTAACGTTTGATCTTCCTGAAGGTCAACTGACCATGAAAGAAAATGGTCATTGGATTTTTAACGCCAATCGTAATCTCGACCATAGTGCGGGTGATATTGACCTCGTAGTTAACTATATCGCTGGCGATAAAGATAATGACAACGGAAGTGCGGATCTCACCATCACAATTAAAGATGGCGAAGCAAATACCATCATCAATAACAATGATAGTAACGTTGAAGGACTGATTTCTAATCCTACAGATACCTTTACAGGTGACTTTACCATTAAAGCAGGATCAGATAACCCCGATCCTAATAGCATCACTTTTAACGCCCAAACTATTGCTACTTTAAGTGCTTTAAATCTAACGTCAGGTACTTCCGTTAAATACCTTGAATACACATTAAGTAATGATGGAAAAACCATTACTGCGACATCTGGTGGAGAAACCATCTTTACTTTAACCCTAACTGGTGCTGCCAATAGTGATGATGTAACAGGTACAGTAACCTTGGCTCAACATCGTCCGTTAAATCACACCAATGCCAGTGATGTGATCAAATTACCACTACTGATTGATGCCACCGATTTGGATGGTACAAAAACCCCAACAGGACAATTTGATTGGTATATAGAAGATGGTGCAGATCCTGAATTAATCGTCAACCAAGCACTCGACTTTGATGAAGCTAGCCTTTCTTCAAGCCAACCGATATCCAAAACAGGCACTATCGATGTTGTTGTTGGCAGTGATGGCTTAAATGGCCTTTCACCTCTCAGCCCATTATTTTTTGATCAAACACAGCTACCATCAGGATTAACCAGCGGCGGCGATATCATTACTTACACCGTTACTGGTACAGGTCAAATGATTGAAGCATCGGTCAATGGTGAAAAAGTTTTTGATATTGCCATTACACAAAAACCTGATGCTGAAGGTAACTCGACGGTTGAGTACACTTTCAACCTGTATAAATCTATCGACCAAACAGATCCAAATGGCATTGAAACCATTACCATTCCAGTCTTTATTCGCGATAACGATGGCGACGTTAACCAAGCCAATATCACTGTAACGATTGCCGATGGTGACACGCCAGTCATTACTAATACCACATTAGAAATTACCGAAAACCCAATTGCTGTAGCACCCGATGCGCCACCAGCAGGCACGACAGAAACAGCAAGCTCAACAATTTCTGTTACCGCAGGGCAAGATCCGATTGTTGATTTACAACTGGCTCTAACAGGCGCAGTTCAAACCAGTGATGGTGATGCGATCACTCATAACGGTGAAGCACTGACGTGGCAGTTTGATGGTAACAATACCTATGATGCGGTTTTAGCTAACGGTACGGTGATCTTTTCCATCAACCTTTCCGACATTGGCACTATTGCTGCAGGTGGCAGTGCAGATGCAACCATTACCATTGTGCTGAATGACTTTATCGATCACCTCAATGGTAAAGATACCAAGCTTGATATCACCCTTCCCGTTCAAGCTACTGATAGTGATGGCAGTGTTGGAACATCCAACGTAACGGTCACAATTTGGGATGGTTTGAAGCCAGAAATCATCGTTAATGGCAGCTTAAATGTCCAAGAAAATGATTTATTAGATGATGGTGTAGACAGTGATGCCTCTGATGTAGCAACACCAACACTGAGCTTTAATACAGGCAGTGATAGTGTGGTATCCGTGACCTTAGACACCGCCTTATTTAATGGTAAAAACTACACCAGCGCAGGCGATAACATCACGCTTGGCGCACCTAATGCTGATGGTTGGTATATCGCAACAGCCGCGGGTAAAGAAATATTCCAAATTAAAGTTAACCTTGATGGTACGGTGGAGTTTGATCTCTTTGCCTCTATTGATCATCCAGATGCCACATCACAAGATACGCTTAACCTTGAGTTTGGTGCCATTCTGACTGACAGCGATGGCGACACCTCGCCTGCCACTATCTTTGATGTGAATGTCTTAGATGATGTTCCAAAAGCCGGTACTGCCAGTACATTGTCTTTAGTTGAAGGACAAAGCCAAACCTTACAACTATTAACCGATGAGATCACTGGGGCTGACGGCGGTGAAATTGTTAGCTTCATTTACAACGGAACAACTTACTCTATTGATGGTAATCCGATTGATTTAATCAATACTACGATCTCGCCGTCGAAAAAGTACGGTACCATGGTCGTTAATGCTGACGGTACGGTTGAAATAACAACTGTCTCAACGTCTGAATTTAGTGGACGGATCCTCGATACACTAAAATATACAGTTAAAGATGGCGATGGTGATACCGCGAATCGAACCGCAACAATGGCATTGGGTGATAACCCAGGTCATATCAACGTTGAACTGATGGAAGTATTGGAAGACACGTTGACAGCCCCGTTAACAATCAAAGTCTTCCCAGGCGATAATGACCAAAATGAAACCCTTACCAGTATCACTATTAGTGAAAGCTCATTGGCAGGTGGACAACTTTATTTGAATGGCACGTTACTCACGGCAGTCGGCGGCGTCATCACGATTACCGATTTTATTAAAAACGGTAATTTCTACTCTCCTAACGGTGAACTCACCTATCAACCAGCCCCTGATGTTGCAATTAATCAGCAACGTATGGTGAACCTTGAAGTCACAGCAACCATTTCAAAAGATTCTGGCATTACATCCTTAGATAAGAAGTTACCTATAAAAGTATATCCAAATGCTGATGCGCCTGTATGGGACGCCCCTGAAACTGAATACACAGGCGTTGAAGATGATAACGGCAGCATTAAACTAGACCTTGCTGCCAATCTTACCGATACCGATGATTCCGAAAAATTAACATATCGAATTTCAGGTATTCCAGATGGCATTACATTAAAACTCAATGGCAATGTCGTTAAAGACGGTGATGTATTAAATCAAAATCAACTGAATAAAATCACTATCGTTTCAGATAAAAACCTTGCAGGTAAATTTGAATTTACCGTAACCGCTATAGCGACCGAAAAAGGTAATCAGTTCATTGATAAAAATGAGCATCAAAACGAAGAAACACCACACCAAGTTATTATTAACATCAAGCCAGACGCTGATACACCGACCCTATCGGTGAAAAACATTAAAGGTATTGAAGATCAACCGATTAACTTAAGCCAAGTATTAGTCGGTAAGCTTACCGATACCGATGGTTCTGAAAGTTTAAGCTATCAAATCAAAGTGCAAGATGGTTGGTCTATTCAAGGCGGTGGTGCTATTGAGCAACCAGTAGGATCAGGTATTTATATTGTCAGCGCTGAAGGTATTGAAAACGGTACAGCCCTACTTTATCCAAAAGAAGATATCAGCTCATGGACAGAAACGCTGACCATTGAAGTCACGGCGGTATCGACCGAAACCTCCGTTGATGGACTTGATCCCATTAATATCACTGCGGTTAGTGATACCAAAACCATTACTATTGATTTAAAAGGTGTGATTGATCGCCCTGATGTTGTAGATGGCGGTAATGGTCATTGGGAGTACGTTACAGAAAGCCCAAGCACTGGAAATTCCACGGGCTTTAAAGGCACAATCAAAGGTACATCCGGCTTTAACGAAGATAGTCCATTGCCTTTAGATTTCATGATCACCACCAGTGATGATGATAAATCGGAACAGATCACTATTATGATCACCAACCTTCCTGACGGGGTAATGTTTGTTGATAGTAACGGTGATCCGATCACACTAGAAATCGTAGGTGAAAATGCATCGAATGGCGTGATCTACCAGATCAGCAACGATCAGCTTAAAACCACCTTCTTAAAAACACCGAAAGACTTCAGTGGGCAACTTAATTTTGATGTTAACGTGATTTCAACTGAGCCTGATGGTGACAGCGGCGAATTCAATTACCAAGTAGAAATTGATGTGCTTCCTGTCGTTGATGAAAAAGATGGCGCTATCCTTGAAACAACAACGCTTGAGGATAAATCAGCAAGCTTCTTAAGTGAGCCCATGATTAATCAAGATATCGATCACAGTGAAAGTTTAACCGGTTATAAGATCACTGGATTACCTTCAGGCTTAACACTCTTTATTGATGGTATTGCCGTATCTGTACCTACTGGTGGATTAGATCTTGCTGGCTACAAAACCAGTGGCGAATCGTGGACTGACTTCATTAACAGCGGTCGTGTTACTGTGCTTGCTGATGAAGATTTAAGTGGTTTATTCAATATTTCAATTAGCTATGAAGTCACTGACACCTCACCTACAGGACAAACGGCGACAAAAGACATTAATGCAACCATTCAACTTGATGTGAATGGTATTGTTGAAGGCGATACCCGTTTAGAATCAACATCAGAAGTGCTCACCAGTACCGATGGAAGCCCTATCGATTTAACCAACGCGGTTCACTTTTTTGATGAAGATCTCGATGGCTCAGAGTACCTTGATTACATCATCATCGTCGTACCAAATAGTATTAACTTAATCGTTGAACACCCAAATGGTGCGTCCATTGACGGCAGTGGTAACTGGATTATTCCCGCAACGGGATTAACCAGTGACACAGTAAAAGAATCGATGAAAGATATCTTGGCAGGTGCAACCATTAGCTCTAGCTTTGATACTGACATTATCGATCTACGTGTTGTAGCCCACGTTATTGATGACGAACATTCACGCTATATTGAAGCTCCTCTTCAAGTCCAAATTACAGGTCACAGCGGCGGTGGTTCTTGTCTTCCAATTGACGATCCAGATAGCATTCAAGGTGACGATGCCATTATTGCCAAAGAAGGTGAAGATATTGATTTATCAGGGTTGCTGGATGGCAACATTGACGACAACCCTGAAATAGAAATATCGTTTTTCATTGATATCAAAGATCTACCTCTAGGTGTTGAAATTGAAGGCGATGGTGTTATTCCTGAATACAACGCTGTTGGTGAAATTCTTGGCTATACCATTACACCAAGCGGCTTAGAAAATATGGTCTTTGTTGGACTCGATGAAGATTGGGCTGGCTGTATTAATATTCCTATTGAGATCACTCAAACGTCCACCTGTAACGGTCAATCGTCCCAAACAACGCAGAATATTAAGATTGAAGTTATCCCTGTTGTCGATGATATCATTGTCAATGCAGGACAAACCACGATTCAGGAAGATACCGAATCTGCTATCAACTTAGAATTAATCTTAGGTGATAATATTTTCGCGGGGCAAACCATCAGCGGTGAAGGTGAATCAGCCACAGGTAAAGAAACCATTAACTGGTTGAAAATTACTTTACCTGCCGGGGCAGAACTCAACGGCGATCCCGCCATTTTACAAGACAACGGCGATAACACATGGACAATTAAAGACCCAACCCGTTTAGGTGAATTAACCTTAACACCACCACTTAACTTCAGCGGTGAGTTAACCATTAATGTTGCAGCCAACATTACTGATGAAGCTGATTGCCCAACCCAAACCGATACCCAAACCAAAACGGCATCAGTGGTCATCAATGTTGCACCAGTAACTGATTTTGCAAAAATGCCCGATAAAATCGAAGTTCTAGGTGACGAAGATAGCTACATTAATATCACAGGCCTAGACGCAATTTTATTTGATGATGATGGTTCAGAAACACTATCACTGAGTATTTCAGGGCTACCTGAAGGGGCTGTGCTGTTCTATTCACCTGATGGCGGAAATACATTCGTCCAGTTACCTAACAGCGGTCAATCATGGAGTATCAGTGCTAGCCAAATGGACGGAGTTTATATACGTCCACCGCTAGATTTTAGTGGTGATATGAAGCTCAAACTAGAAGCCATCACCAACGAAATTGGCACCAATGATATTAAAATCTCGACCACTGATTTAGTCGTAGGCGTTAAACCTATTGGCGATGATGTTCAGTTCTTTGATGTCCCAGAAAGTCTTGCTGGAACTGAAGGTGATAGTTTCACTATTCCAGTGAATCTAGAAAGCTATGAAACAAACAGTGATGAAGCATTACGACTCACAGTAACGATCAGTGCGAATGATCCTGCTCAGTTACAAGGGTTAGATAAAATCGTTATTGGCGGACAAGAAGTTACCTTTGGGCAAAAAGGAAATAATTGGTTTGCTACCGTCGTCGTTAATGCCAATACATTGGATGAATTCACACTTTATCCCGGTGATGCTTATGGCGACATGACGATCACATTAGCTGCCAATACTGTTGATACCAATATCGTATTAGGCACTGAGTACACTCATGAAGGTGTTATCGCTACCGAAGAGATCAAATTAACCATTGATGCGCTACCTGATGAGCCTGAATTAACGGCGCAATACAACAGTATTATTGCTGAAACAGATTCAGCGATCGCCTTAAATCTTGATCTCATGATGCAAAATCCAGCACCTAATGAAAAAGGCAGCATTATGATCACAGGCTTCCCAAGTGATTACACTTTCTCTGCTGGAAAAGAAAATAATGGTGGTTGGGAAGTCGAACTTGCTGATATTGCCAGCCTCACCATGACAGGCAACAGCGCACAAGATTTCACTTTATCTATTGAGCCAAGTGCCAGCATCGGCAACCAAACTGCAACGGGCACAGCGCAAACCATCGATTTCAAAGTCGCAGTATCGGGTGATAATACCCTAGTAGGTACAGCCAATGATGATGTGATCATCGGCGGTAAAGGCAACGACATAATGTCAGGTGATAACGGTAATGACAGTTTCGTCTTTAAATCTGATGATCTTGGTTCAATCTCTGCACCAGCACAAGATACTATTTTAGATTTCGATACCACAATTAATAGCGACAACATCGACTTAAGCGCTATTTTATCAAATTTAACTGATGGTATTTCAGCCGATAACTATATTGATATTACTGAAAATAACGGTTCCGTCACATTACATGTTAAAGATAATGGTACAGATGTTACACAAGAGATAACGTTAGAGAATGTAAGTAAAGATGCGCTTTATGGCGCAGATACGAGTTCTGCAACGGATGCAGAGCTTCTTCAAAAAATGATAGATGATAATAATCTAATTACTGGCTAGGGATGGTATGAGTAGTAAAAGTCCGCCGTTAGATAATGACCTCTGGCTAGCTGCTATATTGTGGCTATGCCAGCATTACAGCATTCGCTGTCATCGTCTAAAAGTCACCTCAGGTTTACCCTTAATAGAGGGTAAACTTGACGATTCTCTGTTTGAACGTGCAGCCAACCAAGCTCAGTTGGACGTTGGCTTACACCCGAAAAAAAAGCTAATCACAGCGAGCTTACCAGCCGTAGGGATTACTGATGCTGGCGAGCCAATCATTATTAGCGAATACGTTAATGGTGAATTTAAAACCGTCCAGTTTAAAACTAATGATGATCATACCCCAACTCCCATTGTCTCTCAGCAATCAAGCGATGAGCTAACACATCTGCTCAACGGGGATGTTTGGCAAGTTTCGCTGATCCAAGTTGCTGACCCCCGCGTGGATGATATTAAACCTAAGCCTAAAAAACATTGGTTACGTGCAGCGATTTCAGAGGTAAAACCTTGGTATCGTGATCTGCTTATTGCCTCTATTTTTATCAACCTACTCGCTCTTGTCGTGCCGTTATTTACCATGAACGTCTACGATCGCGTGGTACCCAACCAAGCCTTTAATACCTTATGGGTGTTGGCAGCAGGGGTATCAATTGCGTTGATATTTGATTGGTTATTACGCGAAGCACGAAGCGCTATCACCGATATGGCTGGGCATCATATTGATACCAAACTATCGGCAATTTTAATGCAAAAAGTCTTGGGGATGAAACTTGAACATCGCCCCCAATCAGCCGCTGCATTTGCGCGTCAAATTCAAGATTTCGACAGTGTGAGAGAGTTTTTCACGTCAGTCACTTTAGTTACCTTGGTTGATTTGCCTTTCACCTTGTTCTTCCTTGCATTAATTGGTTGGCTTGGCGGACCTATGATGTTTGTTCCTATCGCTGTAATGGCGGTGCTATTGCTCCTAAGCACCATTATGAAAGGAAAAATTGGTCAAACATTGGATGAGTCAGCTCGCTTATCGACCCAGAAACAAACCCAATTATTAGATAGTTTATATAATCTGTCTGATATCAAACAAAACAATGCTGAAGGCATCATCCAACGCCGTTGGGAGCAAACCGTCTCTGCACTCTCTGATTGGCATATCAAATCACGAAAATACACCAATGTGGTGTCTCATTCGGTAATGAGTAGTCAGCAAATCGTAACCATTGGATTAATTATCATTGGTGTTTATCGTATTTCAGAAGGTTTGCTCAGCATGGGTGGCTTGATTGCTATTGTTATGCTGAGCGGTCGTGCCGCGAGTTCAATCAACCAGTTATCGATGTTAATGCTGCGCTATCAGCAAAGCCGCTCTGCTATTACAGGACTTGATCAAGTGATGGCATTACCGCAGGAAAGTAATGAGCATCAGGTCATGGATCGCGGTGAGTTTAACGGTAATGTTCAGTTAGATGATGCGAACTTTGCCTATCCTGAGCAGCAATTCAATGCCCTCAGTAATATAAAATTAGCGATCCGCCAAGGTGAGCGTGTTGGTATTATTGGCGCCGCAGGCTCTGGTAAATCGACCCTATTAGCCCTACTTTCTTATCAATACCGCCCGAGTTCAGGACAGTTATATTTTGAAGGAATTGATGCCCAGTTATGGCCGCCCGCCGCCCTTCGTAACAACATCGGTTGGGTTGGACAGCAGCCAGCTCTTATTTACGGCACTATTTATGAAAATATTCTATTTGGCAGTGATGACGTCGATGAAAAGCGCCTAAGTCATGCCATAACCACGTCGGGCTTAAATAGCTTTATGGATCGCCTTGCCAACGGATTAGAAACCCAAGTCGGTGAAAATGGCCGTAATTTATCAGGCGGTCAACGCCAAGCAGTCGCACTGGCTCGCGCACTATATCGCTCACCTAGCCTATTGCTGATGGATGAACCAACGAGCGCTTTAGATCAACAAGCAGAAGAACGTTTTCGTCAAGCCCTGCATCAATTACCGCGTGATATCACCATGGTAATTAGCTCTCACCGCCAGTCTATTTTGGCGCAATGTGATCGCATTATTATGCTAGAGCGTGGGCAAATAGTGGCTGATGGTGATGCAAAAACCATTCTTGCTAAACAAAAACCACAACGTCCAGTTAGCCGTGTTCGATCCGTCAGTATTGTTCAAGGAGGCGGTAATGAGCAGTAATTTAAAATGGGCAAATCAAAAACACGCCTATCGTTCTCGTAAAATCGTTTGGCTTTGTTCACTACTAGTTATCTCTATTATCACTTGGGCTGCTTATTCCAAATTGGAAGAAGTGGTCGTGGGTGATGGCAAAGTTGTACCGACCCTCGCCATTCAAAAAATTCAGAGTTTAGAAGGCGGTATTATTGAACAAGTCTTAGTTAAAGCAGGCGAACAGGTAAAGAAAGGTCAGCCTTTAATTATTTTAGATGACACCCGTTTCCGTACCGCTTTCCAAGAATCTGATGAGCATTACCGTACTTTACAAGCGCAAATCAAACGCCTGAAAGCCGAATTAGACACAGTAAAAGTCAATACCAAGGAAAAAGATTGGAAAAAACAAATCACTATTTCCCATCAAGCTATCGCTTTTGATGATTTAAGTAAGCGTGCCCAGCTTAATGCTAAAGCCAATTACAACGAACGTATTGGACAAATTGAGTCACAACTTGAAGAAGCACAGCTTACGATTGAACAGCAAACTGAAGCGTTACGTGATGCGAAAAGTAATACATCCACACTTTATAGCAGTCTTCGTTTAGTCAATAAAGAAGCCAAAATGCTCGAAGGGGCGGTAAAACGAGGCGCTGTTGCGGAAGTAGAATTGATCCAAACACGTCGCGATCAGGTCAAATTACGCGGCGAAATTGCCAGTTCAAAAGTTGCACAACAAAAAACGTCAGCAGCATTACGTGAAGCTATTGTGATGCGCCGCAATCTTGCGTTGGAATTTAGAACCTCAGTCCAAGCACAACTCAATGAATTGACCAATCAATTTGCCCAATTAGAAGATAGTCAAGAAGGGTTAGCCGATCAGTTAAAACGAACTGAAATCACCGCCCCAATGGATGGCACTATTAAAGATATTTTAGTGCGCTCATTAGGCGGTGTTGTAAAACCCGGTGAACCCATCATGGAGTTAGTGCCTAATGACAGTAAGTTAATCGTTGAAGCACGAATTTCGCCGCAAGATATTGCTTTTGTACAAACAGGATTAGAAGCCACCATTAAATTTACAGCCTATGATTTTGTGGTTTACGGTGGACGTAAAGGCACGGTGACATATGTCAGTGCTGATGCCCTACAAACAGAAGACGGTACCGCTTATTACCGCGCCCATATTCAGCTCCATGATGATCCCGAAACACGTTTGCAAGCCATTCCTGGCATGCAAGCTATGGTGGATATCTTAACGGGAGAAAAAACCGTTTTGAGCTACTGGTTAAAGCCGTTATTACGCGCCAAAGCAAGTGCATTAAGAGAGCCATAACATTTAGCTAATTAGTCATGCCGTTTTACACAAAACGGCATACAGAATAAGAGATAAAGGAAAAGGAATGCGTTTATCATCATTAATAGCAGCTGCGCTATTTTCATCAAGTGCTGCGCACGCGCTCTCTTTAGAAGAGTCTGTTGCCTCAGCCATTGATTACAGCCCACAAATTGCGGGGCAATATGCCCGTTTTCAATCAGTACTTCGTGAAGTCGATGGCGCACAGGCTGATTACTTGCCACAAGTAAATCTATACGCTGCTGCGGGTTATGAAGAAACCCGTTACAACAGTGGCAATAAAATCCCAAAAGACGATCGCGGCATGAACCGAACTGAAATTGGTTTCAAAGCCTCGCAGTTAATCTTTGATGGCTTTAAAACCTCAGCCAATACTGATCGTCTGAGCTATGAAGCAGAATCTGAGCGGTTAACCTTGTTATCTGATGCAGAAGATATCTCATTAGATACCACACGTTTATACATGGAAGTACTGAAAGCCAAAACCATTCATGAATTAACCCAACGTAACGTTCGTGAACATGAAGCGATTTACCAAGATATTCTGGATAAAAACTCAAAAGGTTTAAGCAGTAATTCTGACTTGGCCCAAATCGCAGCACGTGTTGCGACGGCGCGCTCATCACTCATTGCCGCCGAAAATAACCTCTACGATCTCGATGCCCAATTTATGCGTTTAGTTGGAAAACCGGCAACGGGTTTAGTCGATCCTGTGGTCGATACTGCCCTGCTGCCTAGCAGCAAAGAAATTGCTATTAAACAAGGTATTAAGCAGCATCCTGAAATTCAAGCCGCCATGGCTGATATTCAAGCGGCACGTGAAGAAATTCGCCGTGAAAAAGGCAATTACTTCCCTGAATTTAAGCTAGAAGTACACGCAAATGCCAACGACAACGTGGGGAACACACTGGGTCCGGATCAAGATGCCCGTGTCATGCTAACCATGAATTACGACATCTATAACGGCGGAAAAACCAATGCTGATACAGAAGCCTCTGCATGGCGTCATGAAGAAGCACGTACTATCCGTTTGCGTGCAGAACGTGAAGTGGTTGAAGGAACAACCCTAGCGTGGAATGCCTACAACATGTTAGAGCAACAGAAGAAATTGTTAAAACAGAACGTTGATGCAGCAAAAGCCGCTGAAATGGGTTATGAAGAACAATTTCGTTTAGGCCGTCGTAGCTTACTTGACGTACTTGATGCAAAAGTAGAAGTGTTCCTTGCCCGCAAGAACTACATTAATACCGAATATGACCACACCTTAGCGGCATATCGCATTCTTAATGCTATGGGTAAATTGACCTATGCGTTACGTGTTGAATACCCAGAACAATGGCAGGCGAAGGAGCAATAATCATGAAAAAATCACTACTTTCTCTCATTTTATTGCCTTTGCTTTTAACTGGCTGTGCAGATATGCCTGATACTCAAGTCACTCGCCATCAGATTGATGATCTTCGCGATCATGATAAAGATGGCGTGATCAATCAACGGGATATGTGTGCCGATACGCCTGCTGGTACGCAAGTTGATATTACTGGCTGTGCACCTTGGGAAGTGAAGCCAAAATACGACATCCAGACAGTTTACTTTAACTTTGATGACGACCATATTCGCTTAGATCAAAATGAAACCTTCACTCAACTTTTTGATTTATTAAAGCAAAAGCCACAGGCAAAGGTCATCCTTGTGGGTGATACTAGCCCTGAAGGTACAAACGAATACAACAAAGCATTAGCGCAACGTCGTACAGGTGTGATTAAAGATGCATTGATTGAAAATGGTATTGCACCTGAGCGCATCTCAGAGCAAGAGTTTACGCAGGTGACCGAATTAACCAAGCACCTAAAGAAACGTGAGCGACGCACCATTGCTGTTATAACCAGCAACCAAATGGAGCCTGTAAAAAAATGGACAATTTACAGCTCTGAGCAATCAGCGCAACATGCATCAACAGCACAGTGAGGGAATACTCGTGAATAAATCAACTTTAACTTACATGTTACCACTGGCGCTGTTTGCTTCTTCTGCTTATGCCGATAGCAGTAAAACCATTGCGGTTGAAAATGAACTCAATACCGTTGTCAACGAGCTAATTTCAACAGCTACGTTGAACAATCATTTACTCACCGAACAAAGCAATGATATTCAAAAAGTCATGATTGAAGATGGGGTAAAAATTGGTATTAGCTCTCGTCGTTGGTTAGATAGCGAAGTCGCCGTTTTTAAAGATAAATACGGTTATAAACCAACCGAGCTGTACTTTACATCCGATGCCATCGCCATTTTGGTTAATGAAGATAATCCAATTAAGTCTATTTCAATCAATGCACTGGCTGATATTTTTGGCTGCCAATCATCATTAAAATCAATTCAATGGCAGACAGTAAGTCCTGTACTTGCCAACAATACTGAACTGGCACAAGTACACGCTTATTCAGTCAATGGTGATTTATCAGCACACCGTAATTTCACCAAGATGATCACCTGCTACGATGGCCAAAAAACGGCAACTAAATCGTTAAACAGCCGTAAAGATTTAATCGATACTATTGAATCAAAAGAAAACGCCATTGGTTACACCGTATATCAAAGCCAAGATAAAGATATTAAACGTATTGATATTATTGATAAAAATGGTGAGCGTTTTGGTCTAGATCATGAAACAATTTTATCAGGCCGCTATCCACTTGCTAACGTTTATTACATGTATCTGAATTTAGAGCCAACAAATAGCTCTCTATCGCCGCAGCAAGCAGCCTTTGTCAATTACGTAATGACACCAGAAGCGCAACAGACACTGACTGACAACGGCTTTATCAATTTACCAGCAGCGGCAATTACGCGTAACAAAGTCGTATTAAAGCAGCAGCAACCTGAAATTCAGGGCGGTTATAAATAATTTAACAATTGTTTTAAAACAGCCATGAATTGGTATCTATCGCTATCAAAGCAACAGGGGCGTAAAGTTAAACTTTACGCCCCTGTTTTTTATACTATCGCGTATTTTTAATCATACCGCATTCGGTACACGGAACATGCGGCGACACATTTCTAAAAACTGACCATAAACAATCCCCAACGCACCAGAAACCACGATATTACTGGTTACAGCAGTGACAATTTGATCAAAGTTCGCCCCTACAACTAATAATATGCAAGCATAGATCGGTGATTGAAATAACACATAAGCCACCATATCAGAGAAGCCCTTCATCCAACGTTTTGTTGAAAAGCGCATACCTGTTCGGATCATGTAATCTCTAAACATGCCATAAGGCCAAGCAATCGCAATATTAACAGGGATAGATAATGTTCGTGATGCTAACGACTGCTCAAACGACATACCTGAAATAAAGATCTCAATCATCATGCCAGCGGCAAAGCTAAACACAACCATCGCAAAAGTATCTGCTGCGGCATTTCTATACTTTAAAGGAAACTTAATCACAGACATGGCTATCTCTTACCAAACAATAAACTAATTAAAACACTGCTTAGAGTGACCTTCACTGCCTTTAAATTTATAAGCAGTTTATTTGCGTATTAAAACAGAGTTTAACTAAAATAAGACACCATATTTTAATGTTATTTTCATTCTGGTAACTAACTTTCAATATAAAAATAGTGTTTTAAACTGCCTTTATTCAAACTAGCCAGTGTAATCATTTATTTATATAGAGATTAACTATGCTGCGCCCTTTCTCACCTTCATACAGATAATAAAAAATCCGAACACTCATAATAAGTGCTCGGATTTATAGATATTCTTTTCTCAAATTATCCAGTTAGTGATTGACGACTAACTGTGCTTCATTTTCACCGTTAGGTAATTGGATGGTTAATGCAATCACAAAAGAGACAATCAATAATGCGAACATCAAGTAGAACGTTGCAATAAAGCCACCAAAAACGGATGCGACAATTGAACCAATCAAGCTACCAACACCGAAGCCTAGGTAAATAACAATGCACATACAGCCACTAAACAGATCGTCAACGCAATCGCTATTACCTTAGTACGTGCGATTTTATCTGTCAGAATACCAAGTACAAACGTCCACAGATGTTGGACAATAAATATTAATCAAATAACGGTGAATACCAGCAATCATCCATCAACTTTCACTCCCATATAGGTATTTAACACTGCAAAAAGGAGCAGTAAAAGAGACATAATGATAGTTTAAAAGGTCGACAATGTTGTTTTTTAACAATCGACTGAAAGTGCGGGGTTTGTGTTAATCAAAAAAGTGCCATTAATAGTAAAGCAGCACGTTCAAATACTGCTACCAACATCATTAATTGGTCGTTATACACAAGTAACCGACTAATAAGGATATAAACGCAATTATACGAAATATAATTTTAGTCATTGGTTATGAAACAAAAGTTTGCAAAAACGGGTCATAGTTATCGTCACGGGTAATTTATTGATTAAATAATTAAAATCGCATTGCTTATTGCATAATTATAATTACTATCAGCATCGTCTTACGTCTCTTATACCTTAAGACGGCAACCTTTTTTAACCATGAGAACACGGTATGTTACCTGCGTTTTACTTTCTTTTAATTGCCGTGTGTATTTTACCGACATTGCCAGGGCTACTCGGTGTAGTGATCACTGCATTAGGGTATATGCCACCATTAGGGCTAACTCAATTCTCATTCAACGGCTTTAGCCAAGTATTACAATGGCAAGGTGTCGAACACTCCATTGCCTTAACATTTTATACAACGGCAGCTAGCTGTTTTCTTGCTGGTTTATTTACTTTTGCAATCATCCAAACCTGTTGGGGCACCCGCCTGTGGCAGCGAATTGAATCAGCATTAAGCCCTCTTCTCGCTATTCCCCATGTTGCTTTCGCGATTGGCTTTGCCTTTTTATTTGCGCCAACAGGAATGGGCGTTCGTTTATTGTATTCAGTACTTCCAGCCAATCTCAGTACTCATGCTGTCAGTGAAACCGCGTTACTGATCAATGATCCATATGGCTTAGGGCTTATCGTTATGCTCGCCTTAAAAGAGACGCCTTTTTTAGTGCTAATGAGTATTCCGGTTCTCCAACAATTAAATATTGAGCAAACCCAAAAAGTATCAACATCTCTGGGCTATAACCGTGCTCAAACATGGTTAAAGTGTATTTTTCCTCAATGGTTACCTAAGATGCGTTTTCCACTATTTGCTATCGTGGCTTATGGTGTCTCTGTCGTCGATGTTGCACAAATTATAGGGCCAACCAATCCTCCCACCTTTGCTGTTTTAGTCTGGCAATGGTTTATAGATCCAAACCTACAACTCATGCCGCGAGCTGCCGCTGGGGCAATCATGCTATTTGTTATCGGCACAATATTGTTAGGTATTACGGTGGCGATAGAATGGCTACTCACCCAATTATTTAAACAGTGGCAATGGTCGGGCAGATATGGTTTTGCATTACCAGGAAAATCACTTTTTACCCTATTGCTGACATTAACAGCGTTGATTATCCCAATATTAAGTCTATGGTCAGTCGCACTGCGTTGGCGCTTTCCTGATGTACTTCCAAGTCGTTATAGCTTGCGCTTTTGGCAACTAGAATGGAGTCATATTCTTAGTACAATCAACATCAGTGTGGTGATCGCACTGATCAGTGCATTGCTTGGATTATGTTTTGCCATTGTCGCGCACGAATATCGTATAAAACATAAATGGCATATTCCTAACTACATTATTGCTATTCCGATGCTGATCCCACAGCTATCGTTGCTTTTCGGTTTGCAAGTACTAACTTTATTTTCCTCACTGAATACTTATCTACTATGGGTCTGTTGGGCACATCTCTTTTTTGTTTTCCCTTATGTCTATCTCGCACTTGATGGCCCTTATCGCAGTTATGATCAACGTTTAACTCAAATTGGATTAAGTTTAGGGAAAACACCTTTTCAGGTATGGCTTAAAATAAAGCTGCCGCAATTATCATCGGCATTTATTTTTGCATGGGTTATTGGCATTAGCGTCAGTTTGGCACAATACCTCCCAACATTAATGCTGGGTGCCGGCCGAATAAGTACGTTAACGACAGAAGCCGTAACCCTTGCCAGTGGATCGGACAGGCGAGTTACCGCTATTTACGCCTTATGCCAAGCGCTGCTCCCGTTCGGCTTTTTTATTTTAGCTCGACGAATAAACCGACAAAAAACAATAAACGTTTAAAAATAGAGTCAACTAATCATGAGTCTACATATCAACAACGTCACAATATCAATGCCTAATGGTGATGCTTTACTGACTTCTTTTTGCTTACAAATCGCAAAAGGAGAAATCGTGACCTTAATGGGAGCGAGTGGCTGTGGAAAATCCACCTTATTAAATTACATTGCAGGCCATTTAAGTGATGCATTTCAGGCACAAGGTAACCTTATATTAAATAATAACGATATCACCGAAGTACCTGCTCACTTACGTCAGATAGGCATGCTATTTCAAGATGATTTGCTCTTTCCTCATCTATTAGTATGGGAAAACCTTGCGTTTGCACTACCCAATCGTATTAAAGGTAAAGATCGCCACAAGCTGGCTCTTAATGCCCTTGAAGAGTTGCAGCTATCAGCGTTAGCAAATGCTTACCCTCATCAAATTTCAGGTGGGCAACGTGCGCGAATTAGCCTTACTCGACTGTTATTAGCCCAGCCTCAATTAATCTTATTGGATGAGCCATTCAGTAAATTAGACAGTGGCCGCCGTGCACAATTTAGAGATTGGGTTTTTAACCAAATTCAGCAAGCACAAATACCCACTTTAATGGTGACGCATGATAAACAAGACATCCCAAACAATAGCCGTGTGATCAATTGGCAAACGGAGAGCCATTATGCTCGATAATGTAAGTATTAAGCTTATTAAAGCCCCGCTGAATATTATTGCAGCCCGTCTACATCCCTATGGTATTACTGCAAATCAAGTCACCTTTACAGGCTTTCTTATCGGTTGCTTAGCGTTTCCAGCTTTAATGACAGAGCACTATTTCATTGCCCTGCTTTTTATCTTGCTCAATCGTATTTGTGATGGTGTTGACGGGGCACTTGCACGTATTCAAGGTCTTACTGATGCGGGTGGCTTTCTGGATATTAGTTTGGATTTTTTATTCTATTCCTTAATACCTTTCGGCTTTGTACTCGCCAATCCAGAGCAAAATGCCATTGCTGGCGCATTTTTAATCTATGCCTTTATTGGAACGGGCAGTAGTTTTCTTGCTTTTGCTGTTATGGCCAGTAAGCGAGGTATTGAAAACCCCGTATATCGTAATAAATCATTGTATTACATGAGTGGATTGACAGAAGGCACAGAAACAATTGCTTGTTTCATCCTCTTTTGTTTGTTCCCTCAACACTTCGCAGTCATTGCCTATATTTTTGCGTCAGCATGCTGGTTTACCACTTTTACGCGGATATATAGTGGATTTAACACTTTAAAATAAGGAGTTAGAATTATTTTTACCTTCAAACTTCTTTTTAACCTGCTCTAAAAAAACGGTTTCGGCTGTTGGCGATCCTACACGATTCGCCTCTAATAATAATTTTAGTGCTTTAGCAAAATCCCCTTTATTTAAAGACTGAGTGATTAATTGATTATAAATTCTTTCCGTTTCTACAAGCATACGTTCACTTTTCGTTGAAGTTTCTTGTTCAATTAATTTAACAGGCAACTCATCGGTTGAATTGTTTGACCATGAATTTTTATTATTATCAACTGTTTGAAATTTAGATGGATATTCTGCTTTTTTTGCTATCTCTTGATATGCTTTATAAGTTTGAGAATCATCAATAATATTTATATTTTCTTTTAAAGGTGTTGAAGGCACTTTTTTCAAAGGTACAACCAAAGGAGCTGCAGCAACTACTGGTGATGGCGATGGTATTACATTTTTCTTGATATTTAATGGTATTAGCTCAACATCTACCATTTCTGTTATTCTCTTTGTTATAGACACATCATCAAAAGATAAACTCCCCTTGGTATACAAATTGACAAGCTCTTGTCCACTAGGGGTATCGAATATAATCTTAGTACCTTCATGACTTTGAGGTGTGAATATAATCATATAAGGTATTTTTCTACTTAACCTTATATTTTTAATACTATAGCTTTCGTCTTTTCCATTATTTTCAAAATCAAAAAAATTAACTGATTTAAAAAGTGAAAGTTTATCATCGAAGATCATAACATTAGGTGAAAATACATTATTACTTGTAATTTTGCTTTCAATAGAGAATGTAATATCCTCAATACCATCAGCTAATTTATAAGCTTTATATAAACTTTTTTCACCAGAAAAGTAGCCAATATTTGATTTTTCATTGATATAAAGTTTCTTTTCTTCACCATTTATCACTTGCCAATTTATATATTCAAACGATCGACAACATACAAAAGACTTTGATGTTGGATCATTATCAGACAAACTGAATAAGTGCGATGAGCAACCACTTAATAAAAGCCCTCCTAAAATAATAACATACCAATATTTTATCATAGTTATACCTAACTCAATATGTTTAACTTATTTAAGGTTTATATGAACATATAAGTACTATAGTAAATATAAAAAATTAATCTCTCTGCTATTCGTATTATTTTTAAGAATTAAAACGAGCAACTTGTCTGGTAAGACATAAACTTAAGCTGTATAGGGGTTTATTTCTCGCTATTAATTTTTAAGTAATATCAACTTATCGATCCAAGTAACAACCAAAATAATCAAAATGAAATACCAAGAAACTAAACCACCGCTGCTATCCGTCGTGACGATTTCTTTCTCAGGTTCAGGTTCTGGTGAAGTTCTTTCTTGAGGGTAATCTGGTATTGATACAAATGGGTCAATATCTATAGTTGGTTTTAAGTTATTATCGTTGAGTGTAAAATCCTGATAACCATGGTGTTTCGTTACACAATCTTCTATCCAGAGTTTGTAAGATGAAACCTGCGTATATTGACCAGTAAGTTGGTTATATTGATTTTCAGGAAAGTTATTTCGATTTATACATATCGCCCCATTACTAGCCAGTCCAATTAGCCTTACTCCCTTATCACTATCTGACATAGTCTGTTCATTCTGCCAAATAAGAGGATTACCCGAGTCACCATTACAAACATCTTTAATGAGTCCGTTAATATTTGAATCAGCGCATACAATATAATCATGATTATCAGTTAAACCTATGCATTGTTCGTCAGGAACCCCAGCTAAGGTGACTACCTGCAAGATTGATGGATAGCCTTTGCTAACAGTATCTCCCCAACCTGACGCAATTGTCGTTGATGATGAATCAATATTTGTTGCCCAAGAATTTCTAAATTGCTCATCTACAATATATTGCTCATTAACTGTAGCGATCTTAATCGCTTGAGACACCTCAAAAAGTGAGCGGTCTACCCTTAATAAAGCGATATCATTTAAGAATGTTAGCGGGTCATAATCTGGATGTGATATTTTATCGACAATATTAAACTTATATCTATCATGTAAAAGAACAAGATTGTCCACATCAACACTATGAGCACCAACAATAGCTACATTACCTAAATTATCATTATTACAGTGAGCAACAGTTAGCAACCAATGCTCTGCGATGACAACCGCACCACAAATAATGGAATCGTTATTTTTACTTATAAGAGCGGCATTCCATGGTAGTAGAAAAGAATCAAAAAGATCGACGTCAGAGCCATTAAGCACTTTTTTAACAGGCTGGGAAAAAGATTGCGCAGATAAAAATAAAAGTACAATATAAAAGACCATTTTTTGCATGATTTTTACCATCGAAATTCAATATTTATATTCACTCTTAATAATAAACACCTTTGATAATAATTTAAAAATGATTCCATATATTCTTAAAAGTTAAACTATATTATTTATTTTAAACTTAATAGATAACATATATTAAATTGAAATAGTGATTAATAGACATACAGCCTATAACTAAAAGTTAATAATGACTCTTACAGTAATAAAGATATACGAATAAAGTAACGTCTAGATCATAATAGAAAATACTTATATATTAGGTATATATAATAAAAATACAAAAAAGCCGCTAACTTTCGCTAGCGGCTTTCTTTAATATGACGGAGCAGCTCTGGGTATTAGAGGATTTGAACCCTTCTAATATAAATATCAGATTAATTTTAAAATATAATCATTCTTCCAGATGCAAAAAAGCCGCTAAGGGTTAACTTAGCGGCTTTCTTTAATATGGCGGAGAGATAGGGATTTGAACCCTAGATACGCTATAAACGTATGCCGGTTTTCAAGACCGGTGCTTTCAACCACTCAGCCATCTCTCCTAAATTGTTATCTCTTAAAAAATAAGAGATGGCGGTGAGGGAGGGATTCGAACCCTCGATACGTTGCCGTATACACACTTTCCAGGCGTGCTCCTTCAGCCACTCGGACACCTCACCACATTGCGTTAATAGGCACTGCTTCTTAACGGACGGCTACTATATTGTGCTAAAGGTATTAGGTCAAGATAAAACTGAAAGCATCGCATTAAGTGTCTACTTTTAAAACAAATCTGATACTTATACGAAAATATCTCATCGTGTCTCTATTTTGACCTAACGAGGCTGTTACAATAAGTAACTAATACTTGATTACTCTTTCGTTGATCGTTTAATAGGTCAAGGAATATCCTAACAATGATTAAATAGAGACTCTTTTATATGTCTTCAAAACTTAGCGTCATTTTGCAAGATCAACAGCTTGCCGAACTACTGCTCAACGAAGCGCAAACACGTGGCTTTGTCACTGCAATGGCTGCAGCACCTAATATTATTGCCCCAACAGAATGGCTAGCTTTTTTATGGGGTGGAGAAGAAACCTCTCCTTTTAGTACCCATGAAGAATTAGAAAACTATGCCAATGCAATCATTGATATTTTAAATGATGCACGTACAACTCTCTATGACAACACATGGCAATGGCCTGAAGGCTGTGCACTAGACGATAGCCAAATTGTCACCGAAGCAACCAGTAACTTCTGTGAAGGTATGCTTCAGGGTTGGCAACTTGCGCGTGATGATTGGGAAACCATTATGCCACCTGAAAGTGAAGATAATGCCCTACTGGGTGGCGTATTGCTTTCTTTCAGCCTACTGTTTGATCCTGAAACAGCACTTGAAGCATTAAAAGAACAAGATGCTGATGCCTTAGCGCAATTTGAAGAGATCTTTAATGCCATTCCTGTAATGCTCTGTGGCTTAACGCAACGTGGCGCAATGTTAGTTCAAGACTAATAATCCACACATTTCCCTAAAACAAAGAAGGCGAACATCTCTGTTCGCCTTCTTTTTTATGCTCGTTTGTTATTCATTGCCGCTGATTCAACAAAAAGCTTAAGCATTACCTTTTACTTTTAACTGCAATTCAGCCGCAAAATCTAGCATTCGGTTTAACGGGATCAGTGATTTTTCACGTAGCGATTCATCAACAAAAATTTCATGCTGCTCACCACCATCATTTAATGCGGTGTAAATCGCTTTCAAACCATTCATTGCCATCCACGGACAATGTGCGCAGCTACGACATGTTGCCCCAGCCCCCGCTGTTGGAGCCTCTACTAATTCTTTCTCTGGCACCATTTGCTGCATCTTAAAGAAAATGCCTTTATCAGTTGCTACAATAAGCTTCTGATTCGGTAGCTCTTTCGCGGCTTTAATAAGCTGGCTTGTTGAACCTACAGCATCAGCTAATGCGACTACACTCGCGGGTGATTCAGGGTGAACAAGAATAGCAGCGTCAGGATATAGGTGCTTCATGTCGCGTAGGGCTTTAGCAGAAAACTCGTCGTGAACAATACATTCACCCTGCCACAACAGCATCTCTGCACCTGTTTTCTTCTGAATATAAGAACCTAAGTGACGATCCGGTCCCCAAATGATTTTCTTGTCTTCGCTATCTAAATGCTCAACAATCTCCAGTGCAATACTTGATGTTACAACCCAATCAGCACGTGCTTTTACTGCAGCAGAGGTATTGGCATAGACAACAACAGTATGATCAGGGTGAGCATCGCAAAACTCGCTAAATGCATCAATAGGACAACCTAAATCAAGCGAACATTCAGCCTCTAAGGTTGGCATCAATACATGCTTTTCTGGTGTAAGAATCTTGGCAGATTCACCCATAAAGCGTACACCACAAATAATTAAGGTGGTGGCTGGATGTTGATTACCAAAACGAGCCATTTCTAGTGAATCACCAACAAAACCGCCAGTTTCTTCAGCCAATGCCTGTATTTCAGGATCGGTATAATAATGCGCCACTAATACTGCATCTTTATCCTTTAGCAATTGTTTGATTTGCTGAATATATTGTTGTTTTTCCGTATCAGTTAGTCGGGCAGGTTTTGGTGGAAACGGATATACCATCTCTGATGGATCAAATGTAATACTCATTTTTCACTTGCTCATTAGCATTCCTTTAGTGTCCGAACATTATACGCTGGATTTTCCAAATTTCACCTTTAACCAACACTGCTTCGACTTCGTAGTAACAAAAAAGCCCACAACAGAAATAACCATTTCTTTGTGGGCTTTTAAAATCAAACCGTAACTGCGTTTATTTTAACTTCGTAAGCGCTGTTTTAGCTTGATTAGCAGACGTTGAATTCGGGTATGCTTTGATCACTTCTTGATAATATGTTTTTGCCGTCGCAATATCATTACCACGTTCTGCAATCACACCAAGTTTCAGCAACGCATCAGCGCGCTTACTTGAGTCTTTGGTATCTGCAACCACTTTAAAATTCGTTGTAGCATCTGCTAGCTGATTCTGAGCAAAGAATAATTGCCCCAACCAATAACTAGCATTCGGCTTATAAACCGAATTAGGGTAAGTCGTTAAGAAGCTTTGGAACGCTTTGGTTGCGCCTTTATAATCTTTCTCTTTTAAGATCAGATTAACCGCTTTTTCATAGGCCGTATTTTCATCGGTATTACTTGAAAAAGCTTCACTTGATGCCGCTTCTTTTTTAGCGTCCGTAGGCTCGGCTTTCGCTGGTTGGCGGCTCAAGTTATCAACTTCTCGATAGATGTCGCGTTGACGATCTACCACTTTTTTAATTTCATAACTATTACGTTCAACGTTGCCACGAAGCTCATCAATATCTGATGACATCTGCTCTAAGCGGCGCTGCATTTGTAACTGCACCTGACCTTGCGCTTCAAGCATACGCTCTAAGCTATCTAAATTCGCTGCCGATACAGGCGCGGCGACCACTTGGGTCGCCGCGCTCATCAGCAACACTAATGCAAGTTTTCGCATTACTTTGTTACTGCTCATATTGGGTTTACCTACATTAGATTAGTAAACTAAAACCGCGCGACGGTTTTTCGCATAATCAGCATCAGTGTGACCTAATACTAATGGTTTTTCTTCACCGTAGCTCACAATAGAAAGTTGAGATGCAGGTACACCTAATGCTTGCAGGTACTGTGCTACTGCATTGGCACGACGCTCACCTAACGCAATGTTGTATTCTGGCGTACCACGCTCATCAGCATGACCTTCAACGATGACTTTAATACTTGGGTGGTCACGTAAGTACGCAGCATGTGCTTCTAAAATTGCTTGGTACTCAGGTTGAATCTCTGCGTTATCAAACTTAAAGAAAACGGTTTGTTCTTGACGTAACTGCTGCAATTGTTGCTCAAGCAATTGTTCTTCACTCATGCTTCCTGATGGATCAACCGGAGTCACAATTGTTTGATCAGGCGAAGTGCTGCCGCCATTAGTACCGTTTTGGTTCGCAGCAGAGCTGTCTGCACTATCTGTTGAACTACATGCTGCCAATGTCATCATTGGTAGCGCAATGGCTAAACTTTTCAAAACTTTGTTCAGTTGCATCTAGATTTCCTTTTTAAACTCAATCGTGCCTCAAAAGGCAAATGAGAATTAACTCAAATTATAAAAATGGGCCCCAAGATGGTGCTCGTACACGTTTACTTGTTGATGGTAAGCGTGCTTGGAAACGACCATCGATGGATACCAAAGAAAGTTCGTAAGTACCATTATTTTGCGCTGAGCTATAAATAATCATACTTCCATTAGGAGCAATACTTGGTGACTCGGCAAGGCGTGCTTTTGTTAAAATTTGCATTGCACCTGTTTTAAGATCTTGTTTAGCAATGTTGTAACCACTATCTGAACGGTTTACGACGACAAGATAACGCCCATCAGGTGTAATTTGTGGTCCCATGTTCTGAGAACCTTGCCAAGTTACACGTTGCGTATCACCGGTTGCTAAATCTAAATGGTAAACCTGTGGACGACCGCCACGATCAGAGGTGAAGTAAAGAGATTGACCATCAGGTGCCCATACCGCTTCCGTATTATTAGCACGGCCGTGAGTAATTTGGCGTAATTGATTGGTTTTCAGATCTTTAATATAGATCTGCAAGCTACCTGTTTTAGAAAGTACCATCGCTAATTTAGTACCATCAGGTGAAAACTGTGGTGAACCATTATGGCGAGGGTAATCCGCCACTACTTCACGCTTACCTGTGTAGATATCTAACACGAAGATCTGTGCTTTACCGCTTTCAAAGCTTACATACGCCAGTTTGCTACCATCTGGCGACCATGCAGGAGACATTAGCGGTTGTTTGGACTTCAATACCACACGTTCGTTGTAACCATCGTAATCAGCAACACGTAATTGATATGGAAACTTCGATGAACGATTATTATCAACGTATGCAATACGCGTTAAGAATGCACCACGTTCACCCGTTAGCTTCTGGTAAATTAAATCAGAAATACGGTGAGCATATTGACGCATGCGGTTGGGCTTTACTGACGCTTGATTATTCAATAGTAAATAATCGCCTTTTGCAGCCCCTTCAGTGCCTGCTGCTAGTTTACCTTTAACAATGTCGACTAACTGATAATTAACGGTGTAATTGCCATCTTGATTCTTAACAATTGTACCTGTTACAACCGCATCAACGCCCATCTTACTCCATGCAGAGTAATCAATTTGGCTTTCATTATGAGGTAACTGTGGCAATTTATTTGTCGGCACTGGGCTGAACTTACCACTTCGTTGTAAATCTGATGCAATTACTGCAGAAATATCAGTGGGTAGTTTACCTTCACCTTCCCATTTGAAAGGAACAACACCAATTGGGCGTGCAGAATCCACACCATCAGTGATCACTAATTCAAGTTCAGCATGTGCAAATTGGCTAACGCTTAATAGAGCTAAACATAAGCCCATTATCCAACGTTTCATCCATCGCTCCTATTTTATGTTGCACCACAAATCATTTACTGTGGCGTGACTGTAAGTTTGATATCTCTTAATTTTTTCGCAATTTCTGGATCATCAGGCATTGGGAATTGGCTAACTTTGACTACCGCAGATTTTGCCGCGCGACATAATGCACCATCACCACCAGCTTGAGTGACATCCAGTACTAAACCATCAGCAGACAAACGCATAGTCAAATTACATTCTTGGCCTTTAAAACTTTGATCAACCAATAAATTTTGTTGAATCATTTGTTTATATATTGCGCCATAACGTGCCACTTCATCAGCAATATGTTGCCCTTTCGCACCACCGCGCTGCTCACTTTCCGCTTCAAGACCTGCAAACATATCATTCAATGCTGCTTCTTTTTGCTGCTGGAGTTTCTTCGCTTCAGCTGCTTTGCGTTTCGCTTCTGCTTCGGCTTTTTTCTTAGCTTCTGCTGCCTTACGCTCAGCCTCAATACGTTTTGCTTCAGCTTCTTTACGTTTCGCTTCCGCTTGAGCTGCTTCTTCTTGTGCTTTTTTCTTTGCTGCTACTTGCTTTTGACGCTCAAGTTCAGCTTGTCGACTTGCTTCTTCCGCTTTACGTTGTTCTTCAAGTTTTTGTTGACGAACTTGTTCCGCTTTTTCTGCTGCCTCTTGTTTCGCTTTACGCTCAGCTTCTGCTTTTGCTGCTTGTGCTTTCGCTACTTTTGCCGCTTCATCAGCTTTACGTTTTTCTTCAGCCGCTTGCTTTTGTTGCTCTGCGACTAACTTGCGTTGTTTCTCTGCTTCTCGTGCTTCTTTCTCAGCTTTTAGCTTGTCGGCTTTTAACTGTCTAACACGTTCAGCTTCATCTTTTCTCTGCTTTTCAAGCGCTTCCGTCTGCTCTTCCAGCCTTTTTTTACGCTCTTGTTCAGCACGTTTAGCCGCTTCCCGTTGCTCTCGAATTTGCGTCGCTTGTTGATGAATCATTGCAGGATCGACAACCACAGCTTGAATGGTATTGCCGCCCACATCTGATTTTTTCATCGTAAAATCAGCGCCCCAGAACAATAATCCAATCAACAGCGCATGAATAAATAACGATATAACGGTGGAACCTGTGTAATTGTTATTTTTCATTCTTTAACCTTATTGCTCAAGAGGCTCAGTCATTAAGCCAACAGAGCCGACACCGGCTTGGTTTAAGGCGTCCAATGTTTCGATAATATGTGCATAAGGTGTACGACCATCACCACCTACCATCACTAACGTTTTAGGCTGCGCTGCCATTTGCGCTTTTACACGTGCAAGCACTTCTTGCAACGATAAGCCCCGTTGCATGTCAGCATTGTCGATACTGACACCAAGGTGGCCATCTTTATCGACTTCCACAATAATTGGCGGAATATCGCTATCTTTATTCATCTCTGCAACCGTTTCTGCCGTGGTGGTCTGTGGCAGATCCACATCCACACCTTGGCTAACGAACGGCGCTGTTACCATAAAGATAATAAGCAATACCAACATAACGTCGATATAGGGAACAACGTTAATTTCCGCTGTCATTTTGCGCTTTTTCGGTTGATAAGCCATTGCTTACTTCTCCTGATTAGCGGCAAATGCTTGACGGTGTAAAATACTTGAAAATTCTTCCATAAACGTTGCGTACGTATGTTCTAGCTTTGATACTTTATTGGTTAAACGGTTGTAGAACATTACAGCAGGAATCGCAGCAAATAAGCCCATCGCTGTTGCAATCAATGCTCCTGCGATACCAGGTGCAACGGTTGCTAATGTTGGCTGTTTCATCGCACCAAGAGCAATAAATGCAGTCATGATACCCAGTACCGTACCAAATAAGCCGATATACGGACTAATTGAACCCACCGTCGCTAAAAACGGTAGATTGGTTTCCAATTCATCAACTTCTTTTGACAGTGATACGCGCATAGCTCGACTTGTACCTTCCATCACCGCTTCTGGCACTTTATCGTTACTGCGGTGTAAACGTGCAAACTCTTTGAAACCTGAATAGAAAATTTGCTCAGATCCCGTTAGGTCATCTTTACGTGCTTGTACTTCTTTATACAACTGAGATAAATCAATACCTGACCAAAAACGATCTTCAAACTGTGCGGCTTTACGGCTAGCCTCTGACAATACTTGAGAACGCTTGATGATCATTGTCCATGATGCAATCGACATGCCTAATAAAATAAGCATAACCATAATTTCAAGCGCACCTGAATTTAGAATAATGTCTAAAACCGTCAACTCTGAGTTCACTTAATTTATCTCCAGCTTTAATTGTTCAGGAAGTGCAATAGGCTTCATCTGTGTCGGATCGACACAAGCAATTTTCACCAATACCTTACACAGCACTTCGTTGTTATTGTTTACTAATTCTTGGCTAAATTCGATTGAAACTCGTCGTATATTTTGCACCACTGTATGGACCATTAACTGATCATCAAGTTTTGCACCACGAAGAAAATCAATCGTTAGGCTGCGCACAACAAAACTCATATTTAACGAAAATAACTGTTGCTGATTTAGCCCAATTTTTCTCAAGTATTCTGTTCGTGCTCGCTCAAAAAACTTCAAATAGTTAGCGTGGTATACCACCCCACCAACATCGGTATCTTCATAGTAAATGGTTACTGGCCACTTAAAAACATTAAGTTGTGTCATTTTATTACCATTGAGTCGTGGCTATCATTCATATATGCAAAAATACATTGCTGCTACTATACATCAACTTAATATAACGTTGTTACTGAGTGATGCTTTCAAGTCGTTATTTTATATAAAATTAACGCTTACGTATCCATTCTGACAATCAAATCACATTTCTGTTCACATACCATGCGTAACAAGCGAAATGAATGCAATTCCTACCTAATATTTATAAAAAAACGGCTTACTACCACAGTAGTAAGCCGTTTGATTATTCTACAAATCGCCTTCTATTAAAAAAAGTACAATTTAAGAACATAAATTAATATCGGAAGTGCGATGATTGGCGAGAAAAATAACTGCCAATACCAGCGATGAGGCACAAAACTCATACCAAAAACCATGGCACTGCATGTTGCCCAAATCATCAACGGCGCAATTACAGGACCAAAGCCACCAATTGCATCAGCAAACTGGTGTGGTTCCCACATCACTAACCCTGCAACAGTCACTGCCATTGCAATCGCTAATAATTTTAGTGGCAACATCATCAATGGTGCATGTATTGCTTTTATCGCACGATCCATATTACTCACTGTCGTTATCCATGTTTTCGGTCGTTTCAAGCCATAACGCATTGACGATACCAAAAGAACAAGCCAGTAGAACACCTAAAATCCAAGCAAAATACCACATTGTTCGTCTACTCCTTAGTACAGTGAAGTTTTGTTGTCTTCGATATATTTAGTATCTAGACGACCAAACATTTTGTAGTAACACCATGAGGTGTAAGCCAAGATCACTGGAACCATAATAAAGGCAACTACAGTCATGATCTTCAATGTTAACTCAGAGGATGTTGCATCCCAAATAGTCAAGCTGATGTGTGGATCTAGGCTTGAAGGCATAATGAATGGGAATGTTGCAAAACCAAACGTTAATACCACACCTACCATAGTTAGGCTTGAGAATAAGAAAGCAAAACCTGCACGGTTAGCACGTGAACACAGCGCTGTCAGTAACGGCATCACTACCGCAAGGATTGGTGCAATCCATAGTGCTGGGTAGTTCGCATAGTTAATGAACAATGCACCTGTCTGACGCATTACTTCTTTCGTAGTTGGATCTGAAGGTGCATTTTTAATGATTTCAGATGTAATTACGTAACCATTGATGCTTTGAGATACAAAACCTGCAATAACAAACACAACAGCCATTAGGATTGCAGAGCCTGCAGCAACCTTACGAGAACGCTCATGAATAGCATCTGTTGTTTTCATTTGTAGGAATGTTGCACCTTGAGTCACGATCATCAGTAAGCTCACCACACCACACAATAGTGCGAATGGATTTAGCAGACCGAAGAATGAACCCTTGTAGGTTGGGATCATGAACTCATTCAGCTCAAATGGTACACCCTGCATTAAGTTACCGAATGCCACACCGAAGATCACTGGTGGTACAAAACTACCGACGAAGATAGCTTTATCCCAAAGGCTACGCCATTTTGGATCTGTCAGCTTTGAACGGTAATCGAAACCAAGAGGACGAAGCCAAAGTGCAGCTAACGTCAAAATCATTGCAACGTAAAAACCAGAGAATACTGTTGCGTAAACTAGCGGCCATGCTGCAAACAATGCACCACCAGCGGTGATCAACCATACTTGGTTACCATCCCAGTGAGGTGCAATTGAGTTGATCATTACACGGCGTTCGTTATCCGTTTTACCAATGATATGAGATAGGATACCTACCCCCATATCGAAACCATCCGTGATTGCAAAACCGATGCATAGCACACCAATTAGTAACCACCAAATTAGTCGCAAGCTTTCATAATCAAACATTATTTGTTTCTCCCTGCTTACGCTTCAACCTGACGTGAAACCACATCTTGTTTTGTGTCATTTTGTTCGAAATGGTAGCGACCTGTTTTCAAGCTACTTGGACCAAGACGAGCGAATTTAACCATTAGGTAAACTTCAGCAACTAAGAATGCTGTGTATAGCGCTAGAATTGCCGCTAACGAGAACCATAGTTGTGACGGTTCAAGGTTAGATGCTGCCATATGAACAGGTAATATTTCACCTACTGCCCATGGTTGACGGCCGTATTCTGCAACGAACCAACCTGCTTCAATCGCAATCCAAGGTAGTGGAATACCAAATAGTGCAGCTTTAAGAACAAGCTTGTTACCAGTGATCTTATGACGACAAGACTGGATAAATGCAGCACCAATAATGGCGAACATTAAGAAACCAGCACCCACCATGATACGGAAGCTAAAGAATAGCGGCCATACTTGAGGGATTGAGTCATCTACTGCTTTTTGAATTTGTTCAGGTGTCGCATCAACAACTTTGTCGGTGTAAGGCTTAAGTAGTAAACCGTAACCTAAGTCTTTCTTCACTTCGTCGAAAGCTGCAATATTTTCAGGTGTCTTATCACCCGCGCGTAATTTCTCTAGAAGGCCGTATGCAACCATACCGTTACGAATACGTACTTCGTGCTCTTTCTTAAGATCACGGATACCCGTTACTTGTGTATCAAAAGAACGTGTTGCAATGATACCCATTAGGTACGGGATCTTAATTGCATAATCGGTTTCCATGGTTTCTTGATTAGGGAAACCAAACACAGTAAATGCCGCAGGTGCTGGCTCTGTGTGCCATTCCGCTTCAATTGCTGCTAATTTAGTTTTCTGAACGTCGCCTAGCTCGTAACCTGACTCATCACCAAGGATCATTACAGAAACGATAGATGCCATACCGAACGCTGCTGCGATTGCAAATGAACGACGCGCAAACGCAATATCACGACCTTTCAGCATGTAGTATGCACTAACACCTAGAATGAACATTGCACCACATACGTAGCCAGATGCTACAGTGTGAACAAACTTCACCTGTGCTACTGGGTTAAGTACTACGTCTGCAAAGCTCACCATTTCCATACGCATTGTTTCAAAGTTGAAATCAGCGCCGACTGGGTTTTGCATCCAACCGTTAGCAATAAGAATCCATAGTGCGGAGAAGTTTGAACCAAGAGCGACTAGCCAAGTGACAGCAAGGTGCTGGCGCTTAGATAGGCGATCCCAACCAAAGAAGAACATGCCGACTAGCGTTGATTCTAAGAAGAATGCCATTAGTGCTTCGATTGCCAATGGCGCACCGAAGATATCACCAACGTAGTGAGAGTAGTATGCCCAGTTTGTACCAAACTGGAACTCCATAGATAGGCCGGTAGCCACACCAAGAGCAAAGTTAATCGCGAAAAGCTTACCCCAGAACTTAGTCATGTCCTTGTAGATTTGCTTTCCAGTCATTACATAAACTGACTCCATAATGGCTAGTAAAAAAGCCATACCTAGAGTCAATGGAACGAACAAAAAGTGATACATCGCTGTTAGAGCGAACTGTAACCGCGATAGTTCGACGACATCAGTTAACATTGATAACTCCTTTATTCACCAGCTGACTGGTGACAGTACTAATATGTACCGATTATTGGGTTTAGCTTTGTATAGAGAACTTATTGCAATTTTGCCGACCTTCCTGATCACTTGCTTATAGTTGCAAGCATCCATGTTGTGTTGCAATATTGTTTAAATAAATTTAAATATACGTAATTCTATAGCTAATTTAGTCGTCGGTAATATTACAGATATTAAATGCAATCTTCAAAGAGTTTATTACGCGTTTTGCTTTGACAAATATCAAGAAAAAATGAGCTTGATAGCCTGTACGCAGATATTTTTGATTTAGATCAATTTACAGAAGATTTTGATAGGAAGAATGAATTTGGAAGGAGTAAACAATGAATTATATTTGATCGTATTCTGAAATAATATTCCTTTTCCTATTCTTATTTAATCATGATAGTTAAATGAAGTGAATCATTTTTTGCTTTACTTTTGTTATAACTTAATAAAATTTATGAATAATCTAGAAAGATCATCAAACCACCTTCTAGACTGTCATTCGTTGTCTTGTAAGGTATCGTAAACACCGCTCAAATATCTAAACTTACGATTTATAGATATCTAAGTTAAACATAACGTTTTTTATTTTTTACTAAATATCAGCCCATTAATGTATAAAATTAAACCATCGATACAATAAAAATAAAACGTTCTGCTTTTGTGATATTGTCTTGTTTTATATTTCTCATTAGCTTTCACCTAATAAAAATGAAAACCATAATCATATTTTTGATAATAAAAAACAGATAAATATTACTTGAATCATGAGTAAATAGTAAAATTGATTTTTAAATAACTAACGTGATAAATAAACATCAAATCAAAATAACAATAAATTCACAATATAATAAAATTATTAAACAACAAAGCGTGACTTTAATCGCCACGCTTAATTTTTCTGATTTTTTTATTTTACTTCGTATTTTTAGGAAGATCTAAACCAAAATGGAGATATGCACGATGTGTCGCAATTCGGCCTCTTGGTGTCCGTTGTAAATAACCTTGCTGAATCAAATACGGTTCAAGTACATCTTCAATTGTATCTTTCTCTTCACCAATAGCTGCTGCTAAGTTATCTAAACCGACAGGGCCACCCATAAACTTTTCAATAATAGCTAATAGAAGTTTACGGTCCATATAATCAAAACCGCTGCTATCAACATCGAGCATGTCTAATGCTTTATTAGCGATATCAGGACAAATATGTCCGTTACCTTTTACTTCAGCGTAATCTCGCACACGCCGTAACAAACGATTAGCGATACGTGGCGTGCCACGAGCACGCATGGCCATTTCCATCGCGCCGCCTTCTTCCATTGATAGTCCTAAACATTTAGCACTTCGGCCTACAATGTCTTTGAGATCTTCTACTTTGTAATACTCAAGGCGTTGTGTAATACCAAAACGATCACGTAGAGGTGACGTTAATGAGCCCGCTCGTGTCGTTGCACCTATTAAAGTAAAGGGTGGCAAATCAATTTTAATTGAGCGTGCGGCTGGGCCTTCACCTATCATAATATCTAATTGGTAATCTTCCATTGCAGGATAAAGTACTTCTTCAACCTGAGGACTTAGACGATGTATTTCATCAATAAACAACACATCGTTTTCTTCAAGGTTTGTAAGTAGCGCAGCCAAATCACCGGCTTTTTCAAGTACAGGGCCTGAGGTTGTACGAATACTTACCCCCATTTCATTCGCTACTATATTTGCAAGCGTTGTTTTACCCAATCCTGGAGGACCAAAGATCAATAAATGATCTAAGGCTTCATCACGCATCTTTGCCGCTTTAATAAATATTTCCATTTGATCACGAACATGATCCTGTCCTTGATAATCATCAAGTAATTTAGGTCGTATTGCGCGATCAATTATATCGTCTTCACGGGTTGTTTCGAAATTACCAGAAACCAGTCGATCAGCTTCAATCATATTTTAATGCCTATACCCAACTTACAGGGTTATACCATTGAGCGGAGTGCATCACGAATAATCGCTTCACTACTCATCTCTGGTTGTGTGACTTGAGAAACCACTTTCGCGGCAATTTGTGGTTTATAACCCAGTGCAACCAATGCACTCACCGCTTCATCTTCAGCGCGAGCTTGATTCGATGGATCTTGGATCGGAGCATTGGATGCCGCTGTATCAAGTGCTGGCGTAAATAAGTCACCTTCACCCCACCCTTTTAAGCGATCTTTCATTTCAACAACTAAACGTTCTGCTGTTTTCTTGCCGACTCCGGGGATTTTAACTAGCGTAGTCACATCTTCTAATTCAACGCTACGAACAAATTGACTTGCAGTCATAGCTGATAAAATTGCTAAGCCTAATTTAGGCCCAACACCGTTCGCTTTAATTACTTCACGGAATAACTCACGTTCATTTTTATTATTAAAGCCATACAGTAGTTGCGCATCTTCTCGTACCACAAAGTGAGTAAAGATAATGGCTTCTTGGCCGATCTGTGGTAACTCATAAAAACAGCTCATTGGCATCTGCACTTCATAACCAATCCCACCAACTTCAAGTAATACTTCAGGTGGCTGCTTTTCAATTACAATTCCGCGTAGTCGACCAATCAAAACATCATCTCTATAGTGAATTTAAACTGGCACTAGAATAGTAAAGAACTGGATAGACATCCAGTTCTTTATCGATTTTACGAAGAGTGAGAAACAACTTGATCAAGTTGTTGTGTTAAATGACGAACAGCAACCACTTGCTGATTTAATTCTGTACCATGTTGTGCAACTATTGCAGCCACACTTTGTGTATTTACCACACTATTAGCAACTTCACTGCTCGCTTCATCCAGCTCTTTTAATGCGGTTGATTGAGCTGCCATCAAACCCGATAACCCTTGTACATCTTGCGAAATCGTTGTGACTTGCTGAATGATATTATTCATCCGTTCAGTACTGGCGTTAATCACACCTTGACCGTGCCGTACTTCCTGCTCACTACGATCCAATAGATGGCGGATCTCAACGGCAGATTGACTACTTTTCGCCGAAAGCTCCCGTACTTGATCTGCTACAACCGCAAATCCCCTTCCCTGATCTCCAGCACGAGCCGCTTCTATCGAAGCATTTAGCGCAAGCAAATTGGTTTGTTCAGCAACAGAGGTGATTAAGTCCGCCACTTTCATAATCTCATCATGACTATTAATAATTTGGCTGATCGCTTGCGTTGAATCTTCTAAGTGCGCCGAACTTTTTTGCGCCAGCTCATAAACCACGTCGCTTTTTTCACGTAATTCCTCAACAAACTGACTTGAGCTCTCAACTCCAAGGACCATTTGGTGTACTTGATGGCTCATTTGTTCAGCAGCGCTGGCTTGTGATTCACTATTAATATTCAGTTCATTGACTTGGCTATCTAGCTGAGACGATTGATTCGCTAAGCTATAAGATACTTGCTTTAATTGTTCAGAATTATTATTCGCTTGAAGTAATACATCAGATAGACGTAATTCTCCTTCAGTTGCTTTACTGGCCTCTGATTCACTTTTTAGCTTAGCTTTCTCGGCACGATTAATTGCTATATCACGTTGTTTCGCCGTAAAAGCTAATGCAATACCAATGACAATCAATGGCAATACGGTTCCAGACCAAACCTCAATTTGCTGTGCTGTATGAGATAAAGAAAGCTGTGGAAATGAAACACCCTGCATATATTGGTATGTCATGTAAGCCGAAACACAAATGATCAAGCTACTCCAAAGAATAGCCATCGCGCGCGTTGCCGATAGGAAGAAAGAGACAACTAACAAAGGCACCCAATAAGTCTGCGTTGAATCAACCACACCACCACTTTGATAAATAATATTCAGCGCGTGGATTGCCATACCAATAAAACCTAAATTTAAAGATATTAAAGGCTGCTGAAGCCAACGCAGGCTCGAAATAGCAAGGAGTTCTAATACAATCAATATGACAGAAGTAAAAACAAGATTATCATGACCATGGTTTGACCATTTAATCAAACTATAGATACCAACGAGAAAAGCGATAAAAGTAAATAAGGAAAGGATATCGGCTTGGCGTTGTTGTGCTGTTGTCCATTGAGGTTGGCGCGGCATAAATATACTGCGCCATAAAGTGGCAGGGTTCATGATCACTTCCTTACTTATTATCGTTAGACCTCTGACCACTATAGATTGTTAACATTTCTATAACAAATATCTTAATAAATATATGCCTTAAGTGTCTCATCTTTAATAATAGTAAGCTTATTAACGATAACGCCCCTTTCGTGCTCCCGTCGCTTTCCCTGCCATTGCCACTAAGGTTTTATAGGTATGCGCGTGACAAATCGCAACAGCTAAAGCATCAGCAGCATCAGCTTGAGGCTTACCTGCTAGCTTTAATACGGAACAAACCATATGTTGTACTTGCGCTTTATCTGCCCCACCGTTTCCGACTACCGCCTGTTTGATCAATCGCGCGGCATATTCACTGACCGGCAAATCTGCATTTACCGCTGCAACAATTGCACTGCCTCGCGCCTGACCTAATTTAATCGCAGAGCTGGCATTTTTGCCCATGAACACTTCTTCAATGGCAAAAAAATCAGGCTGAAATTGCGTGATCACTTCAGACACGCCTGCATAGATTTGCTTTAATCGTCCAGGAATACCAGGCTCTGAGGTGCGAATACAGCCGCTTCCTAAATACTCTAAATTACGTCCAACCTGACGAATTACCCCGTACCCCGTAATACGAGAGCCGGGGTCTATACCTAAAATTATCGACATTTTTCACTACTATTAGTAGCAATTATTCAAGCGTAGCTGCTACTTCATCTGACATGTCACCGTTATGGTAGACTTCTTGAATGTCATCCAAATCTTCTAATGCATCAATTAAGCGTAATAGTTTAGGTGCTGTTGTTGCATCTAACTCAGCCTTCGTTGATGGCACTAAGGTTACTTCTGCATTTTCTGCTGTAAAACCTGCGGCATCTAATGCATCTTTCACGCTACCGAAATCTGCAGGTGTCGTATAAACATCGATTGAACCATCGTCATTAGTTTCAATATCGTCAGCGCCAGACTCTAACGCGACTTCCATAACAGCATCTTCATCTAACCCCGCCGCATAAGAAATCACGCCTTTTTTATCAAAAAGGTAACCTACGCTGCCATCCGTGCCAAGATTCCCCCCCGCTTTAGAGAAAGCATGACGTACGCCAGATACTGTTCGATTACGGTTATCCGTTAAACACTCAACCATTACCGCCGTACCCGCAGGACCGTAACCTTCATAAATGACAGTTTCTACGCCTTCGTCATCTTCACCACCAGCACCACGTGTTACTGCACGGTTGATAGTATCTCGAGTCATGTTATTTGATAGTGCTTTATCAATGGCAGCACGTAATCGAGGGTTATTTTCTGGCTCACTGCCACCTTCTTTAGCGGCTACAGTAATCTCACGAATTAACTTAGTAAAAATTTTACCGCGTTTAGCATCTTGAGCTGCTTTACGATGTTTTATATTGGCAAATTTACTGTGTCCAGCCATGTTATCTCCAATCAGGCAATGTTAATTTTTTTGCTTGCATGAAAACATAAACCAAATAAGAGGTTAAAGCGAACAAAACACTTTTACCAAATAAGATGGACAGCAGAAAGGAATCAACAAAAGACAAAAAAGCCGATGTCTTATAGGCGTTCACTAAAAAGTGGCAAATAAGTCATCGGCTTTTATTACAGCAAATTAATCAGATCACTCTGCGTCTTTTGCTTCTTCGTCTTTCTTAGCAATTTTAACGGCAATAGATAATTCTTCTAGTGCTGCTGGGTTTGCTAGGCTTGGCGCGTCAGTTAATAGACATGCTGCTGCCGTTGTTTTAGGGAACGCGATAACATCACGGATATTATCTGTACCACAAAGAAGCATTACAAGACGGTCAAGACCAAACGCAAGACCTGCGTGTGGTGGCGTACCGAATTTCAGAGCGTCAAGTAGGAAACCAAACTTCAAACGTTGCTCATAAGCAGAGATACCTAAGATATCAAATACTGTTGATTGCATAGCAGAGTTATGGATACGTACTGAACCACCGCCCACTTCATAACCATTGATTACCATATCGTACGCATTTGATAGCGCTGCTGCAGGGTTAGCCGCTAGCTCTTCTGGTGTTAGGTTTAATGGTGATGTGAATGGGTGGTGCATTGCAGATAGTGAACCATCTTCGTTCTCTTCGAACATTGGGAAATCAACAACCCAAAGTGGTTTCCATGCTGACTTGTCTGTTAGACCTAGATCTTCACCTAGTTTCAGACGAAGTGCGCCCATCGCTTCTGTTACAACACGTTTGCTGTCTGCACCGAATAGAATGATGTCGCCAGATTCTGCTTGAGTGCGCTCAAGAAGATTAGCAACCACTTCTTCGTTAAGGAACTTAGCAACAGGAGATTGAACACCTTCAAAACCTGCAGCGCGATCGTTAACTTTCATCCATGCTAGGCCTTTCGCGCCATAGATACCCACGAACTTAGTGTATTCGTCGATTTGCTTACGGCTTAGCTCAGCACCACCAGGTACACGGATAACCGCTACACGACCTTTTTCATCGTTAGCAGGGCCTGAGAATACTTTGAAATCAACATCTTTAACGATGTCTGCAACATCAACTAGCTCAAGTGGGTTACGTAGATCTGGCTTATCAGAACCGAAACGACGCGCTGCTTCTTCGAAAGACATGATTGGGAATGTGCCTAGATCTACGTTTAGTAGTTCTTTCCACATTTCAGTGATCATCTTTTCAGTTACAGCACGCACTTCTTCAGCTGTCATGAAAGATGTTTCGATATCGATCTGAGTAAATTCAGGTTGACGGTCAGCACGTAAGTCTTCATCACGGAAACACTTAACGATTTGGTAGTAACGATCAAAACCAGACATCATTAGCAGCTGCTTAAATAGCTGTGGTGATTGTGGTAATGCGTAGAAGTTACCTTTGTGAACACGACTTGGTACTAAGTAATCACGCGCGCCTTCTGGCGTTGCTTTTGTTAGTACTGGTGTTTCAATATCAAGGAATGCATTGTCATCTAAGAAACGACGAACGAAGCTTGATGCTTTTGCACGTAGCTTAATACGATCGCTCATTTCTGGGCGACGAAGATCTAAGTAACGGTACTTTAGACGCTGCTCTTCAGAGTTCTTTTGGTTGAAATCAAGCGGTAACGCGTCAGAACGGTTAATGATTTCAAGGCCAGTTGCATAAACCTCAACTTCACCTGTTGCCATGTCTTTATTACATTGGCTTTCAGGACGCTCACGCACTTCACCCGTTAGACGAATACAAAACTCGTTACGTAATTGGTTTGCTAGTGTGAAGATCTCAGTCATATCAGGATCAATAACAACCTGAACCACACCTTCGCGATCACGCATATCAATAAAGATAAGGCCGCCTAAATCACGACGACGGTTTACCCAGCCGCATAAATCGACTGTTTGTCCTGCAAGGGACTTGTTCAGGTGTCCACAATAATGGGTGCGCATAAGAAATTCCCAATCTATATACTTTACATTCCTGCGTTTAGTGTCGATAACGCTAAACGTCAGGCGAATTCAATCCCGACCGCTTGCTGTCTAATTTATCGTCTAAATTGGATAGCAAGAAGGCCAAGAGGCAAAAATAACGAGGCATTATACCCAAACAGCCTCAATAAGCGAAGTGATCCGACGGTAATTCATCACCAATTCGTTATGACGACTTTAAAGTCTTATTATGACCAAATATCTACGGCGATTTAGACTTTTACAAACAAAATCACGTAAGATAAACCATCACTCTCAACTTAATAAACCCAAGTATTATTATGTCTTCACCTTCTGATTTATCTTTACCGTTATATCTTGGGTTATCTCAATGGTCACACAATCATTGGCAGCAAAGCATATACGGTAAAGGCTGTAAAAATGGTGACCGTTTAGCTCGCTATGCAGAGGTATTTCATACTGTCGAGGGAAATACCACCTTTTACGCTATTCCGAGCATGACGACGGTAAAAAATTGGAACGGTGCGACACCTGACAGTGGATTTAAATTTACCTTTAAAATTCCCCAAACCATCACCCATCAGCAGCAGCTTCGTCATAGTAATCAAAGCTTGGTGGATTTTCTCAATACCATGTCGCCGGTTGAAGAAAAAACGGGCGTATGGATGATTCAGCTACCTGCGAGGTTTAGTCCTCACGATTTACCCTTACTCGATGCCTTTTTAGATCAGTTTCCACGCCACTTTACTACCGGTGTCGAAGTTCGCCATCCTGTGTTCTTTGCCAAAGGCGAAGAGGAAAAAGCACTTAATCGAATGCTGTTAGAAAAAGGCAGTAACCGCATTATTATGGATAGCCGTCCTGTCTTTTCAGCCATAGCGAATACAGAAGCGGTGATTGATGCACAAAAGAAGAAACCTCGCGTGCCAGTTCATGCAATCGCAACCGCTGATAACCCTGTGATCCGCTTTATTGGTCATCCTGATGATGCGTGTAACGATCCTTTTTTTAAAAACTGGCTACAACGACTGCCTTTATGGATCAAAGAAGGTAAAACGCCCTATCTCTTTATTCATACCCCAGACAATAATGCTGCGCCTGAATCAGCCCGTCGGCTTTATAATGTGTTACGCGATAACCTTATCAGCGAAAACCACACTCTTTCGCCACTCCCCGAACTTGCTATGCCCAGTGCTGCTGAAATAAGTACGCCACAAATCTCTTTGCTATAAACGCAAATAATCAATCAAAGAACAAATCAGAAATCATTAAAGACAAATGCTGCTATTTTCTCTACAATACGCGACCTTTCAAAGGTGATGGATCGCCTGAGTATCAGCAAAGTTTGATGCTCAATACGTACAATGGATCCCTGTTCTTTATATATTATGAGGTTCGTGAGAAATGGCAGGCCACGACAATATTTTTGCTGCGCCAATTGAAAAACTCGGTGATTTTACGTTCGATGAGCGTGTTGCTGAAGTCTTCCCTGATATGATCCAACGCTCTGTGCCGGGTTACAGTAATATCATCTCAGCAATTGGCATGTTAGCTGAGCGCTTTGCCAAGCCTCATTCTAAAGTCTTTGATCTTGGTTGCTCTTTAGGGGCAGCCACTCTTTCTATGCGTCGCCATATTCAGCAAGAAGGTTGCGAAATATTAGCAATTGATAATTCTGCTGCTATGGTTGAACGATGCCGATTATTAGTGGACGCATATCGCTCTGACACACCAGTGCAAGTACTTGAAGCTGATATCCGTGATGTTGATATTCATGACGCTTCAGTTGTGGTTTTAAATTTCACTCTCCAATTCCTTGTACCTGAAGATCGCCAAGCATTATTAGAAAAAATCTATGCTGGCTTACGCCCTGGCGGTATTTTAATTTTGTCGGAGAAATATATTTTCGATGACGAACGTGCCAATGAATTATTGATTGATTTACACCACGATTTTAAACGAGCAAATGGTTATAGCGAGCTAGAGATCAGCCAAAAACGGAGCGCAATAGAAAATGTGATGCGCCCTGACAGTATTGAAACCCACAAAACACGTTTCAAGAAAATAGGCTTTTCTAGTTCTGAAGTATGGTTCCAGTGCTTCAATTTCGGCTCAATGTTTGCGATTAAATAAGGTTTTTTGTTCCATATGTTTAGTTTTTCTGATTTTTATCAGCTTCTTGCCCAGCATGAAACATTACGTCCATGGCTAAATACTCTACCTAAACAATTAAGTGATTGGGAAAATAGAGAGCACGGGGATATGGCTCGTTGGGTTCGCGCATTGCAAAAGTTCCCAACCGATAAACCCGATATTATTGATTTAAAAAATGAAGTCAGTGTTCGTAATGAAGTTCCGATTGCCGATGGTGAGAAAAAACGTTTAGAAAGTCTATTACGTTTGCTTCACCCTTGGCGTAAAGGCCCATTCACCATGCATGATATTCATATCGATACGGAATGGCGCTCAGATTGGAAATGGGATCGTGTACTGCCTCACATTACACCACTAAAAGGCCGTAGCGTATTAGATGTAGGCTGTGGTAATGGCTATCATATGTGGCGCATGCTGGGTGAAGGTGCAAAGCTTACCGTCGGTATCGACCCATCAAGCTTATTTTTAATTCAATTTGAAGCCATTAAGCGATTAATGGGCAACGATGATCGCGCATTCTTATTACCATTAGGTATTGAAGATCTGCCCGAATTAAAAGCATTTGATACGGTATTTAGTATGGGAGTCCTGTACCACCGTCGTTCACCGCTCGATCACATTATTCAGTTAAAGAATCAACTGCGTAAAGGCGGTGAAGTCATTCTAGAAACATTGGTGATTGATGGTGATGAAAATGCGGTATTGGTTCCAACTCACCGCTACGCCCAAATGCACAATGTTTATTTCTTCCCATCAGCAAAAGCATTAAAAGTGTGGATGGAAAAATGTGGCTTTGTTGATGTCCGTATTGTTGATGAGAATATAACAACAACAGATGAGCAAAGAACGACAGATTGGATGACAAATAATTCCCTTCCGGAATACTTAGATTCAAAAAATCCGTCAAAAACTATCGAAGGATATCCAGCACCAAAACGTGCGGTTTTAATAGCCCGCAATCCTGACTAGTAACTGACACTGGGATGCTGTTCGCATCCCTTTTTGTAAGGTAAACTACGGTCGACATTAGAAAATAGACGCACATAGGAGATATGATGCTTCGCTTCAGCGTACCATTAATAACAATTGCAATACTGACAGGGTGTTCAACCACGCAGCCTCAAGATCATCAAGAAACCTTGGCAGCGATCAGCAACGTAGAACAGAATATTAATTCTCAATTCGATACTGTTTCTACCCGAATGGATTCACAACAGCAATATATTACCGAACTCGAAAGTAAATTAGCGTCTATATCTAAAGATCTAAAGTTTATTAAGCAAAAAAGCCTAGAAAAGCCTAAAGTTATTGTTGAAAAACAAATTGTTCGAGTGCCTGTTGAGCCTAAAATTGAAGATAATCCAACCCAAGCCAATGGTAAAGCTATCCTTGGTCAGGAAGAGTGGGTTTGGCTTGATTCGGTTAAATCATTCTTTAAAGCACGTGTCGATACAGGTGCAACCACCTCTTCTTTAAATGCTGTTGATGTACAAACTTTTGAACGAGATGGAAAAGAATGGGTACGTTTTAACCTGAGTCATGATTCAGCAGAAGATACACCAGAAGAAAAAGCACAAAACGATAAAGCAACGCCTGAAACTATCGAAGCACCTATTCTGCGTTGGGTTCGTATCCGTCAATCAACTTCAGAAGATGCGGTACGTCGTCCTGTAATTGAAGCTTGGATCACGCTTGGCAATTTACATGAAAAAGCGCAATTCACGCTTGCAGATCGAACTAAGATGGATTTCCCTGTTTTATTAGGTCGTGAGTTCTTTAAAGACATTGCACTCGTTGATGTGGGTAAAGAATTTGTTCAAGGAAAAACTGAGCCAAAACCAGAGCCAGTTAGTGCTAATAAATAAATGATGAGGATGTCATGACGTCTAGAGTACCTTTTTATATCCTTATTTCACTGCTAATTATTGCAGGTTTAGGGTTGAGCATGTATCGCCACGATGTCTACGGTGTGCCGTGGACACCAGGCGAAGAGCGTGCAGTATGGGAAGTTGAAGCACGTGTTCAATTCGATGCTGTTGGTGATCCTGTACAAGTTAAAATGGCCACGCCTGAAACACAGGAAGGCTTTACCTTAATTGATGAAAGTACGTCGTCTCCTCCTGGCTACTCTGTACTTATTCATGATACGAAAGAAGGTCACCAAGCTGACTGGGCTACGCGTACCGCAATGGGTAAGCAAGTGCTTTACTACAAAACTCAGCTTCTTGTTGATGATCAAGCGCAGTACAAAGAGATCCCACCTAAAGGTGAACCTGCAGCGGTTAGTTTAAGTAACCCACAACAAACAGCAGCAACAGCACTGTTAACACAGGCGCGTAATTTATCTGCGAACAACACCACGTTTGCCCGTGAGCTTATTCGCCAATTACAAGATAAACAAAACCAAAACGCATCTGTGTTACTTGATTCTATGAGTCCGCAAGAAGCCATTACGAATTTACTTTCACTTGAAGGTATCCATTCGCGTATTGTTAGCGGTTTAAAACTTGAAGATGGTCGTCGTCGCCAAACAGTGATGCCGATGGTTGAAGTGTGGGATAACAATAGTTGGAAGCTCTTTAATCTGACTACTGGCGAAGAAGGCAAACCTTCGGATGTAATGATTTGGAACCAACAAGGCAGTGCGATGCTAGATGTTGTTGGTGGTCGAAATTCTAATATTAGTTTTTCTATCATTGCTCAAGACATCACACCACAGCGTGCTACGCAAGAGAAGATTAAAGCCGAAGACTTATTAAACTTCTCAATCCACTCATTACCACTCGAAGAACAAGCAATGTTTAAAACCATTATGCTTGTTCCTATTGGTGCCCTGATTGTGGTATTCCTTCGCGTGATTATTGGCTTGAAAACCTCTGGTACTTTCATGCCAGTGTTAATCGCGGTTGCGTTTGTCCAAACACAATTATTAACGGGTATTGTTGGTTTCTTATTGATTGTTGGTACAGGTTTAATTATTCGAAGTTATTTATCGAAATTGAACTTGCTCTTAGTCTCACGAATATCCGCGGTAATTATTACCGTAATATTGATCATTTCAATATTCACGGTTGTTGCCTTTAAGATTGGTCTTATTGAAGGTCTAACAATTACCTTCTTCCCAATGATCATCTTGTCATGGACTATCGAACGTATGTCGATTCTATGGGAAGAAGAAGGGGCGAAAGAAGTCTTCGTACAAGGTGGTGGTTCACTACTCACTGCGATCCTTGTGTACCTTGCAATGACGAACCCTATGATCCGTCACCTAACATTTAACTTCATTGGTGTGCAGTTCATCATTCTAGCTGCCATCCTAATGCTAGGTAACTACACAGGTTATCGTTTAAGTGAACTTCGTCGTTTTAAGCCGCTAACTGAGGATTAATCGATGAATTTACTTGCACGTTTTACTTCACCAAACAAGCTGAAAGAACGTGGCATCATGGGGATGAACAAGCGTAATCATAGCTACATTGGTCGCTATAATGATCGCAGCCTTTATCCTCTTGTTGATGATAAATTAAAAACAAAATTTATCGCCCAACAAGCCGGTGCAACCGTTCCTGATTTGATCGGTGTTATCGATAGCCAAGGCTCAGTAAAAAAAATCCACGATATGGTAAAAGATTGGCCTGGATTTGTGATTAAGCCCGCACAAGGCTCGGGCGGTAAAGGCATTTTAGTTATTGTTAAGCACAAAGACGGTATTTATGTAAAACCGTCTGGTGCAGAAATCAATAAACAAGATGTTGAACGTCATATTACCAATACCCTCGCGGGACTATTCTCGTTGGGTGGTAAAAATGATGTCGCCATGGTCGAAAACTTGATCCAATTTGATAATGTTTTTGATGGCTTTAGTTTTGAAGGTGTACCTGATGTTCGTGTCATCGTATTTAAAGGCTATCCTGTGATGGCGATGATGCGTTGTTCGACCTCTGCGTCCGATGGCAAAGCAAACTTGCACCAAGGTGCTGTCGGTGTCGGGATTGATATCGCGTCAGGTAAAGCGGTACGAGCAGTTCAATTTAATCAGCCAATTGAACACCACCCAGATACTGATCGTTTACTCAGCGAGCTTCAAGTACCTAATTGGAACAAGCTACTAACGCTTGCTGCGAGTGCTTGGGAAATGACAGGCTTAGGCTACATGGGTACAGATATGGTGTTAGACAAAGTGAAAGGCCCTATGGTGCTAGAGCTCAATGCTCGACCAGGATTGGCCATTCAAATTGCAAATGGTTGTGGTTTACTCCCTCGCCTTCGCCATATTGAAAATATCGGTACTTCTGCACATACGCCAACACCTGAAGAGCGTGTCGCCTATGCTGCTCACCAGTTCGGTGTCAAACCTAAGTTTTAATCTTCTCGGTTAATACCTTTTGAAAGCCCTGTCGTGTTATCACGACAGGGCTTTTTTATTTTTATTAATAATATAAAAAATTAAAGCTCTTGGCATTGATGTCGATATAAAGACTATCACTATGATTAAGGCTTACTTTTCCATGCAACACATTTCTTTAGATAATATGCTGATCAATGAGATCCAGCTCGGTACAGGACTCAACCAAGCGGTTGAATCTGGTCGTCGTGCTGATTTCTCATTAATGCTTGCATTGCTATCTTCTGAATTAATGGAAAACACACCGCAAGATAACGAGCCTGAGCAGATTCAAACAGAGCAACAACTACGTGCTTATTTTGAGCTACCTTTTCCTCAACCGCTGACCACATCAAAACATTGTTACCAACGCTCTGCGGATCAGGCAAAAGCTTTCCATGAATCAGGTATTGCGAGTACCCGTTTACTACACGGCCTGCAACCCACAGCGTTAACGTTCCCAGCAGAGAACACTAAAGGATTACCTGAAGATATCTTTCACAACCTTTCAGTACACGAACGTCGCAAGCTTCCACCAGAAGAGCCTCGTCCTATCTCGGCATCACCAAAAAACTTATATGCTTCGCTTATTCATGCAAAGCGAACTTCTGAGCTTTATCACGCCGCTTAATATTCATATAACTATCTGCCAACCCAGCAATGATACCCAACAGGTATCTTTGTGAGCGCAATCAAACATTGTCACATCCAATTATTCTATTGTGAAAGCGCTAACTAATATGGTTCTTAACTACTTTTGGTCTGATCAGTTAATGCCATATTAACATGATAATTTTGGGATGATACTACTATGCTTATTGATCAATCTGTAATAGTCATCACTGCTGCAGGTACTCTCATCGGTAAAGCCATAGCTCTTCATTTTGCATCATTAGGGGCAAAACTTGCGCTCGTTGATAATGACATCCAAAATTTAGAGGCAACACAGAATGCTTGTTCTCAATTCTCTCGTCATATCAACATCTTTCATTTAAAAAACACCCAACCGCATTCAATTAAACAAGTCTTTACCAATATTCAGCGCCAACTAGGTACATTTAATGTCTTACTCAATACATGGCCAAAATGTACGAATACACCAAGTATTCTTGAGCCCAATGCAATTAATAAATTCAATGATGTAATGTGTAACAACGCAACCACTTTTTTTAGCGTTGGACAAATAGCAGCAACAATGATGCAAGACAACAAACAACCTGCTGTTATTATTAATTTAGCCTTACAACCATCTCACCATCACGCTCACCTTTCCGATACTAGTAAATCAGTAATACAAGGCTTAACTTTTGGCTGGTCTAAAGAATTATCTTCTTTGAATATCCGAGTGGGTGCCATTATTCCAATTACTTCAGATAATCAGACAATGCTCCATACACGATTACAAGTAGAAATAGTCAGTTGCACGGAATACATTATTACTAATGATTCCTTCAATGGCAGGATACTTGAAGCAGAGTGTTTGATATAACCATCTATAAGATATAAAAAAGCCCGCTAAGTTAGCGGGCTTTTTTTCAATCAACGCTAGGTATTAAGCTTTTGCTTTTTTACCTTTAGTGGTTTTCACTGGCTCTGATTTTTTAATCACTGTTGTGCCTTCAAACGCTTCACCTTCAATGAAAGGCTTACCGTAGTAAGATGCCATTAGTACATCTTTAAGCTCAGAGATTAGAGGATAACGAGGGTTTGCACCAGTACACTGGTCATCAAACGCTTCTACCGCTAACTCATCAACTTTCGCAAGGAAATCAGCTTCTGAAACGCCTGCTTCTTGGATTGACATTGGAATCTGAAGATTCACTTTCAATTCGTCTAACCAAGTTAGTAGACGCTCAATTTTCTGTGCAGTACGGTCACCCGCATGTGATAGACCTAAGTGATCAGCAACTTCAGCATAACGACGACGCGCTTGTGGGCTTGCGTACTGTGAGAATGCTGTTTGCTTTGTTGGATTATCATTCGCGTTGTAACGAACAACGTTAGAAATCAACAATGCATTAGCAAGACCGTGTGGTACGTGGAACTCGGCACCTAGTTTGTGCGCCATTGAGTGACATACACCTAGGAATGCGTTCGCAAATGCGATACCCGCGATAGTTGCCGCATTGTGTACTTTCTCACGTGCGATTGGGTCATTAGCACCATTTGCATAGCTTGATGGTAAGTACTCTTTTAGCATTCTTAGTGCTTGAAGTGCTTGACCATCAGAGTATTCGTTAGCAAGAACTGATACGTAAGCTTCTAGTGCGTGAGTGACGGCATCGTAACCACCAAACGCTGTTAGAGACTTAGGCATGTTCATTACAAGGTTAGCATCAACGATTGCCATGTTAGGCGTTAGTTCGTAGTCAGCTAGTGGGTACTTAGCACCTGTTTTATCGTCAGTTACAACCGCAAATGGTGTTACTTCAGAACCTGTACCAGATGTAGTAGTGATACATACTAGTTCAGCTTTCTTACCCATTTTAGGGAACTTGTAAATACGTTTACGGATGTCCATGAAGCGCATTGCTAGTTCTTCGAAGTGCGTTTCTGGGTGCTCATACATTACCCACATGATCTTCGCAGCATCCATTGGCGAACCACCACCGAGTGCAATAATCACATCAGGTTGGAAGCTCTTCATTGCTTCAGCGCCTTTCTCAACAACAGACAGTGTTGGATCCGCTTCTACATCAAAGAATGTTTGAACTTCGATACCTTGTGCTTTAAGCAAAGATACGATTTCATCTGCGTAACCGTTATTAAATAGGAAACGGTCTGTTACTAAGAACGCACGCTTCTTACCTTCTAAATCGCTAAGTGCAATTGGAAGGCTACCACGACGGAAGTAAATTGATTTAGGTAGTTTATGCCACAACATATTTTCAGCTCGCTTCGCTACTGTCTTCTTGTTGATAAGGTGCTTAGGACCTACGTTCTCAGAGATAGAGTTACCACCCCATGAACCACAACCTAGAGTTAACGAAGGCGCAACGTTAAAGTTGTAAAGATCACCGATACCACCATGAGTTGTTGGGATATTCACAAGAATACGTGCTGTTTTCATTTTGTCGCCGAAGTACTTAATACGGTCAGCGTTAGTGTCTTGATTCGTGTATAAGCCAGATGTATGACCGATACCACCAATCTCTACCATTGTTACTGCTTGATCTACTGCATTTTCAAATGAAGACGCGCGGAACATACCTAATGTAGGAGATAGTTTCTCGTGTGCGAACTCATCGTCGAAAGAAACTTGCTCACCTTCACCAATAAGGATCTTAGTATTAGCAGGAACAGTAACACCCGCCATTTCTGCGATCTTCGTTGCTGGCTGACCTACGATATCTGCATTAAGGTTACCGTTGATAAGCAGAACTTTACGTACTTTCTCTGCCTCATCTTTTGATAAAACGTAGCCATTGTGAGAAGCAAAACGCTCTTTCACTTCATCATAGACTTCGTCCATAACGATTACAGCTTGCTCTGAGGCACAAACAACACCGTTATCAAACGTTTTTGACATAAGTACTGATGCAACAGCACGCTTAATATCAGCTGTTTCATCGATAACAACAGGCACGTTACCCGCACCAACACCGATAGCAGGTTTACCTGAAGAGTAAGCTGCTTTAACCATGCCTGGACCACCAGTCGCAAGGATAAGGTTGATATCATCGTGCTTCATTAGTGCGTTAGATAGTTCAACTGATGGTTGATCAATCCAGCCAATAATATCTTTAGGTGCACCTGCGGCAACAGCGGCATCTAATACTAATTTAGCAGCAGCGTTAGTTGAGTTTTTAGCACGCGGGTGTGGCGAGAAAATAATTGCGTTACGTGTTTTAAGAGAGATTAACGATTTGAAGATAGCTGTAGATGTCGGGTTAGTCGTTGGAACAATACCACAAATAATACCTACAGGCTCAGCAATAGTCATGGTGCCGAACTCATCGTTCTCTTCCAAGATACCGCATGTCTTTTCGTCTTTGTATTTGTTGTAGATAAATTCAGAAGCGAAGTGGTTTTTAATAACCTTGTCTTCGATGATACCCATGCCAGATTCAGCAACAGCTTGCTGAGCGAGAGGAATACGTGCGTTGTTTGCAGCAAGAGAAGCAGCGCGGAAAATTTTATCCACTTGCTCTTGAGAGAAAGTTGCAAATTCTTTTTGTGCCGCTTTAACGCGAGCAACCATTGCATCTAGTTCAGTGATATTTGTAACAGGCATAGTAGACTCCTACCTTAAGATTGAAAACTTTTTAGTAAGGATACGGCTTCATTCTTAATTCTCGAACTAAGAAAATCACACACTTAGTAAATTACTTTCAAAATTGATTATATTTATTCACATTCTAAAAAGATTTGATTTAGATCAGTGTTAGCTCTGATGATTAATTTATACCTAAAAACCATAAAAATGAGTAAAAAACAAACACATACTCTATAGAATCAATCTTTTTACTAATATTTCACATCTTAGCGACAATAACCACTTATTTCACAAGGAGAAATATTACGTAATAAAAATACATTTACTAGCCCTACATTTGTCTACTTGTGACAATTATCACCTTTTCATATACCAATTGGTCAATGTTGAGTCATTACTATTAATAAGCATTTCGTTTCACCATAGTAGTTCATGTTTTCAACAATAAAAGTTTATTTAAAAATAATGGAGAAATCTTTCACTAGAATTTTAAAAGCAGGCTTTTTTTTGTGGTTAGGCTAATAATTTAAGATTAAAATATCATCGAGTGATTAATTAACATTGGTTTTACCTGTCAAAAAATTAGCGTGCATAACCTAATTGTTAAGTTAATAACTACGCCTTATATACGAGGCTTTTTTACTCTGAGATCAACTGTATTGATTAATACTATTCTCATGACTTACACCTAGTGAAATCTAACTGAGAAAATCATGCAAGCCATTGAAATAGGAATATTTTTACACTTTTTTGTCGGGCTTTTTGCAACGGTAAACCCTGTTGGTATTATGCCTGTTTTCGTGTCATTAACTGGTTCAATGACACCTGAAGAGCGTAATAAAACTGCGTTAACAACCAATACAGCTGTTGTTATCATACTGGTAGTGGCTCTTGTTGCTGGCCAACACTTACTGGATCTCTTTAGTATCTCTATTGATTCATTCCGAGTCGCCGGCGGCTTACTGTTGCTGAGTATCGCTTTTTCAATGATGAGCGGTAAGATTGGCGAGGTGAAACAAAATAAAGAAGAGAAATCAGAGTCAGCCATACGTGAACAAGTCGGTGTGGTGCCACTTGCAATGCCTTTAATGGCAGGACCAGGTGCTATCAGTTCAACCATTGTTTATGGTTCCAAGTATCCAACAATGACATCAACGATTGGCATTGCCATTACCATCGTTGTATTTGCTTTTGGCTGTTGGTTACTGTTTCGCTCTGCACCATTAATTGTACGCTTCCTAGGTCAAACAGGAATTAACGTTATTACTCGTATCATGGGTTTGATCCTTGCCGCACTTGGTATCGAATTTATTATTAATGGATTAAAAGTAATGCTACCAGGCCTAGTTTAAGCGTCACAACATAAACACCTCGCTAATAAAAGATAATAATTAAATATAAAGTCTCGATTTTTTCGGGACTTTTTATTATCAATTATCTACGCTCATCATTTACGCACTTACCTAATACTATTTTTGGTATACTAGTCTGCTGATTGATATGCCATACAAAATAATAACCTACTTCTGCGTAAGCTTACGGCTAACTAACACTTAATTATGATTAAACTGACTCTAAGACAACGTCTTTACCAAATTATTTTTGGTACCTCTACACGCGCTGGACAGCTATTCGATATTGGCTTAATAATCGCTATTGTTAGCTCTGAACTGATCCTAATCATTTCATCTGTTGCCAGTATTGAATCAAAATTCTCTACAGCGCTGTTAGGTGCTGAGTGGCTATTCACGATCTTATTTACCATAGAGTATATTCTGCGCTTGTATTGTTCGCCGCGCCCTCTCGCTTACGCGCGAAGTTTTTATGGCATCATTGATTTAATTGCCATTGTGCCTGCTTACATTTCTTTCTTTGTGCCAGGTTCAAACTATTTACTGATCGTACGTTTAATCCGTGTTTTACGTATTTTCCGTGTTCTAAAACTGGCTAGATTCTTACAAGACTCCAATATTCTTTTACGATCACTTCGCCATGCCCAACGTAAAATTTTTGTTTTCTTTAGTTCTGTATTAATTCTAGTTACCGTATTTGGCTCATTAATGTTCTTGATTGAAGGCCCTGAAAATGGCTTTACCAGTATCCCTAAAAGTATTTACTGGGCAGTCGTGACTATTACAACTGTTGGTTATGGCGATATTGTGCCGCAAACCGTAATGGGTAAGGCGTTAGCTTCATTGACCATGTTACTCGGTTACTCAATTCTTGCCGTTCCGACTGGTATTTTGACCGCAGAACTCAATCAAGAAATGAAAACACACCGAAACCTAAGACGATGCCCTAATTGTGCAACCAGTGGTCATGAAGTGGATGCTGATTACTGCAAAAAGTGTGGAACACAACTCCCTGAAAATATCTAATTATCATTAAAGAAAACCATTAATTTTAATGATTAACCACTTGATCTTTAAGACGTGATCTAATTCTTACTTTTACAAGATAACAATTATTCTCGTCTTATTTGGTCTACCTTTGTCTTCATCATTCAGGAAATATGAAAAATTAATGCGATTAACGATATACTCATTACTCTGTAGTTTCATTCTGATATTCAGTACTTCAGCATCTGCTACGCTAACCCTTTTTGAATCAGAGCAGCCTGAATTAACCCAAGCAGCAACGAGCATAAATACTGCCATTAATCAGCTACCTGATCAGCATTTGTTCACTCATAACGATGTTAAAGAAGTTAATTCCTTACTGTCTAAGACCCTCTCACAACAAAAGAAGCATCAAAAGTTACTGGCAACCACACTGAATAAATACCATAAAAGTGATGATAAAGAACAAGCGTGGGAAAAACTGTCGTCGGTTTACAATTCACTACTGAGTATTAGCCAAGATAAAGAGCGCCTTCTCAATTTAAGTTCATCAGCTATCCAAGATAAGGTGACAGGATTTGGACCTTTTGGCGTTCAACAATTTAAGTTAGAGCTATCAATCACAGCACTTAACTTACAGTACATGGTCTTATATCAATTACGAAGTTTCCATGATTTGCTAAAAGATATGCTGATTTCGCCAGTCCCCATTCTTGTGGTTGCCTTAAAAGTTTTCGCTATTTTATTTTTACTTTCTTGGTGGCAGCGTAATAGCGCACGTTTGATCGAACATTTTAGAGAAACACAACTCGAACATAACCCGCATCCCAATCTTTTGTTTCGTGCGATTTGGTATATTAGTCGAGCGCACCGTCCAATTGGTTGGTTAATTGCAATCACGCTTTCACTCCGTATTGTTTCTCAATTACCAAGCTTGCACCACTTGATCTACTTGGAAATCTTCACATGGTGGATCCTTGGTGGCTCAATTGCAGTGCGATTTATACTTGAGTTTGCGCGTCGTAATAGCATCAATAATAGCGATGCTGAAGTTGTCGCATTACGTCTTTCAACTATTCGCCAATACGTATGGGGATTTATTGCCGCAGGCGTAATTCTACAAATTTCAGCGCGCACACTGGGGCAAGGCACCATCTATGCGTGGATTTGGTCAATTATCTTCTTTGGTTTTATCTTATTAACCTTAATTACGCTTCGTCGTTGGCGACATATCGTCTTTAAGCGTTTAGAAGGCGCGACACATCTGCCCCTTTCTATAAAATGGGCGCTCAATCATAAAGATAAATTATTACTTTCAATTCCAGCAACAGCACTAGGTGCAGCATGGCTTACCTTACGTCGCTTTCAACATACACTGGTTGCTAACTTATCAAAGTACATTTTCTTTCGTCATGCACTCGCCTATCTATTCCGTATTGAAGTTGCTAAACAAACAGAAACCTCTCGCGAACAACTCAATATGGTTCGTATCAAAGGTGCCGCTACTTATGAATATGTAAAGCCAGGTAGTGAGGATAGCCCAATCATTGAAGACTATGCGTTAGAAGAAATTAAACAGCTTTCAGGCTACTTATTAACTGATAAACCCGCAGTTTGTGTTGTTTCTGGTGAGCGTGGCATTGGGACAACGACACTTCTTCGACGCTTGTTACACAAAGTTAAAAATGCAACACCGATATACATTAACTGTCCTTATGATGGCTACGCAGAATTGCTACAACAGTTCTCTACCGCTCTTGGGCTTGCTAGTGACAGCTCTGAAGATGATATTCTTGAATACTTACGCAATAGTGAAACAACCTATTTAATTGCCATCGATAACGCTCAACGATTGGTGACACCTAAAGTCGGTGGACTAAAAGATCTAATGAGTATCACTAATTTATTGCGTAAAACACGGAAAAGTCATCGTGCGATTATTGCGGTTGAAAAATCATGTTGGCGTTTTGTTGATCGTGCTCGTGGTGAGCGTTTACTGTTTGATTTAGTCACCTTTATGCCACGTTGGAGCGAACAACAGATTGGCGACTTATTAAAAACTCGTACCTCTTCCGAAGGAGAATTTGCCATCAGCTTTGAAGGCCTAGTGCTGCCTCGCCAGTGGGATGAAGATGACATAACAGAAGAAGAAAGAGCTCAACGAGGCTTTTATCGTATTTTGTGGGATTACTCTGATGGTAACCCTACGGTTGCTGTACGTTTCTTCCGTTTCTCTCTGCAGCGAGATAAAGACACAGATAAAGTACTGGTACGTTTATTTAAAGCACCACAATCTGAAGATTTAGAACAAATGCCAAAGCCGATGTTAGCAGTGCTACGCTCTATTGTGCAGTTAGAGGTCGCATCTCCGCAAGAGCTCTCTGAATGTACTCAGCTCAGCCTTGATGAAGTTATTGGTACGTTACGTTACTTCCAAAGTCGTGGTTTTATTGAATGGTCAGATGATAAAGCGAAAATCTCCGATCACTGGTTCCGCCATATAACTAATGTTCTCCACCGTCAGCACTTATTGGTGAAATAAATGAAGCGTTTATTCTGTCTCTTTAGCCTAATACTTCTTAGTTTTTCACCAGCCGTTTTTGCTGATGACATGCCAAACATTGAGGACTTCCAGCAATTTGCTAACCTTATTCGTTGGAGTGGCGTGCTCTTTTCTGCATTAACGGTTTGTGCCGCTTGGATATTACTGCGATTCATTCAATCGATTGTTGATGGTATCAGTAGCCAATTTGCTCAACGTCGAATGTTGCTGCAAAAGCTGCAATCTTTCTTCCAATTCTTCATTTATATGTCGACGGGTATTGCCGTCTTTATGATGAGTTTCCGTGTTGATGATCGTATCTTAGCTTTGATTGGCGGTACTATTGCAGTATCTGTTGGTTTTGCCCTTAAAGACTTGGCAGCCTCGTTCATTGCAGGCTTAACCGTGATGATTGATAGACCTTTCCAAGTTGGCGATCGTGTAACATTTGAAGGCAATTATGGTGACATTATTACTATCGGTTTGCGCTCTGTACGTATGCGCACCTTAAATGACGATATTATCACCATACCAAACAACAAATTCTTAAGTGAAGTCACCGTCAGTGGTAACTATGGTGCGCTGGATATGCAAGTGGTGATCCCCTTCTATATTAGTATGGATCAAGATATCCGCTTAGCCCGAGATTTAATCCAAGAAGCTGCGTCATCAAGCCGTTATATTCACCTACCAAAACCTGTAACGGTTTTAGTAAAGCAAACGATCACCGATAACTACCTAGCTATCATGTTGACTTGTAAAGCTTATGTGGTTGATACCAAATATGAAAAGTTATTTGAAACTGATATTACACTACGTGTAATGGAAGAATTTGCACGTAACGGCATTAGGCCACCAGCGATCGCACTCAAAAGTACCGATGCTTAATTCATCTTTTTATTACTGATATAAAAAAACCGAGCACTTAGCTCGGTTTTTTCTTATGGGGATGTAATTACTTACGACGCCATGTTGTGCCTTGTGCACCATCTTCTAAGATAATGCCCATCGCTAATAACTTATCACGAGCGTCATCTGCTGCAGCCCAATCTTTTGCTGCACGTGCATCGAGACGTTGTTGAATAAATGCTTCAATTTCAGCCACATTATCATCTTCACCAGCACCACCTTGTAGGAAAGCTTCAGGCTCTTGAGATAGAAGACCAAGTACATCAGCAAGCTCACGCATACGTGCACCTAATGCAGAAGCTGTAGCAACATCATCTGTTTTCAAACGGTTAATTTCACGCGCCATATCAAACAATACTGAATAAGCTTCAGGTGTATTAAAGTCATCGTCCATCGCTTCTTTAAAACGAGTAACGAACTCTTCACCGCCAGCCGCTTCAACAGATGTGTCTAAACCACGAAGCGATGTGTATAGACGCTCAAGTGCAGAACGCGCTTGTTTCAAGTTCTCTTCGCTGTAGTTTAGCTGGCTACGGTAGTGACCAGACATTAGGAAGTAACGTACCGTTTCAGGATCGTAGTGGTTTAATACATCACGAATCGTGAAGAAGTTACCTAATGACTTAGACATCTTCTCGCGGTCAACCATTACCATGCCACTGTGCATCCAAGTGTTTACATACTGGGTGTCGTGCGCACAGCAAGATTGTGCGATTTCGTTTTCATGGTGTGGGAACTGAAGATCTGAACCACCACCGTGAATATCAAAGTGATCGCCTAAGATTGCAGAGTTCATTGCTGAACATTCAATGTGCCAACCTGGACGACCTGGGCCCCATGGCGATTCCCACGTAGGTTCACCTGGTTTAGACATTTTCCATAAAACGAAATCTAGCGGGCTACGTTTTGCCATATCGATATCAACACGCGCACCTGCTTGAAGTTGGTCAAGATCTTGCTTAGATAAACGACCGTAATCTTCATACTTGCTCACTTCAAACATGACATCGCCATTAGAAGCAACATAAGCAAAACCACGTTCAATTAATCGCTCACAAAGCGCGATAATTTCTGCGATAAACTGTGTCGCACGTGGTTCAACGTCTGGACGTTTCATACCTAACGCATCAAAATCCGCATGCATTTCACCGATCAAACGCTCAGTTAATGAATCACAACTTTCGCCATTTTCAGCGGCACGCTTAATGATTTTATCGTCGATATCAGTGATATTACGAACAAATGTTAAATCATAACCAGAATAGCGCAGGTAACGAGAAACCACGTCAAAAGATACAAACGTACGACCGTGTCCGATGTGACACAAATCGTAGATCGTTACTCCACAGACGTACATGCCTACTTTACCAGGCTGGATTGGGGTGAATGCCTCTTTCTGTCGTGTGAGCGAGTTATAGATCTTTAACATGTCTCTTCATTACTCATAGTAGTAGGATTACAAATTCGAAGGGTAATTACACCTTTTATGCCTTTTGTTGGCAAGGAAAATCCTTTAATGAATGCTATTTTAACCATTAGCCACCGATTAATCGGGTAATGTTTGTCTGAGCAGGCTATGGTAAGTTAATATTCAAGACTTAAAGAAAAATACTCCATTAAAGGAAAAGATCATGATTACCCTTCACACAAATTTTGGTGACATCAAAATTAACCTATTCGAAGACAAAGCACCTCAAACGTGTGCAAACTTCCTTCAATACTGCCGTGATGGTTTCTACAACGGTACTATTTTCCACCGTGTTATTGATGGTTTCATGGTTCAAGGTGGCGGCATGCTTCCTGGTATGGAAGAGAAAGAAACTCGCGCTCCAATTCAAAACGAAGCAAACAATGGCCTAAGCAACAAGACAGGCACACTTGCAATGGCGCGTACTAACGCTCCTCACTCTGCTAGCTCTCAGTTCTTCATTAACGTAAAAGACAACAACTTCCTTGATTTTACTGGTGAAAACATGAGCGGTTGGGGCTACTGTGTATTTGCTGCAGTGGTTGAAGGTATGGATGTAGTTAACAAGATTAAGGCTGTGAAAACAGGCCGTCACGGTTACCACTCTGATGTACCCGTTGAAGATGTTGTTATCGAAAGCGTAACTATCGAAGAATAAGTCTTCATTGATATTAAGGGTGGCATTAGCCGCCCTTTTTCTATTATGACAACACTATTTATTTCAGATCTGCACTTAAGTGCTGAGCGTCCCGATATGACAGCATGTTTTTTGCGATTTATGGCAGAAGACACAAAAGATATTGACGCCTTATACGTGCTCGGGGATTTGTTTGAAATGTGGATTGGTGATGATGAAGACTCGCCTTTTTTACAACAAATCAAACAGGCCTTTAAAGCCCTCACTGACTCGGGGATTCCTTGCTATTTTATCCATGGTAATCGCGACTTTTTAATTGGTAAACGTTTTAGCCAACAAACGGGGGTTCAGTTACTTCCTGAACATTGCATTGTTGAGCTGTACGGAAAACCAACCTTAATCCTCCATGGTGACACTTTATGCATAGAAGACGAAGCGTATCAACGTTACCGTAAAAAAGTGCATAACAAGTTTATTCAATGGTTATTCTTCCGCATTCCTCTTTCTCGTCGTATTAAAATTGGTGAGAAGTTTAGAAGTAATAGTAGTAAAAATAATCAGATGAAGAGCCAATCCATCATGGACGTCACACAAAGTGAAGTGGTGCGATTGATGCAAGCTTTCCATGTTGATCAAATGATCCATGGTCACACCCATCGACCAAATATTCATTCACTCACTGTTGATAATAAGCCAGCCTCACGCATTGTCCTCGGTGATTGGTATGAACATGGCTCGATATTAGTCGTTACACCTGATGGTTATCAGCTAGAAACCCGTAATTTTGATACTAATCAGCAGCAATAAAAAAGGTACGCACTGCGTACCTTTCTTTTTATGCGATCTTTTCTTCAACATTGACTTGCTTGAGCTGTTTTCGATCAGCTGCCCAAGAACGATACATCGTCAAAGAGGTATAGAAGACAACCCCACAAACAAGCCAAGCCAATACCTTCATATCTAGCGATTTCACTAAATAGGCTGCAATCACCACACCGATAGGCCCTGTTATTGCAACCGCCACTGACGCTCGACTATTAATTTTGTCTCGACGTAAGAAACCACCTGCAGAAAAGAAGCCTAAAAATCCACATGAGCACATCATCACAGGGAACGCAGCAAGCGGATTCATACCTAGCATGTAGATCATCGTCATACATGGTGCGTATAAACCAATACCTACCGTCATTAATGCGCCAAATAAGAAGTTACCAGCAATACCGACTGCCAACTTCCATCCTGTTAAGCCTAAACTGGTTCCGCCAAGAGGGAATAGCTTTAACTGACCCGCAAGCATTAAGCCCGCCACCACCAACAAAGCACCACTCATCACAATACGTATAAGTTGGCGATCCCAATTAGAAACTAAACGCGCACCGACGGTTGCCCCTAAACACGCTGAAACAACAAGACTTAATAAGGTAACTGCATCCACATTCACCGCAGTAAGAAAAATAAGTGCTTGTACGACCGTGGCTAACACCGCTTGGCAATTCAATGTTCCGGGAAGAACTTGATCATCAATAAGCTTAAATTGTTTATAACCTGCTGTCATAATAGCGAAACTTCCAACACCAAGAGTGTCACAGAAGTTTGCAAAACCACCAATCAAGGCGATGGGAATAATACGTGTATTTGCTTCCTGCTTTCGGTTTCTTCGCCAAGCTCTAATAAGCATCACAATAAAAACACTACCACCAACAAGCAATCCCGCTTGTATCAAGGCAAATATAGACATAACTAGTACAAATACGATTTGATAGAAAATTTAAAAGGTAGATCAAACAATTCACGACAATAGTGAATGTTTAAACACTAATATTATGAACTCAAAACAGATCTTACACCATTTTCATTATTTATAATGGTTTTATGTGCTAATATATTTATAAGGTGTGATTATTTTAACCATCTGTAAACGTGATGTACTTGTCGCTTCAATATTTTATTTGAATAGTGTTAAAAACATCACTTTGTGAAATATATAAATTTGATATGATCTAACTAATAACAACAATACTAAAACGATTTTATTTTTTTGGACTTTTCTGTAGATTTCAATGTTCTCATATATTGCTCGACAACCCATTTTAAACAGAAATAAGCAAACTATTGGCTACGAACTTTTATTTAGGGATGGCCCAGATAACTGCTTTCCAAATATTGGTGATGAGCAAGCTACAAACCGTCTGCTTAACGATAACTTTTTCAGTTCTGCTGGAGAAGCGCAATTAACATCAGGCAAACGCGCATTTGTTAATTTCCCTTATAGTTCAATAATATCAGGTACACCTCTTCTTTTCCCAAAACAAAGTTTCATCATCGAAATTCTTGAAAACTGTGAACCAACTGACGAGCTTTTTGAAGCTATAAAGAAACTTCATCAAAAAGGCTACACACTCGCACTTGATGATTTTATCCCTAATAAACAATGGACTCGCTTTTTTCCCTATATCCATATTATTAAATTCGATATTCGTCTTATCAGTATTGAAAAAGCCGCACGATTTATTCAATTCTATAAAGAAAAAACAAAACTACGTTTCTTAGCCGAAAAAGTAGAAACCCAAGAAGAATACCAACAAGCTTATGATGCGGGCTTTGATCTTTTCCAAGGCTTCTTTTTCAGCAAGCCAGAAATGATCCAACGAAAGTCATTAAAACCCTCATCTTTAACAACATTACGTTTGTTTAAAGAAATTTGTGTTACTGATGTTGATTTTGACAAAATTGAAGAAATTATTGCTACTGATTTAACCTTATCGTACAAATTACTTCGTCACGTCAATGCGCTAACATCAACGCGCTCAAAGCCAGTGACCTCTTTTAAACAAGCGTTAATTTTTCTTGGTGAAGATCAACTACGACGTTTTGTCACATTTGTCGCAACCTCGCATGCGGTTGAAAATAAACCTCAATCTCTTTATAACTTATCACTCCAACGTGCACATTTTTGTGAGCAGTTATATCGGACCCGAGTACCCAAAGATAATGGTAACCAAGCCTTTCTTACTGGGTTATTTTCCTTATTAGACTCTTTGCTTGATCAACCATTAGAAGAGTTGATAGAACTCCTCCCTTTAAGCGAGCAAGTTAAGTTAGCGTTAACTAAACGTGCCGGTCCTTTAGGCGCAATACTAAACTTAACAGATGCTTACGATCAGGCAAATTGGCCACTAGTTAAAAAATACAGCGCGGCATTGAAAATCAATGAATCAAGCATTGCAGACTACTATTTAGAATCAGTAAAATGGTCTACTGAATATGAGCAATCCTCGGCTAAATAAACATGTCTAAACACACATCAATGTGTCCTTGTGGAAGTAATAAGCCCCTTATTGAGTGCTGTAAACCTATCCATCTTGATCATTCAAAAGCAAAACACCCAGAACAACTGATGCGTGCACGTTACAGTGCTCATGTGCTTGGGTTAGTTGATTTTGTCGTTCAAACTTATCACTCTAGTTGTGAAGCAGAACAGCACCGCAATGCCATTGCAGAATCAGTACACTTAACATGGTTAGGGTTAGATGTTCTAAACAGTGAAATCGCTGAAAGTGGCGAAGGTTTTGTTGAATTTAAAGCCATGTACAAAGAAGCAGGCAATGAATATATCCTGCAAGAACGTTCACGTTTTTTACAGCAAGAAAAAGATAACAAGTTATGTTGGTTTTACATTGATGGTGAATACCCAGAACCACCACCAGTAGAGCAAACAGCTCCACCAGCTCCCGTTAAAAGTGAGAAAACTGTCGGTCGTAACGACCCTTGCTTATGCGGAAGCGGTAAGAAATATAAAAAATGTTGTGGTTAATACAGCGTTAACATTCCTCTCACTGAAACCGATCTTAGCGTCGGTTTTCTTATTTAAGTATGCTATTCACACAAAACTATGTACTGAACCAATAACTTACCTTGCTCTTACTTCTTTCGACATAATTAATTTAACCACCTAAAACTCAATAAGTTAGGAAACTTATTCTTACAATTGCGACAACGCCGAAACTATTTTCGAAAAGAAAAATAAATAAGATAAAAGGTTAAAAATAATGTTGCATTATCTAACACTCTTAGTTAGTGTGGGTAACAAGAAAGTAACACTATTATTTATTAACGAGATTTATTATGCGTATCCAAATGACTAACAATCATATTCATCACCATCCTGACTAGTCTTTCGGGAGGATACGCCTCACCCTGGAAGACAACATACTCTTCCAGTGGTCACAAGGAATAATCAAATTCAGACCCTCGGAAGATACAAGCTTCCGAGGGTTTTTTAATACCAGATTTTGAATTAAGTGAATTAGGACAGGGAAATGACTATGCAAACACAACGATTACGCATTGCGATTCAGAAAAAAGGCCGTCTAAGTAAAGAGTGTCAAACACTGCTTAAACGCTGTGGTGTGAAATTTAACATGGTAGGCGAACGTCTTGTTGTTCACGCTGAAAACATGCCTATAGACTTGCTACTTGTTCGTGATGACGACATTCCTGGTCTTATCATGGATGGTGTAGTTGATTTAGGTGTGATTGGTGAAAATGAACTTGAAGAAGTTGGCCTTGAACGTGCTGCTCGCGGTGAACCATCAGATTATATAAAACTACGCCGCCTAGATTTTGGTGGTTGCCGCCTTTCTATCGCAATTGATAAAGATGCTAAGTACAACGGTCCTCAAGATTTAAACGGCAAACGTATTGCAACGACTTATCCGCAATTAGTTAAACGCTATATGGATGAACTGGGCGTTAAATTTAGCACTTGTATGCTAAACGGCTCTGTTGAAGTTGCTCCACGAGCTGGGCTTGCTGACGCCATCTGTGATTTAGTTTCGACTGGTGCGACACTTGAAGCGAATGGTCTTAAAGAAGCAGAAGTGATCCTGCGTTCAAAAGCGGTACTGATCCAATCAACGCAGACACTCGATGCAGAAAAACAAGCATTAATTGAACGCTTACTGACCCGTATGCAAGGTGTGATCCAAGCAAAAGAATCAAAATACATCATGCTACATGCGCCAACTGATCGTCTAGAGCAAATTAAACTCCTACTACCTGGCGCTGAAGATCCAACGGTACTTCCTCTTGCTGAAGACAAATCTCGTGTTGCTATCCATTTAGTGAGTTCTGAAAACCTATTCTGGGAAACAATGGAACAACTAAAAGAATTAGGCGCAAGCTCTATTCTAGTATTGCCAATCGAGAAAATGATGGAGTAATCGATGAAGACAGTTGTATGGCAATCCTTAAGTGAAAGTCAGCGAGAAAATCTTCTTGCTCGACCAGCCGTAAATAATGGCGCTAATATTAGCGCTATTGTTTCTGGCATTATTAGCGATGTCCGTGAACGTGGTGATGAAGCTTTACTTGAACTGACAGAAAAATTTGATGGTATTCGTCCAGCATCCATCAAAGTCAGTGACACAGAAATCGACGATGCATGTGCTCGATTAAGTACAGAGATGAAAGAAGCGCTACAGCAAGCTTTTAACAATATCAGTACCTTCCATAAAGCACAGAAGCAACCGACACTCCGTGTAGAAACACAGCCAGGTATCATCTGTGAGCAAATGACACGCCCTGTTAATTCAGTCGGTTTGTATATTCCAGGAGGCAGTGCACCACTACCATCAACCGTATTAATGCTCGGCGTGCCCGCTAAAATAGCAGGTTGCCAAAAAGTGGTGCTGTGCTCTCCACCGCCTATTGCAGATGAAATCTTATACGTTGCCAAATTATGTGGCATCGATGATGTTTACAACGTCGGTGGTTCACAAGCCGTTGCGGCAATGGCCTACGGCAGCGAAACCGTCACTAAAGTCGATAAGATTTTTGGCCCAGGCAATGCCTTTGTAACAGAAGCTAAACGCCAAGTAAGTAATGATTTTCGCGGTGCTGCTATTGATATGCCAGCAGGCCCTTCTGAAGTATTAGTGATTGCTGATAGCAGCGCAGATCCTGACTTTATCGCTGCTGACTTACTTAGCCAAGCTGAGCATGGCCCTGATTCTCAAGTCATTTTGGTTACGCCTGATCCAGTGATTGCTGATAAAACAGCAGATGCTATTCAACGTCAACTAGCTCAATTATCACGTGCAGATATTGCGAAAGAAGCATTAGGATCAAGCCTATTAATTGTCGCTGAAACATTACCGCAGTGTATTGCAATTTCTAACAACTATGGGCCTGAGCACTTAATTGTTCAAACCCGTACACCACGTGATTTAGTGCCATTACTTGACAATGCTGGCTCTATTTTCTTAGGTAACTGGTCACCTGAATCTGTTGGTGATTATGCATCTGGTACTAACCACGTACTACCAACCTATGGTTATACACGGACTTATTCAAGTTTAGGCTTGGCTGACTTTTCTAAGCGTATGACAGTACAAGAGCTGTCTGCGGATGGCCTACTGGGGTTAGCAAAAACAGTAACCACGATTGCCGATGCTGAAGGTCTTGATGCCCACAAACGTGCAGTAACAATCCGCGTTGAAAAATTAACGGCTAAGCGTGAGGGATAAATCATGACGATGGCAAGACTAGCACGTAAAACAGTACGTGAATTAACCCCTTACCAATCAGCCCGTCGATTAGGCGGCAACGGAGACATTTGGTTAAATGCCAATGAATCGCCGTTTGACAACGAGTACAGCATTAGTCTTGCTCGATTAAACCGTTACAGCGAATGTCAGCCACCAGCATTAATCAATGCCTACGCAGACTATGCCAATGTAAAACCTGATCAGGTGCTAACCTCACGTGGTGCCGATGAAGGCATTGAACTTCTGATCCGCGCTTTTTGTGAGCCAAACCAAGACAGTATTTTATATTGTCCTCCGACATATGGCATGTACGCAATCAGCGCTGAAACTTACGATGTAAATGCGAAAGTTGTTCCGCTTACAAGCAAGTGGCAATTGGATTTAGAGGCCATTTCACAAAATCTTGATGGCGTGAAAATTGTTTTCGTCTGTAGCCCGAATAACCCAACAGGTAACTTGTTAGCACGTAAAGACATTGAAGCCCTGTTAGATATGACAGCAAACTCAGCCCTAGTGGTAGTTGATGAAGCCTATATCGATTTCTGCTTAGAAGAAAGCGCCAGCGACTTACTGTCAAGCTACCCTAATTTAGTCATTCTTCGTACGCTATCAAAAGCGTTTGCACTAGCGGGTTTACGCTGTGGCTTTACGATTGCTAACAGCGATATTATCGATGTTTTGCTTAAAGTGATTGCCCCCTACCCAGTACCTGTACCTGTCACTGAAATTGCAGTACAAGCCCTATCGGAAGCAGGTAGAGCACGAACAAAATTCCAAGTGCTTGATATCAGTGCTAACCGCGCTTACTTACAAGCGGGTTTAAGCATGTTAGATAGCGTAACCGTATTTGATGGCTACGGTAATTACCTACTGGTTAAATTCCCTAATGCAGATCAACTCTTTAGAGCATTATGGGATAACGGCATTATTTTACGCCGCTCTCCGATTGAAAACTGTATTCGAATCAGTGTAGGTAGCCGTGATGAGTGTGAAAAAACTCTCGCCTTTATTCGTAGCCAATTAGAACAACAATAAGGACGTTGATTGTGAGCAAGGAAAAGATTTTATTTATTGACCGTGACGGCACCTTAATTGTTGAGCCGCCAGTAGACTTTCAAGTAGACCGTTTAGATAAACTTAAATTTGAACCGAATGTGATTCCTGCCCTACTTGCTTTGCAAAGCGCAGGCTACAAACTAGTTATGGTGACAAACCAAGATGGTTTAGGTACAGATAGCTACCCACAGGCGGATTTCGACGCGCCACATAATATGATGATGGAAATCTTCGAATCACAAGGTGTAGTATTTAGCGATGTGCTGATTTGTCCTCACTTTGATAACGAAGGTTGTAGTTGTCGTAAGCCTAAGCTTGGACTTGTCAAAGAGTATCTCCAGCAAGGTCGTGTAGATTTTGAAACATCAGCAGTCATTGGCGATCGGATTACTGATCTACAACTGGCTGAAAATATGGCGATTCGTGGTATCCAGTACAACCCTGAAACCATGAATTGGATGCAGATCTTAACTGATTTAACCACCCAACCTCGTATTGCTGAGGTTGTAAGAACCACCAAAGAAACTGATATTCGCGTTAAAGTGAATTTAGATCAAACGGGCGGTAATACGATTTCAACTGGCCTTGGCTTTTTTGATCACATGCTAGATCAAATCGCCACGCACGGCGGTTTTCAAATGACCTTAACCGTTGATGGTGATTTACACATCGATGATCACCACAGTGTTGAAGATGCCGCACTTGCGTTAGGCGAAGCGTTGAAAAAAGCCTTAGGTGATAAACGTGGAATTGGCCGCTTTGGCTTTAGCCTACCGATGGATGAGTGTTTAGCACAATGCGCGTTAGATCTATCTGGTCGTCCATATTTGAAATTTGATGCACAATTTAGTCGTGATCAAGTTGGTGATTTATCAACGGAAATGGTGCCACACTTCTTCCGCTCTTTAACTGATACGCTCGCTTGTACCCTGCACTTATCATCAACAGGTAATAACGATCACCACATCGTTGAAAGCCTATTTAAAGCTTTCGGCCGCACATTGCGCCAAGCGATTAAAGTAGAAGGTAACGAACTACCAAGCAGTAAAGGAGTGTTGTAATGACAGCAACCAATACTCAACAGCGCGTAGTCATTATTGATACTGGTTGTGCCAATGTATCTTCTGTTCGCTTTGCTATTGAACGTCTTGGCTATCAAGTGGAAGTCAGCAAAGATCCAGCAGTTGTACTTGCTGCCGATAAGCTCTTTCTTCCGGGTGTTGGTACCGCCAGTGAAGCAATGCAGAACCTACAACAGCGTGATTTAGTTAGCTTAGTAAAGCAAGTGACTAAACCGTTGTTAGGGATCTGTTTGGGTATGCAGCTACTGGGTAAAGCATCGCAGGAGCACGGGCAAAATGGCAGTGAAATTATTCCCTGCTTAGATTTGTGTGATGCTTCTGTAGAGAAAATCCAAGCCGAGGGGTTACCGCTGCCACATATGGGTTGGAACACCATTACACCGGAAGATAATCACCCGCTATTTAATGGCATCCCTGCGGGAAGCTATTTTTATTTCGTGCATAGTTACGCCATGCCTGTATTTGATCATGCCGCGCAGCAAGGTGGTAAAACCATCGCCAGCGCGCAATATGGTCAAAGCTTTACCGCAGCAGTGCAAAATGGCAATTACTACGGGGTGCAATTTCACCCAGAGCGTTCAAGTAAAGCTGGCGCGAAACTCATTCAAAACTTCCTCGAACTATAACGATAACAAAAGGACTTGTTATGATTATTCCTGCATTAGATCTGATTGAAGGCCAAGTCGTTCGTCTATTCCAAGGCGACTATGGTCAAGTAACAGAATACAAAGTCGATCCCGCAGAGCAATTTAATCTTTACCACCAAGCTGGCGCTAACTGGCTCCACTTGGTTGATTTAACGGGCGCAAAAGATACGCAAGCCCGTCAATTATCCCTTATTGAAAAACTACTCAAAAGCACACCAGCCAATGTACAAATTGGTGGTGGCGTACGCACAGAACAAGACGTCGCAGATCTACTTAACGCAGGTGCTAAACGCGTAGTGATAGGTTCAACGGCCGTTAAACAACCAGAGATGGTTAAAGGCTGGATGGAAAAGTATGGTGCTGAACACATTGTATTGGCACTGGATATCAATATTGATGACAACGGTAACCGCATTGTCGCTGTATCTGGTTGGCAAGAAGATTCAGGCGTTACTATTGAGGCGCTATTAGAAGATTTCCTAAAAGTGGGTTTAAAACACGTGCTATGTACTGACATTTCTCGTGATGGCACATTAGCTGGTTCAAATGTCGAACTGTATGTCGATCTTTGTCGCCAGTACCCGCAAGTACAATTTCAATCATCTGGTGGCATTGGCTCGCTTGATGATATTGCAGCATTAAAAGGCTCAGGTGTGGCTGGCGTTATTGTCGGTCGCGCCCTACTTGATGGTAAGTTTACTGCCGAGCAAGCCTTTACATGCTGGAACAATTAAGGAGACCACAATGTTAGCTAAACGTATTATTCCTTGTTTAGACGTACGTGATGGTCAGGTTGTAAAAGGTGTCCAATTTCGTAACCACGAAATCATTGGCGACATTGTACCACTGGCAAAACGTTACGCTGAAGAAGGCGCAGATGAATTGGTTTTCTACGATATTACCGCATCAAGTGACGGTCGTGTTGTTGATAAAAGCTGGGTATCTCGCGTTGCAGAAGTGATTGATATTCCATTCTGTGTCGCAGGTGGGATTAAATCTGCTGACGATGCGAGCCGTATTCTTCAATTTGGTGCAGATAAAGTCTCTATCAATTCACCAGCGCTGGCAGATCCAACATTAATCACCACATTGGCGGATAAGTTCGGTGTGCAATGTATCGTTGTCGGTATTGATTCCTATTTTGACGCTGAAACAGGTCAATATCAGGTATACCAATTTACTGGTGATGAAAAGCGTACCAAAGCAACCCAATGGCAAACACGTGATTGGGTTGAAGAAGTTCAACGTCGTGGCGCGGGTGAAATCGTACTGAACATGATGAACCAAGATGGCGTACGTAATGGTTACGACTTAGAGCAACTCAACATGGTACGCAGTGTATGTGACGTGCCTTTAATTGCTTCTGGTGGTGCGGGTGAAATGCAGCACTTTAGCGATGCCTTTAAGCTTGCGAATGTAGACGGCGCCTTAGCTGCCTCTGTTTTCCATAAACAAATCATCAACATTGGTGAGTTAAAGCAATTTCTGAAAACGCAAAATGTGGAGATCCGACTATGAGTTTATTAACCAAAATCAATTGGGAAAAAGTAGCCGGACTGATCCCTGCTATTGTTCAAGATAATGCCAGTGGTCAAGTGCTAATGCTTGGCTACATGAACGAAGATGCGCTTCAAAAGACACTTGATACTAAACAAGTCACTTTCTGGTCTCGCACCAAAGAGCGCCTGTGGACGAAAGGTGAAACATCAGGCAATGTACTGCAACTTAAAAGTATTCAGCTTGATTGTGACCAAGACACCTTATTAGTACACGTCGATCCAATTGGTCCAACGTGCCACTTAAACACGACCACCTGTTTTGATTCTGATGAAAGTGATGCTCAGCCACCGTCACTGGTTTTCCTTCATCAACTTGAGCAGCTCTTGGCGAGTCGTAAAGGTGCAGATCCTGAGTCTTCCTACACAGCTAGCCTCTACGCCCGTGGCACCAAGCGTATATCGCAAAAAGTGGGCGAAGAAGGTGTTGAAGTCGCGCTTGCGGCAACGTCGGGTGACAAAGCGGAATTAGTATGTGAATCAGCGGATTTGATCTATCACCTGCTTGTACTACTTCAAGATCAAGGTTTATCACTGTCAGATGTGACGAATAAACTGCAAGAGCGTCATAATAAGAAATAATTCAATCGTCAGTTACGATGAAAAAGCCAGCTAAATAAGCTGGCTTTTTGTTTCGCAAGAATTACGTATTACTGGATAAGATAAAAAGGACTATCCCTATTATCATTAAATAATTAACGACCTAATGCCTCTTTATAATGTAATCGGCATACTGATACGTAACGTGCGTTGCCACCAATTTCAACTTGTTCACCATCAGCAATAGCACGACCGGTTTCATCTTGACGGATCACCATGTTTGCTTTGCGACCACAGTGACAAATTGTTTTTAATTCAACTAACTTATCCGCCCACGATAATAAGTAACGACTCCCTTCAAAAAGTTCACCTAAGAAGTCTGTACGTAAGCCGTAACATAAAACCGGAATATCGAGTTTATCGACCACTTCCGTTAATTGATACACCTGCGCTTTAGATAAGAACTGGCATTCATCAATTAATACGCAATCAATTTTACCTCTATCTGATAACGCTTTTAATCGTTCGAATAAATCATCTTCTGCATTAAATAACTCAGCCTCTTCTTCTAAACCAATACGAGAGCTGACTTTACCCACACCAAAGCGATCATCAATCGCAGCAGTAAAAATAACGGGGGTCATTCCTCTTTCGCGATAATTAAACGAGGATTGCAATAATGTGGTCGATTTCCCTGCATTCATTGCAGAGTAATAGAAATACATTTGGGCCATGAGGATTCCCTAGTAATACGATTGGTTTAAAAAAACTGCGCCGATGCTACAGAAATTCACTCACAATGAAAAGTGATAGACTTAACAAGTACACATTAGTTACAAAAAAGCCCATACTCTTTTTCATGAAAAGTGTATGGGCTTAAAAGAACAGAGATAAAATCAGCTTTTTACTGTTGGGACATAAGTACGTCGTGATAACCAAGCAAACAACACACAAACCATAATAAAAGTAATTATAGCCGCGATGAAGGCTACGGGTAATGAATCAGTCATACCTAGCACAAGGAAGCCAATAGTAGAAACAAAGGCGACAGAAACTGCGTAAGGAAGTTGCGTTGCGACATGATCAATATGATGGCAACGTGCCCCCGTTGAAGACAATATTGTAGTATCTGAAATCGGTGAACAGTGATCACCAAATACAGAGCCTGCTAATACTCCCGCTAGCATTGGTAACATCAAGGTAATATCGGTTGCCCCAGCTAAATCACCAGCTATAGGTAACATAATGCCAAACGTGCCCCACGACGTACCTGTAGAAAATGCCATCACGCCTGATAATAAAAATAAGATCATCGGTAATAACATAGGGTTAATATTCCCTTGTACAAGGGTTGATAAATATTGACCCGTTTTCATATCACCAATAACGCTACCAATACTCCACGCGAATAATAAAATTAAAATCGCACCAAACATGGATTTAGCACCAATCCATAATGTGCGAATAACTTCATTAAATGCAATACGCTGGCGAATGACTGGAATAATCGCAGCAACTAAGCCAAATAAACCACCAAGACAAAGTGACTTACCGACATCAGTATTTTCAAACGCACCTAGCAGAGCAAAAGATTTACCATCTGCTGCTAATGCTTGATAGCCTGTAAAAACCATAAAAAAGAACGTGGCAAATATTAAAATAACAATCGGCCAAATTAAATCGCCAACTTTACCTTTCGTACTTTCAACAATTTCTAATTCGTCAGTTAAATCTTTTGCTTGTTCATCAACATCACCGCCTTCATCAAAACCACGGCCATGCATTGCTGCCATCTCATGTTTTTTCATTGGTCCAATATCCCATTGGAACCAAGACACAACAAAAACCATAGCTAAAGCAAAAATAGCATAGAAGTTCATTGGCGCTAGCGTTAAAAAGGCACTTAAAGGTGTATATTCTGTTACTCCATGCGTAACTAAAATACCGCCAATTAACGTAATTATATACGCACCCCAACTCGATGCCGGCATTAGAACGCACATTGGAGCGGCTGTTGAATCTAATATATAAGCCAATTTAGAACGCGATACGTAATAGCGATCCGTTACGGGACGAGCGATAGAACCCACCGCTAAACTATTAAAGTAATCATCAACAAAAATAAACACACCTAAAAAAGCAGCAAGCAGTTTCGCGCCCCTTTTTGTTTTAATTTTTGTTTGTGCCCATGCAGCGAATGCACGAGTACCACCAGACAATGTTAACAATGCTGTCGTCATGCCTAATATAATGAGGAATAAAACAATACTCATATTCCAGGTATTAATACCACCATCAGATATGAATAAGTTTTGTATAGTGCCTCCTAAATAAGAAGCTGAATGGTTAAATGAAAAGTCATTTAAGTAAAGTGCTCCTAATACGATACCCGCACCAAGAGAAACTAACACACGCCGAGAAAGTATCGCTAACCCTAACGCAACAATAGGAGGAATAATGGATACTAATGAATGGGAGTAATCTACTAAATTCATGATCTCAAAGACAACCGAATTAGGTTGGAGATCTACTGGATAACATGGCGGTTAACCATATTTGAAGAACGTCTTGGCTCTTCTCTTTTCACAGTAGCGCTCCATAGTGAATATGATTATATACTATGGCAGTGTTGCACTTATTCAATACAACCCCAGAAAAAGGATTTGACGTCACTCTTACTTCGGCATTAGCTCCTTTCATTAACCGTCATTGGTTTCACCCTCTTGTTAATTACTATTAGATAACGCGCCTCTACCTTACATCAAGGTTGCGATTATTCTACGTAATGTTTCATTATTTGCAACAACATCACATGAAACATTTAACAACAGAACAAATAACATTGCATTATAAATATAATCTTATCTAAGTATAGCTTCACCCATTAAATATTATGAACCTACGAGCAGATATGTTTCATTTTGTAACCATTTAAACATCTATTAAGCATAAATCCGATATTCGTATTTTTATAAAAATACGAATATCGCTATTATTAACAATTAACAATAAAGAATGTTTAAAGTGTTTTGACATAATGAATAAAAGCATTACTATTGTAATAAATGATTCGACACTGCTATTATTATTTACAGTTAGTTAAAAATAACAGGAAATATAAAAATGTCTGATGCAATGAAAGCACTTTTAAACCTTCGTAGTCTTCGTGCACTTTCTCGTGAATATACTTTAGAGCAACTAGAAGAAGCTTTAGAGAAATTAACTACCGTTGTTCAAGAACGTGCTGAAGCTGAAGAAGAAGAACAAGCAAAAGAAAATGAGCGTAATGAAAAACTAGCTCAATACCGTGAAATGCTATTAGCTGATGGTATCGACCCTGAAGAATTGTTAGCAAGCCTTTCAAAAGCACCAAAAGCAAAACGTGCTGCACGTCCAGCTAAATATAAATTCATCGATGAAAACGGTGAAGAAAAAACGTGGACAGGCCAAGGCCGTACACCAAGCGCGCTTAAGCAAGCACTTGAAAATGGTAAATCTTTAGAAGAATTTGAAATCTAATTTCATTTCCTACCATATATTTAGAAAGCTCAACTTAGTTGGGCTTTTTTTATACTGTCATGAACCAAGAATTATAGACATCAATCTAAACAACGCTGTTTTCGAATTGCTTAAAGATATGTCTAGGCAAATATTTATTCGCTTTTAAATATAGAAAACACAAATCAAAATAAAAAGCCAGGCAGTAGTGCCTGACTTTCAATACAGATAACCTTTTATTATTGGTTATAGCTATTAGATACGATCAGCAAGATGGCTGACAGCTAAAGCAAAATAATGAGAACGATTCCATTTCATTAATGTTTGGTAATTACCATAAACAAGGTAAGCACGCCCATGTTCGTCATCAGGTTGAATTAACCATGCATCAATGTCTTCTTTGGGTAAATTCCCACCACTCATAGTACGAACACCGAGTGTTTGCCATTGTGCTAGTGTTTTGGTTTTTTCTACACCCGTACCTTTTAAATCGGCCGATAATGATGATGGGATCTTAACTTGACGTCCCCAAGTATATTTATCATTCCAACCTGATTTTTTTAGGTAATTCGCTGCAGATGCAAAAACATCCGCTTTAGTATTCCAAATATCAGCTTTACCATCATTATTACCATCAACCGCAAAGGTTAAATAAGATGTTGGCATAAATTGGCATTGACCCATCGCCCCTGCCCATGATCCTTTCATCTCATCAATCGTAATATGTCCTTCTTGAAGGATTTGTAATGCCGCCATCACTTGTTTACGAAATAATGCTTCACGACGACCTTCATAAGCCAACGTGGTTAATGCTTCAACAACATGGTAATTACCTTGTAATTTACCAAAGTTACTTTCAACCCCCCACAACGCAACAATAAAACGTGGCTGTACGCCGTATTCTTTACCTATCCGATCTAATGTTGTTTTATTCTCTTGATATAAACGACGTGCTTGTTTTACTTTCCAGTCAGGTACAGCGCGTGGAATATATTGATCTAATGTTAACTTTTTCTCAGGTTGGTTTTTATCTGCCTTTACTGCACGATGAGTAAATGTAATGCCTTTAAAAGCTGAATCGAGAATAGGCTCAGAAATACCATTACTACGCGCTTCTGCTTTTAATTTATTTATATATGCGTTAAACCCTTCATCAGCAGCAAAAGCTGTTGAGGAAATCCCTAGTCCTAAGGCCACAACGGCCGATATAAAACGCTTATGCATAATAACCTTAATTAGCTCTGCCGGCTTTCTCGGCTTTATATTGATCCAATAAATTTGTTACTGGCGGTGGAACTTGAAGATAGAAACCAACGGTCTTTAATGCTTCTTTTACTTTTTCAACATCGGCCAAGGCTAACTTTCTCCCTTCTAACTTTATCACCATAACAAATTGCGGTTTACCAAATGTATTCATTAATACTTCAGGCACATCGGAGAAATCATCTTTCTTATTTACATATAAATATGTGTTATCTTTTTTTAAGCTTTTATAGATTGCACACAACATTTCAATTCACCTATTTGTTAAAGCTTATTCTTTCAGACAGCTATTTTAACGTATCATTCCCCGTTGGTTTATTTTTCCCCTACAGGATGAGACTTTTGTCTGAATTTCCCATGTCAAAGCAAGGATAACTTGCCCCTAACTGCTCGGGAATATACCATGCTAGTACCTTTGTGATAATCAACAAGAATGGTTAATTTAAACATTAACCATAATAAATACCATGACCAAGACGACTGAACTTAAAGGGAGCTCATTTACGCTCTCTGCGCTTCATTTAATTGATGGTGATATCAAAAAAGCGACCGATCACCTAAAAGAAAAAATTGAACTCGCACCTAATTTCTTTGCATCAGCTCCCGTTGTTATCGATATCTCTAATGCAGGCAAAGATATTAATTTTGAGCAATTAAAACGAGCAATTGTCGACGCGGGCATGATCCCTGTAGGTATCAGCGGTTGTAAAGAACAAGCGTTACAAAATCAAGCAAAATCTGCTGGATTTGCTATTATGAATGCCGCACGCACGGTGAAAGAAAAAACAACAGTAGAATCTACTGAAGCTGAGCCATCTTCTCAGCCAGTTCAAGGCCGAGAGTCTGCACTTATCATTCGCACTCCTGTTCGTTCTGGTCAACAGATTTATGCTAAAAATCGTGACCTTGTCATTCTCAACCATGTGAGTGCGGGCGCTGAAATTATTGCTGATGGTTGCATTCATATTTACGGTACGTTACGTGGTCGAGCATTAGCTGGAGCCAACGGAGACCTAGAAGCGACAATTTTCTGTCAGAACTTGCAATCTGAACTAATTTCAGTTGCAGGAAACTACTGGCTAAGTGATAACATTCAGGATGAGTTCTGGGGCAAGGGTGTTGTAATTTCAATTACTGATAATACGCTTAGCATCGAGCACCTTGCTTTATAAAAGTTTTAATAAGGAATTTAGTAAATGGCACGAATTATCGTTGTTACTTCAGGTAAAGGCGGCGTTGGTAAAACAACCTCAAGCGCAGCCATTGCATCTGGTCTAGCATTATGCGGTAAAAAAACGGCGGTTATCGATTTTGATATTGGTTTACGTAACCTTGATCTCATTATGGGTTGTGAGCGACGTGTCGTTTATGACTTTGTAAACGTTATCAACGGCGAAGCAAATCTGAACCAAGCATTAATTAAAGATAAGCGTGTTGATAACCTTTTTGTTTTACCAGCATCTCAGACTCGTGATAAAGACGCACTCTCTCGTGAAGGTGTTGAGCGTGTTTTAAATGACTTGGATAAAATGAATTTTGATTTCATTATCTGTGATTCTCCAGCAGGTATTGAAACTGGTGCTTTAATGGCACTTTACTTTGCTGATGAAGCGATTGTAACAACGAATCCTGAAGTCTCTTCTGTTCGCGACTCTGATCGTATTTTAGGTATTCTAGATTCTAAGTCTCGCCGAGCAGAAGATGGTAAAGACGCAGTTAAACAACACTTACTACTAACACGCTATAACCCGACACGTGTAACGCAAGGTGAAATGCTAAGCGTTCAAGATGTTGAAGAAATTTTACACATCCCTCTTTTAGGTGTTATTCCTGAAAGCCAAGCTGTGCTAAACGCATCTAACAAGGGTGAGCCCGTTATTTTCGATAAAGAATCTGATGCTGGCATTGCTTATGAAGATACAGTAGCACGCTTATTGGGTGAGGAACGCCCATTTAAATTCTTAGAGGAAGAGAAGAAAGGCTTCCTAAAACGCTTATTTGGAGGCTAACTTTATATGGCACTGCTCGAGTTTTTCCGCCCGAAAAAGACGAAAACAGCGAATGTAGCAAAGGAAAGGTTACAGATTATTGTCGCTGAACGTCGTAGTGCTGGACAACCGGCTCCAGCCTACCTACCCCAGCTAAAACAAGATATTTTAGATGTGATCAGTAAGTACGTTCAAATCGACCCAAATCAAGTGTCTGTGAACCTTGATCATAAAGAGGAAGATTTATCCGTACTCGAACTTAACGTGACGTTACCTGACGAAGAACGTTAATACAGAAAAACCCGCAGATGGCGGGTTTTTTCTTTTAGGACGTAGTAATCAATTAGGCTTTTTCGTCTAATAACTTTAATACACGTTGCTCAAATAAATCACGACGCCAGTTTTTCAACATTTCAGGACGTTTTTCATCTTGACGCTGATACTTCCATGCCCAAGATAATACTTGGTGGATCTGCTTTTTAGAAGCTAAGAACTCAGGCGCTAAACCGGTCTCTTTTTCAACATCTGTTACTACGTCTTTGATGGATTTTACCATCTGCTTATAATGTGGGAAATCAACCAAACGCTCTATTTTCGCGGGATAATCTTGCGCTGCAATACGATCGCAATCATGCACCATTTTCAATAAACGGTTACCGTGACGTTGGATCTCCATTGGCTCAAAATCTGCTTTCTCAAGCTCAGATCGTGATTTAATATTAAAACGCGCTAATTTCCATAAATGTAATTCTTTGACAATGAAGTTTAATGCGATATCCCGTTTCTGCGCTTCACGTACTCGCCAAGCTGCAACTTTTTGCAAAACAGCAAGTTGCTGTGGGTTTAACTGCCATGCGTTTTTAATATCAAGATACGCTTTTTCTGGATCAACGGGCTTAATACGGCGGTGTATTACAGATAGGCATTCTTGCTGTAATGCTTCCATATAGCCCCGTTCTTCAACCTTAGCTAATAAACTTTCAAACAACGGTTTTAAGTAATAAACATCGGCAGCGGCATAATCGAGTTGTTTTGCCGTTAATGGACGTGCAAGCCAATTGGTACGCGCTTCGCCTTTATCAAGCTCAACACCAACGTATTCTTTCACTAATGCACCAAAGCCCGTTGAAATACCTTGTCCAAGGAAAGCTGCCATTAACTGAGTATCAAACATTGGTGTTGGTAAACAACCGGCATGATGCTGAAATACTTCTAGATCTTCACCACAGGCGTGAAGCACTTTCATCACCGATTGATCACGTAACAATGCCCACAATGGCTCCATGTCTTCCACTTCTAATGGATCAATTAACGATAACTGCTCACCATCGAATAATTGAATCAAACCTAAACGCGGGTATAGCGTACGAGTACGGACAAATTCCGTATCAAGCATAACGGCAGTGTGCGTTCTGGCTGAGTCACAACGCTGTTGTAATTGCTCGGTTGTTGTAATTATCTCGAAGTTCACATGATACCTTTTCGGTGCGGGGCTAAATCATTAACCTTTTTGTAAATTATATTAAGAAAAATGCCGACGTAATGTCGGCATCTATAATATCGCGCAATAGTATGTAATAACACTTTTCAGCAAAAACTGATGGGCTTTTTTACATATTTATTATCGCAAACACTTATTGTTGTGCTTTTTTATCAGACTCTTCACGCAATACGCGACGTAGAATCTTACCTACATTGGTTTTTGGCAAGTCATCCATAAATTCAACAATTTTAGGTATCTTATAACCTGTTAAATGTTGACGACAATGCGCTATCAATTCATCTTTTGTGAGGCTCTGATCGCGTTTCACCACACATATCTTAACCACTTCTCCAGACACTTCATGAGCCTGGCCGATCGCTGCGACTTCAAGCACTTTGTCATGTAGCGCTACAACATCTTCGATTTCATTAGGATAAACGTTAAAACCTGACACTAAGATCATATCTTTCTTACGATCGACAATATGCAAAAAGCCTTCATCATCAAATTTAACGATATCACCCGTCGATAGCCAACCATCTTCTGTTAATACTTCTTTAGTGGCTTCAGGACGCTGCCAGTAACCTTTCATGACTTGAGGACCACGAACTTGTAATTCACCGACTTCGTCGATACCCACAATATTACCTTCATCATCAACCATACGCACTTCAGTTGAAGGGACAGGCAGGCCAATTGAACCGTTATATTGCGTCAAATCATAAGGGTATGCTGCAACCAGTGGTGAACACTCGGTTAAACCGTACCCTTCTAATAAGTAATTACCGGTGATTTTCTGCCACTTTTCAGCAACAGCACGTTGCACCGCCATACCGCCGCCAACAGAAAGACGTAGATTACTAAAATCGAGCTCTTGGAAATCTTCATTGTTGATCAGCGCATTAAATAAGGTGTTCACACCTGTAATTGCTGTAAATTGATAACGTTGAAGCTCTTTGACAAAAGTGGGAATATCACGTGGATTCGTGATCAGTAAGTTCTGACCGCCCATTTCCATTAATAATAAGCAGTTTACTGTCAATGCAAATACATGATAAAGCGGTAAAGCGGTAACAATGAGCTCACGCCCCTCTGTTAGCACAGGACCATATGCACCTTTCGCCTGCATGACATTAGACACCATATTATGATGCGTTAATATTGCACCCTTAGCGACGCCTGTTGTACCACCTGTATATTGAAGAAATGCCATGTCATCGCCAGTAATAAATGGCTTAACATACTGCATACGACGGCCTTTACGCAGTGCGATACGCATTGAAGTCGCATGCGGCAAATGGTACTTAGGCACCATTTTCTTAATGTACTTAACAACAAAGTTAACCAAAGTACCTTTTGGACGAGACAATTGGTCGCCAAGGCTGGTTAAAATTACATTTTTAACACCTGTATTTTTAACAACAGCTTCAAGGGTATGAGCAAAGTTAGACACGATAACAATGGCTTTTGCACCAGAGTCATTTAATTGGTGCTCTAACTCACGTGGGGTGTATAACGGGTTGACGTTAACCACAACACAACCTGCACGTAAAATACCGAATAGCGCGATAGGATATTGCAGTAAGTTTGGCATCATTACAGCAACACGGTCACCTTTTTGTAGCTTCAATTCATTTTGAAGGTAAGCTGCAAAGGCACGGCTACGCTCTTCCAATTTACGGAAGGTCATAACTTGTCCCATGTTAATGAAAGCAGTTTGATCAGCATATTTACGTACTGATTGTTCAAACATATCAACTAATGATGAATATGCATCCGGATTAATTTCTGCCGGTACATCATTCGGATAGCGGCTAAGCCAAACCTTATCCACTCGCATTCTCCTTATTATTAGACTGCTTTAATACCTATACAGGAATACAGGTAAATACTGTACGTATAAATCAAACAGGCGTTTACATTCAAGTACAGTATACTTAACTTATAATTAACATCTTGCCAAATTAACTGAGTAGAAACTTTGAAGCTACTCATTGAAAAGCGAAGATTAATCTCTCTCGAGGGAAATAAAAGCCCTAATACAATTCGATACTGTATCTGGCTGTTCTAAATGGCAATGATGCCCCCCGTCAATCACTACCTGTGAAAACTGTTGAAGCTTGTATTTATCCTGCGGATCATCACGCAGTTGAGGAAATCCATGACTTCCGACAATCGAATAAATGGGTGCTTCTATTGACGACATAATTGCTTGTGCTTGTTGTTGTGTCATCCGGTAGAGTGATTCACAACGCAGGCGATGGTCATGTCGCCAGTACCACAGCCCATTACGCTTAACCGTTGCTCGCTTCACAACAGGCTCTAAACATGCCATGGGTAAATCATTAACGTTGGCACGTAATTGTAAAGCTTCAGTAAAAGAGCTCATTGCTCTTGCTTTACGACGTTCACTACTTTTACGGTATTGCTGTCGACTTTTAATCCCACGCTTTAACCGCTCAACCGTTTGTTCGGCCTCTTCCACTAATGGCGACAAGCCTTCAATTAATACCAACTTATCTATTGATTGAGGATAAGCAGCGCTATAACAACTGGCAATAATCGCCCCTAATGAGTGACCAACAAGACACACTCGCGTAGCAGGAAGCTGCATAATAACTTGGTGTAAATCATCAATATAATCGAAAAAGTGATAATAGTTATCCCCACTTCGAGATTGTGATAAACCATGTCCAGGCAAATCAATGGCAACAAGATTAAAATCTTTCTCTAGCCGTTGCCAAAGTGATGAAAACGTCGCAGCATTATCTTGCCAACCATGAATAAATAACAACACGGGTTTGTTATTCTCTAACGGCGACGATAATGAGAAATTGGTCAGTCCCGCTAATTCTAATTCAGCAAGCTTAAATATGATTGCTTCCATGACTTACATTATCACTCTATCAACCACGCGCCCTTGAATGCCAAACGGCGGCATAAAGTAATCATCGCCCCAAAATCCACAGTTAATGCCAATACAACGATTAAATCGCATTGGTGTTTCCATTTGAATTTGTTGCTGTACTTGCCAAATTTGCTCACCAGAAGCATTTACTACAGGAAAAGTATAATCGTACTCTCCAACTTTACCTTTTTGCATTCCAGTATATTGCCCGACAACTGTCAGTAAACGTCCTTTGGCATACTCGATAGGATCAAGAAAGCCAGGTACATTCGCAATAAATCTACCTTGGGGTTTACTGTTCAATATTGGTCTACCGTCAGAGGTTAACGGCAATGCGACTATTTCAACGCGAGTTTGTTTTGCTTCATTTTTAATTGAAGCAATAATGCCACCTAACCTTACTTCCTGATGTTGCATTACAGTAGGATGCTCTGTGATAACGCGTAAATCCGTGATCGGATTTTTCGTTTTAGTCTGCAAGCTGGCTGGAACACTGGCGCAGCCTACCATAAAGATTAATATCAGCCCAAGAAATAGCGTGCGAAACATATAAAACCTCAACATAACTGTTCAATATTACAGCAAAAGTAATTATTTAGGCATAGTCTACGGACACGTTAAATTAACGTGATAACGATGAGAATAATAAGGAAAGTATTCGTTGGTTTAAACAACCATATTGATACCGATCAGATCGGAAAGTTGTTCTTTTCTATCATGCAGCATGACATCCATATACATAGATAATGCTTTCTGATGTTTACCATCAGGGCGATCATACTGTAATTGACGATATTCTTGACTCGCCCACTCTGCGTGTTGTGTTGTCGATAACGATGATAAAACAGACGTTGATGAAACCGTATCACTTGAAGTGCTCGCTTTCGTACTAGAGGTCTGTGAGGTTGAACTAAATGGTTTTGATGGTAATGATATAACACCATGATTGATAGTAACCATAATCTCCTCTCATCATCCATTTAAAAAATTAGGATAAAGAAAAAGTAGCAGCACCCGCCACTACTCTTTATTTAATTATTCGCGACCTGGCAGTTTTTTCCATGTCACAGTATCACGTAAATACACAGGACTAGCCACTTCTGCGCTAACACTTTCACCACGAGCAAAAGCAAACTTCGCTAGGTGAACCATGTCTTGTGAATCAGGATATAACACCGAGCCCTGCTGCATTTCAAAAGGTAACTTAGCTAGAGTATCAGCATACACTTCCCACGCTGTACCCGCTGTTAACCAAATACCCGTTTCGGTCTGAACAGATTCAACTAAAGCATCAGGTACAATCACCTGCTCTGCACCGATAATTTGCCAGTCACCATCTATTTTACGCTGATACTGACCCCAATAGATTTCGCCCATACGAGCATCAATAGCAGATAATACATTGTCAGCTTGATGGACACGGTAAGTACCTTGCGCCATTGCAGCTAATGTTGACACGCCCACCATAGGTAAATCGGCACCAAACGCTAAACCTTGCGCAATACCAATGCCGATACGAACACCAGTAAAGCTACCAGGGCCTTGGCCGTAAGCCAATGCATCGAGTTGGTTTAGCTTGATACCAGCTTCAGCCAGAACTGTATCTACCATAGGCAAAATTTTTGTTGTGTGCTCACGTGGTGCATATTCACAACGAGAGATAACTTCGTCACCCATTAATAGGGCAACAGAACAATTTTCAGTTGCAGTATCAACTGCCAAAATTTTGGTGCTCATTCAAGCCTCTGAATGTTGGTTGTCATCTTCAATAACGTTATTGTTATTAATAGTAGACAAAAAGTCACTAACCCCTTCAACACTACGTGTACGAGGGATCGGTGGTAAACTTCGTAAAAATACAGCGCCATAATGCCTTGTTACTAATCGGTTATCACAAATGATCAATACGCCTTTGTCTTTAGTATCACGGATCAAACGCCCAACACCCTGCTTTAAGGTGATCACCGCATCAGGTACTTGGACATCGGCAAAAGGATCACCACCACGCATACGACAATCTTCAATACGTGCTTTTAATAATGGATCATCTGGTGCTGTAAACGGTAATTTATCAATGATAACACAGCTAAGGGCTTGCCCTCTAACATCAATCCCTTCCCAGAACGCCCCCGTTGCCACTAATAATGCATTACCATGAGCCAAATACTCATTAAGTAGCTTTTGTTTCGTTGTTTCACCTTGCGCTAACACGGGTAAACTCAGCTTCTCACGAAACCCTTCTGCAAGATCGCGTACCATTTGATGAGAAGTACACAAGAAAAAACAACGACCATTATTCGCTTCAATCACAGGCGCTAACATATCAACCAATTTGTTAGCGAGACCATAACTATTAGGCTCAGGTAAATGGCGAGGTACACATAATAACGCCTGCTCGTTGTAATCAAACGGACTTTCAAGCGAGAATTGTTGCTTTGGCTCTAACCCTAAGCGATGACTAAAGTGGGTGAAGTTCTCATCAACGGCTAAGGTTGCTGAAGTGAAGATCCATGCCCCTTTTTGCTCAGCCATTTGCTCTTTAAATTTATCCGCAACAGAGAGCGGCGTGATATTTAAACTAAACTGGCGAGGTGTACATTCATACCAATAGGAATAGCCTGTAATTGCAGTATCTGATACTCGTTTTAGTTTGGCTTTTAGCGTTGCTGCACGTTCAAAGGCAGTATCTAGTAACTGGCTTCGACCTAACGCCAGCTTAAGTACATCGTAGGTAAGATCTAATGCATCTGACAGTCGAGTCAATTCCCGTTGAACAGCAGGGGTTTGTGATGCTTCTCGCCAATTTCCTCGAAACCCGGGATCACCTAAAATAATCCGCATTTCAAACGCAGCTTGCTGTAACCTGTCTGCCGTTTTTTGCAGTTGGCGCATATCACGCGCTTCTGTGCGATAACCAATATCAATATCTTTCGCGAGTTCAATTAATTGGCGACTGGTTAGGCTCTGGCCAAAGTACTGACTGGCAATATCAGGCATTTGGTGGGCTTCATCAAAGATAAATACTTCAGCTTCAGGAATTAATTCACCAAAGCCGGTTTCTTTAATGGCTAAATCTGCCAAGAATAAATGGTGATTAACAACAACTACATCAGCTTCCATTGCTTTGCGACGTGCTTTAACGACAAAACAATCATCATACGAGGGGCATTCACGGCCTAAACAGTTATCATTGGTCGAAGTAATCAATGGAATGACTGGGCTATCTTCTGCAACATCTTCACATTCACCAAAATCGCCGCTTTTCGATGATGAAGACCATTGTCGAATTTTAACCAACTGTGTTAATAACGTAGGATCAGATTCCACATCATGGCTTTCTATCACTTGGCGATTTAGGCGATCAATACATAGATAATTTGAGCGCCCTTTTAATAACGCGACACGCCCCGTAAAGCCAATCGCATCAGCCATTAATGGCAAATCACGGTGAAATAATTGCTCTTGAAGGTTTTTAGAGCCTGTACTGATAATAGTTTTCTTACCACTAAGCAAAGCGGGGATCACATAAGCAAAGGTTTTACCTGTCCCCGTTCCCGCTTCAACCACCAGCTGAGATTCACTCTTGATCGCATCAGCCACAGCATTCGCCATATCAATTTGAGGTTGGCGAGCCTGAAAACCAGGGATGGCTTTATCTAATGCGCCACCAGAGGCAAAAAACTTCGTTATCATTTACTTCGCACTATTGGTTATATATACAGTATTCATTATGCCAATTATCCAACTACTCGACTAGTCTTCTATCCATCGATTACAAAAATTAACGACATCACTTTCTTATTAATAACATCACCTAACAAATAAATACTTTGACCATAAGGTTAAATCTAGGTAATAGTTAATTAAGATCTTTGTAACACGCAATGTATTATATGCGTGAATCGCAGTCAGGAAACGACATGGAAAAGAAAACACTCCTCACGGAATGCCCAGATGAAATGGGACTAATCGCCAAAATAACCAACATTTGTCATAAGCACCAACTAAATATTATCAACAATAAGGAATATGTTGATAACACCCATAATCAATTTTTCATGCGTACTGAGCTTGAAGGCTATTTTAATGATACAACCTTCCTCGCAGATATTGATCATGCTTTACCCAAAGGCAGCAAACGCCGTTTAATCAGTTCTGATCGCAAAAAAATCGTCATCATGGTGACAAAAGAAGCGCACTGTCTAGGTGATATTCTAGTTAAAGCCTTCGATGGATCATTAGATATCGACATTGCTGCGGTTGTCGGTAATTACGACACCCTACAAGGGCTAACGGAAAAATTTGATATTCCATTCCATCATGTTTGCCATGAAGGATTAAGCCGTGAAGAGCACGAGCAAAAACTATTAGAAGCGGTACAACAGTATCAACCAAATTACGTGGTACTGGCGAAATATATGCGTATTTTAACGCCTAATTTTGTTGCACAATTCCCTAATAAAATCATTAATATTCATCACAGTTTCTTACCTGCATTTATTGGCGCTAAGCCTTACCAACAAGCATTTGAACGTGGTGTAAAAATCATTGGTGCAACCGCACACTTTGTAACTAACGATCTTGATGAAGGGCCAATCATAACCCAAAACGTCATCCCTGTTGATCATAGTTTCAGTGCAGTTGAAATGGCAAAGTCTGGTCGTGATGTAGAAAAATCTGTGCTCAGTAAAGCATTAGGCCTTGCGGTAGACGATCGTATTTTTGTCTATGGTAACCGGACGGTTATTTTATAATCAGGAAAAGACAATATTAACCAAGCGAGCGTAGTAATCTTTGGGGATTACTACGCTTTTTATTATTCGTATTTACAGCAACTAGGCTTGTTCACTTTCTAATACTGCTTTTAACGAGTGTCCGTGTAATTTAATACATACCCCATCACGTTTAAACGCAAAAGTAGGATTAGCTAAACGTTCATCTTCACCGGATGGTGAACTGGCTTTTACTTTGATCCCCTTCGCATCTAACCCATCCCAATCTAATTGTGGTAATTGTTCTAGTAAATCTGCTTTTAATTCTTCAATCGTTTGTGCACTAGATGGCACCACAAACTCAATATGTTCCCATCCTTGCTTCAGATAAACTTTATCACTCGGATAAGGCAACTCTAACGCTTCGATTGTCCATCCATCTACGGCTAATGGCTGCTCAAACCCAATGATCACAATGGGACGACCATTGATCATATTGTTAGACCATTCTTGGCCATAACTCAGCCAGGCTTGATGTAACTGTTGCGCCACATCTTGATCATTGACACGTAATGCAATGTGATCGGCTTGGTAATCAGCCAGTGAAATCCCTAAATCATCAATCAATGCATTAATCGCTTTCATAAACTCCGGTAACTGCGCAAGCATCTGCGTTGGATGAAGATTATATTGTTCAAGCTTGTGCATAAATTTATCCTATTATTGACAGCTATTACTATAATGAGACGGAGTGAATAATTATCCATTTTTCGTGATTTAATGAAACATGAATTTAACGCACTCTCTTTTCAATACAATAGCGTGTTACACATTATTTACTCATAACAAAAAAAGTTAAAAAAAAACGTAAACAATAGGTTTTTCCGGTTGCCAAAGTACCTCCATCTGTGGGTATTATTAGGACAATACCTACTGCGTATTCAAGACTTCGGTGCATATTTAGATATTCGCGACCCCGTCAAAAATACTCACGTTAAACACTTGATTTATTTATGTTATCATTTTGTTTTATTTCGTGATTATTTTTGACGGTGATCTTGTAATACGTAGACATTTTTGCCTCTTATTAGTAATTGGCGTTACAAATGATTTAAGGATCAGCGTGTGAACATTCAAGCACTTATTAATGATAAAGTATCTCAGGCTTTAGAAGCCGCTGGCGCACCTGCAGGCAGCCCTGCCGCAGTTCGCCAATCAGCTAAAGCGCAGTTTGGTGATTACCAAGCGAACGGTGTTATGGGCGTAGCAAAGAAGCTAGGTACTAATCCACGCGAATTCGCACAAAAAGTTATCGACTGCCTAGAACTAGATGGTATTGCTGAGAAAGTTGAAATTGCCGGCCCAGGCTTTATTAACATTTTCTTAAACAAAGCGTGGTTAGCTGAGCGTGGTGAAGAAGCACTAAAAGATGAGCGTCTAGCCGTTAATACTGAAACAGCACAAAACATTGTTGTTGACTACTCTGCACCAAACGTTGCAAAAGAAATGCACGTAGGTCACTTACGTTCAACTATCATCGGTGATGCAGTTGTACGTACTCTTGAATTTTTAGGCCACAATGTTATCCGAGCTAACCACCTTGGTGACTGGGGTACACAATTCGGTATGCTTATCGCTAACATGCAGCGTAAAGAGCAAGAAGGTACTGATGTTTCTATGGACATCAGCGATCTTGAAGGTTTCTACCGTGAATCTAAAGTACTTTATGATGAAGACGAAGAATTCGGTAAAACAGCACGTAACTTTGTTGTTCGTCTACAAAGCGGTGATGAGTACTGCCTTGAGAAATGGAAGCAACTTGTTGCCATTACCCTTAAGCAGAACCAACGCAACTACGATCGTCTAAGCGTGTCACTGACTGATGACAACGTAATGGGCGAATCTATGTACAACGACATGCTACCTGGCGTTGTTGCAGATCTTAAAGAAAAAGGTCTAGCTGTAGAAAGTGATGGCGCAATTGTTGTTTACCTAGACGAATACAAAAACAAAGACGGCGAGCCTATGGGTGTGATCATCCAGAAGCGTGATGGCGGTTACCTATACACAACCACTGATATCGCTTGTGCTAAATACCGTTACGAGCAACTTCATGCTGATCGCGTACTTTACTTCATCGACTCACGTCAGCACCAACACCTAATGATGGCTTGGGAAATCGTACGTAAAGCGGGTTATGTGCCAGAGAGTGTATCTCTTGAGCACCACGCATTTGGTATGATGCTAGGGAAAGATGGTCGTCCATTTAAGACTCGTGCTGGCGGTACTGTTCGTCTTGCTGATCTTCTGGATGAAGCTGTTGAGCGTGCTAACAAGCTAATTGAAGAAAAGAACCCAGAACTAAGTGCTGAAGAAAAAGCAAACATTGCACAAACTGTTGCAATGGCTGCGGTTAAGTACTCTGATCTTTCTAAGCACCGTACGACAGATTACATCTTCGACTGGGACAACATGCTAGCATTCGAAGGTAACACTGCACCATACATGCAGTACGCATACACACGTGTAGCATCTATCTTTAAGCGCGCGAATGTTGAGCTTGCAGATCTTACTCACCCAATCGTTATCACTGACGAAAAAGAGCAAGTACTGCTATCTAAACTTCTTCAATTTGAAGAAGCGGTACAATCTGTAGCACGTGAAGGTCAACCACACTTAATGTGTACTTACCTATTCGAACTTGCAGGTATGTTCTCTAGCTTCTACGAAGCATGTCCAATTCTTAATGCTGAAGAAGATGTTAAGCAAAGCCGCTTGAAGCTTGCATTGCTAACATCAAAAACTATCAAGCAAGGTCTAGACCTACTTGGTATCGAAACACTAGAGCGTATGTAATCTACATCCCTCTTAATATTAAAAAGCCTTCCATTTGGAAGGCTTTTTATTTTCTGTTTATCGCACTCTGAAATATGTTTATAAATTAGGCTCTGTAAATAAAAACATAACCAAAGATTCAATAGTTAGATCCCTTTATTGACCAAATCGCTGACCACCTTGGTTCAACCACATCAATTCACCTTGCGTAGAAAGTCGCCCCAGCACCGCATTACGATATGGAAAACGTCCAAATTGCTTAATCACATCATAATGGCTTCTCGCATAATTATAAAAGCCATCAAATAGTTCACGATTATTCAAGGAAGTTGATTCTCTTAAGTGTTGAAAGCGAAACACACTCTCTTCTTGATCTTCCAAATCTTCTGCATGTTCTAAAGGTAAATAGAAAAATACGCGTTCAATTGGCGATAAATCTACATCTTGATTCAATGCTAAACCACGTTTACACAATGCTAAGGCTAATGAGTCATAACGAAATGCCGCACTTAATCCACGGTAGATGTTGCGGCTAAATTGATCGAGTAAAATTATCAGGGCCAAGCGACCTTGGGCCGTTTCACACCAGTGATTTAACTCCCCTTTGCCAGCCTTACTCACCCAAGATTGAAAATGGGTTTTAATGTAAGCATCAATTTCTTCACCACCTAGAAACCAAAGCGCATGTTTATTTTCTTTGGTTACTTCACCCTCTAACTCGCCAAACCAATAATCGAGTATAAACTGATATTCGCTTGCCATAAGTTGCCTCACAATAATTAGAACTCTTAACCAAATGTTAGAGAATACGTTAAGGATAATACCAATCGTTTTAAATTAGGCATACTATGATAAATAATGCTCTGGCTTGTGAGCCATAATGTACTGTGAAGGAATAATTACATGCGTTTCACTCTTCATCCTCGCCTACAATCTGATACCACTGTACTCGGTGATTTTCCGCTTTCTCGTGTTTTATTATCTAAAGAAGCGCTGGGACCATGGATTATCTTAGTCCCTCGTATTGACGAGTTACGTGAGATCCACCACCTACCTGAACAAGACCAATACCAACTAATGCGTGAATCAAGTGCCGTAGCCACATTATTAGAAAACGACTATCAAGCAGAAAAGATTAACGTTGGTGCATTAGGTAACCTTGTACCACAACTTCATTTACACCACATTGCACGCTTTAGTCATGACATAGCATGGCCTGGACCAATTTGGGGGAATACAGATGGTACTCAACGCAGTGAAGCGCTACAAGCAGCACTGGCTGATGAGCTGCGCGAAGAGTTAAGTCAGGTTAAAGGCTTTACAGCTATCTCTCATTAGCATTAAAAAAGGCAGCTTAATTAAGCTGCCTTTTGATTTTACTACCTTCTATCGCATTACCGTTATCGATAATTCGTTAACGGATAAACAACGATACCAAATCTCTTTCGCAGGTTGGCAGCAGTCTGAACTTTCACAGCCAACCAATTCTTTTCCAATCGAACCCTTACGTATCCATACATCAAGCATTGCTTCAACCCCGTCTTCCGACATTCCGAAGTGAGCAGAGAGTTGCTTGCGACTGACACGTCCATGCTGTTCAATATATTGTTTTAACTGCTGTAGGATCATTCTACTAACAAGCCTTCAAGGTTAGTTTGTTTTTTTCCTTCTCGTTTCAATAACAAGAAGATACCGCCATTAATCAATACGAAGAAGCTAATCCAGAATGCACTCGTTACAGGATGATCAACAAAGTGAGCAATTTGGTAGAACCAAGTGGCAAACGAGTAAGCCATTAACATCGTCCAACCTGCAATAAACAGAGCAAACTTCTGACCAAACTCACGTACGTAAGCACCCATTGCAGCCGCACATGGTGTGTACAACAGAATGAAAATCAAGTACGCCATTGCAGCTGCACCACTTACGAAGTGCGCTTGAATGTTACCGTATACAGATTCGTTAACACCCTGCTCTTCAGCAACGGCTTGTTTGTTTTCTAAATCACCCACTTCGATACCCAGTGGATCACTAAAGCTTAATGCTGCTAGGTTATCACCAACTGATTCAACTGCTTCTTTTAAGCTAGCAACAAGGTTGTATTCTTCATTGCTATCATCTGTTGCTGGTGCATATAAGCTGTTTAGCGTACCCACAACGGCTTCTTTTGCGAAAATACCCGTAATGATACCGACGGTTGCAGGCCAGTTATCGGCTTTCACACCAATAGGTTCTAATACTGGCGTTACAACTTGTGCGGCTTTTGAAAGTACAGATTTAGACGTATCTTCGTTACCGAATGAACCATCAGTACCTAATGAGTTAAAGAAGCTTAATACTGCCACAACGACAACGATGGTTTTACCCGCACCAAATACAAAGCGCTTTAGCTTTTGCCATGTTTTTATCACCACATTGCGAATAGTTGGTAATTCGTAGTTTGGCATTTCCATGATAAAGCTATCACTAGAGCCAGGGTAAAGCGTTGAACGTAAAATAAGCCCCGTCATCACAGCTGCCACAATACCTAATAGGTACAGTGCAAATACCACGTTCTGACCATTTTCAGGGAAAAAAGCTGCTGCAAACAGTGCATATACCGGTAAACGCGCGCCACATGACATAAAGGGTGCCATTGCGGCTGCGAGTTTACGCTCACGTTCTTGTTCAAGAGTACGAGTTGCCATGATCGCAGGTACATTACAACCAAAGCCAAGCACTAGAGGAACAAATGCTTTACCCGGTAAACCTACTTTTTGCATCACTTTATCAAGAACAAATGCGGCGCGTGCCATATAGCCCGAGCTTTCTAATACCGCAAGGAACAAGTACAAACACGCAATCACTGGAATAAAGGTTGCAACCGTTTGAATACCACCACCGATGCCGTTCGCAATAATTGTTACTAACCATACTGGCAAGTGATCATCTAAAAGATGATGACCACCATCGACTAATAGTGCGCCAAAGCTAATATCAAAGAAATCGATAAATGCACTACCAATGTTTATCGCAAACATAAACATCACGTACATTACTAAGAAGAAAAATGGGATACCAAAAAAGCGGTTTAGTAATACACGATCTATTTTATCCGTTAGGCTGTTACTTAAACGGCCTTCTTGACGACGGACTTTTTGACACAGCTGATGCAAGAAGGTGTAACGCACATCAGCGACTTGAATATCAGGATCAACCGTACTTAATAAATCTGCACGTAAACCACATGCTGTTGTTTTATCTTCATCAGATAGCGTGTTGATCACTAAAGTATCGTTTTCTAATACACGGATACCTTGTGCACGAGCATTTAGCTTATCGTTATGTTTGAATAACGGTGCTAATTGACTCACTGCTCGCTCGAAATCTTGACCATAATCAAGCTCAAACTCGTTAACGACAACACCTTGTGTTAACATCTTGTGTAACTTGGTTTTAAATTCAGCAATACGCTCCATATTATTAGCAGATAACGCTAATACAGGACACCCTAATGCTTTTTCTAACGCTTTAATATCCAATACCTGACGCTGGCGCTTCAATACATCCATCTTGTTGAGCACAACCACCATCGGGCGGCCTAGCTCACGCAGCTGTAGCGTCATGTATAAACTACGCTCTAAGCTCGATGCATCAACAACGTTGATTATCACGTCAGCAGGCGTTGTTAAAATTGCACGTGACGCGATTGCTTCATCAAGGCTATTCGCATCGTTTGCACTATCAAGGTTATAAATACCAGGTAGATCTGTCAGCGAAAAATCATCACCATTGTGTTGGTAGCGACCTGTTTTTTTCTCAACCGTTACACCAGCCCAGTTACCGACTTGCTGCTTAGCGCCAGTTAAGCCATTAAACAACGTTGTTTTACCACTGTTCGGGTTACCAACAGTAAGAATATTATATTGCATTACAGTGCCTCAACCTCGATGTTTTCTGCAATTTGCTTACGTAAAGCGATATCAACACCACGTACACGAACTTGAAGCGGATCACCTAACGGCGCCACACGAACAACGGTAATTTCTGTACGAGGTAGTAACCCCATAACCATCAACTTTTTTCGCGTCGCTGAGGGTAACGCAGACATATTAATGACGGTCCCACAGTTTCCGCATGACATCTCTGACAACTTCATAGTAAATCGTTACCTTAATAAGAATTATTAGCATTTCTGGTTTGAATTTTACATATTGATACATTTCATGTCTTGTCATAAATCAAAAAAACATTTGTTTTTTTGCCATTACATTGCTTAAAAACGACATGGAATCACCAAAAAGGAACAGAAATACAAATACTTAATTCCTTATAGATATAAATGGCAAGTATTGGGTTAATTTAAAAAACGTCTTTGATTAGTTAAATTCAGTGATAAAAACCATAAAAAAAGCGCACAATATGTGCGCTTTTTTACGATTAAACAACTTAGCTCGATATTACATCGTTAAACTTATCCTTATAAAAGCTAACTTGTTTCATTAAATTTTTGCGTTCTTTACCATAGAGTGGATCGGCTTGTGGCAAAGATACTTTCATTGCGTCAACAGGACGACCATTTTTTATCAACTCAAAATGTAAGTGTGGGCCTGTTGAGCGCCCAGTATTACCACTTTTAGCAATACGTTGTCCCATTTTCACTTTATCGCCCACCTTCACCTCACGTTTACTTAGGTGTAAATAACGTGTCATATATTCTCGGCCATGCTTAACGACAATATAGTTACCTGCTAATGGGTGGTAACGTGATTTTACAACGACGCCATCACCAGCAGCCAAAACAGATGTACCAATCGGAACCGCAAAATCGGTACCATTATGTGGTGATCGGCGTCCAGTGACAGGGTGGAGACGATTTGGATTAAAAGATGAGCTGATACGATAACGTTTCGATGTGGGAATACGTCTAAATGCTCGGTTTAAACTGTGGCCACTACTATCATAGAACTGATCATCATCACCTCTAATAATAAAGGTTGAATCCTTACCATTCGCTGATTTGTAGTAAAAAGCATTAACCTCACCTTTACCCACCGCCTTACCATCAATAAATTCTCGATCAATACCTACAGCAAAACGATCCCCTTTATGCGCTTCGCGTCCAAGGTTAAATTTCCATTGTAAGGCTTTTACTAATGTTTGGATCTGAGTCGGTGTTAGGCCTGCTGCTCGAGCTGAATTATAAAAACTGCCATTTACACGTCCGATGATAGTAACGGGTTTCATCTCACCTTTTTTAACTATCTTTTTATATACATAACCTTTTTTCGATAGTGTAAAGGCATCCGTCTCTTTTTTACTGCGGATAATTTTAAGTTCTGTTAATTTCCCATCATCATTGACTTCCCACTCAAGTGTTTGTCCAACACGCAAATTCTGTACTGACTTATTTGCATCAATTAAGCGGTACATATCTGAAATAGGCAAACCATACTGTGAAAAGATAATCCCTAACGTTTCACCCGATGCCACTCGATGTTTATGCTCAACTTCAACTTTAGCATCATCAAGTTGTTGCTCTATTTCATCTTTTGGTGCTTGGAATTCAGGATCATTTTGATCAAGAGACACACCTAATGGCTCACTATCTTGTTCAGATAATAAATCTAATTTAGATGGCAATGTGACATCAATACGCTTATTTACGCTTGATGATGGAAAAGTTACTTGTGGTTTTGATGGCTGCCACATTATGGCAGCCATCATAAGCACAGAGGTGGAAACTAACGCAATTTTGTGCTGACGCGGCAGCTCTTTAATAGAAGTTGCTGCCGCTTGATATAATTTCATTTTCTATTTTAAACACTTGGTAAAGCTCTGTCCGAGTTCCTTAATAAAACGGACGTATCCTCCCTTGCCCACTTCGACATTTGTCGCCATTGGATCAAGGGTTCCTATGTTTACCCCTGTGCCTTTAGTTACACTATCAACAACTGCTGGTGAAAACTGCGGCTCACTGAATACACAATAAGCTTGCTTATCTTTTAATGCTTCACGAATTGCGATTAGAGTTTTAGCACCAGGCTTACGATCAGGCTCAACAGTAAAGTGCCCTAAGTTATTCAGACCAAACTGATGTTCGAAATACCCATAGCCATCATGAAAAACAAAATAGCCATTATTTGAAAGAGGTTTTAATTCCGCATTAAGTTCACTTACAGCTTGATTAACTTCAGTGGTAAACGTTGAAAGATTATCGAGATAAACAGTTTTATGCAATGGATCATGTTTAATCAATGCTTCCGTGATCACATTTGCGGCTTCAATTGTCTGTTTTGGTCCCATCCAGAAATGCGGATTAAGCCCAGAGTGGTGATGACCTGCATGATCACCATGGTCATCATGAGCATCGTGACCTTCATGATCGCCATGGTCATTGTGATCATCGTGGCCGGCATGATCGCCATGGTCATTGTGATCATCGTGGCCGGCATGATCGCCATGGTCATTGTGATCATCGTGGCCGGCATGATCGCCATGGTCATCGTGATCGTCGTGACCGGCATGGTCATCACTCGGTTTAGCACCATAATTTAGAAAATCGATACCAGCTTGTTTTGTCAAAGCGAAGCTATTTGGGTTTGTAGCCATAAGTTTTGTTAAAAAAGTTTCTAGTTGAGGCCCAACCCAAATTACCAGATCTGCATCATTCAATTTTTTTACATCTGATGGACGTAATGCATAATCATGTGGAGAAGCTCCTGGTGGTAAGATTGCATCTGACGTTGCTGCACCTTGAACTAACTCACTAACAATCAGGTTTAATGGTTTAATGGTTGTAACAACTTTAAAGTCATCTGCCATTGCTGAACCTGATAAAGCCAGAGCTGCTGCACAAAACAATGATGATATACGTTGCATTATTTTATTATCCTAAAAAATAAGTGTTGCACTTTTATACTGCTAATTATTTATATGATGAGCAATATATTCCCTAACGAACATGATAATGTTACAATATAACACATCAGTAATGTTATATTATAACATTACCTTTTATTTCTAAAGCCTATTAAGACAACTTCCTTTATGTCAACCCTAATCGAACTACAATCAGTCACTGTCTCATTTGGTGAACGTGATGTTTTGGATAATATTACGCTTAAGCTTGAACGCGGTGAAATTACCACCTTAATCGGTCCTAATGGTGCAGGTAAATCAACCTTAGTAAAAGTCATAACAGGACTGAGTAAAGCCACAAAAGGAAAAGTGGTTCGTAAAAAAGGAATTCGTATAGGCTATGTGCCTCAAAAGCTACGCCTAAATAATACCCTGCCTCTTTCTGTCGATCGTTTTATGCGTCTTGCTGGGCGTTATAATCAAGAACAACGTATCGAAGCTTTAAACATGGTTAATGGTCGTCACCTACTTAACAGTGATATGCATGGGCTCTCTGGTGGTGAAATGCAACGTGTCTTACTTGCACGTGCCTTATTGCAAAAACCGGATCTACTGGTACTTGATGAGCCAGTACAGGGGGTTGATGTAAATGGCCAATTAGAGCTTTATCGCCTGATCCAACAGTTACGTGATTTACTTAACTGTGCCATCTTGATGGTTTCTCACGACTTACACCTTGTCATGGCGAAAACTGATAATGTGATTTGTTTGCAACATCACATCTGTTGCTCTGGTAGTCCACTGACTGTGACGAGCCACCCTAAATATATTGCATTATTCGGTCAAACATCGACAGAGCAGCTTGCTGTCTATGAACATAAACATAACCACCAGCATGACGATTCAAATAAAACTCATAAATGCTGTAATAACCATGAGGAATCAAAAGCATGATTGAGTTTCTTCTGCCGGCCTTGATCGCTGGTATTGGTATTGCAATACTCGCCGGTCCACTGGGCTCATTTGTTGTTTGGCGAAAAATGGCTTATTTCGGCGATACATTATCTCATGCCTCTCTACTCGGTATTGCGCTAGGTTTTCTTTTTAATATCAACTTAAATCTGGCGTTAGTTATCTGTTGTTTAGTGCTTGCAGTTGTACTGGTTACGCTACAAAAACAACGTTATGTAGCCACAGATACTTTACTGGGTATCTTAGCCCATAGCGCTTTATCGCTAGGTCTAGTTGCAGTGAGCTTCCTCGACAATGTTCGTATCGATTTAATGTCCTACTTATTTGGTGATTTATTGGCTGTAACCACTAACGATCTATTATGGATATATTGCGGTGGTGCTGTCGTTTTAGCTTTATTGATTTATCTATGGCGACCACTACTTTCGATGACTATTAGTGAAGAAATGGCTCAAGTAGAAGGCGTGAATGTCGATTTAATGCGCCTATTACTGATGTTAATGGTGGGTATGGTAATCGCTGTTGCGATGAAATTTGTTGGGGCATTGATCATTACATCATTACTTATCATTCCTGCCGCGACCGCTCGACGTTTTTCACACAGTCCAGAATCAATGGCAGTATTTGCGTCAATTATTGGCGCGATAGCTGTGGTTCTTGGTCTTGCAATGTCATGGCATTACGACACGCCAGCAGGCCCTTCTGTTGTTGTATCTGCCGCTGCAATGTTTATGCTTAGCCAACTAAAACGCACTGCGCGTTAACCTTATCTTCATTAATTGGGTAGCTGATAATATTATTAAATATAAATGTCACAATAATAGACAAATTCTGTCACTACCCATTCTTACTATCTTTCCTGTTCAACTTATTAAATAAATAATAAACACAGGAAAGCAAAGCAATGAGTAAGGAAACGTTCGATCCTACCCGCTATAACACCAGTAATAACAAAGCATTTGAAGATGTACTTCAAGCTAACTTGCAACGCCGAAGCATCCTCAAGGGTGGCTTAGGTATGAGTGCAATGTCAGCTCTTGGTGCATTAGGTCTTGCTGGTTGTAACTCTTCAGGTTCAACTGAAGCAACGGCTAAGGTAGCAGATCGTTCTCAAGCTGTTTTAAATTTCGATTCTATCCCTGGTTCGTTAACTGATGCCGTTTCTATTCCTTCAGGCTACACCGCACAAGTATTAGTCCCTTGGGGTACACCATTAAATGCGACTGCAAATGCATGGAAAAATGATGGTACAAATAACAGTACTGATCAGTTAAATGCATTAGGTATGCACCATGACGGTATGCACTTTTTTCCATTAAACGAACAATCTACTGATGGATTACTTTGTATTAACCACGAGTACATTGATCAGCAAGCACTGCACTCAAACTGGGACAAAAATGCCGAAAGAGCAAAAGAAGTACGTACTGATATAGACGAAATCCGCAAAGAGATAAACGCTCATGGTATTTCTGTTGTTCGTATCCAACTTGAAAATAACCAATGGAAGTTAATCGACAGCGACCCACTTAACCGTCGCTACACCGGTGCAACTGTAATGGATTTATCCGGCCCTCTCGCACATTCAGAGTTAACCGTCACTCGCTTTTCACCTGACGGTAGTCAAGCACGTGGAACGCTTAACAACTGTGGTAACGGTTATACACCGTGGGGAACTTATCTCACCTGTGAAGAAAACTGGCCGGGCTATTTTACTAACACTGGCACACGCACCAAAGAGCAAGATCGTATTGGTATTTCGGGCACAGGTAAGTATTTACAAGGTCGCTATAAGTGGGAAACGTTAGCTGGCCATAATGAAGAACGTCTTGATGAATTTGCTCGCTTTAATTTAGCACCAACAGGTACTTCATCACTTGACGATTACCGAAATGAAGCCAATGGTCATGGCTACATTGTTGAAATTGATCCATATACAAAAAACTCTCGAGCTAAAAAACGTACCGCGTTAGGGCGTTTCCGCCACGAAGGCTGTACCTTTGGCAAACTAGAAGAAGGTAAGCCTGTTGTGTTTTATTCAGGCCATGACTCACGCTTTGAGTACCTATACAAATTTGAGTCAGCAGCATTATGGGATCCCGCTGATGCTTCACCTTCAAACCGCTTATTAACCGGTGATAAGTATATGGATGAAGGCACACTATATGTTGCTCGATTTAATGAAGACAGTACCGGAACTTGGCTGCCGTTAACCCTTGATAGCCTCACAACTTCAGGTGATACACTGGCTTCACACTTTAACTCATTGGCTGAGATCATCATTAATACTGCAGGTGCCGCTGATTTAGTTGGAGCAACACCAATGGATCGTCCTGAATGGGCAGCAGTGGATCCATTTACGGGTTCTGTTTACCTCACCCTAACCAATAACACTAAACGTAAAGACAGCACTAACCCTGCCAACCCTCGCCTAAATAATAAATTTGGTCATATCATTCGCTGGGATGAAGGTGAAAATCCAACAGAGTTTAACTGGGATATTTTCGTTTTTGGCTCACCAAGTAATGGTGATGAAGAGACAAACCGCTCAGGTTTAACAGATCTAAATCAGTTTGCTAGCCCTGATGGATTAGCGTTTGATCAACGAGGTATTATGTGGATTCAAACCGATAATGGTGCTGATGAAGTTGAAGAGTACACCAATGATCAAATGCTTGCGGTAGTGCCATCTCAGTTACTGAATGAAGATGATAGTCAAACAGTTATTGCTAGCTCAAATCAGGCAGAGCTAAAACGCTTCTTTGTTGGTCCAAATGGTTGTGAGGTCACAGGTTTCACCATTAGCCCTGACTACAAATCTCTGTTTGTTAATATTCAACATCCGGGCAATTGGCCATATAGTGATAATGCCGCCGAAGCAGCACCTAGCGGTACAGAAGTTCGACCACGTTCATCAACGGTCGTTATTCGACGTGAAGATGGTGGTGAGATTGGTGTTTAACGCTCTGTATTACTAATCAATAAAAAAGCCCTGCAAATGCAGGGCTTTCATTTTCAATGGGTAGGTAGAGATTACCAGTTAGTTACTTCACGTAACGCTTTACCGATATCTGCTAAACTTTTTACTGTCTTAACGCCAGCTTCTTCAAGTGCAGCAAATTTATCTTCAGCCGTACCTTTACCGCCAGAAATAATAGCACCTGCGTGACCCATACGCTTACCAGGAGGTGCGGTAACACCCGCAATGTAAGAAACAACAGGTTTTGTCACGTTCTCTTTAATGTAAGCTGCTGCTTCTTCTTCAGCAGTACCACCGATTTCACCAATCATTACAATCGCTTCTGTCGCTGGATCTTTTTCAAACATTTCAAGGATATCAATGAAATTTGAACCTGGGATTGGATCACCACCGATACCTACACATGTAGATTGACCAAAGCCTTCATCTGTTGTTTGCTTAACCGCTTCGTAAGTCAATGTACCTGAACGCGATACGATACCTACTTTACCAGCCTTATGGATATGACCCGGCATGATACCAATCTTACACTCATCTGGTGTAATAACACCCGGACAGTTAGGACCAATCATACGAACGCCAGCTTCATCAAGGCGAACTTTAACATCTAGCATATCCAGTGTTGGAATGCCTTCTGTAATCGTTACGATAAGCTCGATGCCAGCATCAATTGCTTCTAAGATTGCGTCTTTACAAAACGGCGCGGGTACATAGATAACTGTCGCTGTTGCACCAGTCACTTCAACTGCTTCGCGTACCGTATTAAATACAGGTAGACCTAGGTGTGTTGTTCCGCCTTTACCTGGAGAAACACCACCCACCATTTGTGTTCCGTACTCAATCGCTTGCTCTGAGTGGAATGTACCTTGTCCGCCAGTAAAGCCCTGACAAATTACTTTGGTATCTTTATTAATTAAAACTGACATTATTTACCCTCCGCTGCAGCAACAACTTTTTCCGCCGCTTCTGTTAACGAAGTCGCAGCAATAATATTAAGACCACTATCTGCAAGTTTCGCTGCACCTACTTCTGCGTTGTTACCTTCAAGGCGAACAACAACTGGTACTTTAACGCCAACTTCTGCAATAGCGCCGATGATGCCATCAGCAATCAAATCACAACGTACAATACCACCGAAGATATTAACCAATACGGCTTTTACGTTGCTATCAGAGAGGATAATTTTAAATGCTTCAGTAACACGCTCTTTGGTTGCACCGCCACCTACATCAAGGAAGTTAGCCGGCTGTCCACCGTGCAGGTTAACGATATCCATCGTACCCATTGCAAGGCCTGCACCATTAACCATACAGCCAATGTTTCCGTCGAGTGCAACGTAATTTAATTCCCACTGTGCAGCATGTGCTTCACGCTCATCTTCTTGCGATGGATCATGCATTTCACGGAGTTTAGGCTGGCGATACATTGCGTTAGAATCGATATTAATCTTACCGTCTAGGCACAATAGGTTATTATCACCCGTGATAACTAGTGGGTTAATTTCAAGCAGTGCAAGATCATATTCAGCGAACATATTTGCTAAGCCCATAAAGATCTTAGTAAATTGTTTAATCTGATCGCCTTTAAGACCCAGTTTGAATGCAAGCTCACGTCCTTGGTATGGCTGAGGCCCAACCAATGGATCAATTGCTGCTTTATGAATAAGTTCAGGTGTCTCTTCTGCTACTTTTTCAATTTCCACACCACCTTCAGTTGATGCCATGAAAACGATACGGCGAGAGCCACGATCAACCACTGCACCTAAGTACAACTCATTGGCAATATTAGATGCTTCTTCAACTAATATTTTGGTTACTGGCTGACCATTAGCATCTGTTTGGTAAGTTACTAGATTTTTACCTAGCCAGTTTTGAGCAAACTGTTTAATACCATCTTTGGTTTCATGTAATTCCACACCGCCCGCTTTACCGCGACCACCAGCGTGAACCTGACATTTAACTACCCACTTACTACCACCAATTTTACCTGCCGCTTCTGCCGCCTGTTGTGGCGTATCGCAAGCGTAACCTTCTGGTACAGGTAAACCATATTCAGCGAATAGCTGTTTTGCCTGATATTCGTGCAAATTCATGATGTTCTATCCGTTTTCTTATCCCTTTGGGACTTGTTATATCCATACGAGGTACTCTTGGGAACCTCTTCGTGATTAGATTTGGCAATTTGACTAACTGTCATTAATAGGCTGAATAATGAGCATTTATCCAGCCTATTTACCAAATTATACGTCTAGTAGTAGACGTGTTGGATCTTCAAGTAACTCTTTAATCGTTACTAAGTAACCCACTGATTCACGACCATCAACTAAACGGTGATCGTAAGATAACGCAAGGTACATCATAGGCAAGATTTCAACTTGTCCATTCACCGCCATAGGGCGATCTTGGATTTTATGCATACCTAAAATCGCAGCTTGTGGTGGATTAATGATCGGCGTCGACATCAATGAGCCAAACACACCACCATTAGTGATCGTAAAGTTACCACCTGTTAAATCTTCAACGGTTAACTTGCCGTCACGACCTTTAATTGCAAGTTCACGAATACCCTTCTCAATTTCAGCAAGGCTTAGCTTATCGCAATCACGTAGAACAGGAGTTACCAGACCACGAGGTGTTGATACTGCAATGCTTACATCAAAGAAGTTGTGATAAACAATATCATCACCATCAATAGATGCATTTACTTCTGGGTAACGCTTTAGTGCTTCAACCACAGCTTTTACATAGAAAGACATAAAGCCAAGACGAATACCATGACGCTCTTCGAAGATATCTTTGTATTGCTTACGAAGATCCATGATTGGTTTCATGTTCACTTCGTTAAACGTTGTTAACATCGCCGTACTATTTTTAGCTTCAAGCAGGCGCTCAGCTACACGCTTACGTAAACGTGTCATAGGCACACGTTTTTCGCTGCGGTGCGCTAGTGGCGTATCAACAACAGGTGCTTTTGTCACAGCTGATGCTGATTGATTCTTTAAGTATGCTTCTACATCTTCTCGAGTAATGCGACCACCAACACCAGAGCCTTTAACAGCACCTGCATCAATACCATGCTCACTTAACAAACGACGAACGGCTGGGCTTAATGCTTCACTTGTTTCTTCTGTTAAAGAGGCGGTGTTACGCTTATTCGGTGACGCTTCAGCTTCTGTTGGTACATCTTTTGTTGGTTCACCAGCAACTGCGCCAACTTTGATTTTACCAATCAACTGTTTAGTAAGAACAGTCGTACCTTCACCTTCAAAAATAGCTTCTAACACGCCATCTTCAGGAGCTGGAACTTCAAGTACTACTTTATCTGTTTCAATATCAACCAATACCTCATCACGAGATACGGCATCGCCAGGTTGTTTGTGCCAAGTGGCAACGGTTGCGTCAGCCACAGATTCCGGGAGGTCGGGAACCAGAATTTCGATTGTCATATCGGTTTTGTCCTTTTTGTTCCAGTTCTAATTATTATTTTGCTCTTGAGGAGCAATTGTTAAAGCGTCTTCTATAAGTGCTTTTTGTTGTTTCAAATGCACCGACATGTAACCTACCGCCGGTGAGGCTGATGCTGGACGTCCGGCATAACTTAAACGCGCACCTGCTGGTAACGCAGAATAGAAGTTATGTTGACTTGAATACCACGCGCCTTGGTTTTGCGGCTCTTCTTGACACCAAACAAAATCAGTTACGTGCTTATATTCAGCAATTGCAGCTTCAACGTCTTCTTTCGGGAATGGGTACAGTTGCTCGATACGAACAATCGCCACATCCTCTTGTTCATTCTTGCGGCGTTGCTCCAGTAAATCGTAATAAACTTTACCTGAACAGAAAACCACACGTTTCACTTTATTTGGTGCTAAATCATCAACTTCAGCAATCGCAGGTAAGAAAGTACCGTTAGCTAAATCGTCTAACGTAGATGTACATAACGGATGGCGCAGCAATGATTTTGGCGACATTACAATTAATGGTCGACGCATTGGACGAACCACTTGACGACGGATCATGTGGTAAACCTGTGCAGGTGTTGATGGAACAACAACTTGCATATTTTGCTCTGCACACAATTGTAAGTAACGCTCTAAACGTGCCGATGAGTGCTCTGGGCCTTGACCTTCATAACCATGTGGTAGCAGCATGGTTAAACCACACATACGCCCCCATTTTTGCTCACCAGAACTGATGAATTGGTCAATCACAACTTGAGCACCATTCGCAAAATCACCAAATTGCGCTTCCCATACCGTCAAACCACTAGGCTCAGCCGTTGCGTAACCATATTCAAAGGCTAATACCGCTTCTTCAGATAACACTGAGTCGATCACTTCAAACGGACCTTGTCCATTGTGAAGATTAGCTAACGGCACATAAGTACTAGCATCTTCTTGGTTATGCAGTACAGCATGACGATGGAAGAAGGTACCACGACCAGAATCTTGGCCTGTAATACGAATACGATTACCTTCGTCAACTAATGTGGCATAAGCCAATGTTTCAGCCATACCCCAATCAAACGCTTTTTCACCCGCAATCATAGCGACGCGATCGTTATATAGCTTTTGAACACGGCTCTGTAAAACATGACTATCTGGATATTGGCAAAGGCGAGCACCTAACTCTTTTAAACGCTCAACAGGCACTTTGTTATTCCAATCAACTGTCCAGTCATGGCCTAAGTATGGTGACCAATCAACTGTATGAAGATGCATTGGACGCCATTCTTTTACCACACACTCGCCACGATCTAACGCATCACGATATTCATTGACTAAGCTTGTTGCCGTATCTAAACCAAACACGCCAGTGTCGGTTAGATAATCGGCATAAATCTTACGAGGCGTAGGATGCTTTTTGATCTTTTGGTACATAAGAGGCTGAGTTGCATTCGGCTCATCCGCTTCATTGTGACCATGACGACGGTAACAAACCAAATCAATAACAACATCACGCTTAAACTCATTACGGAAATCAAACGCAAGTCGAGTTACAAAAGCAACCGCTTCAGGATCATCAGCATTAACGTGGAAAATAGGTGACTGCACCATCTTAGCGATATCAGTACAGTATTCTGTCGAGCGGGTATCATTTGGATTAGAAGTCGTAAAACCAACTTGGTTATTGACGACAATACGAATAGTACCGCCAACACCATAACCACGCGCTTGGGACATATTGAACGTCTCAGCAACGACACCCTGTCCAGCAATCGCTGAATCACCATGGAGTGTAATAGGTAATACTTTAGAACCCGTATCATCACCTAAGCGATCTTGACGAGCGCGGACAGAACCCACAACAACTGGGTTTACAATTTCAAGGTGAGATGGGTTAAAGGCAAGAGCAAGGTGAACATCGCCACCTGGTGTAGCAAAATCTGCAGAAAATCCTTGGTGATATTTTACATCACCCGTACCCCAGCTTTCGCCGTGCTTACCTGCAAACTCATCAAATAAGTCTTGTGGCTTTTTACCTAATACATTAACTAACATGTTTAGGCGACCGCGGTGGGCCATGCCAATAACAACTTCGCGTACACCTTGAGAACCAGCGTGACGGATCAGCTCTTTCATCATTGGAATAAGCGCATCACCGCCTTCTAATGAGAATCGCTTAGCACCAGGGAATTTCGCGCCTAAATAACGCTCAAGACCTTCAGCTGCGGTCAATTCATCAAGAAATGAAAGTTGCTCTTCTTGTGAGAAGGAACCGTGCCCCATTACCGATTCAAGACGTTGTTGGATCCAACGCTTTTCCTCAGTATCTGTAATGTGCATGTATTCTGCACCAATAGAGCCACAGTATGTTTTCTTTAACGCAGCATAAATTTCAGAAAGCTTCATGGTCTCTTGACCAACAGCAAACGAGCCTACGTTAAATGTTTCATTAAAATCTTCATCAGTAAGATTATGGAATGCCGGATCAAGATCTGGAACTAAATCACGCTGCCATAATCCTAATGGATCAAGTTTTGCATTTTGATGCCCACGGAAGCGGTATGCATTAATCAGCTGCAATACCTTTACTTGTTTCGCATCTACATCTGGATCACTGACGGTAGCACTTAAAAAGTTGGTTTCTTTCGCTAAACGTCGGAAATAATCACGAACACGTGAGTGAGGTTGTTCTACAGCAGTCTCATTGACTACCGGTAATTCAACAAAAATATCACGCCATTGCTCGTCAACTAATTCTGGGTCGCTAAGATACAACTCGTAGAGATCTTCTACGTAAGTCGCATTGGCGCCAGCTAAATGTGAAGACTCAAGCCATGCCTTCATAACGCCGTTCTGCATTATTTTCCCTTAACCACTAGTTATCGCCGTTTACACCGATTGTTTAATCAGAGCATTAAGGCCGGATCAATTACTCATTCATTGAATTAACGTCACCGGCATATCGATATTATTTTTTTATACTGCTCGTTTAAGCAGCATTGATTTAATGTGACCAATCGCTTTTGTTGGATTTAGTCCTTTAGGACAAACATTTACACAGTTCATTATGCCATGGCAACGAAAAACACTAAATGCATCATCAAGATTTGATAATCGTTCATCTGTTGCTGTATCACGGCTATCAATTAACCATCGATATGCTGCCAATAAGCCTGCAGGTCCAATAAATTTATCAGGATTCCACCAAAATGATGGGCATGATGTCGAGCAACATGCACACATAATACATTCGTACAAACCATCTAACTGCGCGCGATCTTCAGGCGCTTGTAGGTTTTCACGTGCCGGTGGAACTGCTCCATCATCAATTAAGAAAGGTTTTACTTTTGCATAATTGGTGTAGAACTGTTCCATGTCGATAATCAGATCACGAACAACTGGTAATCCCGGTAAAGGGCGGATAACAATCGTGCTCTTATCCATTAAAGCTGATAATGGTGTAATACACGCTAAACCATTTTTACCGTTCATATTAATGCCATCAGAACCACACACACCCTCACGACATGAACGACGGAAAGACAGCGTAGAATCTTGCTCTTTTAACAGAATAAGTGCATCAAGCACCATCATATCTGAGCCTTCTGGCACTTCTAAGGTATACCCTTTCATGTGTGGCGCATTATCCACATCAGGGTTATAGCGATATATTGAGAAGTTGAGTTTCATCTTATCTATCCTCCCTTAGTAAGTACGTGCTTTCGGCGGGAAAGCTTCACGATGAACTGGCGACATGTTTACATCACGCTTAGACATAGCTTCTGTCTCAGGGTTGTAAATAGAGTGGCATAACCAATTAGCATCATCACGTTCAGGGAAGTCGAAACGAGCATGAGCACCACGACTTTCAGTACGGTAGTTAGCCGCGACTGCCGTTGCCATTGCTGTTTCCATTAAGTTTTCAAGCTCTAAGCATTCAATACGTTGTGTATTAAACTCAGAAGAAGTGTCATCTAAACGCGCATGCTTTAAACGTTCACGAATTTCTTTTAGCTCTGTAAGACCCGTTGCCATCGCATCACCTTCACGGAAAACCGAGAAGTTGTTTTGCATACAACTTTGAAGATCTTTACGAATTTGAACAGGATCTTCACCTTTTTGCGTAGTGTTCCAACGGTTAACACGGGCTAAAGAGGCTTCTATATCAGAATCTGTGGCAGGACGAGCTTCTGTTTGTGCAGCCAACGTTTCACCTAGATGTAAACCCGTTGCACGACCGAAGACGACCAGATCAAGTAATGAGTTGCCACCTAAACGGTTAGCACCATGCACAGATACAGATGCGATCTCACCACAAGCGAAAAGACCTTGTACTTCTTGATCAACACCAGATGCTGTTTGTTTAAGGGCTTGGCCTGATACCTGAGTCGGTACCCCACCCATCATGTAATGACAAGTAGGAATAACTGGAATCGGCTCTTTAACAGGATCAATATGGGCAAAGGTACGCGATAATTCACAAATACCCGGTAGACGCGATTCAAGAACATCTTTACCTAAATGATCAAGTTTCAATTTAATGTGAGGTCCCCATGGGCCATCGCAACCACGACCTTCACGGATCTCAACCATCATTGAACGTGCAACCACATCACGACCAGCCAAATCTTTAGCATTAGGTGCATAACGCTCCATGAAGCGTTCACCATCTTTATTTAAAAGATAACCACCTTCACCACGACAACCTTCAGTTACCAGTACACCCGCGCCAGCAATACCCGTTGGGTGGAATTGCCACATTTCCATATCTTGCATTGGCACGCCAGCACGAAGCGCCATACCAACACCGTCACCAGTGTTAATGTGCGCATTTGTTGTCGAAGCGTAAATACGGCCAGCGCCGCCTGTTGCAAGGATAGTAGCTTTAGATTTGAAGTAACAAATCTCGCCAGTTTCCATACACAAAGCAGTACAACCTAAAATTGCACCATCTTGGTTTTTTACTAAATCTAACGCATACCACTCAGAAAAAATCGTCGTTTGATGCTTAATATTTTGCTGATAAAGCGTATGAAGTAACGCGTGACCAGTACGGTCAGCAGCAGCGGCTGTACGCGCAGCTTGCTCACCACCAAACTCTTTAGACTGACCACCAAATGGGCGTTGATAGATAGTACCGTTGTCAAAACGCGAAAACGGTAGCCCCATTTTTTCTAATTCAATAACTGACTTAGGGCCATTTTGACACATGTATTCAATAGCATTCTGATCACCAATGTAATCAGAGCCTTTTACTGTGTCATACATATGCCATTGCCAATTATCTGGGTGTGAATTACCCAGCGCAACAGTAATACCGCCCTGCGCAGATACAGTATGAGAGCGCGTAGGGAACACTTTTGATAGCAAGGCACATTTTAGTCCTTGCTCTGAAATTTGTAATGCGGCACGCATACCCGCACCACCAGCACCGATAACAACGGCATCAAACTCACGAACTGCAATGCTCACTTACACACCCCACACAATAAAGAAACCCGCAAATAGGTAAACAAAAAGAATTGCTACAACAACAAACTGCAATCCCACTCTTAAAACGGCAGGTTTAATGTAGTCTGTTAACACTTGCCACAAACCAATCCAAGCATGTACAAGAATGGAAACCAAAGCCAACATAGTAAAAACTTTGGTACTGATTTGATTGAAGAATGCACTCCAAGTTTCAAACGTTAGCTCAGGGCCAAACGCAAAGAAACCAACCATATATACGGTGTAAAGGGTCAAAATGATCGCTGTAGCGCGGATCAGAATAAAATCGTGTATACCATTACGGCCGACGGAAGATACGTTATTTACCATACTAAGCCTCCTGCAAATACTGCTAGTACAGCGACAATTGCAAAACTAACTTTGGTACTTGCAATGCCTGTGTCCATTTCTTCGAAATAACCTAAATCCATCAACAAATGACGGACACCTAAAACAATGTGATAAAACAATGCGGTCAATACTCCCCACAGGATAAATTTCACAAAAAAGCTATCAGTAACACTAACAGCGGATGTAAAACCTTCAGGAGAAGATAAAGATAGGTTTAGCAGCCACAGCAAGATGGCAAGGGATACGAATGTAATCACACCTGAAACGCGGTGTAGGATTGACGCTATCGCAGTAAGCGGAAAGCGAATCGTTTGTAGGTCGAGATTGACAGGTCTTGGCTTTTTTACTTTCACGGTTTGCCCACTCAGCTCCATTGAAGCAATTTATTTTTTTATTAAATTCTCTGAGATATACGTACAAGCCAACAAACAAGTGCAACAAAAATTCAATATTAGGTTATTATTATGTTGAGCAGACGTTGTAAACGTCATTACCTAACTCTTAAAAATAAATGACACATGTTTGTAAAATCCTGGCGGGTAGTATAACCAGAGACCTTGCCTCACTATACGCCCCGTAACATTCAAAAACAATTCCAGTTACATGATGTCAAACACGATTCTCATAAATTAATACTTTTTGATTTAAAGTTATTAACAAGCGCACACAAAGAAGCACAATAATTGACAAAAGTTGCGCCTGACGGTACAACAAATGCACATCCGCATCGGATTAGGATTATAAAAATAGCAAAGGAGATTGTTATGGCAGATAAGAAAGCTACTCTTCATGTTGAAGGGAAAGCACCTATCGAACTGCCGATTATCGGGGGCTCTGAGGGCCAAGATGTAATTGATGTGCGTAAACTTGGTGCAAACGGCTTTTTTACATTTGACCCAGGTTTTCTAGCAACAGCCTCGTGTGAATCTCAAATTACATACATTGATGGCGAAGAAGGAATCTTGCTTCACAGAGGTTTCCCGATTGATCAATTAGCCAATAACGCAGACTATTTAGAAGTTTGTTTTGTCTTGTTATACGGTGAGGTCCCTACCCGAGCTGAATACGAGCAGTTTAGAACAACAGTTACACGCCATACCATGGTGCATGAACAAATCGCGAGCTTTTTCCATGGCTTCCGTCGTGATGCACACCCAATGGCTATAATGTGTGGTGTTGTTGGTGCTTTATCTGCGTTTTATCATGACTCTCTTGATATTAACAACGATACACACCGTGAGATTGCAGCATTTAGATTGTTATCTAAGATGCCGACATTAGCGGCAATGTGTCATAAGTACACCATCGGACAACCATTTATTTATCCTCGTAATGATCTTGATTACGCGGAAAATTTCCTTCACATGATGTTTGCAACACCTTGTGAAGAATATGAAGTAAGCCCTGTCGTTGCGCGTGCTATGGATAAGATCTTTACCCTACACGCAGATCACGAGCAGAATGCTTCAACGTCAACGGTTCGTCTTGCGGGCTCTTCTGGTGCTAACCCATTTGCTTGTATTGCGGCAGGTATTGCATCTCTTTGGGGGCCTGCGCATGGTGGTGCTAATGAAGCTTGTCTTAAGATGCTTGAAGAAATCGGAACTGTAGAAAACATTCCTGAGTTCATTGAGCGTGCAAAAGATAAAGATGACCCATTCCGCCTAATGGGCTTTGGTCACCGTGTTTACAAAAACTACGACCCTCGTGCAACCGTGATGCGTGAAGCTTGTCATGAAGTGCTTGAAGAGCTGAAGATTGAAGATCCATTACTAGATGTTGCAATGGAACTTGAGCGTATTGCGCTTTCTGATGAGTACTTTGTCAGTAAGAAATTATACCCTAACGTAGATTTCTACTCTGGTATTATTTTAAAAGCGATTGGTATTCCAGTATCAATGTTTACGGTGATCTTTGCGATGTCTCGTACCATTGGTTGGATTGCTCACTGGAACGAAATGCACAGTGATCCAACAAATCGTATTGGTCGACCTCGTCAGCTTTATACTGGTGAATCATTTAGAGAATTTAAGCCTCTTCATGAGCGCGAATAAATTTTCTTGAAAGTGACGATAAATAAAAAGGTTGAGTTTAAATACTCAACCTTTTTTATTTCATCTATCAAAAGACTAGCTAGCCTATACTGGGTTATCGATGTCGATAAACGCCACATCAAAGTTATATTCTTGTGCTAACCATTCACCTAATGCTTTTACACCATAACGCTCTGTGGCGTGATGACCCGCAGCAAAATAATGAATACCTAATTCGCGTGCAATATGCGTGGTTCTTTCAGATACTTCACCCGAAATAAAGGCGTCACAGCCTTGCTGAACGGCTAATTCAATATAATCTTGCCCGCCACCAGTACACCACCCCACTTTTTTTATTAAATGAGATGAACTCGGTGCGATATGTAATGGTTCGCGTTGAAGTGCCATCGCAATTCTTGCCGCAAAATCCTCACCACAGATCGCTTGATCTAACTCACCATAAATCGCAACTGAACGAGGATTGCCTAACTCTAAACCACCAGTGATGTCTAAATCTAAACGTTGGGCTAACTGTACATTATTGCCAACTTGCGTATGTACATCTAATGGCAAATGATAAGCATATAAATTAATCCCATTTTCAATCAACGCTTTAATACGTCGATATTTCATACCACGAATTTCAGCAGGCTCACCTTTCCAAAAAAAGCCATGGTGGACAACAATTGCATCGGCTTTCTCTTCAATAGCTCTATCAATCAGAGCCTGACAAGCCGTTACGCCAGTAATAATTTTTTTAACGTCGGGTTTGCCTTCAACTTGTAACCCATTAGGACAATAATCTTTGATCAAGTGAGGAGAAAGAAACTCATTAAGTACGGTTTCTAAAGCAAAATTATTCATCTAATGTTGTCCTTAATCTTATAACTAAAATCTTTTTTAATACTACGATATTAGTTTACTAAAGCTATCTTTATATTAAGAGTTTTCTCTGTATTAACAGTAAATAAATGGTATAAAAAAAGCTGCCAATGGCAGCTTTTCATATTACATGGAAATTATTTTAAGCCTTGCTCAATTTTTTTAAGCCATACAGGCTGAGCGCTAGTTTGCACCCAGTAGCGATGTAAGAAACTACCCATACGCGTACGTTTATTGACAGGTAATAAAAGTAAAACAGGTAATGAAAGCAATCCTGCTAGTACAACAAAAACGCGACGAAAAGTAATATTGAACTTTGAATACTGAGTGTACATAACAGAATCTCTTTATGACTAAATCTGTCACCACTTTAATCGAGTTTATGAAATATTACTACAGATTTTCGTGTAACTTTTCGTCAATATTGTGTCATAAGCCTATATACAAGCGAGTTATGTAAGAATGTTACAAAAAGAAATAGATAAACAATTAACGAAGGATTATCTCGCTGCACTCAATATGCCAAATTTAATCTCATCATACGACTATGTCTGTGACGACACTTGGTTTGAGGTATTTAATCGCGACGCACAACTTCCCTGCATAGCGCCCTATACTGGAAATCGCCGCTTAGGGTTTTACTATCAATGGCTATGGCAGCAATTAATTATTTCTCACCCTCATTACGAATTGATGGAAGAAGAAGTCCAACTTCATTGGCATAAACAGACTGTTGGCTCTATTGATTTTCTGGTTAAAAACTTACGGACTGATGAAATTGAACATTGGGAAGTCGCCATCAAATTTTATCTCGCCTATAACAATAGCTGGCCAGGACCAAATGCTAAAGACAATCTCGATAAGAAAACCAATCGAATGATTGAACATCAACTCAGACTGAGTGAGCATGATGCATTTAAAACTACCTTTGATGAACAGCCAACCAAACGTCGACTCATCATGCAGGGGCGATTATTTCACGCTTGGCCTGAACCACAGCAAGGCTCAACTATTATTATCAACCCAAAGGCTAACACAGGATTATGGTGTTATCAGTCTGATGCTGCACATCTAGTTTTGAAAGTATTGACGAAAAAGCAGTGGATCGCGCCACCTGCTTTCGCTGAACTTGATAAATATCTCGACCTAAATCAAATTACCGTACCAACACAGGCTGTTGATAAAAAAGATAGAGTATGGTTTATCGTTCCGAATCACTGGCCAAAGCATAATAGTGAATTGAGAACATAAGCTTCATATATAAAAAAACGCCCATTGTGGGCGTTTTCTTTATCCATATAACAGGTTATAAACCTGCGTCGGCAAAGACTTTACTGACAATTTCCTGTGCTTCTTGCTCAATAAGCGCTAGATGTTCTTTGCCCTTAAAGCTTTCACAATAGATTTTGTAAATATCTTCTGTACCCGATGGACGAGCAGCAAACCAACCATTTTCAGTCGTCACTTTTAAACCACCAATCGCAGCACCATTACCTGGCGCATGAGTTAGACGTGCGGTGATTGGTTCACCAGCTAGTGTTTCAGCTGAAACCATTTCGGGAGAAAGCTTACTTAATACCGCTTTCTGCTCTTTATTCGCGACAGCTTGCAAACGAGAATATTCTGAACGTCCAAACTTATCTGCTAACTCTTCGTAATATTCTTGCGGTGTTTTACCGGTTACAGCAGTGATCTCTGCAGCTAACAAACACAGTAAAATACCGTCTTTATCTGTTGACCAAGGCGTGCCGTCTTTACGTAAGAAAGATGCGCCCGCACTTTCTTCACCGCCAAAACCTAACTTACCGCTAAATAAGCAATCAACAAACCATTTAAAACCGACTGGAACTTCAACAAGTTCACGGCCTAATGCTGCAACAACACGATCAATCAACGCACTAGATACTAGTGTTTTACCCACTGCAACTTGCTTAGCCCAATCGTTACGATGACGGAATAAGTAATCAATACATACGGCAAGATAATGGTTAGGATTCATTAAACCTGCAGGTGTTACGATGCCATGACGGTCGTAATCAGGATCGTTACCAAACGCTAGATCGTAATTATCTTTGTACGCCAGTAACCCAGCCATTGCATATGGTGATGAACAGTCCATACGCACTACGCCATCTTTATCTAATGACATAAAACGAAATGATGGGTCAATAGATTCATTAACAAGTGTTAGATCTAGCGCATAATATGCGGCAATTTGACGCCAGTATTCAATACCAGAACCACCAAGAGGATCTACACCCAACTTCAGCTCTGATTTTTGAATCGCGTCCATATTTATAACATTTACAAGATCTGCGACATACGGTGCAACTAAATCTTGCTCAACAACAAGTTGTGAAGCTAAAGCGTCGACAATAGATACACGCTTAACATCTACCAAACCGTTTGCAATGATTTCATTAGCACGGCGTTCAATAGCTGTTGTTAATTCACTTTCAGCGGGTCCACCATGGACAGGATTATATTTAATACCGCCATCTTGAGGTGGATTATGCGATGGCGTGATAACAATACCATCAGCTTTATCATCATGTGCTTTGTTGTAACAAAGGATAGAGTGAGAAATGCCAGGTGTCGGGGTATATCCCTTACCTTGTTGAATAACAACTTGAACATTATTAGCAACAAGTACTTCTAATGTTGAAGTAAAAGCAGGCTCTGATAATGCATGGGTATCTTTTCCTAAAAAAAGTGGCCCCATCACTCCATTTTCAGCACGCACTTCAGCAATGGCTTGTGCAATGGCCCAAATATGATGCTGATTAAATGTGCCTTTATCTGCTGTTCCTCGATGACCTGAAGTACCAAACTCTACTTGCTGCGATACATCTTGAGCACTTGGCTCTATAAGAAAATAATTAGCGATAAGTGCTGGAATGTTATGCATATCTTCTTGCTGAGCTCGTTGCCCAGCACGAGGATGAATAGCCATAGTTTTATCCTTGTTATTTGACCTCAATATCTGACAATTAGATTTCGCCACATACCTTATCAATAATGTCTGAACCAAATCCCATCTTAGTCATCAGCTGGTCAATCATTTGACGCTTACGCTCAGTATTTGTATTTGTAATCACCCAGAATGGTGTTGATGGAATCGACTTAGGTTTCGTCGTTTTACCACTTGCTAGTAACGTTTCTTCATCATGAGCAAAGTAAACGCGGGTACGACCTTTAATTGCAGCAGCTTCAGCAAAGCCTTCTGCATCAATGCTATACAAAGAAGACAAGATCATCATAAAACGACCAATTGCTTTTTCTTGTGCGGCAAATTCATCAGAGATCAATACTGTTCGCATTTCTTTAACACGATCCATCGTTGGTACATTGCCAGCATCTTTACTAACAACGATCCCTTTCGGACGAACAGGCATTACCACAGCAGGCTGCTGTTGTAGTTGCTCTTCAGGCACCATAAGCAAGCGACGCAAAATATCAGAAGCACTTTCACCAATATGTTGAGTTTGGCTAGCAATATAACGATATAGTTCTTCGTCTACTTCAATAGTCTTCATCGTATTATTCATTATCGTTCCGTTAAAAAATCTGGCTACGATTATAGCTTGATCCGAGGTTATACTCTACGGTAAATACCACAACTAATTAGAGAAAATAGTCAGTGAATCTTCATTATCAAGTTGAAGGCGATGGAAAAACGATCATTTTGATCCATGGCTTATTCGGCAGTGCTGCTAATCTAGGGCTTTTAGCCAGATATTTGAAAAATAACTATAAAGTAATTAGCGTTGATCTTCGTAACCATGGATTGTCCCCACACAGTGATCATTTTACCTATCAGGATATGGCACAAGATGTGCTGAATGTGATCAACCACTTAGATATTGATCAATTTTCGGTAATTGGTCATTCAATGGGTGGAAAAGTAGCCATGGCATTGGCTGCATTAGCACCAAATCACTTAGAACATTTGGTTGTATTGGATATGGCTCCGGTTAGCTATCAAACACATCGGCATCAAAATGTGTTTAATGGTTTACAAGAAGTGAATAAACATACCATTACCAAGCGTAGTGAGGCCGAACAGTTTCTTGCTCAATATGTTGAAGACGCCAGTGTTAGACAATTTTTACTTAAATCTCTCGCCAAACAGGGTGAACATTACCAATGGCGATTTAATGTTGATGGGATTATTGCCAACTACAGCACCATTATGGGCTGGCAGCCTGCTGTAGAGCCATTCAAAGGCAAAACATTATTTATTAAAGGTCAAGAGTCTGACTATATTGAGCCTAAATATCGCGATGAAATTATGCGCCAATTCCCTCACGCCAAAGCACATATGGTGGCAAATACTGGACATTGGCTCCATGCCGAAAAACCTGAAACGGTGACCCGTATCATCACAAACTTCCTTGATAAATAAATAACATGCTTATCTCGTTGTTAGCATGCTCATTAACAACGAGATATTGCATAACCACAATGTTAAATACTTTTTTAACTATGCTATAGTCTCATCAAATGGATATACCTGAATGACTTTAAATACCAAGTATTTTGAGGTTACTTGGGTATATATCAAAAGGATTTGTTATGCTTTATGGATACATAGACTTAATTAAATCTATTGGGCTGGATCTTGTTTTTACCACTATTTTTTCTTTCTCGGTATGGCAATAAAAGATGTCTTAAAACAAGGTAATGTCCCTCCTTTTAGACAAAAAGTTGTTCGGCTAGTCTAATTTCTGGCTGTGCTGGATTTATAACCAAAGGCATTATTCAGCTAAGATGGGAAGGTACTGGGATTTAATTATTAGCGTTAATTGTGTAACTTATGATGATTATATCAACACCTAAACACTTAGTTCTTGCGGGTAATGCTACCGTTTAGACGAAAAAATATACAAAACGTCAGTAAACAGTAATTATCATTGCACCGTTTCTACTGATTTCTGTAAACTGCGATGCAGCAGTTAACTATTTATATACGGGTAATCTCTACTATGGCAAGCGTTGGACTCTTCTTTGGTAGCGACACAGGTAATACCGAAGCTGTCGCTAAAATGATTCAAAAACAACTTGGTGACAAGCTAGTTGAAGTAAAAGATATCGCAAAAAGCAGCAAAGAAGATATCGACAACTTTGATCTATTGCTACTTGGTATTCCTACTTGGTACTACGGTGAACCACAGTGTGATTGGGATGACTTTTTCCCAGAGCTTGAGCAAGTTGATTTTTCAACTAAACTTGTGGCTATCTTCGGTTGTGGTGACCAAGAAGATTACGCAGAATATTTCTGTGATGCGATGGGTACTGTGCGTGACATCGTTGAAGGTCGCGGTGCAACTGTTGTGGGTAACTTCTCAACAGAAGGCTTTGAGTTTGAAGCTTCAAAAGCACTTGTTGATGACAACCACTTCGTAGGTTTATGTATTGATGAAGATCGCCAACCAGAGCTTACAGCACAGCGTGTTAAGCAATGGGTTGAGCAAATTTATGATGAAATGTGCTTAGCAGAACTTGCTGATTAATCGCATTGAGATCATCAAAAAAACGCGCTTATCAAGCGCGTTTTTTTATACATCTTTTTAGCGATATTTTCACTCAAGATATCGCATTCGATTCCGTTCGATATTCTGGTTTTTTCCTTACATATAAGGTTCGCTCAACTTGAGAAACTAACTCCCCTCGACTATTTAATACATTGACCGTAAAAGAGGGAAAATACTTATCACCAGATTTTGTTACTTGCTTTATCTCTTCAATACACTGTTCAGAAATCACAAAATCAGCGGTTAAATCACTATCGCCCGGTTGAATAAAGTTGATATTTGCTTGTTTATCCCAGACAAAATACTCACGTCCAAGTATGCCCATTAACATCAAAGAATAAACAGGATCTGTAAGTGAAAAAATACTTCCACCATACTGTGTACGGTTTGCATTCTTATTCCACCAGCGCAGCTTCAATTTTATACGAACATATCGAAAATCATCACTGATCGTCATAATCTTAATACCCGCCCCCCAAAAGGGTGGCCATAAATTCAGCGCACATTTCACAACACTTGGCTTATAAACGTTAAACAATATGAAAGCCCCCATCTGGTACGATGAGTTTATATTTACATAAATTTTACATACATTCAAACACTAGAAATTATACATATCTCCTAGTTTCCTCTGCTTTTAAGGTTTATTGTTATCGTTGCGTCACTTATAATAGTTAGAAATGAAAAAGACTACTGCAACACCTTTGCGGATAGCCAATAGGAAATTTTGATGTCAGATAATAATCATGCGCTAAAACAAGCAGGCTTAAAAGTTACTCTTCCACGCCTTAAAATTTTGGAAGTACTGCAAGAACCTGATTGCCAACACATCAGTGCTGAAGACTTGTACAAAAAACTTATCGATATTGGCGAAGAAATTGGCCTAGCTACAGTCTATCGCGTACTCAACCAGTTTGATGATGCAGGCATTGTCACACGACATCATTTTGAAGGTGGTAAATCTGTTTTCGAACTATCAACTCAACACCACCATGATCATCTAGTTTGTTTAGATTGTGGTAAAGTTATCGAGTTTTCAGATGACATCATCGAAGATCGTCAAAAACAAATTGCAGAAAGCTTCAATGTTCGCTTAACAAATCATAGCCTATATCTATATGGTCATTGCATGAAAGGCAATTGCGCCGAAGATGAAACTCTTCACGACCCAAAGTAATACTTTAAAAGAGCCAGTGTATCTCCACTGGCTTTTTTATTTGATACTTAGTTCACCTTTCAAACATTGTTACAAATAACCACATTACAAAATGGTGTTTTTTACTATATATCTATGCCAACTATTTTATATGGATGTTATAGATGAAAGTAAAACCATTAGTACTCGCATTAATCACCACCCTATCTCTTTCAAGCCTAATATCTAACGCAAATGCTTGTACTCGTATCCTTTGGCAAACAGAAGATCATGGTGTCTTTGTTTCTCGTACTATGGATTGGTCTGAATCCACAAACCCTTACTTAGCAAACTTTCCTCAAGGTTCAGAATACACAACGCACCTGAGTAATAAGAACCTTGTTACATCCAAATTTGCTGTCACGGGGATCACTGCTTACGGCATTCTAATGGATGGTATTAACTCACAAGGGCTCAGTGGTAATATTCTTTATGATGGTGGAATGGATCTCGGCAAAGGGAATAATAAACAAACCGATGGCGCAATTACCTACCTTCGCCATATGTTGTCGCAACATAAAACAGTGAATGATGTTGTAAAAGCAGCCAGCGCACTTGCCCCTAACGAAGAATTTATTGAAGGAATTCCTGTTCGCATTGCTCTGCATTTATCTTTCCAAGATCCAACGGGCGATAGCGCTATTATTGAATGGCGTGAGGGCAAACCTCAAATTTGGCATGGAAAACAATATACCGTCATGACAAATCAGCCTGATTATGCCCAACACCTTGCGAATATTAAACGTTCTGCACGTGGATGGGGCGAACAAGCTCAACAATGGAATCAAACAAATTTAGGCACTGGCGGTAATACTAATCCTGAAGATCGTTTCGTTCATGCCACCTATTTTTCAGAGCACTTAAAAGAACCAACGAGCATCATCAATGGCATTTTAAAGCTCGAGTCAACGATGTTTCGTATTCCTCATGATGCGCCAAACCGCCCTATTAACGGTAAAATGACAGGTTACGCAACAGAGTATTCGGTAAATAGGCATTTACAATCAGGTGAGACTTTCGTTCGCTATCAATGGGGAGATATATTTAGTCAATTTAAATACAACACCCAAGATATTCAAAAATCAGGCAAAATGATTTTCTTCAAATTAAGCAATGCTGAGCTTGCGGGGAATATTACAGAGCAAGTCATTAACTCTGGACATTAATAGCCATGTTATATCATCGATTTAGATAGCTATTAATAAAAAACCGCATCACAAGAGCGATGCGGTTTTTATTAGCTGAAATCAGAGACTGAATTAGTCGCCAATTTTCGCCCAAGTATCACGAAGGCCGACTGTGCGGTTGAAGACTAAATGCTCAGGGCTTGAGTCTTTGTTATCTGCACAGAAGTAACCCATACGCTCAAATTGGTAAGCTTTTTCAGCTTCAGCAGCAACCAATGATGGTTCAACGAAACCGTTAACTACTGTTAGAGAGTCAGGGTTGATCACTGATACAAAATCATCTGCCGCACCAGGGTTTGGTACTGTAAATAGGCGATCGTATAAACGAATTTCTGCTGGAATACCCGCTTCTGCTGATACCCAGTGAATAACACCTTTTACTTTACGACCATCTGCTGGGTTCTTACCTAATGTATCTTTATCGTAAGAACAGAAAATTGTGGTGATATTACCTTCCGCATCCTTTTCGATGCGATCCGCTTGAATCACATATGCGCCACGTAAGCGAACTTCTTTACCTAATACTAAACGCTTGTATTTCTTATTCGCTTCTTCGCGGAAATCTTCACGCTCAATGTATAGCTCGCGGCTAAATGGCACTTCACGCGAACCCATTTCAGGTTGATTCGGATGATTAGCGACAGTAAGCATTTCTGTCTCACCATCAAAGTTTTCAATCACAACTTTAACAGGATCAAGAACCGCCATTGCACGTGGTGCGTTTTCGTTTAGATCGTCACGAATACAAGATTCTAGTGAGCTGATCTCGATAGTGTTGTCTTGCTTAGTCACACCGATACGCTTACAGAACTCACGCATAGATGCAGGTGTGAAACCACGACGACGCAGACCAGAGATAGTTGGCATACGTGGATCATCCCAACCATTAACCAATTTATCAGTCACAAGTTGGTTCAGCTTACGCTTAGACATCACAGTGTATTCAAGGTTTAGACGGCTAAACTCATACTGATGCGGTGTACAATCGATAGTGATGTTTTCGAGAACCCAATCGTATAGACGACGGTTGTCCATGAACTCAAGGGTACAAATAGAGTGCGTAATGCCCTCTAGCGCATCAGAAATACAGTGTGTGAAGTCGTACATTGGGTAAATGCACCACTTATCACCCGTTTGATGGTGAGTCGCAAAACGTACACGGTAGATCACTGGATCGCGCATAACCATAAATGGTGATGCCATGTCGATCTTCGCACGAAGACACATTTTGCCTTCTTCAACCTCACCGTTCTTCATTTTGTCGAATAGAGCTAAGTTTTCTTCAACGCTACGATCGCGGTATGGGCTATGCTTACCTGGCTCAGTTAATGTGCCACGGTACTCACGCATCTGCTCTGGACTTAGCTCATCAACGTACGCTAAGCCTTTATTAATTAATTCAATTGCGAACCCGTATAGCTTATCGAAGTAGTTTGATGAATAACAAATATCACCGCTCCACTCAAAGCCCAACCAGTTAACATCGTTCTTAATAGACTCAACGTATTCGATGTCTTCTTTCTCAGGGTTAGTATCATCAAAACGAAGATTACATTGACCCTGATAGTCCTGAGCAATACCGAAGTTCAAACAAATAGATTTAGCATGGCCGATATGCAGGTAACCATTCGGCTCCGGCGGGAATCGGGTATGTACGCTTGTATGTTTGCCACTTGCTAAATCCGCATCAATAATTTGGCGGATAAAGTTAGTTGGACGAGCTTCAGATTCACTCATCAATTACACCTCGTGTGCTTACAGGATTGAGAACTGTATATGATCCATAAATATGGCTCATGACTCAACAAATAGTATGCATTGTTTGTCGATATGGATAAAAAAGCCCCGTAATAACGGAGTTTGTATCCTACCACTATACATTAATGCCCTAATTAGGCGCATTAAAAACATGACCATTAATTTGATAGCCATGATTTTTACCTAACTTAATAAAAAAAGCCGATGAAGGTTTCCCTTCACCGGCTGATATTTTAACAGTTAAAGCGTGTTTACATCGTAACTTATAGTGATGTTACACGGCTGAAACGTTTACCGTCTGCGCTTACTGCACGGATTTCAACTTTACCCGTTACACTTGGTTGTGCTTTCGCATTGTAAGTGTTCCACGTTTTGCCTTCGTCCGTTGAGTATTGTAGTGCTAAGCCAGGCATACTTACGTTCATTGCAAGTTTACCATTTTCAATTTTTGCACCAGGTACTGGTACACGGTACTGAATACCTGCCGCATCAAGTTTAGCTAGTTCACGTTGACCAAGAACGTTAGCAAAACGCTCCCACTCGTTGTGAAGGGCTTTCTTGTCCACAAGGTTTGAGTCTTGTGAGTATTCAACACCTGCTTGATACTCATTTTCCCACTCACCTTTGTGCCATGCACGCTCAGCTGCTGCTAGTACGCGAGGGAATACCATGTACTCGTATTGATCATCGTTACCTACAGTTTCACTCCAAAGCTGAGCAGACAGACCGTGGAAGCCTTTCGATTCAACCGTACCTTTACTTGCAAAGCCATTGCCATCACGATCGAGTGATGTTTCTGCGTTCTGAGGTAAGTTTGCAGGTGCAAAACCAAACATCTTACGTGTATCTGTTGCACGTGTTGCCCAGTAGTAACCGCGCTCTGATGGATCTACTTCATATGGCATATCCATGTATACGTAATCTGGGTTTGATACTACAACATCATAGCCTTTGTTAGCCCACTCGTATGCAGATGCACCACCGCCCCAGTATAGAACATCCCAGAAGTTCACACGTACGTTATCTGTGTCAAATGCTTTCGCATCTTTCGAGTACTTCAAGCCATCTTGCCATGCTTGGAAATTCTCAATACCCTTGCTATTAACCACAGCACTTACACGCTCAGCAAAGTAGCTTGGTAGACGATCGTAATCACTTACCACACCTTCTGCGATCAATTTCTGACACATTGGTGATTTTTGGTATGGCTTATCTTGCTTAGATTGATCAATTGAACCCGTCCAAGCTGTTTGCTCTGCAGCGTTAATATCTTGGAAGCCTGCATTTAACTTGATGTTCTTCGCTTCATCACCACCGAAATGCCATGTATTTAGCGGCATACCCGCGTCTTTATGCATTGCTTGAATTTCAGTAATGACTTTATCAACAAACTTTGCTGACGAATCCATACATGGGTTAATAAAACTACGCTTATCGTAGAACTGTACTGTCGTTACGTTTGACGTATCTTGTGGATCCATCAAGCGATATTCATTCGCTTCATCCATCTTGCCTTCAGCAGCTAGACGCTTGTAACGCGCTTCCATTGCTACCACCGCTGCACGCGCGTGAGCTGGCATATCAATTTCAGGGATCACTTCGATACCACGTGCTTTCGCATATTTTAGAATATCTAAGTAATCTTGCTTGCTGTAGAAACCTGAACCATCGTTCTCAGATGTTGGGCCTGAGCCTAGTTGAGGAAGAAGACAGCTTGTTTCTGATAAATCATGACAACGCTTACCACCGATTTCTGTCAATTCTGGAAGACCCGGAATTTCGATACGCCAACCTTCATCATCAGATAGGTGGAAGTGGAATTTGTTCATCTTGTACGCTGCCATTTGATCTAGCGTACGTAGGATCGCTTCTTTAGAGTGGAAGTTACGACCCACATCAACCATTACACCACGATAATCAAAACGTGGTGCGTCCAATACATTTAATGTTGGAATGCTGTTATCTGCACCGGTAGACATCAGTGAGATCAGAGACTGCATACCGTAGAACGCACCTTGGTTATCAAAACCAGTAACGGTGGCGCCCTTCTTAGTTACGTCTAGCTTATAAGCACCAACAATTTGCTGATCCTTCTTAAACGAACCCGGTAAAATTGTTACTTTTACTGGGTATTCACCCTGCGCGTTCACACCAAGCTGTGCTAAACGAGCCTCTACTGCAGCCATCATGTCAGCAGGTAGCGTTAGGTTGTCGATCTTAATACCGTTAGCTAGAGAAACAGTATCGCCAGTTAATTTAGTACTTAGCGGTGTAGGTAAAATAGTGCCAGCTACTTCTTCAGAAGCCACTAAGTTTACATCGCTGTTTTTCTCAAAACGTGTTTCTGGTGTCGCTAATACGTTGTTATCCGCTTTAACACGCTTAAATTGATCGCCTTTTAATGGCGTTAAGTAATCTGCAGGGTTAGCTGTATCTGTGCTAACAATTGTTTTTGGTTCTGCATTACCTGCTGTTACATATGCACGAGGCATGTAATCATTTTCAAATAAAGTCCAATATTCACCGATGTAAGGGATAACAACCTTTTCACCTTCAGCAAAACCATCGAACTTATCTGTTGGCTCTAGTGTGTGTAGATCACCTGTTACATGAGTAACTTTGAATTGATCATTCTGCACTTCTAGGATTTGACGAATACTGCTGAAGTAAATTTTCCAATCTTTATTCGTCACCGCTGGACCTTTATTTTCCAGCGTTAAATTAATCAAATCACATGATGCCCATTCCGCACCCAGTGTTTTACATGGCAAGCCTTCTTCTGCACCGTGCTGAATAGCGACTTCGTAGTTAAGATCTAGGTTTGACGCTAGGTTATTTACTACAGTTTGATCATTGTTTCCTTTACTTGCACAACCCGTTACCGCTAATGCAATAAAAGATGCTAACGCCGTAAGTTTAATAGTCATGATATATTCCTTTCTCCCGATATCTCTTCTAAAAAAGTGAAGAGAAAATCAATACGAGCCCAAACGTTGGGTACTCAAAATGCCGGCCCTATCATTCCATGTTTGAAAATAATAAGGCCGGTTTTATTAAAGGTCTTGCGGTATTACTTAATTACTGAAGAATTCAGGTAATTATGGCAGTTTTACAGAAGATAGATCTTCTGACGCTGGGATTTTCTTCATTTCGCCAGCAACAATTTCAGCTAGAGGGCCAAGGATAACCTGAAGGTTATTTGAACCTAGTTTAACTACACCCATCGCACCTAGTGCTTTTAACGTTTTCTCGTTAGCAAGACTGCTGTCTTTTAGCGTTAGGCGTAGACGTGTAATACAAGCATCAATGTTCTCTAGGTTACCGTGACCACCCAGTGCTTTTAAGTACTGCTTCGCTAGCTCGCTAGTTTCTGCAGAACCTGCAACTGATGAAGTCTCTTCTTCGTCGTCTTCACGGCCAGGCGTTTTAAGGTTGAACTTAACAATCGCGAAGCGGAATACAAAGTAGTAGATGAAGAAGAATGCAATACCTTGAACAATCAGCATATACCACTGAACAGCTAGTGGGTTGCGTGATGACAAGAACATATCAACTAGACCTGCAGAGAAACCGAAACCTGCAATCCACTGCATAGATGCTGCGATGTATACAGATAGACCCGCTAGTGCTGCGTGAATTACGTACAGTACTGGTGCTAGGAACATGAATGCAAATTCTAGCGGCTCAGTAACACCGGTGAAGAATGATGCAAAACCAGCAGCTAGTAGTAGAGATGCTACGCGCTCTTTATTCTTCGCTTTCGCAGTGTGGTACATCGCAAGTGCCGCACCAGGTAGACCAAACATCATGATAGGGAAGAAACCAGCTTGGTACATACCAGTGACACCTGGAGTTGCTGTACCTTCAGCGATTGATTTCGCGCCGCCAAGGAAGTTAGGAATATCGTTAATACCTGCTACGTCAAACCAGAATACTGAGTTTAGTGCGTGGTGAAGACCTACAGGAATCAATAGACGGTTGAAGAATGCGTATAGACCCGCACCTACAGAACCCATACCTTGGATGCTTTCACCAAAATGTACTAGACCGCCGTAAATTGATGGCCAAACAACCATCAAGATACCTGCAATAACGATACCAGCAACAGATGTTAGAATTGGTACTAAACGCTTACCACTAAAGAACGCTAGTGCTTTGTGTAGTTCTACGTTTGAGAAACGGTTGTACAACTCAGCTGATACGATACCGACTAAGATACCTACGAATTGGTTATTGATTTTACCAAATGCAGCTGGAACTGCGCTTGGGTCAATACCTTGGATTTGCGCGACTGCACCCGGTGCAAGAAGCGTTGTTACCACAAGGAAACCTACAAAACCAGAAAGTGCTGCTGCACCATCCTTATCTTTAGACATGCCGTATGCAACACCCACTGCAAACAGTACAGACATGTTATCAATAATTGCCGCACCAGCCTTGATCAAGAAAGCAGCTAATGCAGAGTTTGCACCCCAGCCGTTCGGATCAATCCAGTAACCGATACCCATTAAGATTGCCGCTGCAGGAAGTACTGCAACTGGCACCATTAATGCCTTACCTACTTTTTGAAAATATCCAAGAATATTCACCCTTAGTTCCCCCTATGGTTTTCTTAGATGTAATTAAATAACTGTTTATAAGCTATCCGTATTAAGTTATTCGCAGTTTAAGAAATTAATTTCGCCCCGCAAATTAAAAGCTCATCATTTGTGATCTCAATCACCGACGGAGGTTAGAACTGAGTGATTTTGCTAGCTCGATCATAAAACTTATTTTATCATTCGAAACAAAGGCGCTATGTCGCTAAGATTTTTCCTGTTTTAACTTTCTTCAACGAGGTATCAACGTGAGACTAATCCCGCTAAATAACGCTAAAGATGTTGGTTTATGGTCAGCTCGCTACATCGCAGATCGTATCAATAAATTCGAACCATCAGCTGAGCGTCCATTTGTATTGGGTCTACCAACTGGTGGTACACCACTTGCAACTTACAAACGTCTTATCGAGCTATACCAAGCTGGTGAAGTAAGCTTTAAACATGTTGTTACTTTCAACATGGATGAGTACGTAGGCATGCCTGCAGATCACCCAGAATCATACCGTAACTTCATGTACAACAACTTCTTCAACCACGTTGACATCCAAGAAGAGAACATTAACCTTCTTGACGGTAACGCAGAAGATCACGTTGCTGAGTGCCAACGTTACGAAGATAAGATCAAATCTTACGGTAAAATCAACCTATTCATGGGTGGTGTAGGCAACGACGGCCACATTGCTTTCAATGAGCCAGCATCATCATTAGCATCTCGTACACGAATCAAAACACTAACGCACGAAACGCGTATTGCTAACTCTCGCTTCTTCGATGGCGATATCAACCAAGTACCTAAGTACTCGCTAACTATCGGTGTTGGTACTCTGCTTGATTCTGAAGAAGTCATGATCCTTATCACTGGCCACAACAAAGCACAGGCACTACAAGCTGCGGTTGAAGGCAGTGTCAATCACCTATGGACAGTATCTGCACTGCAGCTACATCCTAAATCAATGATTGTTTGTGATGAGCCATCAACTCAAGAGCTAAAAGTGAAGACCGTTAAGTACTTCCAAGAACTAGAAGCGGAAAATATTAACCACCTTTAATCCTATTAAGGAATATTCATGTACGCGCTTACCAACTGTAATATTTTTACCGGTAGCGAAGTGCTGAATAACCACGCCGTCATTATTGACGGCGTGAACATTCATGCAATCTGCCCGATTAATCATTTACTCGATGGCATCGACACTATCGATCTTCATGGTGCAAACCTCTCTCCTGGCTTTATTGACTTACAATTAAATGGTTGTGGAGGGGTGATGTTCAACAATGAAACCACCGCCGAAGCCATTGATATTATGCACCAAGCCAACCTAAAATCAGGTTGTACTAGCTTTCTCCCTACGCTTATCACCTCCCCCGACGAAGACATGAAACGTGCAGTTTCAGCTATTCGTGACTATCAAGCAAAATACCACAATCAAGCATTAGGCCTACACCTAGAAGGCCCTTATATTAATGTTGTAAAGAAAGGGGTTCACCGCCCGGATTTCATTCGTCCAGCGAGTGACGATATGATTGCGTTCTTGTGTGATAATGCTGATGTTATTACTAAAGTCACTCTCGCACCTGAACTGAATTCACCTGAGCATATTCAGAAACTGATTGATTCAGGTATTGTCGTATCGGCAGGACACAGTAATGCGACATACGAAGAAGCAAGACAAGGCTTCGATCTCGGTATTAGTTTTACTACGCATTTATTCAATGCGATGAGTCCAGTAGAAGGTCGTTCGCCAGGTCTAGTTGGTGCTATTTACGATAGCAGTGAAATCTATACAGGCGTTATTGCTGACGGTTTCCATGTTGACTATGCCAATATCCGCATGGCTCATAAAATGAAGAATACGCGTTTAGTTTTAGTGACCGATGCCACAGCTCCAGCAGGTGCAAACATCGATAGCTTTCTTTTTACTGGGACAAAGGTATATTACCGAAACGGCATGTGTGTAACTGAAGAAGGCACACTTGGTGGTTCAGCACTGACAATGATTGAAGCAATTCAAAATAGTGTTGAACATGTAGGTATCGCCTTGGACGAAGCGATTCGTATGGCCACACTTTATCCTGCTCGCGCTATTGGTGTAGACAAGAAACTTGGGGCTATAAGAAAAGGCATGGTAGCAAATCTTACTGTGTTTGATCGCGATTATCATGTTCAGGCGACAATTGTTAATGGTGAATACAAACAGAGCTAATTATGACAGGCGGACAAATTGGTAATGTTGATCTCGTAAAACAGCTAAACAGTGCAGCTGTTTATCGCTTGATTGACTTGCAGGGCCCTATTTCACGTATTCAGGTGGCTGATGTTAGTCAGCTTGCTCCTGCCAGTGTTACTAAAATAACCCGCCAACTACTTGAGCGCGGCCTAATCAAAGAGGTCGCGCAACAAGCATCAACCGGCGGTAGACGGGCAATATCGCTGACAACTGAATCAGCAGCATTTCATTCTATTGCGGTGCGTATTGGTCGAAATTACATTGAAATAACCCTTTATGATTTAAGTGGTAACCATATAACAGGTACCGCTCACCCATTTTCTTATACCAGCCAACAAGCCTTAATTGATGGTTTACTTGAGCATATCCAAAATTTCATCAGTAATAACCAAAATGTAATGAAAGAATTGGTTGCATTTGGTATTACGCTCCCCGGCTTAGTGAACCCTGAGCATGGTATTGTGGAATATATGCCACATATTGAAATTGATGACTTTCCATTAGCTGACATTATTAAAAAACAATTCGGTGTTATTTGTTTTGTCGGTAATGATATTCGAGGCCTAGCGCTAGCTGAACATTACTTCGGTGCAAGCCGCGATTGTAAAGACTCAATTCTAGTCAGTGTTCACAACGGTACAGGTGCCGGTATTATTGTTAATGGTCAAGTATTCTTGGGCTTTAACCGTAACGTGGGCGAGATCGGCCATATTCAAATCGATCCTTTAGGCGATAAATGCCAATGCGGTAATTTTGGTTGTTTAGAAACAGTCGCAGCCGATCCCGCAATAGTTAAAAATGTTCAACATTTGCTCGACCAAGGCTATCCAAGTTCATTACAAGCGCTTGAAGATATAACAATGCTTGCGATTTGTAATGCGGCAAATGATGGTGATGAGTTAGCAACCCAAGCGTTGATAAAAGTTGGAAATCAATTGGGCAAAGCTCTTGCGATGACCATCAATTTGTTCAACCCTCAAAAAATCATTCTTGCGGGTAACATTACTCATGCCCAAGAGATTGTTTTTCCAGCGATTCGACGTTGTGTTGAAACACAATCACTCTCAAGATTTCATCATGACTTACCGGTTGTTGCATCTGAGCTTTATAACCAGCCGACCATAGGTGCATTTTCAATGATCAAACGCGCCATGTTAAACGGTGTATTATTACAGCTTCTATTAGAAGACTAATCACAGCACCATATAAATTCAGAGCAAAGGGGCGTATTGATTTAATACGCCCCTAATCTCATCAGCTTCACACTATTTCTCCAGATTGTTATCTTGCAAGGATGTTGTACAAGATATGGAATTTATCTACATACTTACCGCTTTTATCATTGGTTTTATTGCTCTACGTTGCAAACTCCCCCCTCTTGTGGGTTTTCTTGTTGCAGGCTTTAGTCTTAACAGTTTTGGCTTTACTTCTACACCCACATTAGAAACCTTAGCTAACTTAGGGGTAACACTGCTTCTTTTTACCATTGGTTTAAAGCTGGATGTGAGGTCCTTACTTAAAAAAGAAGTTTGGGGTGGTGCTACCTTACATAATCTCTTATCAACAACCTTATTTACCCTCTGTTTATTAGTATTAAAACAGCTTGGTTTAACCATGTTCAGCGACATGGCGTTAAGCCAATTAATTCTTATCGGGTTTGCGCTGTCTTTTTCCAGTACAGTATTTGCCATTAAGCTGTTACAAGAAAAAGGCGAGTTAAATGCAAAGTACGGTACCGTCTCTATCGGTATTCTGGTCATGCAAGATATCTTCGCCGTTATATTCTTGACTATCTCAAGTGGAAAAATGCCAGAAGTGTATGCGCTTGGACTTTTCGCCCTACCGTTAATTCGCCCTATCCTATACAAGATCTTAGACAAAGCAGGTCACGGTGAAGTACTGGTACTCTATGCCATTACTCTTGCGCTAGTGCTCGGTGCAGGGTTATTTAAACTGGTTGGTATGAAGCCTGATTTGGGTGCGCTATTGATCGGGATGCTAATGGCAGGACACAGTAAGTCTTCTGAAATGGCAAAATCACTCTTTAACTTTAAAGAGCTGTTACTTGTTTGCTTTTTCTTAAATATTGGCCTGTCAGAAACCCCGACGCTTAATGGGTTACTGATGGCATTTGTTTTACTACTCTTATTACCGCTTAAAGGCATGTTGTACTACGGCATATTCCATTTGTGTCGTTACCGTGTCCGTACCTCAATGCTCGCGACGTTAACACTATTTAATTACAGCGAGTTTGGTTTAATTGTCGGTGGTGTGGCTTATAAACTCGGACTATTACCGGGTACTTTTTTAGTGGCTATCGCTATTGCCGTTTCTTTTTCATTTTTGCTCGCAGCCCCTCTCAACAGCGTGAGCCATAAACTTTATACAGAAGCATCAAAATGGCTAAAAGAATTTGAACCAGAAAAACTCAACGCCGATGACAAACTGATCGATCTTGGACAATCAAAAGTGTTAATTCTTGGTATGGGTCGAATAGGCACGGGGGCATATGATGAGTTACAAGCACGTTACGGCAAGCAAATCATAGGCGTTGAAACCCGAGAGGAATCCGCAGAGAAGCAACGCAAAGAAGGACGTAATGTTATTCAAGGCGATGCGACTGATCCTGATTTTTGGGCGCGGGTTATCAGCAAAGAACGTATAACTCTTATTTTATTAGCAATGCCTCATAGTCAGGCGAACGTTTATGCCTTGGAGCAAATTAAAGCTCGTCATTTCCAAGGTAAAATAGCAGCAATTGCTCAGTACAATGATGATGAAGAGTTACTGTATGAACAAGGTATTGATGCCGTCTTCAACATCTTCAATGAGGCTGGCAGTGGTTTTGCTCGTAATGTATGTGATCACTTAAAGCCAGACATAACAGCAATCAAATCATAATCCTATAAGTACGCCCCCTTATTTCGCAGCGAAAAATAAACAGTGGTAACAACTACTGTTTATTTTTTTAAACAAAAAGCCAAACAAATTAGATTTAATTCAGTTAAAGGCGCTTTTACTGAATGATATTCACCTAAGGCGTTTTATTTTAATCGATTGAAGATTTTTTATTGCAATTTACTTCAGAATACGCAATTTTAACAATCAAAGAGAAACGCACATAAATAAAAAGTTTTATTTTCATTATATAAACCTTTCGGTTACATCTGTGTTTCTAAGATTTATGGATATAAAAAGATAACGTTGGAGTGGTATTACTATGTGTTCTGTATTTGGGATCCTAGACATTAAAAGCGACGCAGCAGCATTGCGTCCTATCGCATTAGAAATGTCGAAAAAGCTTCGTCACCGCGGCCCAGACTGGTCAGGTATTTACGCATCAGAACATGCCATTCTTGCGCATGAGCGTCTAGCGATTGTTGGCTTAAACAGTGGTGCACAACCGCTATATAGCCCAGATAAAAAATTAATTCTTGCGGTTAACGGTGAAATCTACAACCACAAAGAAATCCGTGCTCGCTATGAAGGTAAATACGATTTCCAAACAGATTCAGATTGTGAAGTTATTCTTGCGCTATACCAAGATATGGGCGAAGAGTTACTTGAAGAGCTTAACGGTATTTTCGCCTTTGTACTGTACGATGAAGAAAAAGATACTTACCTTGTAGGTCGTGATCACATTGGTATTATTCCGTTGTACCAAGGCTTTGACGAAAACGGTAACTACTATGTTGCATCAGAAATGAAAGCGCTGGTACCTGTGTGTAAAACAGTGAGTGAATTCCCTCCTGGTTGTTACTACGGTAGTGCTGATGCCGAGCCACAACGGTATTACACCCGTGATTGGAATGAATACGCAGCCGTACAAGGTAACTCAACCAGCAAAGAAGAATTAACTGAAGCATTAGAAGCCGCTATTAAGCGTCAGTTAATGACAGATGTACCTTACGGTGTACTACTATCAGGTGGTTTAGATTCATCAATTACATCAGCTGTGGCAAAACGCTTTGCTGCAATGCGTATTGAGGATAATGACCAATCTGAAGCATGGTGGCCTCAACTTCACTCTTTTGCCGTGGGTCTTGAAGGTGCCCCTGATTTAAAAGCAGCGCGTGAAGTTGCAGATAAAATTGGTACCGTTCACCATGAAATGACTTACACGATTCAAGAAGGTCTAGATGCTATCCGTGATGTGATTTATCACATTGAAACTTACGATGTGACAACCATTCGTGCTTCTACCCCAATGTTCCTAATGGGTCGTAAAATCAAGGCAATGGGTATCAAGATGGTACTTTCTGGTGAAGGTGCAGATGAAATCTTTGGTGGCTACTTATACTTCCATAAAGCACCGAACGCGAAAGAGTTCCATGAAGAAACTGTACGTAAATTGCTTGCTCTGAACATGTTTGACTGTGCACGAGCAAACAAATCGTTAGCGGCATGGGGTGTTGAAGGCCGAGTACCATTCCTAGATAAAGAATTTATCGATGTGGCAATGCGTCTGAACCCTGAAGATAAAATGTGTGGTAACGGTAAGATGGAAAAACACATCTTACGTGAGTGTTTTGAGCACTACCTACCAGAATCTATCGCATGGCGTCAAAAAGAGCAGTTCTCTGATGGTGTAGGTTACAGCTGGATTGATACGCTAAAAGAAGTGGCTGAAGAAAAAGTAACGGATCAACAGCTTGAAACAGCGGCTTACCGCTTCCCTTACAACACACCAACAACCAAAGAAGGTTACGCATACCGTGAGATCTTTGAAGAGTTGTTCCCGCTAGAAAGTGCGGCAAAATGTGTACCGGGTGGTCCATCGATTGCTTGTTCAAGTGCAAAAGCGATTGAATGGGATGAGAGCTTTAAGAACGCAGCAGACCCATCAGGTCGTGCAGTAGCAGCTGTACATAACGAAGCTTATAAAAAATAAGTTTGCTCTAAACTGCAGCTAATAAAAAACCGCCAAGCACGAAAATGTGTTGGCGGTTTTTTTATATCTATATGAAACTTAACGTTCCCAGTATGCTTCTTCCAAACTATCTTCACGCTCTGGCAGACCACGAGATAAACGTGGAGAATACTGAGCCAAGACTTCGTAGCTTACACGGTTTGAATATAAACAAACCTGTGAGAACGATGAATAAGTTAGGAAAGAATGTTGGTGCTTACTCGAGTTCGGCACGTTTTCTTTATGGTAGCGGTTTGCAGACATATCATGCAGTAATGCTGAAAGTGCACCATCACCAGCACCGTTAGTATTCTTAATACGCTCAGGACCGCCCATATAAGGAGCAATATGTGAATACGCCTTAATTGGATTCTCACACGCCGTTTTAAGCATTGGTCGGCTAAATTCATAGCGGTTAAACTCAGCAATATCACCTGGAAGTAACGGTAAACTTGTTTCACGCTTAGCGTTATCATCAGTGTAACCTGCGGTATATAAACCTACAGGGCCTGCAGTACAAAGAACAAGATCAACCCATTCTAATGCTTTATCAGCTGCTACAAGCGGATCAGACTCACCAGTTAACGCTTCACCTTCATCTTCATTCATTGCAACAACTGTTACATGATCACGAAGGAAGTCGCGCCACCATTGTGGATCGTCTTGAATAACGAACTTTGTACCTAATGTTAATACCACAGGTACATCGTATTTTTTCGCATATTCAATGGCGCGCATTGTTGCCGCTGGCATAGGATCGCCAGGCTTACAACGCACTAAATACGCCGTTAACACAAGTGCAGACGCATTTTCAAACACATGTTCAGGAATGCTATCAGGTTCAAGTTGGTTCATCTTACCTTCGTTGATAGCGAAGGTACGTTCACCGTCTTTTGAAATAAGAGCAAAACAACGACCAATAGGACCGTCAACAGGTTGAAGGTAGTTCATATCCATGCGGCTTGATGTATTACAAAGGTAACGGTACGCGTAACTACCGATCTCAATGTCTTTACTCATCACGCCTAGAAGAACAGATTTATCATCCGCTAACACAGAATAGTTGTGTAGCGTATTACCAATCGTGCCACCAGCAAACTCGTGAGTAACAAGGTTGTTCTCTTTTAGCTCTTGATATAGCGCTTCTGCTTTTTCATCAGTAATAACCAAAGAATGGCCTTTACTTAACTCATAGCGTTCCAGGAATTCATCATCCACATAAGCTTCAATATCTACCAATGTTTGGTCAATACCGACAACATGAGTACGTGCTAGACGCTTCTCTTGTTTCGTTTGACTTAAAAGTGGATCGCGAGCATGTACCGGAAAGTAATGCTTAGATTTTCGTTGGCCTGGAAATTTCATGTCTATGCGCTATCAAGTTGTAAATTTTGCGAATTCTATCACAGAATATAGAACATAAAAGCAAAAGCTCTCATTGGTTTTGAGATATATCAACACAAATGAGAGCGTAAACGTTATCGTCAATGTAAGTTACAGAATAAAAACTGACTATTCCCAACCTTGAACATGTTGTTTCACCAAGTTTTCCATCATTGTAATATGTGCCTGGCTATCATTAAGGCAAGGGATCAAATTAAATTCTACCCCACCCGCTTCAATGAACACTTCTTTGCACTGCTCTGCAATTTCTTCAAGGGTTTCTAAACAATCAACAGAGAACGCAGGACACATAACATCAAGGCGTTTTACACCTTTCTCTGCCAATGATTTTATCGTGCCTTCCGTATACGGTTTTAACCATTCTTCACGTCCAAAAATAGACTGATAGCTCATGCTCATTTTTTCACGCGGCATCTCAAGCATCTTCGCTAATAGCTCCGTTGTACCATTACAATGATCGGGATACGGATCGCCATTATCAGCATAACGTTTAGGAATACCGTGATATGAACATAATAAGTAATCAGGCTCGCCTTTTTCTGCCCACACCGTTTTAGCCGTCTCGGCTAACGCTGAAATATAATCAGGGTGATCGTAATAATGATTAATAAAGCGCAACTCTGGGATATACGATATGGACTTTAAGTCTTTCGCAATACGATCAAATACAGCAGCGGTGGTAGTACCTGAATACTGAGGATATAACGGTAAAACTAAAACCTTATCACAACCTTGCTGCTTTAGACGCTCCAAACCAGCCTGAGTACTCGGATTACCATAAGTCATACCCAGTTCAACTGGGACTTGAAGTATCTCTGTTAATGCTTTTTGTTGGCGTTTTGAATACACCATCAATGGTGAGCCATCTTCCATCCAAACAGATTGATATAATTTAGCAACTTTCGGTGAGCGAATCGGCAAAATTACGCCGTGTAAAATGGGGCACCATAACCAGCGAGTCATATCGACGACACGGTGATCGTGTAAAAATTGAGATAGAAATTGTTTCACCCCAGCCGCCGTCGGTGCATCAGGCGTACCTAAGTTAACTAACAATACACCGTATTTTTTATTGTCTTTATTCATCGGTTTTCGCTCTTATCTGTCCTAAACCAAGCTTTCTGATCAAAAAATATTAATCATGCAACCGAAGCTAAACGAAGGCTGATCGCTTTTAGATCACTTTGATCAGAAAAAGACGTATCCCGCCTTTATTAACCCCTATTTAAACCATAAAAAAACGGACTATACCAATAGGTAAGCCCGTTTTTTTCATTGTTACAAGCTATCTAAAACAGCCTATATCAATATTAAGCTAATGCTTTTTCTAGCTCAGCGCTCACTTCAGCAACAGGAAGTGTACCATCAAACTTAAGGTATTTCGTGTTACCCGCTGCCGCTTCTTTACCATAGTACTCGATAAGAGGTGCAGTTTGTGTGTGGTAAACATTTAGACGTGCACGAACTGTTTCTTCTTTGTCGTCTTCACGGATAACAAGATCTTCACCTGTTACGTCATCTTTACCTTCAACCTTTGGTGGGTTGTAAACAGCGTGGTAAGTACGACCAGAAGGAAGGTGAGCACGACGACCCGCCATACGCTCAACGATCACATCGTCAGCCACATCAAACTCGATAACGTAATCAACGTTAACACCGTTTTCTTTTAGACCATCAGCTTGAGGAATTGTGCGTGGGAAACCATCTAGTAGGAAGCCTTTTGCGCAATCATCTGCCGCAATACGCTCTTTTACAAGACCAAGAATGATATCGTCAGATACCAATTGACCTGCATCGATCACTGATTTCGCTTGCTTGCCTAGTTCAGTACCCGCTTTGATAGCTGCACGTAGCATGTCACCAGTTGAAATTTGAGGAATACCAAACTTTTCCATGATGAATTGAGCTTGAGTACCTTTACCTGCACCTGGAGCGCCCAGAAGAATGATGCGCATTGTGATCCCCTTTAATAGAGTGGAATTTTTGCAAAAAAGTGAAAATACACTGAATAAGCGAGACTCGCAAGCCCAGTACAATGACTGGGCTTGGTTTACATGCTTTATCAGAATAGTATTTGATACAAGCAAGTTATTTGGTTATTTAATCAGCAACTTGTTAATTGCAGCAAGGAACTGAGAAGGATCTTCCATCGTACCGCGTTCAGCTAACATCGCTTCACCGAGCAAGAATTCAACCCAACGACCAAACACTTCTTCATCTGCTTCATCTGCCATTTTCTTAACCAATGCATGCTCAGGGTTTAATTCAAAAATGTATTGAACCTCTGGCGCATCATGACCCGCTGCTGCTAGCAGTTTCGCCATTTGGGTACCCATTTCGTTTTCATCTGTCACAACAACTGCTGGTGTGTCATGAAGTTTGAACGTTGCACGTACATCTTTTACACGTGTGCCTAAGTAACCTTTTGTTCGCTCAGTCACTGAAGCAAACTCTTTTTCCGTCTCTTTTTGCTTCTCTTTCACTGCTTCATCGTCAAAGCTTGAAAGATCAAGATCAGATTTAGTAATCGCTTGGAACTGCTTGCCTTCAAATTCTGGCAAGTGGCCCATTAGGTACTCATCAATACGATCGTACATCAAAATCACTTCCAACCCTTTAGCACGGAATTGCTCTAGGTGTGGGCTATGTTTCGCTGCATTAAAATTATCTGCGGTTAGATAATAAATCTTATCTTGGTTTTCTTTCATGCGGCTCACGTAATCGGCAAGCGATACTGTTTGCTCTTGTGAGTCATTTTCTGTTGAGCTAAAGCGTAGCAAGTTGGCAATTTTGTCACGATTAGCAAAATCTTCAGCTAACCCTTCTTTTAATACCTGACCAAACGCTTTCCAGAACGTCTGATACTTCTCAGCATCATTTTTCGCCATACGCTCAAGCATTTGCAACACGCGCTTGGTACACGCTTTACGTAGCGCTTGAGTTACCTTGTTATCTTGTAGAATTTCGCGCGATACGTTCAGTGGCAGATCGTTTGAATCAATTAAGCCGCGCACGAAGCGAAGGTATGTCGGCATAAACTGCTGTGCATCATCCATAATAAATACACGTTGTACATACAGTTTTAAGCCATGCTGACCATCACGATTATTCAGATCCCAAGGTGCCGTCGACGGGATGTAAAGCAGACTAGTGTAATCTTGCTTACCTTCAACGCGGTTATGTGACCATACCAAAGGCTCTGCGTAATCATGCGCAACGTGATTGTAGAATTCTTTATATTCTTCCTCACTGATGTCGGACTTATTACGTGTCCACAATGCTTGGGCCTTATTGATCTGATCCCACTTTGTTCCTGTTACTTTACCTTCTTCGTCTTTTTCTTCGGTTTGAATAAGAACAGGAATACCAATATGGTCTGAATACTTACCCACGATTTCACGTAAGCGATACTCATTTAAAAACTCTTTATCATCTTCACGTAGATGCAAGATAATATCAGTACCACGATTCGCTTTAGTGATAGTTTCAATACTGTAATCACCTTCACCAGCAGACTGCCAACTTACCGCTTCATCAGCCGCAACATCAGCTGCACGTGTATTAACCGTTACCGAATCTGCCACAATGAATGCTGAGTAAAAACCCACACCAAACTGACCAATTAATTGCGAATCTTTACTTTCATCTTCTTTTAGCTGAGAGAAGAATTCTTTCGTACCTGATTTAGCAATTGTGCCTAAATGCTCAATCGCCTGCTCACGAGTCATACCAATACCATTATCACTAATAGTTAATGTACCCGCTTGCTCATTGATTGATAACTTAACGCATAGGTTAGAATCGTCACCATACAAATCAGACTGTGATAAGGCTTTAAAACGTAGCTTATCTGCCGCATCAGACGCATTTGAGATCAATTCACGTAAGAAAATCTCTTTATTCGAGTAAAGTGAATGGATCATTAGGTGAAGTAATTGTTTTACTTCCGACTGAAAACCACGAGTTTCCTTATTTTTATCAACTACTTGCTCGCTCATCTCTACTCCATTGGAAATTGTTAGGTGTTATTTTTAAGATAAATATGGTCAAACGGTATAATTTCAACCTAAAATAACACGATTTTTATTTTTTATATTTTTTCAGATTCCGTTTTATATTTTTAGATTAAGAAACCATTCAGCAAACTTATAGAACAATGAATAATTAGAAGATCATTGCTAAGGTTAAAAAATGCCCACACACGCAAAAAAGTTTTTAATCGGACAACGATTCATTTTTGATCCAAACGATAACAGTTTAATTGATAAACTAGAAAATAATGAGTTAATTCGTTTAGGCAGTAATGAAAGCCGCGCCTTGAGTCTTCTAATCGAAGATCCAAGCCTCATTATTACTCGCCAGCGTATTCACGATTATGTTTGGCGCGAACAAGGCTTTGAAGTCGATGACTCAAGTTTAACACAAGCTATTTCAACGTTGCGTAAAGCACTAAAAGACTCAACTAAGTCGCCTGCATTTGTAAAAACTGTGCCCAAACGTGGTTACCAAATCATTGCCACTGTCGATCCCTATGTCGATGAAGAAGGCATGGATTCTAATGTTGCAGCCCAAGAAACTTTACCGCATCCAGAACATATTTCCCCTCTTGATACACCAAGTGTTGATGTTACAGATAGCGAGATCGTTGAACAAATAACAGAGGCTGAATCATCGATACCACCCTCGATAGAAACCAAACCGAAGATAACATGGCTTGGTTGGATAGCACTGGCGATCGCTTTAATATTACCGGTTGTTGTTAATTTAAGTATGCCCCCAAAATCGGCTGCTTTTCGTCCACTTCTTCAAGTTGAGGGCGTAAAAATTTATACGCCAATTAGTAATCCAGTGATGAAAGATTGGAACAATATGATCAGTAGTTGCGTCAGTGATTATTTGAAAAATCATCAGGATGAAGGTAAACCAACCGAAGTCATCGTCACTGGTGGACAAAATAATCAACTGTATTTGAATTACTTACATAGCAGCAGTGTACCAATGGAAAACATCACCTTACGTTTACTGACTAGCCATGAGGATAATGTGAAATTATGCCAGTAAATTCTCCTATTACCTTCTCGCATATTATTCGTAAGTATTGGCCTTTTGGGATCCTTGCTATTTCTATCACTGTTTGTAGTTGGGTTTATTTTTCAACAGATTACAAACAAGAGCAGCTACTAATGTCGCGAGAATGGCAAAGTACGACATTTAGTCGCATTGAGCCAACACAACTCGATAATTTAGGCACACTACGTAAAGTAAAACAAAGCAGTAATATGGTGTATTTGCCTAACCATACCTATTCACGTATTACGACGTTAGAGCTGTATAGTGAGAAAGCAACGCCCGTAACGATTCATATTTCTGAATCCGGTCAATGGGATGTCAGTGGTGGCTATCTGCTTACTGAGCCCACAGAGTTTAAAGACGTAACATCTGGTACAAATATTGATTTTGATGATAAGCAACTTAATGTTGTAAAAGATATTTTCAGAATGAATGCGCAAGAAAGCCGTCGGATTGATGTGATAAACAAAAATTCACTGTTATTAACCAGTTTAACCTACGGCTCTAATATTCTTTACTCGCTGTAAAAAATACAGGCTTTAAATAACACATAAAAAAACCGCGCTATATGAGCGCGGTTTTTATTTATTCTCGCCAGACTATAAACGCTGACGCCCTGCTAATGAGTGCGATAGCGTTGTACCATCAACAAGCTCTAACTCACCACCGACAGGAACACCATGAGCAATACGGCTCGCCGGTACATCATATTCATGACATAACTCAGCAATGTAATGCGCTGTGGCCTCCCCTTCAACCGTAGGGTTAGTTGCAAGAATTACTTCACTGATATTTTCATGCTGTAATCGATTTTCAAGACGATCAAGACCAATATCAGAAGGTCCAATACCATCAAGTGGTGACAAGTGCCCCATCAATACAAAATAACGGCCAGAAAATTGTCCTGTTGCTTCTACTGCGACAATATCCGCAGGACTTTCAACAACACAAATTAATCCGTTTTCTTGGCGGCGAGGATTTTCACAAATGGCACAAACATCATCTTCAGTAAATGTTCGACAATCACGGCAATGTCCAATTTCAGTCATAGCCTGACTCAGTGCATCTGCAAGTTGTAAACCACCTTGGCGATTACGCTGTAGCAAACTAAAAGCCATACGCTGTGCTGACTTAGGACCAACCCCCGGTAGACAGCGTAAAGCTTCCATTAAATGCTCCAGTAAGTGACTGGTACGCATTAATTAGAATGGCAGTTTAAAGCCAGCAGGTAGGTTCATACCGCCAGTAACTGAAGCCATTTTTTCTTTTTGTGCTTCTTCGATACGACGAGAAGCATCGTTAAATGCTGCTGCGATAAGATCTTCTAGCATGTCTTTGTCGTCTTCCATTAGACTTTCATCAATTTCAACACGACGAACACTGTGGCTACCAGTGATAGTAACTTTAACAAGGCCAGCACCTGATTCACCAGTTACTTCCATGTTTGCTACTTCTTCTTGCATCTTCTGCATACGCTCTTGCATCTGCTGCGCCTGCTTCATCATGTTACCCATGCCACCTTTACCAAACATATCTTTTCTCTCTCTATCTTGGTCTGGTTAAAAACCTTTAAATTGGTCGAACACTGTCTTCATCCAGTTGAGCGGCAAAACGCTGACAAATAAACATCACATTTTGATCGTTATCTAAGCTCTGTTTTGCTTGTAACAGCTTTTGTTGATACAGCTCTTCACGTAATTCTAACGGTGTTTTTCCTTCTTCACCCAGTACGATATTCAACATGACTGAGTGTCCTAATACGGAACTTAATGCACTACATAATTGTTCTTTCGCACGCTCACCATTTAAATGCTGTTGCGCTGCGCGTAAATGCAATGTGATTTGATCACCTTGCTGCTCAAAAGAAGAGTTCAAGGCTAGCTGTTGGATTAATTTACCCACATCCAACTGCGTCACTAAGTTTGCCCAACTATCCTGATTTGCCGCTTCATTGACAAGTATTTTTGTCATTTCAGGTGTTTTTTCGTGCTCTAGTGCTTTCTTTAAAACACGTGGAGCAACATCGACTTTTTTAGCCTCTTCAGCATCCGGTTTTGCTGTCGGTTTCCAGCGGTATTCTTGATCTTCTTTCTCTTGTAGCTGTTGTGCTGGGAGATTCGACGTCGGCATCGCACGTGAAACACTCGTAGGTATCGCTTTTTGCTTATTCGCAACACGATCTAATACGGAAGTAGCGACTTTTTTAGCTGACGTCGTTGGCGTCTTTTTTACCGATGAAACCTGTGCATCATCATGACCACGCTGTTTCTGGCTGCGTAACCTATTACGTGCCGCCAATAACCCACTAGCTGGCGAGCCTGAACGTGATGTTTCAGCAGGTGCCGCTGGCATTTCAGGCGCACTCATCGGTTGCGATGCCTGTGATACAGGCTCCTGAGAACGTTGTGGCGCAGCAGGTTGTGATTGAGCACTTGACTGAGCTGGTCCCACTTGAGGTTCTGGCATCACAGAATGAGGTGGCATTGGCGCCATATTCATCTCTGGATTAATAGCAACATTAGATTGTTGTATTTGATGCGGTGCGACTGGAGATACAGGCTCCGTATGCGTGGCTTGCATCTGCGCTTTTAACGCTTGTACGCGTGAAACACCTTGTTGCCCAGTAGGGTTTGGATTCGCCGCTGGTACTGCCGCGACTGGCTGAGTGCTAGGAACATTGATCGCTTGTGGCTGGATCCCTGATGAAACAACAGGTCTAAATGCCAACATACGCAATAGCACCATTTCAAGTCCAGTTCGACCATCAGGGGCATAGCCTAAATCTTGTCGACCTTGCACCGCAATTTGATAGCATAGCTGCACATCTTGTGGCGTCATCAATTGGCTTAACAAACTGATACGCTCAGCGTCAGGCAAGGCTTCATCTAAACTCGCAGGTAAAGCTTGATACATGGCTACACGGTGCAATTGACAGGCTAATTCACGCAGTAAGCTGTCCCATTCAACGCCAATATTCGCCAGTTCTTGTAAACTGTTCATCGCAATATTTGCATTTGCTTGCGCAACAGCTTCAAGTAAAAATAACGCTTGATCTGTGTCTAATGTGCCAAGCATTGTCGCGACATTATCAATGCCAACTTGGCCGTTTCCCAAAGCAATCGCTTGATCCGTTAAACTTAACGCATCACGCATACTGCCTTCTGCAGCGCGCGCTAATAAACTCAATGCTTTAGCTTCATACTCTACTTTTTCTTCTGTGAGTACTGTTTCTAATTGCGTTTGAATTTGTTGATGATCAAGGTGCTTTAAATGAAACTGCAAACAACGAGATAAAATCGTAACCGGCAACTTTTGAGGATCCGTTGTCGCTAAAATAAATTTAACGTACTCCGGTGGCTCTTCTAACGTTTTGAGTAAAGCATTAAAACTGTGGCGAGATAACATATGTACTTCATCAATCAAGTACACTTTAAAGCGTCCACGAGCAGGCTTATACTGAACATTATCGAGCAATTCACGAGTATCTTCTACTTTGGTACGAGACGCGGCATCTATCTCTAATAGATCAACAAAACGTCCTTCGTCAATTTCACGACACGTTGTACATTTACCACAGGGGGTTGCAGTGATCCCTTCTTCACAGTTTAGTCCTTTGGCGAAAATGCGCGCGATGGTTGTTTTACCCACACCACGAGTGCCACTGAACAAGTAAGCATGATGAAGGCGATTTTGCGTTAACGCATTGCCTAAGGCTGTCAACACATGTGACTGACCAACCACATCAGAAAACTGAGATGGACGCCATTTACGGGCCAGAACCTGATAACTCATTAATAACTACCTTACTCTATCTAGACAGCGTCTTATGAATACACTCGCTTCTATTTCTATTATTCTCTAAACCTTATTTTAGATACCCATAAAACAAATAGTTCGTAGAAAATAAGAGAAATACTAAGACATGGTGTATTGATGGTGAAACCTGCGCTAATGCTAGCATATTGCGTATTTTGGAGCGAGAGAAGAGATAATTGAGAGAGCAATCATTAAGCAAATAAACAGTAAGTAAACATCTGGCTTACTTACTGTTCAATATTCTATTTATACTTAGTGGCCGGGGAAGTCACAAATAGCATATACATTTAAGCCTAAGCCTTGCAGGCGTGCTTCACCGCCGATATCTGGCAAGTTAATAACAAATGCAGCATCATCTACAATACCACCTAAACGACGCACTAAATTCGTTGTCGCTTCAATGGTGCCACCTGTTGCCAATAAATCGTCTACAAGCAATACGCGATCACCAGGTTTAATTGCATCTTTGTGAATTTCTAATGTGTCTTTGCCGTATTCTAACTCGTAACTTTCAGCAATCACTTCACGCGGTAATTTACCTGGCTTACGAACAGGCACAAAACCAACGCCAAGTTCTAATGCTAATGGCGCACCAAACAGAAATCCGCGCGCTTCAGTACCGATAATTTTGGTAATACCTTGATCTTTATACTTTTCAGCTAAAATAGCAATCGTTGCACGGTAAGCTTCAGGCTGCTCCATCAAACTCGTCACATCACGGAATAAGATCCCCGGTTTTGGGTAATCTTGAATTGATTGAATACTATTTTTAATCAAGTTAAGTGTTTCTTGGTTCATAATCGTTTCCGTGCTTTCACAATGCTGATAAGTATCAAGCGAGAAATAAAATGCCTACTCAATCGCAGGCAATATCATCAACTCCGGCAGATAAATATCAAAATTATCTGTCATGAATTATTGTTGCAGTTTATTGGTTTTCCTGCTTGTCAGCAACTAGCTCTGCAGCCATAGTTTTATCAATTACTGTCAACCTATTAAAGAAAAAGAGCAATGTCATCGCCATCACCAACAACATCAATTTATGCCACCATAACGGCACAAGAAAAATAGACAGTGCAAAACTGCACACTATCATGATGTTACCACGACGTTTTACGGTAGAAGAGACAGCACGATGCTGGTACCAATTATCTAAAATCGGTCCAAAGGTAGGATGATGACGTAGCCAATGATTTAAACGTGGTGAACCTCGCATAAAACACGCACTGGCTAGCAGTAAAAATGGGGTTGTTGGCAACAGTGGTAAAAAAATCCCTATCACCCCTAAGACAACACAGGTGGCTCCTGTAACCACATATAAAGATGAGACAACTCTTGTTTTTAAATTGGCATTCTGTCGCATTATCATGCTATTCCTTGTGTCCATTGCTACCTCCATATTGAAGCAAGATATAAGGTTAGTATAGCGATGATTAAAACTTATAAATCAAATAATAAGTAACAAAACAAATTAATCATATGACTAACCTAGTTTAATATAATCCCAAGAGAAGTGAGGTTCGCAGGCAAAGTCGGTAGAGCAATTAATAACAACAGACCACAGAAATACTTCACGCTAAACGGGTCTTCAAATTCATGATCCATCTCTACTTCTTTATATAAGATAATTGACAGTGCTGTGACGAAGATACTGAACTTGTTTTTTTTTCTTTATATTTGTTAAAAAAAAATTCTATCTGATAATTTTTTTAGCAAAAACCGAAAGAAAATAGGGTTATTGATATAAATTTACACTAAGACTTGATTCAAATCACAACTCAAAAATGAATATCACCTAAACTAAAAATGAACTTGGGAGGATTCGTTAATATGTAAAATTTCTCGCAACTCTCTTGTTTCATATCAATCCCCATAATTAATGACAGTGATGTTTAATTTTCTCTATTGAATCAATCATTACGGCAATGGTAGACATGAATTATCAACAATTTCAGAGCCCGCTAAATACAGAATTTTTAACCCTAGCGGAAGAATTAAAAAATAAAATACAGCTCAATAGCCTAGTTACTGATCCTGCAAAGATTAATGATGCAGAACTTAACGACCTGATTGCGATGGCGAAAGCATCATTCATTCCTGCTCTTTTTGATACTGCAATTCGTCTTGAAAAAGTAGATGCCGCAGTCTGTTCATTTAAACTAGGTATGTATGGTTTATGTACTGATTGTGAAGAAGAAATTGAATACCGTGATTTAGAGCAAGACCCAGCACAACCTCGCTGTAAAGCATGTCGTGAGCATAGCCGTTATCACCACGACTGATCTTCATTAATAAATGACATATATAGAAAAAGGCAGCGATAGTCGCTGCCTTTTGCTTTTTACAATGTAGCGTAAGTCTTAATTAAAATCGTGCTCTGCCATCCAAATTTTAAACGCTTTTTTATCGTCTTTAGATGCCTTGCTATACCATAACTTTAATTGCGTTAACGCATCACCCGTGATCTGAACTTTTCCTGTTTTATCATCAACTTCTACCACTGTTTTTTGTAAATCAACAGGGTTACCGTTTTCAATAATGATACCGTTGTTTTTATTATATTCAGCCACAAGTGCCGGCATGTCACTATACGCTCCAAAACCTTCACCAATAAGTTCAACCGCATCTAACGATAATTTCTCACCACCTTCTGTCTCTAATATCCATTTTGGATCGCGGTCAAAATATGCTTTTGCTTGTGATTCTGTGGTTAAACGTGGCAAGGTGATTTCCGCATCTTGCGAAGTCATATTAATATCAAATAGATATGGACGCGTTGTATAAATTGTTGTTTTTGAGCCACGCTTCACTTCACCATCAAAACGTACCACTACTTGGTGCTTGCCTTCAGATAATTCAATACTTTCAGCATGAGAGAAGCGGCCTGATTTTACTTCCTTACCATCTACAACCAACAACTCAAGATTATTACCTACCGATAAGGTTGCCGCATTAACAGCACCAGAAAATAATGCGACTAGCAATAAGATTTTTTTCATTTTACATCCCTTATATACAGCGTTGGATCATCAAACTCTTTCTATAGCAATTTATATCAACAGCTATAGAAAAAATGTAATAAAAAAGCCGCCAAAATGGCGGCTTATTGGTAGTAAACTCTATAATTAGAATTTAACTTCTAGACCAGCAACGTAACCGAACTCTTCAACTTCGTTGAAGATCTTGTCGTTATCAGCGTAACCAACTTCAGCGTATGCTTTAACATTGCTGTGTAGTTGTTGCGTTACGTTAGCGTATACGTTGTCATGAGAAACATCTTCGTGACGGTCTTTAGCGTGAACATAACCTAGAGCGAACGTTGTTTTGTCTAATGTGTAAGAACCGTTAACTTCGTATAGATCTAAGTCTTTCTGAACTTTCTTAGTATCAGAGTGTTTGTATTTAATTTGACCGAAAGAAGCAGCTAGGTTTACAGCACCGAATGCGTATTCCGCTTCTAGGTTGTAACCACGAACATCATCGCCAGCTTTACCAGGCTTAACAACTGGCTTACCGTCAACTTCACCAAAATTTTCTAGACCTTTGTAGCCAACACGCTCAGCATCGTAACCGTATACACGCACGTCAAGACCAGCAGTACGGAAACCTAAACGACCATCAGTGATCTCTGTTTTGTTATCAGAACCTAAGTTATGAGAAGCAGCAGCGTAGAAAGTACCGTTGTCGTAAACGTACTTAATTGCACGGTCGCCTTCAGTTTGAGCAAAGCTTACTTGCTCTAGACCCATTTCGTAGTCCTTACCAATACCTGAATCATCTGAAACAAGTAATTGACGACCAAATGTTAGCGTACCGAAATCACCTGAGAAACCAGCCCATAGTTCATCATTTTTTACTTCTTTACTTTCGTATTTAAACGCAGTACCAGAAACAACATTTAGATTATCGCTAACTGCAACAGATGCATTTAGAGATAAATCACCGTCATCCAGACGGATTGTTGTATCTTCGTTTTTTGCATAACCGTCATAAACTTGAACTTCAACAGCACCAGATAGGTCAACTTTAACACCGTTTGCGTCATATAGGTTGATGCCTGCATTTGCAGAACCAGCTGTTAGTACAGCAAGAGCTAAAAGAGTTTTTTTCATGATAAGTCCACTGCCTTTCTTTATCTTATTTATGGAGAACCATTCCCGGCACTCCTGTTTATTTTCTCCTTGTTATGCAACAGTTCTAAAAATAAAAAACTAAAATAACAAGGAGTTGGTGTTCGTGGCTCGCATCCTGACAGAAGTTCAATATTTTTGTCAAATTTCATAAAATAAATATAAAAAAATATAAAACAATCATAATTTTCAATCAGTTACAGCAAATAAATACAAATAACAAACACTATCAAATGGCGCTTTTCCTTTTATTTAAACCATTAAAAAGTGTAAATAAACAGAATAAAAAACTAAAAACAAAACATAAAAATAGGCATTTTAGCTATTTAAACTTTAAAAAACATTTTGAATGGACGATCGTTTCCAGTCGTCATTTATGGTATTTAATATTACAGTTTTCTATTCGCAATCGTGATCCAAAGCACAATACAACTATTATTTTGTCTCCGTATATCGCTCCTATCACTCAAATAAATTCCTTATAAACACCTTTCCTGTCATTCCACCTTTAATACTTGATGAGATTGTTATCTTTGTTTCTTAAATGTCAGTACTAAAACAAACACATGACTTATTATGCACCGTTCAACGCTCTGAATTTCACCTCACTCCACGTTATTCACTTTGAACACCGACACTTCATGCTACAATGCCGTCCCCTGCCATTATGAAATTTCAGCCATGTTACACAGCCAAGTAAAAACCGATATCAAGCAGTGCTATGAGAATTTAGGAAAACAGCTAGATAACTTTATTCCGCGTCGCGCACAAAACTATTTGGTGTCAGAAATAGCAAAAACGCTGGCTGGGGAATACCACAAAAAAAATCGAATGTTAGTGGCTGAGGCTGGTACAGGGATCGGTAAATCTTTAGCCTATTTACTCGGTGGGATCCCTTTCGCGTTATTCAATAATAAAAAGCTATTGATCTCGACAGCAACCGTTGCGCTGCAAGAACAGCTAATCAACAAAGATCTCCCGTTGTTTAATCAAATTTTCCCAAAGGAATTCAGTTTTATTCTCGCCAAAGGGCGTCAACGCTATTGCTGTAACCATAAGTTAGAAGCATGCTGTTCACCTGATGGTGATCCTCAACTCGCCATGTGGGAAGAAAAACCTAAAAAATCTGATCTCGATCTGCTAAAACGAATGCTAAAGGCAATCGAGCAAAAGAAATGGGATGGCGACAGAGACAGTTGGCCAACAACAATTCCTGATCGTGTTTGGATGCAAATTATGGCAGATAAACATAGCTGTCATGCTGGTATGCCTAAACATCGTACATGCCCTTTTGCTAAAGCACGTGAGCACTTAGATAAAGCGGATGTTATTGTGGCTAACCATGCTTTGTTAATGGCTGATATTGAACTAGGTGGTGGGGTTATCTTACCTGAGCCAGAGCAAACCATTTATGTGATTGATGAGGCCCACCACCTGCCACAAGTCGCACGTGACTTCTCATCTGCCGCTGCGAGTTTGAAAGGCGCAGCAAGTTGGCTTGAAAAACTCAATCAAAATGTAAGTAAATACGCAGAGCTCGCTGACTATCAAAAAGCTAATCGCTTTCAAAATGCAATACAAGATAACATCCAGCACTTAATTCCAACATTGAGTCAGATTGCCAATAATATTGATCCCGCTATTTTTAATAAAGATGGCGTGTATCGTTTTGAACATGGTGAATTACCACAATGGTTAGAAGAAGAAGCGAAAGGCTGTAAAGAAGCCAGTAAAAAAGTCATGCAATCATTGGGTAAGATCCAAGATTTAATCTCCGAGCGTACGAAAGAAAACGAAATTATTCCTCGATTAGGTGAGCAAGCACTTACTGAAATCGGTTTTTATCTTCAGCGCGTGGAAAACCTTGAAAAAGTCTGGACACTGATGGCGCAGCCAAATAATAAAAAAGGGGCTCCGTTAGCTCGTTGGATAGAAAAAAGTCCCGAACGGGAAAATGACTACATTATTGAAGTTTCGCCACTTGAAGTCGGCTATCGGCTAGATCAGCTACTTTGGAGTCGCGCAGCAGGATCTATTTTAGTTTCAGCAACCTTGCGTGCTTTAAACCAATTTAACTTCTTCTGCCGTCAGGCTGGTGTTTCAGAAACGGATGGAACACGCTTTTTAGCACTGGCATCTCCATTTGATTATCAAAATAATGCGCGATTAGTGATCCCCTCTTTAAAAATGGAACCACAAGCCGAAGCATTTACTGACTTATTAATTGAAATATTACCTGAATACCTTGAAGGTGAAACTGCAAGTTTGGTGTTGTTCTCTTCCTATTGGCAAATGAATAAAGTCGCCGATGCATTACGCCCACTAGCGAAAAAGAATAAATGGGAATTATTGGTACAAGGCGAAGAGTCACGTAATGAAACCCTAAAAAAACATAAAGAAAACTGTAAAAGCGGTAAAGCTAGCATCTTATTTGGTACCGGAAGTTTTTCTGAAGGTCTTGATTTACCTGGTGATTTACTAACGAATTTAATTATTACCAAGATTCCATTTGCTGTACCCACATCACCAGTAGAAGAAGCCCACGCTGAATATATTGAAAGCAGAGGCGGAAATCCCTTCTTACAAATATCAGTACCAGAAGCCAGTAAAAAGCTTATTCAATCCGTCGGTCGCTTACTGCGAAAAGAGCAGGACTCTGGTAGAGTAGTGATTCTTGACCGTCGAATTATTACCCGTCGATATGGAAAATCATTATTAGACTCTCTGCCTCCTTTTAAACGGGTTATTGAATATAACTAAATGAATAAAAAAGAATAATTAATGATTGAAATGATAGAACCGAGTACCTTACTGATACTCGGTATTATTGCCCTTGCCGCTGGCTTTATTGATGCGGTTGCAGGCGGTGGCGGAATGCTCACTGTCCCTGCCTTGCTATCACTAGGGTTACCGCCACATATTGCTTTAGGTACCAATAAACTTGCTGCAAGCTTTGCCTCTGCAACAGCGGCTTGGACTTATTATAAAAAAAACCTATTCTCACCACGTTTTTGGCTTGCTTCCTTTATCGCTACATTTATTGGCGCAATAACAGGCACCTTAATTGTTAATCTAGTTAGTAGTGAGTGGCTAGAAAAAGGCTTACCTCTGCTTATCTTTGCCGTGGCTATCTATACTATTTGGCATCCCCAGCCAAAAGAAGAGCAATACGTATTACCATCAGTCACCCCTATGCTAAAACTTAAGCAATGGCTTCAAGGAACAAGTATCGGCTTTTATGATGGCATTGCAGGCCCTGGCACAGGCGCTTTTTGGACAGTTTCTAGCATGATTTTATATCGGTTAGACATGCTCCGTGCTTGCGGCCTTGCAAAAGCGATGAATTTCACCAGTAACATTACTTCATTAGTTACTTTCATTGTCTTAGGGCAAGTCAATTTTGCACTAGGTTTAACAATGGGGATATGTTTAATGCTAGGTGCTTACATTGGTGCTCATTCTGCAATACGCTTTGGCGCAAAGTTTATTCGACCTGTTTTTGTCACTGTTGTTTTAATTTTAGCAATTAAATTAGCTTGGCAAGCTTGGTTCTAACTTAGCTTGTAATACAAGGTTTCTCTATGATTGACTTATCTCGTCTTATTTCACTGATTGAACAATTAAAACAACAAACAGCTGACGTTGACCGTAAACGTGGCGAATCCTTTAAGCCTCTGTTTGACGAAACGCTATTTAAAACACGTAGTAAGTTGCTTACCCCTTGCGTCAATGAAGTCCATAATGAGCTCCAGTTATTACAAAAAGAGCAACAAGCCGGACGTTTATTACCCGCAAGAACACAGCATCTCTGTGAAAAAATTGTGAGCCAAATTCAAGCTATCCAACGTGAACTAGCCACACAAAACATTCGTAAAAAAGAGCCGAAAAATCAAGCTGTCTGGCGCAGACCAATTAATGAAATATATCAAGATCTTAATCAACATAAAGATTGGGAACGCCGTTTAAAAGCCATGCTTCGTGATAAAGAGTTATTAATTAGTAGTTGTGCTTCACAATTTGAGCAGCAACAGCTTCAAAAAGAAATTCTAGCCCTTGAAGGTAGGATAAGCCGCTGCCAAGCTGCTTTGATAAAAATTGAAACTGACATCAGTAACAGAGAGAGAAAAGGCTAACAATGCTTCCTCTGATTTACCATTCTCAATACTCGGCTCTAACCTTGCCAGAAAAGCATCGTTATCCTATTAATAAATACCGACTGCTGTTTGAGGCTATTTTTCACTCAGAATTAAGTCACAAGGTAAGTATTCACCAACCTAATAGGGCTGATATTGCCAAAATTAAGGCCATTCATAATAGTGAATATGTTGATGACTTACTCTTTAATAGATTGCCAGCAGCAAAAATGCGCCGTATCGGGTTCCCTTGGAGTAATGAATTAATCACTCGAACCCTACTCTCAACAGGTGGCACTCAATTAACGGTTGATTTAGCACTTGAGCACGGTATAGCCATTCATTTAAGTGGTGGTTATCATCACGCCCATCATGATTTTGGTAGTGGTTTTTGTCTATTTAATGACTTAGCCATCGCAGCTAAGCATGCTTTATCTTATTCTCATATCGACAAAGTCATGATTATTGATTGTGATGTACATCATGGTGACGGCACAGCAACACTACTTACCAATGATCCCAACATCATTACTTTTTCTGTTCATTGTGATAAAAATTTCCCAGCTCGTAAGCCTGATTCAGATGTAGACCTTGCTTTAGAAAGAAACACTTCAACAGATGATTACCTCACGGCATTGCAAGGTGTTCTCCCTCTTCTGCTTGCTCAGCACCAACCCGATTTGGTCATATACGATGCCGGCGTTGATATCCACCAGCATGATGAACTGGGATATTTTGATGTTTCTAAACAAGGTCTATACCTACGAGATCATTATATTTTAACCCAATCTAAAGCGCAGAATATTCCTGTTGCCGCAGTCATCGGTGGTGGATATAGAACAAATCATCAAGATTTAGTCGAGCTACACTTACAACTTATTTATGCAGCATTATTCGTACACAACAAATAGCGATAAAGAGAAATTATGCCTGATAACCAAATAACAACAAATACATTAGAAAATGCACCGGAAGAAATAAAGCTCGCGGTAGATTTAATTTATTTATTAGAGAGTAATGACATTGCCCCAGAGATCGTACTTTCCGCTTTAGAAATTGTTCGCAAAGACTTTGAAAATAAAGCATAGACGCCATATTTTTAAAAAATTAGCTCAATTCTCACCAAAAGATAAAAGATACAACTTTTCACCATTAGTATCTTTTATCGACTCAACCAAATATTTAAAACGGCAATAATATACTATAAAGGTATACTTTTAATTGGCGTTATTTAACAGTATGAAACAAACTTCATTATGTCATTTACAGTAAAAAAAATGTTTCAACTAGCTTTGTTAGCTCTTTTAATTGCTACGCCTATTACCTTTACATACTTAAATATTCGGTGTAGTAATTTAAGTAAAGATATTGCGAGCGCATTAAATAAAACGTTAAATAAACGTATTTCTAGCGTTTTAGATCTACCAGAGAACCAACCAGACGCTAAAAGTATGCATGATTTGGTGACATTGGTTCTTTCTTCTCGCTCTCTACGAAGTGTTGCCTACTTTCAAAACAATCATTACATCTATTCAGATCGTAATGCCTCTTTGCATACTCCAATTTCACCTAGCCTGATTGAACGATTAAAAAAGGATAAATTACCACTACTTTATCGCAAACGTAGCTCACTTGATCAGATCGATGAATTACATCTTGTCGTTAAAGGTAAAAAGGGCTTTTATCAGTTATTTATAAACGCACCTTATATGGATGACTGGTTAACTAATGCGGATGAGTATTTACGAGGTTATGTCGTTACCAATAGCGGGAATATATTAATTAATCATAAGAGAAACTATTTATTCCATAAGTCATACCATTCAACTCAATTTCCTTTTAAAGTGATTGTTGGTGCTAAACCTTCTCAGGTGTTATTGAGTATAGCTGCATTGTCTGCTTTTATTTTTATTTTGTGCATGTTCATTATCCTTATTATTAATTACATTCAAACTAATAACTTCTCATTTAAAAAGGATATAGACAGAGCAATAAAAAATAATGAGTTTATTCCTTATTATCAACCTATTGTGTGTAATAAAACTCACCAGATCATTGGAGCCGAATTACTCTGTCGCTGGCTATATCGTCATGCCAAATTGATCACCCCAAACCAATTTATTACAAAAGTAGAATCGAATGGGCAAATAAAACCGATAACGTTACAATTATTAAAACAGCTTTCAATTGATAAGCCTTTAATAGCTCATTCAAATAAAGATTTTTACGTTTCGATAAACGTTACTCTATCTATGCTCAACGATCCCAAATTTGTTGATGATGTCATATTGTTAATTAAGCAGAACCCGTCATTACAACAAGGCTTAGTCTTTGAAATGACAGAAAGAGAAAACACAACCAATGCATTTATCAAATTAGATAACATCATGCAGCGTTTTCGTAGCTTAGGTGTTCGTTGGGCTCTTGATGATTTTGGAACGGGTTTTTCCAGCCTATCAAGCTTAAAAGAGCTCAATTTTGATATTATTAAAATTGATAAACTGTTTGTAAATTCTGCTGATACAGATGCAGTCACAAGCTCAATTTTGAATAACATCGCTTCACTCGGAAAAGAGTTAGAATGTAAGTTAGTCGCAGAGGGTGTAGAGACAGAGACGCAGTTAAATACCCTAAAATCGTTGCTGATTGACTATACACAAGGCTTTTACTTTAGTGCTCCAACTAGCCGTTGTGGTTTTATCGCGTTTAAAATAGAGCATAATGAACTGATTCTAAAAACAATGGATAAATGCACAAAGCGTTGCGTTACATTGAACTATCATAGCCCTTCTATTGATATTTGACCCGTTAAAAATTTATCGTACTGCGTCACAATAAAAAAAGGGCTGATAATAATCAGCCCTTCGTATATATATTAAGTATCAATTAGATACCAGCACGCTTTAACAAGCCAGCCATTAATGCTGAGCTTGATTTCACTTGCTTAGACTTATTTTTAAACTCTTTAGCCAATGACACATCTTTAATTTCATTAGCAATATAAATCATAGAGTTGTACATATCTTTTGGCGTTTTTACACGATCTTTATCATTCAAAGGCTTCAACAACGTCACAACGTCTGCACCTTTCATTTTATTTTCAGTCGTGTATGCAAGCATTGATTCTAGTAGCTTATCCATATCTACCATAAACTCAGAGTTTTCAATGCCCTGCTTTTTCATTTCTTTCAGGTTTTTCTTACGTACCTGCTTAATCACAAATGCAGGTTGGTTAATTTTCTTATAACCATAAATACCGGCAATGATTAATAAAACCACGCCACCTGCTACATAACCCCACACTGAACCTGAAGACTCAGCAACTGGCTGAGCGACAGCAGCAATATTTGCAACAGACTCTGGTACATCAGACATATTTGTAACCTTTTTACTTTAGGAATTCGGAATGCGGCGAGACATTATCACCAACTCGGTAAACAACAATGTGTTTTATGAAAATTCAATTCAAATAGAGTGACCGAGTTCAAATGTGAGGCCATTCTGCCGTTTTCACTGACAAAAATAAAGCATTAATTGCACACTTTTTAACCACATTTTGTTAACTAGTTGTCTCACCACAAAAAGTTCGCACTATTATCTCATGCTATTTGTTATTTGCTATGAATAATTACCATGAAATATAAATTACCAATACAAATCGTGATCTTATCAACATTACTTTCAAAAATGCTCTGTCGGTGTGTGTTGCACAATTTATATAGCACATAAGTTATATATCATTGATAGTCAAAAAATCTCTTTTTAAATTCCCCGATCCGATCCTGGTATACCCTCTGCCACTCATTATCAGATAACGTTCTATATTCATTATTACGCATACTTTCCAAACTCTTTTTTAACTCAAAAAGCTGTTTCTGGTATGTTTCAACTTCTTTCCTTTGATTTTTTATTTGCAGATCCCTTCTGTAAAAATCGGTTGTTTCTTGTTCATTTAAATAAAGCAAAGAAAGCTCTCTTACGAGCAATGCTCGCTCTTCCTCACTGTATGTATTAGGTATATTCCTTAGAGCATAATCAAATGTGGCACTTTTTGATTGAAAAAACATATCAAGGTTTGTCGCTGCCTGTTGTTCAAATATCCGGTTTAATTGTTCTATATATTCAGAAGGCGGGACTTGTTGCAATATCCTGCTTTCGGATCTAAAACGATAATATTTAAACTCTTCCTCAAATAAAAGATCAGTATATTCCCCCCAGACAGTCTCGTATTGTTGTCTAACTTGATTGACTTTTTCGTTAAAGGGAATTTCCATCGGAATACTTAGAGAAGCTAACAACCACTCATCTCTAAGTGATTCAAAGTCACTCAACAGCTTAAATAACGAGTAAGGTAATTGTTTTTCTAATTCTATTAGTTGCCCATCGCATGTATGGGTCGACTTGCATTCAACCCAAAAATTGGTCATTTTATTTAATAACGCATTTCCCTTTAGTGATTGCAATTCGTCGCTGAGTACATGTATGCGCATAATCTTTTCATCAGTGCTCTCTTCAACCTTCTTCAATTCAAAATTATTGTGCTCATTTAAGGCTATTTCAGGTTCTATCAATTCGTTTACGTGGCTTTTTATAAGCCTGTCTGCTTTAACCGTTTTTGGCTCTATAACTTTTGCAGGAGTGATCAGCGTCATATAAACGACGCTGATAAGAAAAATTACGAAAACAAGCGCGAGCCATCTCATTGTGCAATTGTCGCCACAACAGGAAAGTGATCTGATAAATCCCAGTGATACCACAAACCAGAGGACGTAGAACGTGGAATATCAACCCTATTTGTATTTGATTCAACCTGACCATATTCAGTACTTACGACTACGTAGTCTAAATATTCAGAACTTGAGCTCGCATAGCTATTTATTGTCGGATCATAGGTTGCAGATGTATATCCGGTATAAGTAGGCTCATTTGCTCTCAATAGCATATGCATCCACTGGTAATCTTGTGTAAAGAATTTATTTTTATTTACATTAAAATCACCACTATAGATAACGACTTCATTATTTGGAATATTTTGCTTTCTAGCAAAACTATTAATTTCAGAGAATTGATAAATACGATCAACTCTAGCATCAATAGAATCAGTTGAAGCTGCATGAGTCGCAAATACATGATATGACTTGCTACCTTTAACTACTTCAGCATAAACAGCACCTTTATCTGCTAAGCAATCTGTTCCGCTACAACGCGAGAATATATGGTAATCTGTTGCAACAATTGGATATCGGCTAACAATAATCACTCCTCCATCCATCGCATTAAATCCTGGAGCATCTAATACTTCGGTTTGATAAGGATACTCTGATGATAACTCTTGCAAGAAAGAATATCTTTCTCCAGAAAAAACTTCTTGGAAAGCAATAACATCATAATCTGATAAAAATTCTGGTAAGGCGTCTAATCTATCTGAAATATGAGAAGCAATAAATGGTAGAGCCCATATATTATAAGTCATCAACTTGAGGGAAGAGTCATCAGTAATTAGAGGTTCAGAGTGTTTAACTGGCGTTATAGTGTAATAAATATCGTCATAACCCGATGTTCTCTTAGCACGAAAAGCTAATTCAGCCGATAAGTCACTATAATCATGAGATGTAAATCTATAAATTGAATAACCAGATTTGTAAGAAGTATTTACATCAGCAGCACTTAGTTTGTATTTGAGAGAAGATCCCCACCAACTGCCTCGCATATATTGCTGTAAATTTACTTGTTTACCACTTTCGGAAGTGACTGATGTTGTAAAATAATATTTCTTTTTATTCTTAACGCCCCAGTTTCGATTAAAGCTTAATACTTTTTTCGTTTCCCATGGCATCAATGTTTGTGCATCCTGAGTCCATTCACTTCCTTCTCTTAATGTATCTCCTTTACCACTGTGACTGACATTTATGCTAAGAGTTTCAGAGGAGTTATTAGTAATATATATATAGGTATCTGAATAGCAATAGCTTGAAAACATTGCAAGTAAGGTAAATAAATAGGATTTAATGTTCATTGTTAACATCTCGTAGATGAAGACGGAATGTTATTTAATTATAGTTCATTTAAAAAAATGAGAATTAATCATATTAAAAAAACAAGTGTTATAAACATCTAATTTTATTAAATAAAAAAATAAAATTATTTTTTGAAATTATAAATCGAATAACACGGTCTTATTTAAGATATCCTAAAAAGGTTAGAAACAATGAAATTTTTAATTGTCTTATCAATGCTTCTTACTATTTCAACGTCTCATTCAATTATTCTCTCTGAAAGCAAGTTTCAAGAAATTGGTGGAAATATTCATAATATCCCAGAAAGTATCAAAGTAGACAATGAGATACTTAGAGAAATGAGTTTACACCCTGAATATTTAACTGTAGGAAGTATAAGTTCTAAAAAAGGTCGATGTACTGCAACGTTATTAGGACAAGACAATAATGGATTTTCATATATTTTCACTGCTGCACATTGTATGAAATATAATAAAAACAAACAACAATCAGATATTAATGCAACATTTACATCTTGGAATAAAAAAACAATTGCAAAGGGGAAAGGTAAAATTTTTGTACCTAAACCACTAATTAGAAAACCATTATCACACAAAAATGATCACATCTATTATGATATGGCAATATTGAAACTACCGACTGTTGACATTTTATTAGATCAATTTGGTTTTCCTGTACCCTCTCCAATACTTAACGATAATTTTCTGAAGAAGAATGCTAAAGTGAGCTTTGTCGGTTACGGTTTATGGGGGGTTGGGAATGACATATCAAACGATTACAAACCTGCATATGGACAACAACGTCGTTTATATGGTGAAAATATTGTAACGCATATCATATCTCAACATGCCTTTCTGATATGGCTAGTAAACAACAATAGTAACAAATGGGCCCTGCCAACCACAGGTGATAGTGGTTCCGCTTGGTGGTATAAACATAAAGGCTTAAATGTTATGGTAGCCATTACGACTAAAGGCAAAGATAATCTTGCCTTGGGATCCAGTCTATCAAAGAAGATTGATTGGATTAAGAGTGTTTATAGCGATGTAAAACTTTTAAGTAGAACATTTCTGACCATAAAAAAAGACAATAATGCAGGAGAAGTTGGAGATTATTACCAGGTGAAAAAACAAGATGGTTGTTATAACTATTATGAACTATCTAAAATAACGAATGATAGCTATCGTAATCTGCCTGACTCCCATAATGACAATTCAAATTGGCAATTCAGAGGCCCATTTTTTGAACATAATAAACAAGACTTAGTTATGGGAGATATTTTCCTTTACGACAACTCTGAAAGTGGTGAACTAGAACTATTTAAACTCATTTCTCCCAATATTAACAATATAACAAAAACCATCCCAAAAGATCGTAGCGATAACAATTCTTGGATCTACATGAAAAAAGCGGATATAGAGTATAGCCAGTTAATTAACTGTTCTACATACAAAGATACTGTCTACAAAGAACCAACGTTAGAAGAAACATTAGCTGCCTTATCTGAGCTTCAAGAACTATTCAGTAATATTGTTTTTTTAGAGCAATTAGCGAATATGTACGATAATAACTAATAGGTATTATGAGTCTCTAAATGTATAAATATTGATCAAAGCCACCTTTATAATATTCATGAGTAGGCTAGCCTTTAAATAACTTCTATTTTTTAAGGATATTTATGAAATTGGTTTATATTTATTTATTTCTCTTTTCTGCTGCTTCATTTTCAAAGGATACGATAAAAAAGACCTTTAACTTTAAAGAAAACAGGAGTGATATTATAGAAGAGTGCTTTAAAGCGCATACTAATGACGTTCTGCATTTTGAATTCAACAGCTTAAAAGATATTGATTTTAATATTCATTGGCATAAAAACGACGATATTTACTTTTTAGAAAAAATTTCTTCAATCAAGACGAACCTGAATAATTTTACAATACCTGAAGACGACTCTTACTGTATTATGTTCAAGAAACGAGGAGAAGCGAATAACGAAATTCTATTGCAGTACTACATCGAGCCGTATAAAGCATAAATATTGATATTCATTCATCATTTTTAAACGTAAAGATAGTATAAACCTTCTGGCTACGCCTCTATAAAAGAAATATCTGGCGAGCATTCAAGATGGAAACAGGTATCAAACTCTAATCTTGATTCTACAGTTAAGACCTTATTCATCTTAGAGCTAACAAATTTGAAGATGTTTTTAACGCGGGAATGTCTTAGATTTCGCCTGTACATAACAACGCTCTTTTTTGTAGCTAAACTACAACAAAAATAGGTTATGCAGAGGTATGGTGTAAACAACAGGAATAGCAGATGGGTGGAAGCCCCCACCAGCCACATCCCGGCACACACATCGCCTGCTGCGGTTGCTCCCTTCCGGGCCTGGCCGAGTTCACAAGTTAGTGTTGCGGGAGGACCAATGGGGGCCTCCATAGATTCTTTGTCTCTTGCGAGAACGGAGAAGATTATCTATTAAGCGCATCGATATTGCAAGTTGTTATATAGCAACAATAGTTCAAGTGTGTGTTATTTATCCAAACACTAAGATATTGAAAATAAAACCATCGCCTTGCTTCATTTAACTTACTCTTCTTCCTCGGGATCGTCTAATAAAGATTCACCAAGTAGCCCACCACCCAGTACCAGTAGCCAAGACACTAATATCGGATTAGCAACATCAAATTGCGGCATGATGACTAGCGTGGCAAAACCAACAGCAGGTAATACACAAGCCAATTTAGGGATCCATTCATCAAGATGTAATTTATTTAAAGACTGAAGTGCCGCAATAATACCGGTAACACTTAAAGCCAATAATGCAGCATGCTCCATGCCACCAACCCATAAGGGAACCACAAGTAAAAGCGGCCACCATGTATTGCCTTCAACAGGCCGCCAACTTCTAGCAGCAAACCAAATAATGGCAATACCAATAATTTGAATAATAGTCGCACCAATAGAGCCCGGCAGTTTACCCTCCGCTTGTAATGCCATTAAACCTGCATTCATGGCTAATACAATGGAGATCATCAATGAACCTAACTGCCAACATCCCTTAGGCGATGTGCAAATCATCAAAATCGGTAACATCATAAATAAGCTGACAGACAACGCGACTGGTTGTTCTGGCAATACATAACCAAATACACCTAGTCCAAACAATAATAGCCATGCCGCAACACCGCCCTGAGGTAGCAGCCATAATGCTGGGATCGCAAGGGCAAGAATAGGTAACTCTCCCTGACTATGCGCCAAGGCATTAACCCCTAATACGGTCAATAATAAAGTGACAATGATTAGTAATGTTTTATACAACATGGCAACACCTCCTTGCGTTATCCTGTTGTTTAAGAAAAGATGGTTTTTTTTATCTCTAATTATAAATATGGACGATTTTTCTCAGCAAATCTACAGCCAAGTGCATCAAATACCTATTGGTAAAATATCGACTTATGGCGATATTGCAAAATTTTCAGGATTTCCTGGCTATGCACGTCAAGTAGGCCGCTTACTCTCGAACCTTCCCCAAGGTTCAGCGTTGCCTTGGCACCGTGTTATTAATAGCCAAGGAAAGATCTCAATATGTGATAACGGTAGAGCTCGCCAAATAGCAGCATTGCGTAATGAAGGGATTATTGTGACGGAACAAGGACGAGTAAGCCTTAAAACATACCGTTGGGATGGGTACCCTGAATAGCAAAATGCCCGACTATCTTATTCAATCATAATAAATAGAATAAATCGGGCATTACTAATATTGTATAAAACGATTGGATTACACTTTCACCAATGGAATATCTAGGTGTGTGGTTTTTAACGGTTCAATGCTTAAATCTACTGTTGATTGATTACTGAACAATACTTCATCATTGATTTCAATCTTAGCAATAACACGATATGAGGTATCTGGCTTTAATTTACTTTTCACATAATTCAACGTGAAAGAAACAGGTGGCTGTTCACCTTCAGCTAAAAATGAATGTTGGCTGATAACTTTACTCGCACTATGATCAGCTTGAGTAGACTGTTCAACCAATGACACTATAATGCGTGCATTATTCGGTAACACTACACGCTCACGATAACTTACTGTTCCACTTAATGTTCCAACATCATTATCGGTCGGCATCAAGTTAGTACAAGCCGTGATCACTAATGCCGCAATCAAAACCCCAAACCATGCAAAAGAATTTTTCATATTCTTCTCTATTAATCCCTAATCTATATTGCTATAAAGCTCAAATATAATAAAACCAATCCAATCTCTATTTGAACTTGATTTCCCTAAATCGTACTGATAGTAACATAATTAATGGTGCTTAGATGAGTAAAGAACTGAATGAACTTCTCAATCTTCTACAATTAGAACAACTTGAGCTTGATCTTTTCAGAGGTCAAAGTGAAAACCTTGGCCTACCGCAAGTATATGGTGGACAAGTGATTGGGCAGTCCTTATCCGCAGCTAAGCAAACGGTTGAAAAAGAACGCTACTTACACTCCTTTCATAGCTACTTTTTACGCCCTGGTAATTCTGAAAAGCCAATTATATATGATGTAGAAAAACTACGTGATGGTAAAAGCTTTAGTACTCGTCGTGTAAAAGCAATTCAGAATGGTGAGCCTATTTTTTTCTTAACGGCTTCATACCAAGCCAATGAAGAAGGGTTTAACCACCAATCAACAATGCCCAATGTAGTAGGGCCTGAAGGTTTAGCATCTGAAACTCAACTTGTTGATGCCATTGCGCAATATCTACCACCTAAAATAGTGGAAAACTTTGGTAAGAAACGCCCAGTTGAAGTGCGTCCAGTAACTATTATTAATCCATTAAAGCCAACCATTGCTGAGCCTAAACAATATTTATGGATTAAAGCCAATGGCACAATGCCTGAAGATCTTAATATCCATCACTACCTATTGGCGTATGCATCTGATTGGGGATTTCTTGTCACATCAATGCATCCACATGGTGTGACGTTATTTAGCCCGAATATGCAAGTAGCAACCATTGACCATTCAATGTGGTTTCACCGTCCATTTAAGATGGATGAATGGCTGCTTTATGCTATTGATAGCCCATCAGCAAGTGGCTCTCGCGGTATTGTTCGTGGTGAGATTTATAACCAAAAAGGCGAACTTGTTGCATCGGCAGTACAAGAAGGCTTGATCCGTCAACGATAAACTTATCGGCTGAAGGTTAACGCAATCAAGGCAGCCACTAGTAATAAATAGTGGCTGCCTTGATTATATAGCCTATACAGGTAATGCCGTAGTGTACTTAAGGGGTTCCATTGCAAATGTCGATGTTACATTCGTCAGTCCCTCAATGCTGTTCACCAATTTCTTATAAAACAGATCAAAAGCCTGCATATCTGCTACTTGTACTTTCATCATGTAATCATAATCCCCCGCCATACGGTAAAATTCCATGACTTCTGGGAACTCTTCAACCGTATGAACAAAACCGTTATACCACTCTTTAGAATGATTACTGGTTTTAATCTGTACAAATGCTATAAAAGATAATCCTAGTTTTGCCGCATCTAATAGCGCAACACGTTGACGTAATATGCCATCTTCTTCTAAACGCTTTAGCCTTTTCCAGCATGGCGTGGTCGTTAAATTAACAGCTTCTGCTAATTCAGATAACGCTAGCGTTGCGTCTTGTTGCAACAAACGCAGTAATGTTCTATCTACAGCATCTAAACTTGACATCCCATACCACCAATAAGCAATTAAGTAGAAATATTTTCTAAATTTTATCGTTTTTTTGCAAAACAAAGCAAAGACTTTTCTCTGTAACTTGGTAATATAATTGTTAAGCAGTCAACATAAATACAACAATAATAATAAAATCAATACAGTGGAGTCACGCTATGACACAACAACTAAACAATCAATGGGTTAATAACGCCATTCGTAAAATTGATGCTGATTATCAACGCTCAGCAGACACCCACTTAATTAAATTAGAGTTACCTAGCCTAGACGGTATTGATATTTATCTTAAAGATGAAAGCACGCATCCAACCGGAAGCTTAAAGCACCGTCTTGCTCGTTCGTTATTCCTATATGCTTTATGTAACGGTTGGATTAAAGAAGGTACACCGATCATTGAATCATCATCAGGTAGTACCGCCGTTTCTGAAGCATATTTTGCACGTTTACTTGGGTTACCATTTATTGCTGTCGTGCCACGTAAAACAGCGTGTAAAAAAATAGAACAAATTAAATTTTATGGTGGTAGCGCCCATTTTGTTGACTCTCCTGCTGCAATTTATGACGAATCTCGCCGTTTAGCAAAAGAGTTAAATGGTCATTACATGGATCAATTTACCTATGCTGAACGTGCCACCGACTGGCGTGGTAATAACAACATCGCTAACAGTATTTTTGATCAAATGAAGTTAGAGCGCTTCCCTATCCCAAGTTGGATTGTAATGAGCCCTGGTACTGGTGGGACATCAGCAACAATTGGTCGTTATATTCGTTACCAAATGCAACCAACACAACTGTGTGTGGTTGACCCAGAGAACTCAGTATTCCACGACTACTTTATGCAACGTGATAATACGATTACTGGCAACACAGGCAGCCGTATTGAAGGTATTGGTCGTCCTCGAGTTGAGCCAAGCTTTATTCCTGATGTGATTAATGAAATGCGTAAGATCCCAGATGCGGCAAGTGTTGCCACTGTTCACTGGTTAGAAAAAATTATTGGTCGTAAAGCCGGTGCATCAACAGGTACAAACCTATTTGGTGTATTGCAAATCGCGGCTGAAATGAAACAACGAGGCGAAACAGGCTCTATCGTTACGCTATTGTGTGATAGTGGCGAGCGTTACCTCGACACCTACTACAACCCTGAATGGATCAGCGAAAATATTGGCGATTTATCAGCATATACCGAACAGTTAGAACAATTGGAAAAATTCGGTCAATGGTAAGTATCACGCTTCAATGAACAACCCCTTGGGGAGGTTAGCCACAGCGCCTCCCCCCTCTATTAAACTTTGTGTCTGTGTACGTTGAACGTTGATAAACCAAGTACTGCCTTAACTTGGATAATCTTTAAACGCGATACGTTATTTTGCCGTACTTTATGTACGGCTTTTTTTCGTCTATTACATCTAAAACTTTGCAGCGGACAACAGCTGAGTTAGCATAGATAGACGTTCTAAAGAATGTCTATCTACCGACTGTTTCTCGGTAATTTTTCAAAAAAGGAACACCTATATGTCAAAAGCAGTTGTTGTTTTCAGTGGCGGTCAAGATTCGACTACGTGCCTTATTCAAGCTCTGGCGCATTACGATGAAGTGCACTGTATTACATTTGATTATGGTCAACGCCATAAATTAGAGATTGAAGTGGCAGAAGCTATTGCCAAAGATCTTGGCGTAACAGCACATAAAGTAATGGATGTCGGCCTATTAAATGAATTAGCCATTAGTTCACTAACACGTGACAATATTGCTGTCTCTCATGAACTACAAGAAAACGGATTACCGAACTCCTTTGTTCCTGGTCGTAATATTCTATTTTTAACCTTGGCTGGTATTTACGCCTACCAAATTGGTGCTGAAACCGTTATCACCGGTGTATGTGAAACTGACTTTTCTGGCTACCCTGATTGCCGTGATGAATTTGTTAAATCATTAAACCAATCATTAGTACTCGGGATGGATCGCCCATTAACGATTGCAACACCATTAATGTGGCTAAATAAAGCAGAAACATGGGCGCTAGCAGATCAATACCAAAAACTAGACTATGTTCGTGAAAAAACACTGACTTGCTATAACGGTATTATTGGTGACGGTTGTGGTGATTGCCCATCTTGTGATTTACGTCGTGCAGGACTTACTGATTACTTAGATCATAAAACCACTGTGATGAATGCTCTGAAAGCAAAGCAAGCGCAGCAAGCATAATAACCACTGAGTGACCTATAAAAACGGCATGATGGTACAGAGAAAGTAACCATCATGCCGTTTTTCTTAATCGTGTTTAACTACGCTTTAATTAGTCGCGAAAAGCCGCAAAATCATCTGCACAATCAACAAGCTGATCACGTGTTAACAAAAACACACCATGACCACCATTTTCAAACTCTAACCAGGTGAATGGAATATGCGGATATTGATCTTCCATGTGGATCATGGAGTTACCCACTTCACAGATCAAGAAGCCATCATCTTTTAGGTAATCGGGTGCATTGGCTAAAATACGACGCACTAAATCTAAACCATCAAACCCTGCCGCAAGACCGAGTTCAGGCTCGTGACGGAATTCATCTGGTAGACTATCCATATCTTCTTGATCCACATACGGTGGATTAGACACGATAAAGTCGTACTTATCTTTTGGTACATCACGAAGCAAATCAGAACGAAGTGGGATCACTTGTTGCTCTAAGCCGTGATCAGCGATATTCTGCTCAGCAACAGCCAGTGCCTCAGGTGAAATATCAACGATATCCACTTCTGCTTCTGGGAACATGTGCGCACACGCAATACCAATACAACCACTACCCGTACATAAGTCCATAATACGTGTAGGCTCTTGGTTTAAAAGTGGCTCAAAACGGTTTTCAATCAATTCGCCAATCGGAGAACGTGGAATAAGAACACGCTCATCAACGAAGAATTCCATACCACAGAAATAAGCAATATTTGTTAGGTATGATACGGGTGTACGATCGTCGATACGGCGAATAACGCGCTCAACAATACTCTGACGCTCACTACGAGTTAAACGAGAATCTCGAACTTCAGGTGGAACATCTAACGGTAAATACAATGTAGGAAGAACAAGCTGAACCGCTTCATCCCACGCATTATCGGTACCGTGACCATAAAATAGACCTGCGGCATTGAAACGACTTACCGTCCAACGTAACATGTCTTGCAATGTATGAAGTTCGTTGACAGCTTCGTCGACAAAAATCTTATCCAAAATAGCCTCCGAAAAACGCGACATTACCGCTATATAGTTGTTGGAATTTCATTATGAGTAAAAAAGATCCAAACCTTGATGAAGAGATGGCTCTCTTCAAAGATGCGATAAAAGGCGTAAAAAAGTTTTCGCATGATACCATAATCACGCCACGCAAACAGACTACAAAAGCTGATAAAGCAAAAGTCATGGGCAAAGAAAGTCAAAACCATGAATTTTATTTCTCAGATGAATTTGAGCCTCATCTTAATGAAAATGGCCCTGTGCAATATGCACGCGACGGCGTTTCTAAGTATGAAGTAAAAAAGTTACGTCGGGGTGTTTACGTACCTGACATTTATTTAGATATGCACGGTATGACGCAACAAGAAGCCAAGCGAGAACTCGCCGCTATGATTGCAGCCTGTATAAAAGAGAATGTGTCTTGTGCCTGTGTAATGCACGGTATTGGAAAGCATATTTTGAAACAAAAAGCGCCGATGTGGTTGGCACAACATCCAGATGTACTCGCTTTTCACCAAGCTCCCCTTGAATTTGGTGGGAATGGCGCACTACTCGTGCTTATCGAAATACCTGAAAGATAAAAGAACATCGAGTAAGCAAAACGCGCATCGCAATATCACTTACTCGGTTGTCCTATTTTAATAGCTTGGTTTTACTATATGTCCAACCTTCACTACTTTACCGTGATTAAATAGCGTCACTTCTCCAGTGGCGCATATTTTTAAACGTCGTTTAATCACGGTTTCATCGTAAAAGTATTCACAGTCATCATTTCGTGCACTATCAATACGCGCAAAAATACGAATAGGCCCTTCACCGATCGCATTGGAATAATTAGCAAAGGTTAATGTGCTTCCCGTACTCGATACATGCATGCCTTCTTTTCGTCCATCTGACCACTTGATCATACCATTTGCTGAAATACGAACAGGCTCAGCGGTAGAAGCGCAGCCCATTAGCAATATCGAAGTGAGAAAAGAAATTAACGATACTCTTACCATAACCAGCACTTACCTATTGTCCGTCATCAAAGCCATATTATTGTGGTACGTTTTGCCAAACCAATTCTGCATTATCCATGTCAGGATCGTAATCAATAGCAGCAATGGCCGAAGTACTAAACATAGGGGGCTGTATGCCTGCCACCAACTCTGAGGTTAAATATCCCACCAGAGGTAGATGTGAAACTAATAGAACCGATTGTGGCTTTTCAACCCCAATCATTGCTTTTAAATAATCGACTACCGTTACAGCATCACCATAAGGGGTGATCTCATCACTCACTTGAACATTTGCAACACCCGGTAATACACTTTCCATACATTGCCATGTTTGTTGCGCGCGTAAATACGTACTCACCAGTACAGTGTCTAATGGTTGATTTAATTGCTGGGCTAGCATTTCCGCCATCTGTTTTGATTGGCGTGAACCGCGCTCTGTCAACGGGCGCTCTGCATCACTCGCCGCAAAATTTTCAGCTTCACCGTGACGCATAATATAAATTCGCATAAGTTTCCGTTTCTCTTCGTTAAACAGGTCGTTCAATGAGTTGTGATAATGAGGCTTATTTTATTACTAATTGACATGCTAATGCATTTTTTTCAACGTATCTCTCTATCATGCTAGCAACTCCCTTTCATATCGCATACTCCTTACGCAAATTTGATAACGAATCCGTGACAAGGTTAGCCAACCTGAACAAATCATTTATTAAAATAGGATTAAGCCTTGACGTTGGGTTTTCATATCACGCTCATAACTACGTAAATAAAGTTAACTATCAGTTTGCCAGTCTGTGTATTGGAGGTCATAATTGATCCAATTCTCCTTTAAAAATAGGCTCTTCCTGTGCATATAAGCCCAAATGATCACAAGCAGTATCGCTATCTTACTTTAGCGAATGAACTACGCGTATTGCTGGTTCATGATGCTGAAGCGCCTCGCTCCGCTGCTGCCTTATCCGTCGAAATTGGTCATTTTGACGATCCTCTTGATCGTCAAGGTATGGCGCACTTTCTCGAACATATGCTGTTTTTAGGTACTGAAAAATATCCGCGTGTTGGGGAATTTCAAACCTTTATCAATCGCAGTGGCGGCAGTAACAATGCATGGACTGGAACAGAAAACACGACGTTTTTCTTTGAAGTCAGCCCCCATGCTTTTAAAGAAGGATTAGATCGTTTTGGGCAGTTTTTCACTGCACCATTATTTAATGAAGAAGCCGTTGATAAAGAAAGACAAGCTGTTGATTCTGAATATAAATTAAAAATAAAAGATGATGTCCGCCGTCTTTATCAAGTACAAAAAGAAACCATTAACCCAGAGCACCCTTTTGCTAAGTTTTCAGTCGGTGATCTTACGACACTAGACGATCGTGATGGCAAATCTGTACGGGATGATTTAATAGCTTTTTACCATCAACATTATTCAGCGGATGCGATGGGTCTCGTCTTATTAGGCCCCCAACCATTAGATGAATTAGAACAATTCACGAATGACTTTTTTAGCCATATTCCAAAAACAGATGTTGTAAAAACACCGCTTACTACGCCGTTTGTGACCGAAAAACAACAACAACAATTTATTCAAATTGAACCAATTAAAGAACTACGAAAGTTAACGCTGTCATTTTCTTTGCCGTGTGTAGATGAGTTTTATACCGCGAAACCCTTATCTTATATTGCCCATTTACTAGGCAATGAAGGTCAAGGTAGTTTGATGTCAGTTCTCAAAAAACGGGGTTTTATTAATACCTTAACCGCCGGTGGCGGCGTTAGCGGCAGTAATTTCAGAGAATTTACCGTAGGTTTGAATTTAACGCCGAAAGGTCAAGATCACATTGACGAGATAGTCACTAGCGTTTTTCAGTGCCTTAAACTCATTAAGCTACATGGCTTAGCTCAATGGCGACAACAAGAGAAGAAAGCTGTACTTGAAATGGCTTTCCGCTATCAAGAAAAAAGCCGTCCATTAGATACTGTCAGTTATTTGGTTTTAAACCTGTTGCATTATAAACCGGAAGATATCATCTACGGTGATTATATGATGGAGCAATACGATCATACCTTAATCGAGCAGATCTTAGATTACCTTGAGCCGACCAATATGCGATTAACCTTGGTTGCTCAAGGTGGCCATTATGATCGCACAGCACAATGGTATGACACGCCTTACTCAGTAACACCATTTACCGCGGAACAAAAAGCGTTATGGCAAGATATTGAACTGGATCCTGAGTTAACACTACCCGAGCGCAATATATATCTTTGTGATAATTTTGAGCCTTTACCACTTGAACCTGGCTCAGAATTACCTCCTCAGTTAATTCAAGATTTACCTGGGTTTCGTTTATGGCATAAACAAGAACATGATTTCCGCGTACCTAAAGGTATAGTTTATGTTGCCATTGATAGCCCGCATGCGGTGAGTTCACCACGTAATATCGTAAAAACTCGCCTATGTGTTGAAATGCTATTAGAAGCGATAAATGAGACCGCTTATCCCGCTGAGATTGCAGGTATGTCGTATAATCTTTATGCTCACCAAGGGGGAGTGACGCTTCAGTTATCAGGCTTTAGTGAAAAACAACCTTTGCTTATGACGCTGATACTTGAGCGCTTTGCTGGGCGAAAATTTGATAAAGATCGCTTTACCAATATCAAAGCACAAATGCTACGTAATTGGCGTAACGCAGCTGAAGATAAACCAATTTCACAATTGTTTAATCAGCTAACAGGATTACTACAACCCAATAATCCGCCCTACCCTGTCATGATTGAAGCGTTAGAATCAATCGAGTTAGATGAGCTACCAAGCTTTGTTGATGAAATGTTCGCAGAGCTTCATATTGATGCCTTTGTGTATGGCAATTGGCTTAAAAAAGATGCGTTAGCATTAGCTGAAATATTAAAAGATGCATTCCGAGTGACTGACCAACTTTATGGTGAATCACAACGTCCGCTGGTACATTTAGACAATGCGGGTACATTAACGTATGAGTTAGATTGTAATCATGAAGATTCAGCAATCTTAATGTATTACCAATCTCAGGAAACCACACCTGAGCAAATTGCGATTTATACGTTAGCTAATCATTTAATGTCGACCACGTTCTTCCATGAGTTACGCACAAAACAACAACTGGGTTATATGGTAGGAACGGCCAATCTACCGCTTAATCGTCATCCAGGGTTGATCTTATATATTCAATCACCTGTTGCCGATCCAAGTTACTTATCAGAGGCAATTGATGATTTTACCAATGCTTTTGCACTTGTATTGCTCGAATTGAATGAAGCGCAATGGCAAGACAGTAAGCAAGGTTTAATTGCTCAAATTTCAGAGCCAGATACTAATTTACGATCTCGTGCTCAACGGTTTTGGGTAAGTATCGGCAATAAAGATGAAACGTTCCAACAACGTCAGCGTGTTGTTGATGCGCTTAAACAATTAGATCGTGTAGATATGATCAAATTTGTTGTTGATACCATTAAACCAAGAACAGCGAATAGATTAGTCATGTATTACAAAGGCAAAGCGCATAGTGATTACGCACCTTTAGAGATAGGTCAACCAATTGAATCAGTGACAGAATTTCAAGATAATGCTTATTAAGCTGGCATGACTCGTCTAACAATTAAGACGACCGTCTACATAACGAGCCATATTTACAAATAAGTGTTAAATATGGCTTTTTGTCTATTGTCATTCGTTGTGTATAACATTTATTAAGAGCATTAAGGCTTTATTGAATAGCAAAAAAAACCGATGGCCTAAGCTCATCGGTTTTTTTCATTAATCTATTGGCTAATAGAACGTTTTCTCTTCTTTGGCCATATCAAGTAATCGCTCGCACGGTTTAAAACGATCACCATACTTATCTGTGTACTCGTTTAGCATATCAACAACACGCGTTATCCCAATATGATCCATATAACGGAATGGCCCGCCTAGGAACGGTGGGAAGCCGATACCGAAAATAGCGCCAATATCGCCATCTCTTGCCGAACGGATCACACCTTCATCTAAACACCTTGCAGCTTCATTCAGCATCATTAAACTACAACGAACCGCGATTTCAGTTTCAGATTCTTTAATCTTTGGTTCCAACTCAAGAAGCTTATAAACCGACTTATCGACTTCTTTTTTCTTGGTATTATAACGATAAAAACCTTTACCGCTTTTACGTCCCTTGCGATTATCCTTCAGCAATAAATCAAACACATCTGGTGCTTCAAATCGTTCACCGAGTTCAGCTAACAGAATAGGACTTATCTTCGCGCCGATATCAACACCAACTTCATCCAATAATGTGATTGGCCCAACAGGGAAACCAAAGTTAAGTAAAGCTGTATCTATATGTTCAATCGGCTCACCACTAAGAAGTACGCGTGCCGCTTCATTCATATAAGGCGCTAGTATACGATTAACATAGAAGCCTGCTTTATCACCGACCACTATCGGGGTTTTACCTTGTTTTTTCGCCAAGGCTACAACCGTTGCAATCGTCTCTTCTGACGTTGCACTCCCTGTTTCCGTGCCTTGATGTGGAATTACCTCAACCAATGGCATTTTTTCTACAGGACTAAAATAGTGAAGACCAACAACATTCTCAGGATGCTCTGCCGCTTGTGCTATTTGATTGATCGGCAATGAGGATGTATTCGTGGCAAAAATTGTGGTTGGTTTTGCATGCTCTTCAACATCTTTTACCATTTGATGTTTGAGCGCTAAATCTTCAAATACCGCTTCAATCACGACATCGGCCTGATTAAAGCCAGTAAAATCAGTCCCACCTGTTATCGTTAGCATTTGTTTTTGTAATGTGGCTTTCGAGATAATTTTACGCTTACGTTTTTTCTCAAGTAGCTTGAAATTGTACGCTAGCGCATTTTGGATACCATCATTACTAATATCTTTGATCCGTACCGGATAACCTGCTTTCGTTGCTGTAACATGACTAATACCGCCGCCCATTAAACCGCCACCCAATACAGCGACTCGTTCGACAGTTAATGGCTCTGCCTCTGAACCCGTTTCTTTTTTCATTGCTGTTGTGGCAAAAAAGATACTACGAAGCGCGGCGGATTCCGGTGACATCACCAATTCACCAAATACTTTAGCCTCTTGTTCTAACCCTTTTTCCATCCCATGCTGTAAACCATATTTCACAACTTCTAAAATGGCATCAACAGCAGGATAATTCCCACGTGTTTTCTCATGTGCTTTTTTCGCCGCTTGATCAAACACTACTGAGCGACCTAATGGATTTCCGCCCAATGCCCAATTTTGCATGGATGATTTGCGGCTAGGTTTTGGCGATAAAGCCATTTGCTCGGCAACATTTAATAAAATACTTTCAGGGACAACTTGATCAATCACCCCCAATTTCACTGCTTTTTTCGCGCGTAATTGCTTACCCGATAAAATCATGTCAAGCGCATTAGCTACGCCAATCAAACGAGGTAAACGCTGAGTACCGCCAGAGCCCGGGAGTAATCCCAACTGTACTTCTGGTAAACCTAATCGGGTTTTATCACCATCACTACAAACTCGGCTATGGCAAGCAAGAGCAAGCTCTAAGCCGCCCCCTAAACATGGGCCGTGAATCGCTGCAACCACATGAAAAGGCAGTTGCTCTAACTGTGAAAATAAAACCTGTCCTTTTACAGCTAAGGCTTGTGCCTCTTGTGCTGTTTCACAGGCTGACAACATGCGAATATCAGCGCCAGCGACAAAGTTATCAGGCTTACCTGAATAGACAACAAGCCCTTTAATATCAGAACGTGCTTTAAGCTCTGCGAGCACTGATGTTATTTGCTCTGAAAATTCAGCTTGTAAGGTGTTCATTTTCTCGTTTGGCACATCTATTTTTAGCCAAGCAACACCATTATCTTTGTACGATAAACTAAATGCAGATTGCGTCATTATTCAGCCTCCAAAATCATTGCCGCACCTAAACCACCAGCTGCACATGCCGTATTCAATGCAAAGCCACCACCACGACGTTTTAACTCACGCAAAGTTTGGGTGATCATACGTGCGCCTGTTGCTGCAAATGGATGCCCGTAAGCCAATGAGCCACCTAACACATTGAATTTATCCATATCAACTTCACCAATCGCATCAATACGGCCTAACTTTTCACGCGCAAACTTAGTAGAAGCAAACATTTTTAAATTTGCTAATGTTTGGGCAGCAAAAGCCTCATGCATGTCAATCAAGGTAAGATCAGATAAATTTAAACCTGCACGTTCCAGTGCAACAGGTGTCGCGTAAGAAGGTCCCATCAGCATATCGCTTTCAACCCCTATTGCGGAAAACGCGTAGGAACGAATATACCCTAATGGTGTTAGTCCTAATTCCTTAGCTCGCCCTTCTCGCATCATCAGTATTGCGGCTGCGCCATCCGTTAATGGGGTCGCATTTGCTGCTGTGACTGAGCCATATTTACGATCAAAGGCTGGTCGTAATTTGGCATAAGATTCAAGAGTCGATTCTTCACGAATGTTGTTATCTTTATCTATCCACTGGCGATAAGGTTGTGGGAATGCCGTCATCACTTCATCACGGATCAATCCATCTCGCCATGCTTGTGCCGCTAATGTGTGTGAACGGTGAGCCAATGCATCTTGCTCTTCACGACTAATACCATGTGTTTTTGCCATCTGCTCTGCGGTTTGTCCCATGCTCAATCCTGTTGAATATTCAGCAACGGCAGGCGGCACAGGCATTAAATCTTTCATGTTAAGCGAACTTAATAACTTAAGCCGTTTTGACATGGTTTTCGCCTTGCTAAGTGCAAGTAATGTAGCAGCCATTTTTTTACTTACGCCAATGGGTAATACCGATGATGAATCAGCACCACCTGCGATACCAATATCGATCGTGCCTGAAATAATACTTTCGGCAACATTCGCAGCGGCTTGAAAACTAGTGGCACAGGCACGGGTAACACTGTAAGCATCAGTATGAATGTTCATACCAGTACCCAATACAATCTCACGCGCGATATTTGGCGCTTCTGGCATTTGTACCACTTGCCCAAACACCACTTGATCAATAAGCATCGGATCAAAATCAAGCGTTTGTAGCATATCATTGACAACCAGCTTTCCGAGATCCAAAGCAGGAACACCATCGAAAGCGGTAGATTGACGAGCAAATGGAGTACGTAAACCGCTAACAACGGCAATACGTTCCCCTTGACGAGTAGTAAGATTTTGGAGACGTGTCATCGCAACTCCTTTTGATAATTTGGCTTACAGTAAGCCGTTTGGCACACCGTGCACTAGAGGTCAGACCTCACAATTGTAAGCCAAATGTTACCAAATTCAATCAAGTGTTTAAATTTAACGGAAGAAGTGTCAAAGATTGTGATCTATCCTCTCAGTTTTAAAACGATATTAAGCGGAAAAATGCAGATAATTAGAGAGAGAATTAGAAAAGATGTAAAAATAGAGGTCAACAAAGATAAAAAGGCAAAAAAAAACCATACCTTATAAGGTATGGTCATAATTCACGCGGAAAGCAATCTGCGTAATGAATAAGTCAATCAACATAAAGCTAATTGCAAATCAGGAAAACCTGATAGGAGAAAGTAAAGTCAGCCTTCAAAAGGAAGTTGTCATCTTGCTCAACAGATAGCATTACAATAGCCGGTTTTGCAACCCACCATCTCGCTATCAGATGACGCAGTCACTATAACGCGCTGCTGGAATCAAATTTTGAACCAGATCAATTTTAGTGTGAATTATCAGCTTAATTATAAAAAAGAAAGGTAAACACCTTATAGCTTTCTTTATTCATAAGATTTTTGTAAGGACAACGACGGATATTGCCATGTTCAAAAATTTTTTTGGTAAGAAAAAACACGATCCCTCGGTCTCTTTAGATATGGACAAACAAAGAAAATACGAGGCCCTTGTTAGGGCTTGGCATCGGGATCTCTACCGTTACGCATATTGGTTGTGCCACGACCAGCATATTGCTGAAGACTTGGTACAAGAAACATGCTTACGCGCATGGCGTTCCCTTGATAGCCTACAGGATGATAAAGCTGCTAAGGCATGGTTAATCACCATACTTAGGCGTGAAAACGCACGTCGGTTTGAAAGAAAACGATTTGATTTGGTTGATATTGATGACCATGCAATTGCTGATTCCACACCCAGTGTTGAAATGAATACTGAGCAACATATGCTTCAACGTTTAATCATGAATTTGGCACCGGAGTATAGAGAACCACTCATTTTACAGGTCATGGCTGGTTTTAATGGTGATGAAATTGCAGAGATCCTTGAACTTAACCGAAACACTGTGATGACTCGCTTATTTCGAGCCCGTAACCAATTAAAAGAGCAACTTGAAAATAAAGAGTCAAAAAGGGGGAATCAGAATGGATGAACTAGAATTTAGACGGAGATTATTAGCTGATCCACATGATAATGATCCCACTGTAACGGCATGTAAACATCAATCGATCGCAAATAAAAAGTTTTCCGATGAATTACAACAGCTTGATATCCAATTAGAGCAAGCGCTTAAAGTCGATGTACCCGATGATCTGGCGGATAAAATTTTATTTCAACAAGCTGGAGAAGAAACCAACAAGAAAAGCATTAATCGCTATTGGTCTTATGGCCTCGCCGCCTCTGTTGCTTTTGCTATTGGTCTCTTTGTTGGGCAAATGAATTTGCTACCAAGCCAACAGTTACCAATCAATAGCCTTGCCAATGTCGCACTTGAACATGTTTCTTATGAAGCAAAATTTGTCGATAACATCGATGAAAAAGCAACGTTGCAACAAGTGAATGCAAAGCTGCAACCTTTTGGTTCGGAAATGAAAGATTTACCAGGGCACATTTATTATGTGAACTATTGTGGCTTTGATGGCAAACGCTCATTACATATGGTGATGGATACACCTCAAGGTAAAGTCACAGTATTTGTTGTTCCAACCCCAAGCCATGCTATTTCTAACTCAACAGACAATAACAATGAAAGTTTAGTCGTACCGATCAGAGAAGCAAGTTTGATTATTGTTGGCGATAAGGGTCAAAACTTAATGCCAGTTGCGAGTAAAATCAAAAACGACCTTAGCTGGGAAATCTAATTTTCCTACTGATTTTTAGTCCTTCTTAATAACGGCAACACACGCTATGTTGCCGTTTTTCGCATCTGATATTTGTCGTTAAAACAACCTAAAACATCGACATTTGATACCAAAATCACTATAAGTTTCGTTAAAAAGTATTTTTACTTAGACATAACACTGGTCAGATTTGATTAAGTCAGTACACCCCCTACAATCATCGAAAATTAGCCAACATAGGCTAATAAAAAACAATAATATATATAATTAGGAATTATTCTAAGCATGAATAAGAAGCAAATTTTTACACGCTCAGTGATTACTGCTGCTATCGCCTTAGCTTCATCACAATCTATGGCAGCGGGCTTTCAGCTGAATGCACAATCTGCAACTGGTCTTGGCCGTGCATTTTCAGGTGACGGTGTTATTGCTGACAACGCATCAACAATGGCAAAAAACGCTGCATCAATGACATTATTTGATGCACCTGCACTGTCTCTTGGTATTATCGCCATTGATACTGACGTTAAAGTAAAAGATGCAACATACAATGGTTATCAGATCCCTGGTGATCAAATTGGTGGTACTAGTTACGCGCCAAACATCTACTACATTCAGCCTATCAACGATAAATTCGCTGTAGGTGCATCACTTTACTCAAACTTCGGTACTAAAACTGAGTTTAGTGATAACTACGCTGCAAATGTATTTGGTGGTTTAACTGATGTAAAAAGTGTGAACTTAGGTTTAAGTGCTGCTTACCGCATTAACCAGCAACTAAGCATTGGTGGTGGTTTAGACGTAATTTACGGCAGTGGTAAACTAAATCGCTATATACCTGCAGGAAAAATTCCAACACCTAATGGTACGATTAATACACCAAAAATTGATTTACTTGATGTTGATGCCGATGGTGTAGCACTTGGCTTTAACCTAGGTACTATCTACGAACTCGATCAAAACAACCGTTTTGGCTTATCTTACCGCTATAGCCCAACATTAGAAGCTAAAGGTGATATGCACTATGCGGGCAACGACCTTAGCGATCAGAAGCTAAAAATGCCATTACCAGATATGGCAGAATTTTCTGGTTTCAATAAGCTAAATGATAAATTTGCGGTTCACTACAGCATTCAATGGATCCGCTGGAGCGAGTTTGACGTTCTAGAAACAACTGGTGGCGTTAAATTAAATGATTACCAATGGCAAGATGGATGGCACTACTCTATCGGTGGTACTTACTACCTAAACGATCAGTGGACACTTCGTGCCGGTTACATGCATGACACTAGCGCACAGGATTCAAAAACGTCTATTTCTGTACCTGATTCAGATCGTAACTGGTTATCTGGCGGCTTTAGCTACCACCTAGACAGCAAGTCTACCATCGACTTTGGCTTAACTTACCTTATTGGTAAAGATGTTAAAGCAGATGAAACCAATCCGCTCGGTATGTCGGTTGACGCAACTACTCGTGCAAATGCATGGTTGTACGGTCTACAATACAGCCGTTCATTCTAATTTCAGCGTACACTTGAACGCTAAAATGATTAAAAGGAGCCGTTTGGCTCCTTTTTTAATCTTTTCACTACCACTTCCACCTCACTTTCCTTTCATTAATTCACTCGACACGTTCAAAATTTGTATAAATAACAATCAGAACAATACAACAACTGGTACATGTGTACGCTGAAAATAGATCAGATCAGAACAGCACGAACAAAAAGTAACGGATATAATTCCAAAATAAACAAATCAAAGGAATATTACTTCAATAAGTAGAATTTATAGCGATAAATTGTCACGCTATTAATTGTTAAGGGTATTATTCGCGACTTAGTTTCAGCGAACAATTAGCGATTAATATTAAAATGATGAATAAAAATAAAATTACATTATCTTTAACGGCTGCATTAGCATTAGGCATGAGCTCTAACGCCCTAGCTGCAGGATTCCAATTGGCTGAATATTCAGCAACAGGTTTAGGCCGCGCATTTGCTGGTGAAGCAGCAATGGCTGACAATGCCAGCGCCCAATTCCGTAACCCTGCAATGCTGACATACCTTGAAGGTACGCAAATATCAGTCGGTGCAATTTACGTTGACCCAAACATTGATGTTAAAGGGAATCTACAACTTAATGATCAAACCATAGATCAAACTGAATCTCGTGATATCGCTAATAGTGCCGTTATTCCCAATTTTTATATTTCTCGTCAATTGAACGATAAAGCAACATTAGGCCTAGCATTTGGTACAAACTTTGGTATGCGTACCGAACTTGGCACCCAGTTCACTGCCTCTCTTTTCGGTAATCAAGCGGAAGTACACACCGTTGAAATCAACCCTAATCTTGGTTACAAAATTAATGACCAATTTAGTGTTGGTGCCGGTGTGCGTTATATTATGGCAAAAGGCCACTTCGGCGCGGCACTGCCAAGCGCACTACCAGCGGCTGTTTCTGGAATGTTGTCACCACAACAGAAATATATTTATGATCAAGGCTTAGCGGGTAAAAATCTTAAATATATGGAAGGAGAAGATAATGCATGGGGTTGGCAAGCAGGTGCAGCATGGCAAATTAACCCAGCAAACCGTATTGGCGTAAGCTATCGCTCAGCTGTTGACCTAAACCTTAGCGGTCACGCTAGCGGCCTTGCATACAACAACCAAACTTTACCCGGTTCATTACCGCTTGAGCTTCCAGCATCTGCAGAGATTGCAACCTTACACCAGTTAACCGATCAATGGGCTATTCATACCAGCATCAACTGGACAGATTGGAGCAGCTTTGAAAAATTAGAAGCGAATATTCCGGCTCTTGGTTCACACAGTAACGATCTAATTAAAGAAGAAAACTGGAAAGACAACTACCGTTTTGCTATCGGTACTACTTACCAAGTAAACAGTAAACTCGCACTTCGTTCTGGTATTGCCTATGACATGGCTGCAGTTGATGAAGCCCACCGAACTCAAACGATCCCTGAAACTGATCGTACTTGGTTAAGTCTTGGTGCGGGTTACCAGTGGTCTAAGAATTTAACATTAGATGCAGGCCTGACCTACGTTTATGCGAAGAAAGCGCACCTAAACGAAACAGATAAGAGTATTAATGGCCTGGCTAGCGGCCTACTTCAACAACCAACTAAACTCTCTTTCGCTGGTACAACATCTGGTGATGTGTGGTTAGCGGGTGTACAAGCAAGCTACCGTTTCTAAGTAAAATAAAATTTATTTAGAAAAACAAGCTCGCTACAAACTATACCACATATAAAAAGACCTCCTTATTGGAGGTCTTTTTTAGTTAAGTAATATTACTGATCATCAATTTCATCAAGATAACTATCATCAAAACTATCTGCTTGTTGCTCTTGGTCAACTTTACCGTCACTGGCAACAAAGTCTTTATATTGAATATATGCATCACGAGTAAATACATATGGATCGGGTGAGTTTTCTAGCATCGCTTCTTGTTGTGCTAATGCAGCACGATCTTCCATCCCCTGAAAAAGCCATTTACCTAGCCCTTCCCAAATATTTAATAAGCTGAACATTGGGTAGAGTTCATCAGCCGCATCACCAAAACCTCGGAACGTCACAGGGCCATAAACTGGTAACATCAAATAAGGACCATTTGGTACACCATAATAACCTAACGTGTCACCAAATCGTCGATCCGCAGGTTTATTTATGTCAGCCGCAGATGCGATATCGATTAAACCACCCAATCCAAAAATTGTATTAATCCAAAAACGGTTAAAATGGGTGACCGCAGCTTTGCCATTTAACGACAGTAGGCTATTAACCATACTTGCAGGCTCATCTAAATTTGATAAAAAATTCATGATGCCTTTACGAACAGGGGTTGGCGTGTAATTAACATATGCCATTGAAACTGGACGGGCTACGTACGGGTCTAAATAGTTAAAATTAAAATCCCACATAGCACGGTTAAACCCCTCAAATGGGTCATAAACGCCATTACTATCACTGTCAGCATCAATATGATCAGTAATATTGTTAGAGGTAATTTGTTTTGACGGTTCATCTGGTGTTTGCGCACAACCGACTAGCCCCAGAGAAAGCCAAATTATTAGTAAGAAAATTCTATTCAAAACATATATCCAATAGAAAGCAGGCTGGACAATAATATCCAGCCTGCTCTATTTGTTCCAGTATTGAATCAATATTGTTTATTAATTAATACTTTTGTATCACCACCAAGCATCACTTTCTGGCTTTCACCATACCAATCACCTTGTTTCGTCATGACGTTACCATCACTATCAATACGAGCACGGACAATCATTTCAGATAATGACGATAGCTTGCGCTGCGGCATCATGCTGTCTTTATCCGTTAACGTAATGGTTAATGGGAAAGACGTTGTCAGTGGTAGCTTTACAGCTGCAATAGGCATTGGTGCACCATCAGCGCTATGAACAGAGACAATAATATCGCCCTGCTTTGGCATCACGACGTTTGGCGCTAATGAAATTGTCGCCACTATCTGCTGTTTTGCTTGTTCAGCACTGACTTTTGGCGCAGTTTCTGCCGCAGCTGCAGCAGAACCATTGACTAATGCTTTCGCTTTGTCATCAGCATTTAAACGTGCTTGTGCGCGTTCAATACTTCGATCAAGCATCGGTGCACGCGAATCATCCGGTCCGATAAGCTTTTTCATCATCGTCCAATAAGCGATCGCTTGTTCAAACTTGTTTTGCTCAAACGCATCGAAAGCGAGTAGCGATAATGCTTGCACGTTAGTATGATCTTTCTTAATGACATTGCGTAATAAGTTACGTGCCATGTCACTTGCGCCCGGCTTACCACTTAGCATTAATGACTGTGCATAACCTAACTGAATATCCTCATCAACAGGGTTTAAGTCATAAGCTTTTTTCATTGCCATTTCAGCGGTTTCACCATCACGGTTTGCCATTGCGATACGACCTAACAATAACCATCCCATAGGATCATCACCGTCATCGTGCAATTTAGTACGTAATGCTAAAGTCAAATCAGACATATCTTGATCAGACAGCGGCTCATTAGCGGCATTATCACCCAGTAAGCGTTGAGAAAGTTGAGGCAGACGGTTTACCGCATCATGCCACGCTTCTACTTTCTGAATACCGCCCACAGAGGCGTACATGCCATAGCTCACACCAACAATTAAGATAATGCCAGGTAGCAACATCCCAGCACTAACATGAGTAGATTTCTTCTCTTTACTTTCAGGTATATCATCTAACAATGACTGTTGAAGCTCAGAAACTAATTCTTGGCGATTCTCAACCAAGCCTTCTTCTGATTCGTGCTCCAGTTCATGAATACGATCTTTAAAGAATGCTTTGTTTAATTCATCTCGGCTTGCTACATCATCGTATTCTTTACCATACAACATAGGTACAGCAAAAAATGCTATTGCAATAAGCACTAAGACAGCAGTTATAATCCAAAACAGCGTCATTTGTTTACCTTTGATTGAGTATCAACACTTTTAGCATCTTGCTGTTCCATCTCTGCAAGCAGTGCTTTTAATCGTTTAGCTTCTTCCTCATCTAATTGAGCCTGCTCAACTTTTTCACCGTTTTTACGCGTACGATAAACCAGAACAGTAAAGCCAATAACGATAAACAGAATAGGACCAACCCATAAAATTGCAGTCGAAGCTGTCATCGGTGGATTGTACGTAACAAAGTTACCGTAACGCGCAATCATGTAATCAATAATTTGCTGACTGGTTTTGCCTTCTTGAAGAAGCTCAAATGTTTTCTGTCGCATATCTTGCGCTAAGGTTGCATTTGAATCAGCAATATTATTGTTCTGACACTTAGGGCAACGTAATGTTGCCGTTAGCTCTTGAAACTGCTTTTCTTGTTCCGCATTTTTAAAGTCATAGACATCAATCGATGCAAATGCTGGTAACGCCGCGGTTAGCGCAATCGTTGCAGCTATAACAAGGGCAAATAAACGTTTCATTAACCTTTTGCCTCCGCTTTTAGCTTGTTGTACAACGGCTCAAGCGTTTTTTTCCAATTTTCAGGATTAACGTCACCCACATGGCGATAACGAATAATGCCGTTAGCATCAATAATGAATGTTTCAGGTGCGCCATACACACCTAAATCCATACCTAACATACCGTTACCATCATAAAGTGTATGCAAATAAGGATTACCCAATTCAGTTAACCAACCAATCGCTTTCTCACGTTGATCTTTGTAGTTCAGACCAATGATCTTAACGCCTTGTTTCGCTAACGTATTTAAGTATTGGTGTTCTGCATAACATGTCGGACACCATGTCGCCCACACGTTAAGCAATAATGGTTCACCTTTGAAAATCGTTTGTTGATACTCTTTTCCTGGTTGGAATAGATCTTCTAATTTAAAGGTCGGTACAGGTTTACCTACCAATACCGATTCTAATTTTGTTGGATCATCACCATCAGCATTGCGGGTTAACTGCACCATAAACATAATAACCAGTGCAATGAACAAGACTAACGGAATAAAGAGGAACTTCTTATTCATGGGTTAATTTTTCCTCTGACGATTTATTACTCAGTTTTGCAGGAGTGCGGAAACGGTAACGTTTATCGCTGATCGCCAATGCGCCACCTAACGCCATTAAAAATGCCCCCGCCCACATCCAGTTCACAAATGGTTTGTAGTAAATACGGACGGCCCATGCACCATCACCAAGCTTCTCACCCATAGCAACATATAAGTCGCGAGTAATACCGCTATCAATTGCCGCTTCTGTCATCATAGAGCCAGCAACACTGTAGAAACGTTTTTCAGCATGTAGTGTTGTTACATTAATACCACGACGGCTAATGTTGAAATCAGCAATATATCCATCATAGTTAGGACCATCTGCATCACGTAATCCAGCAAAATGGAAATCATAGCCTTTCACGTTAACAGACTGACCCGGTGATAAACGTAAATCACGTTCGATATCGTAGTTAGATACTAGCGTGATACCAATGATAGATATCGCTAAGCCAATATGGCCTAACACCATCGCCCAGTGGCTACGACCTAATTTACCTAAGCCATCAACAAAAGTATGGCGGTGTGTCGAACGCTCGAATAACTCAAAACCATGCATCACAATGATCCACACCGCCATCATCATCCCTAACACCGCAAGCGGTTCAACCACACTTGCCGTAAAGTAAATAACAAGGTACGAAAATGGAATCGTGATCAGTGCCGAAATAATCATTGGCTTGCGAACATGTTTGAAATTATCGCGTTTCCAACGAACAAGAGGACCAACACCCATAATAAAAGCAAACGGGATCATCAACCATGTAAATAGCATGTTGAAGAAAGGTACACCGATAGAAACAGAGCCTAAACCAATTTGCTTATGTACCAATGGTAATAATGTACCAATAAGTACAACCACTAAGCCTGCAACAAGTAAAATGTTGTTTGCTAGTAACAGGTTTTCACGAGAGAACAAGCTGTAGTTACCACGAGAACGAATTTGACCGCCACGTAATGCATACAGCAGTAAAGAACCACCGATAACGACCACAAGGAAACCAAGAATGAACATACCGCGAGCAGGATCTGACGCAAATGCATGGACAGAAACCAATACGCCAGAACGCACTAAGAACGTACCGAGTAAACTTAATGAGAAGGCAGAGATCGCAAGCAGCACTGTCCATGCTTTAAATGTGCCACGCTTTTCTGTTACTGATAGCGAGTGCATTAACGCCGTACCTGCAAGCCATGGCATAAATGATGCGTTTTCTACTGGATCCCAGAACCACCAGCCACCCCAGCCAAGTTCGTAGTAAGCCCACCATGAGCCTAGTGCGATACCTACCGTTAGGAATGACCATGCTGCGATTGTCCATGGACGAGACCAACGTGCCCAAGCGGTATCTAAACGTCCAGTCATCAAAGATGCAATAGCAAAAGAGAATGCAACAGAGAAGCCAACGTAGCCCATGTAAAGCATTGGCGGGTGAATAATTAGACCCGGATCTTGCAATAATGGGTTTAGATCACGACCTTCGACAGGGAATACCGGTAGCGTACGTAAAAATGGGTTAGAAGTAATGATAATAAACAGTAAGAAACCCACTGCAATCATCCCCATTACCGATAAAACACGAGAAACAGATTCAAGTGGCATATCACGGCTAAAACGCGCAACAGCAGCAGCCCAACCGGCTTGGATAAGCACCCAAAGCAGCAATGAACCTTCGTGCGCGCCCCATACCGCTGTAATACGGTAATACCACGGTAATAAACTTGTCGAATTACTGGCCACATACGCAACAGTAAAATCATTGTTATAGAATGACCAACATAAAATAACAAAAGATAACGATATAAAAGCAAAAATACCGTATGCCAATGGTCGTGCCATACGCATCATTGCTTGGTTACCGACTGCAGCACCATATAGCGGATAAATACTGGCCAGTACCGATAAGGCGAGGGCAGTAATAAGGGCAAAATGGCCTATTTCAGGGATCATTGAGCACTACCTTGTAGTTGTTCTTCAGTATATTGAAGTTTTGAGTGATTTTTCTTCATCGCATCAGCGACTTCAGGCGGCATGTAATTTTCATCATGCTTAGCCAGTACTTCGTGTGCTTTTATTGTTGTTGGGCCAACGAGTACACCTTGCGCGACAATACCCTGCCCTTCACGGAAGAGATCAGGCAAAATACCATCATACGTGACAGTCACTGAAGGGCCGACATCAGCAACTTTAAAACTCACTTCTAAAGATTGAGGATCACGCTTCACAGAGCCTTTCACCACCATGCCACCAATACGTAAACGTTGACCAACTTCTGGTTTGGTGCCATCAGGCTTACCATTAACCAGCTCTGTTGGTGTGTAGAATAAATCCATATTTTGGTTTAACGCATAGAGCACTAAACCAATGGTAGCACCCAGACCTAAAACGAGCGCTAAAACTAAGGCGAGACGCTTCTTACGTCTTGGGGTCATAGCGTATTCTCCATCTTTTTCGCATCTTTAATACGTTGTTCACGTGCGATTTTATTTTTAATGTCACCTAACACGCGACGATGGGTAGCCATGCTAGAAAAGAGGATCCATAGCATCGCTACAAATGAGATACCAAACGCACTCCAGACATAAGCAGCATAACCACCCATGGCAAAAAAGTCGCTCATAGAATCAAAATGCATACCAACCTCACTTCACTAGCTCACGCACCCAAGGGCGGTGACTTTCGCGGATAAGAATTTCATTACGTAGACGGATCATAGTCACCGTACCGAAGAAAAAAGCAAAACCAACAATACCAATCAGCAACGGCCATAACATATCTGTTGACATAGAAGGCTTGGCAAATTTAGTAATGGTTGCCCCTTGGTGAAGGGTATTCCACCACTCGACAGAGAAGTGAATAATAGGAATATTGATCACACCAACAATCGCTAAAATACCCGCCGCTTTGGCTGCTGTTTTTTGATCATCAAAAGCATTATACAATGCAATAACACCAAGATATAAAAATAGAAGAATGAGTTCAGATGTTAAACGTGCATCCCACACCCACCATGTGCCCCACATTGGTTTGCCCCAAATCGCACCAGTGATCAATGCCATAAAGGTAAACACTGCACCAACTGGCGCCATTGCAGCTGCGGCCATATCCGATAATCGAATCTGCCACACTAAACCAATGAATGCGGCAATAGCCATTGATACATAAGCACCCATCGACCAGATTGCAGCGGGAACATGCAAGTAAATAATTCTAAAGCTGTCACCCTGTTGATAATCCGCTGGCGCAAACATTAAGCCCCAAATAGAACTGACAACAATGGCAATTAAGCTAATCATGGCAAACCAAGGGAGTAACTGACCGCACAAGCGATAGGTATTCTCGGCTTTAGCGTAGGGATGTAACCACTTCCACATAATGCTCTCTACTCGTTATATAGTTATAAATACGTGATGAAAACCAAGTTCAGTCACAAAATAATAGGATTTTGTGTCATCCCTTAACCTTATAAATCTCTACTGGTTGGATAAATAAACAAAATGGAAGACATCATCGCTCCCACTCTTTATTTAATTCACACTGATCCTTAGCGATGCCGCAACCGCAAACGGTGCTAACGTTAAAGAGGCCACCAACATTGCCGCCATTAATGCTAATTGCCCGTTATATGCCATCCCTAGGCCTGCAGCTTCTATTGCTGAGGTTGCGAATATAAGCACAGGTATATATAACGGTAATATGAGCAAGCTCAATAAAACGCCACCTTTTCGTAATCCAACCGTTAAAGCGACACCAATTGCCCCTAAAAAGCTTAATGTTGGCGTACCTATTAGCAATGTGAGTACAACGGCTACCCATGTATCCCAATTTAGGGATAATAAAATCGCTAATAAAGGACTAATTAATATCAGCGGTAAACCTGTCAACAACCAATGCGCAAGCATTTTAGCAAAGGCAGATACCGCTAATGGTGTCGGCATTAATAACATTTGCTCCAGCGAGCCATCGGCGTAATCATCACGAAAGAGGCGTTCCATTGATAATAACGCTGCTAACAATGCCGCCACCCAAATGATCCCAGGAGCAATACGTGCAAGCAATTTAGGCTCAGGACCGATACTTAATGGAAATAAGGTGATCACAATAATAAAGAACCACAATGGGTTCATCACATCGGCACGTCGACGAAAAGCAATTAACAATTCACGACGAATAATTTGAATAATAGAATTAAACACCGTGAGCACTACCCTAACTTAATTTTTCGTAAATGATTACTATCGGTAAACATATCTTGGTGGGTGGTTAATAACACCATGCCACCACGTTCAACATGAGATAAAAACAAGTTTTCAAGCACCTTGACACCTTGCTTATCAATCGCCGTTAATGGCTCATCAAGCACCCATAATTTATGATTACTTAACCATAGACGCGCTAATGCAACACGGCGTTGCTGACCTGCTGAGAGTTGCCCGGCTGGTACATCTTCACGCCCCGCTAACCCAACATGTGCCAATGCTTGCCATAATGCGTCCTCACCCATAACTTGTGGTGAACCCTTGAGATCTGAGCCTTGATTGCATTTATGCATGGCTTGAAAAAAAGCCAAGTTCTCAAAGGCGGTAAGTTCGCGCTTTACGCCAGTTTGATGACCAAGAAACAACAGCTCTTGATGGTAATCTTCTCGTGCAACCTGAATATCTTCTTGATTCCAATAAACTTGCCCACTATCAGCCCGGCCTAACCCAGCAATAATACGTAACAGTGTAGTTTTACCAGCGCCATTATGGCCTTCAATTTGAACTAACTCGCCACTTGATATAGTGAAACTGAGTTCGTCAAACAATAAACGTTCATCACGAACGCAGCTTAAGTCTGCTACTGACAACATATAAATGATGTATCCTAGGTGTCACAAATCAGTCCGCATGATACCACAATGGCAAATAATTTAGCTAAACTACGGACATCTTCATCGTTAACTAACGTAAGTAAATGTGAAATATATGCGTATCAATTTAACGCCCTCTCACCCCCATAGCGCAGCAAAAACTGCTCAAATTGAAAAACCTTTATCGGATAATCGAAAGAGCCAAGCGGCATTATTTACTCGCTCAGGAGGAAAAGAGCAAAACCTCATTTCTCAATTACCGCAATTATTGTTATCCATAAACAGCTTGCAACGTTTAGTTACACTTTTATCTAACCCGTTAAACTCTGGTACAGCTAAATTAGCCACATCGCCCTCTAACAACCTAAATACTATTTTCCAGCAGCTCTTTGCACCACAAAATCAAACCAGCTTAATCACTTGGTTACAACAAGGTGGAGAACGAAAACCTTTAGCTCAGTTATTACAGCAACTATCTCAACCACAAAGCCAGTTAAACCAATGGTTAAAAACGTTAAGCCCTGAGCAACAGCAAGATATTCCCGCTCTATTAAGGCTTGCCGCTGAGCAACGAGGACCAGAAACACAACGTACACAAGATACCAGTAGCATTTATCTGCAATGGCCGATGAATAACAACCAATCTATTGATATTAAAATAAAAAATGAAAATGAGGATTCAGACTCAAATGCCGACAAGAGTATCAATTCCTGTTGGACGGTCAAATTGGCATTACCTATTGGTGCAATCGATATACTTAATGTTACAGCCCAATGGAAAAACAGCACATTAACAACGGTATTTGAAACCGTTAATCCATTGTTACTACATAAAATAGAGCAGGTCTCGCCGCTACTTTTTTCTCGTATGGCACAGTTAGGTATTAACTGTGAATCTCCTAAATTTCTGCAAGCTCAAGATAAAGAGTCTAATGACCCTCTAGCCTCTTCTAATGGCTTATTGATTAAGGTCTAAGTGATGACTACAGATAATAAAACAACCTCGCATGCAGTTGCACTTAAATATGATGGTGACAAGTCTCCTTATATTACAGCAAAAGGCCACCAGCAATTAGCTGAACATATTATTGAACAAGTGAAACTGCAAGGTGGCTTAATACATCAAGATCCCGTTCTGGCACAATATCTAAATAGCTTTGATGTCGGTGATGAAATCCCACAAGAGTTATACTTGATTATTGCCGAACTGATTGCCTTTTCATGGTACTTAAACGGAAAAACCCCGCCGGGATGGGAGGGGCTTGAAGATATTAATATATCAGTATAACGATTAACGTCGACGGTGTTTTTGCATCGTCTGCTGTAAGCGAAGCAGAAGTTCAGCTTCAGCTTTAGGTAAATCACACTCATTCATCAATTCATGTACATCTGCGCCCAACTCTACCATTTTACTGGCACGGCTATATAAACGTCCTTCGGGATCGTTCATCATGATCTCTGTTTGACGATCTTCAACCACTTCTAACTGATGTGACATATCCGCCAGTTTGTGACTCATACCCATTGTTCCTGCACGCAATTCATTGAACTCTTTATTCAAGCGTTCATTTTGTAAACGGGCATTTTTCAATACAGTTTCAATAGCGGCAAATTTTGTTTCTAAACTCCGTCGCGCTTTACGCTCGCGAAGCAATAACACAGTAAAGATTAAAACCGCCAATACACTAATAACAGTAGGTATCCACTGGAGCAGAATAGTATTCATTACAAGTACGCCATCTCATCCCACTCTTCATCAGATAGCAGCTTATTAAGATCAACTAAGATAAGTAATTGTCCTTCGCGGTTACTTACACCTTGAATAAACTTCGCACTCTCTTCGGTACCCACACTTGGCGTGCTATCAATTTCAGAACTACGGAGATAAACCACTTCAGCAACACTATCGACAAGAATACCAATCACTTGTTTTTCTGCTTCAATGATAACAATACGTGTATTGTCAGAAATCTCACCCGGAGCTAAGCCAAAACGAGAGCGAGTATCGATAACAGTAACGACATTACCGCGAAGATTAATAATACCGAGCACATAATCAGGCGCACCTGGCACTGGTGCAATTTCTGAATAGCGCAAAACCTCACGGACTTGCATAACATTTATACCGTAAGTCTCATCTTCTAGCTGAAATGTCACCCATTGCAGAACCTGATCATTCGCTCCGTCTTTTTGGATCTCAGCGATATTTACCTGTGACATGCTATTCCCTCTTAAGGTCCTGTATTACTCAATACTATTTACATCCAATCCATTGTTTAGCATTGCGATCAACGCATCGACATGGATAAGTGCACACATTTTATCTTTTACCATACCCGCAAGCCAAGGGCGTTTTCCAGCCTTCTCTCGCCAGCGAATATCATTGCCATTCAGCATTTTGGTGCCATGCAGTTTATCGCTAGCTAGCCCCCATTGGCTATCGCCAAGCATCACAATATAACGATAATTATCACGATACTCATCACCAACTAGCTTCTCTGGCATTACCCAACGTGCAGTATCAACTACATCTAACTTTTGCTCGCGTGTTGACTGTAGACCCAAATACCAATTAGGACGCCCAAGTAAACGGTTAAGCTCGCCAAGTTGATGAATACCACCCAATTGCGTGAGCGCAACAGCAAATGTCACACCATTAACTTCAAAAAATAGCGCTTGAAACGCTTGTTCCATCCCATGATGTGTCCACTGCTCTGGCGGAATTAACCCTGCATCTTCAGCAATTTCAGCGGTTTTGATAACCTCCGTTTCAACGGTATCTTCCGCTATATTTTCAGTACTCGTACACCTAGGTTCAGCTTCTTTAATAGAAGTTAGTTGCTCTGGTATGACGTATTCTGTTTCTGAAAAAATTTGTTGTGGATTTGCAGTTTGTATAACATTTTCTTGAATATCATCAACATAATTTTCATCAACTTGACTCAATAGTCGTGCTATATCTTGTCGATTTGACGGCTCTGCATAATCAACAGCAACATAAGGCTGTGGCTTTAATACATTTAACTTAGGTTGAAGTAACGTAGACGCGACTTCAACATTTTCAATACTTGGTTTATCGACATCTAAAATGGGATCTTTAATCTCCGCAGGTACAGCAACTTCATTTGATTCTTCTAATAAATCAAAAAAATAATCATCTAGGGCTTGATCACTTGAAAGTGGCTTACTTTGCATGATTGTCTAACCGTTCTACATATTTTAATAACGTTTTGTAAGCAAACACACCACGACAGTTTCGGGCATATAATGATGGTGGCATATGTTTAATACTGGCATCACGGAACTTTGTATCAATAGGTACCGCAGACGCCCAAACTTGTTCAGGGAAACGAGCCTTGAGTTCTTGCAACGTTTGGAGTGATGCGCGTGTTCGTTTATCGTACATAGTTGGAACAATCGTGACATTAAAACCAGACGGCTTAGAACGCTGCATAATTTGTAACGTCCTCATCATTCTTTCCAAGCCTTTCATGGCTAAAAACTCGGTTTGTACTGGTATAAGAATGCGATCGCTCGCCGCCAATGCATTGACCATCATCACCCCCAAAATCGGTGGGCAATCTATCAGTACGTAATCATAGTCATCAACTAAACTATGCAGCGCTTTTTTTAACACTAACCCCATACCACTGCGATTTCCCATTACACGATCAAGTGTTGCCAGTGACATATGGGCAGGAATAATATCAATATTATTAAATGCTGTTTTAAGAATAAGTGGTTTTACACTGACTTTATTCACTACGGGTAATTGAAACAAATCAAATAAACTCGCGGGTACTTGCTCTGAATCAAAGTTTAAATACGTTGTTAACGATGCGTGTGGGTCGGTATCAACTAATAAAACACGTTTATTTTGCTCACTCAGCAATCCGGCTAATGTAATTGTGGTTGTGGTTTTCCCCACCCCACCTTTTTGATTAGCAATACTCCAAACAATCACCCCTTGATCCTCACTGTAAACCTAGTTCTATTAACATACATTCAGCAATACGATCTAAAGGTAAGTCGTGGCTTGATATACCCGCTTTAGCAACGGCTTGAGGCATACCGTATACCACACAACTGTCTTCATCCTGCGCCCAAATAGTTGAACCACTATTTTTTAGCATTCTTGCGCCATCTCGACCATCAGCGCCCATACCGGTTAATACCATTGATAGGACTTTGTCTTGATAAACTTTAGCCGCAGAACCAAATGTTACATCAACACATGGTTTATAATTCATGCGCTCACCGCTATCAATAATACGTAATCTTGATGCGCCAGGTCGACCATCAAGCATCATTTGTTTACCGCCTGGAGCAAGATACGCCATACCCGCTTTCAACATATCCCCATTTTCCGCTTCTTTCACTCCAATTTTGCACAGCTGATCTAATCGTGCAGCAAAAGCGGCGGTAAATGTCGCAGGCATGTGCTGAATAAGCACTATCGGATAGGGAAAATTAGCAGGTAGCTGAGTCAATATTTTTTGTAATGCGACAGGGCCACCCGTGGATGTGCCAATTGCAACAATCTGGTATTTTTTTCCTGACGCTTTAAAACGTAATGCGGGTTTGACAACAGATGCACGCGCAGCTCTTGAAGATGAAACAGATGAAGGTTCAGCCTGCAAGCGTGACGTTAGCGTTGGTTTCGTCGTCGATGTATGAGTGCTTGTTAATGGCGAAGAAGGAAGAGATGTTGAACGCGTCGTCGCACTTCGGCGCATAAAAATACGTTTACGTGCAAGCTCTGCAACACGTTTTTGAAGCAGTTCAACGGCTTCATCACGATTACGCGCAATATCTTCAAATTTCTTTGGCAAGAAATCTAATGCACCAGCATCAAGGGCATCAAGCGTCGCCTTGGCACCATCATGAGTTAACGAAGAAAACATTAAGATCGGAGTTGGTGACACTTTCATGATCTCGCGAACGGCTGTAATACCATCCATTACGGGCATTTCGATGTCCATTGTGATCACGTCAGGTTGCAGTTTTTGGGTTAACTCTACCGCTTCTTTGCCATTAACGGCATTGCCAACAACTTCCAACCGACTATCAGCATTAATTATTTCACTTACTCTTCGACGGAAAAAACTTGAGTCATCAACTACTAATACTTTAACTGCCATGTTACTTTCATCCCGTTGAAACGCTTAAACAAAGGGGGTCATCGCCCCCCTCTTTTATTATTATTTGTCGTGCTAATTAATGACCAGCGTAGTGTTTTAATAAGCTTGGCACATCAAGAATTAATGCAATATGACCATCACTGGTAATAGTTGCACCTGCCATACCTGGCGTACCTTGAAGTAAGCTATCTAGTGGTTTTATCACGACTTCTTCTTGACCAATTAAGGTATCAACCACAAAACCAATTCGCTGATGGCCAATTTGAACAATAACGACATGACCATGGCCACGATCTTTATTCGTACCGCCAGTCATATTTGACAACCAATCTTGTAGATAAAACAGGGGTATCGCTTTATCACGAACAATAATTGTTAACTGACCATCAACAGTATTGGTTTTATTCAAATCAAGGTGGAATATTTCATTCACACTCGCTAATGGCAATGCAAATGGTTGTTCACCAACACCTACCATTAATGTCGGTAAAATAGCCAACGTTAACGGTACTTTAATGTCAATTCGAGTGCCTTTACCTAGCACTGAATCAATATGAATTGAACCATTAAGCTGATTAATCCCTGTTTTTACAACATCCATTCCTACACCACGACCAGAAATATCAGAGATTTCTTTTTTGGTCGAGAAGCCAGGGGCAAAAATGAGATTATACGCTTCATTGTCAGTGATACGAGAAGCGGCATCTGCATCCATCACACCGCGTTCAACAGCAATGCTGCGGAGCTTTTCTGCATCCATACCGCCACCATCATCTTCGATGGTAAGTAGAATATGATCGCCTTCTTGTGATGCTGATAATAAGACAGTTCCCGTACGAGGCTTACCTACCTGCTCACGAACATCCGGCATTTCAATACCATGATCTACAGAATTTCGTACTAAGTGAACCAGAGGATCAGCAAGAGCTTCCACTAAGTTTTTATCTAAATCTGTTTCCTCACCGCGCATTTCCAGTACGATTTCTTTCTTTAAGCTACGCGCTAAATCACGTACAACACGAGGAAAACGACCAAATACTTTCTTGATTGGTTGCATGCGAGTTTTCATCACAGCGCCTTGAAGATCTGCCGTTACAACATCAAGATTTGAGACCGCTTTCGACATTTCTTCATCATTGGTGTTTAAACCAAGACTAACTAAACGATTTCGTACTAAAACCAACTCTCCGACCATATTCATAATGGTATCAAGGGTTGAAGTATCAACACGCACTGTCGCATCCGCTTGTGGTTTTGACTTCTCTTTGACCGCAACAGGTTTCGCTGAGCGCTCTACTGGCGGTTGATGTGCCGCAGAAGCAGGTGGAGTGACCATTGCTGTTGATTGAGTCGAACTAACAGCAGCTTCAACTTCGGTTAAATCATTCGCTGTAGATTGTGCAGCAGACGCTTGTTCTTCTAAAGATGGGCTTTTACCTGCACCATGTAATTCATCAAGCAGACGTTCAAATTCATCATCTGTCATCAAGTCATCACTATCACCGGCACCAGTATCTTCTGGCACGGTAGATGATAGGGTTACTGACGATGATGGTGTTGTAACACTTGCCGCAGGCGTATCACTATTTCCCGGCCCTTTGCCAGAACCGTGTAGTTCGTCTAACAAACGTTCGAATTCATCATCAGTAATATCACCGCTATCAAAATTTAATTGTGCTTCTACATTATTTTGCGCAGTTGGCTCTGGTGCCGTTGGCTTGGATGGGCTTTGTCCAGTACCATGAAGTTCATCAAGTAAACGATCAAACTCATCTTGAGTCATGTCATCAACACTGTCACCAGTGGTAACATTCTCACTACTTGACGTACTCGCGGGTTCTGGTGTCACCTCTGCAATAACATCAACCGATGGCGCTTCAACGGGCTTAGAAATAGGAGCGAGTTCATCTGCTGTTGCAGGCTGGCTGTAATAATGTAAGGCATCTAATAAACGTTGATCAGCACGATCAAGAGGCTGATGTTCTTTCACTTGTTCAAACATCACATTAATACAGTCAAGCGCTTCTAAAATCACATCCATCAACTCAGATGTTACGCTACGCTTGCCTGTTCGCAGCAAGTCAAAAACGTTTTCTGCACCGTGACAAGCATCAACCAGTTCGGTTAAAGAAAGAAATCCTGCGCCACCTTTTACCGTATGAAAACCACGGAAAATAGCATTCAATAACTCAGAATCATCGGGGCTTCGTTCAAGCTCTACCAATTGTTCAGAAAGCAATTCAAGAATTTCGCCTGCTTCTATTAAAAAGTCCTGCAGGATATCTTCGTCTAAATCAAAGCTCATAAATTTCCCCTAAAATCCAAGACTCGAAAGTAAATCATCAACATCATCTTGTGATTCAACAACATCATTACGTTGCTCTGGATTGATGATTGGCCCTTCAGGCTTTAAGGCGTCTTTTTTATCATCAATCACAGTATTCGCGTCTTGTTCCATGCCAAAAGCTTTAAGAATTTCAACTAACCTATCTTCAACTTCATGAACTAACTCAATGACACGTCGAATGATTTGTCCAGTGAGATCTTGGTAGTCCTGAGCCATAAGGATATCGGTAAGGTGGGTACGCAGTGTGCTGCTATCACCTTCAATTTGAACAAGCAATAAATCAATATCGTGACACAATGTTTTAAATTCAGTAAGACCAATCTTACCTGCCATTAAACGCTGCCACTGAGGATGCACTTGCAATAACGTGTTATGCAGTTTATCCGCAATAGGTAGCGTGCTTTCAACTGCGTCCATCGTTTTATTTGCGGCTTGCTCCGTTTTATCGATAACATAAAGCAATCGTTCACGAGCATCAGGAATATCAGTTTTCGCTAAATCATTAACCCGAGGGTCAAGGCGAAAATTAATTAAAGAATCATGCAACTGGCGAGTAATTTTCCCCACCTCTGCAAACATTGGTTCATGGCTATCGGCAACTAATGTTTGTACAAGCGAATTGGCTTCAGCTTGTTGTCCATTTTCTAGCAAGCTGACAAGCTGTTTTGCCTGTTCAAGTGAAATCATGCTTCTTTATCGTCCTTATGCACTACTGATGGTTATTGTTAGTAATCGTTACTGCAAACGTTCGAAAATTTTATCCAATTTTTCTTTCAACGTTGCTGCGGTAAATGGTTTAACGATATAACCATTAACACCTGCTTGTGCCGCTTCAATGATCTGCTCACGCTTTGCTTCAGCAGTGATCATCAATACAGGCAAGTGCTTCAATTGTTCATCAGAACGAATATGACGAAGTAAATCAATACCTTGCATTCCTGGCATATTCCAATCCGTTACAACGAAGTCGAAATCACCCTTTTTAAGCATTGGTAAAGCGGTTAATCCATCATCTGCTTCTAAGGTGTTGTTAAAACCCAAATCACGAAGCAGGTTTTTAACAATACGGCGCATTGTTGAGAAGTCATCAACAATGAGAATTTTCATGTTTTTATTCAAGTTTGCCTCCACTGAGAGCCAGTGTTCTTCTAGTTCTAAAAATAAATAATTATTAAGCAGTCCATGCTGTTAATTTTGCACGTAATCGCTGCATTGCTTGGCTGTGTATCTGACAAATTCGTGATTCACTAACACCGATTACCGCACCAATTTCTTTTAAATTAAGCTCTTCGTCGTAATAAAGTGATAACACTAACGCCTCTCGTTCTGGGAGGGTTTTTATCGCTTCAGCCAATGACGCACGAAAGTTATCATCAACAACACCTTGAAAGGGTGTGTTTTCACCGATACTTTCTTCATTAGCGACGGTATCTTCTGCCACTCCAAGATCACTAATACCGACTAAGCGTCCACAATTAACATCATTTAGTGCTTGATGGTACTGTTCTAACGGCATATCGAGATATTGCGCAATTTCTTGGTCATTAGGATCGCGTCCTAATTCATTTTCAAGGTGAGATATTGCTTCACTTATCTTTCGGCTATTTTTATATACTGAACGGGGGACCCAATCACCACGACGAATATCATCAAGCATTGCCCCACGAATACGAATTCCAGCAAACGTTTCAAAGCTTGCCCCTTTCGTAGGATCATAATTTTGTTGCGCTTCAAGTAAACCTATCATGCCTGCTTGAATTAAATCTTCCACTAAGACACTCGGCGGTAAACGAACCATTAAGTGATGAGCAATGCGTTTAACTAACGATGAGTATCGTTCGATAAATGCTTGTGGACTCTGCTGATATTGACCATAAGCCATCGCTTTATTCACTGTATGGCACCTCCATGGCCTGAGAACGTTTGATCAATAAACGCTCAACAAAAAACTCAAGATGTCCACCTGGGTTATGCGGAATAGGCCAAGTCATTGCTTTGGTTGATAATGAATTCAACGCCAATGCAGCAGGGCTACGAGGGAAAGCTTCGACCACTATCTTCTGACGTTTAACGGCTTGGCGAACATTATCATCAAGCGGAATACATGCCACGAGCTCTAAATTAGCATCTAAGAATCGTTCCGTAACACGCGTCAATTTGGTAAACAGATCGCGTCCTTCACGGTAACTACGCACCATATTGGCAACAATTTTAAAGCGTTGAACATCATATTCACGACTTAAGATTTTAATCAATGCATAAGCATCTGTAATTGATGTTGGTTCATCACAGACAACAACCAGCACATCTTGCGCAGCGCGAGCAAAACTAAGCACCATGTCTGAAATACCTGCAGCGGTATCTACCAGTAGAAAATCAAGATCGTCTTGTAAATTACCAAAAGCGCGAATTAACCCAGCATGCTGCGCTGGTGTTAACTCTGCCATATTTTGAGTACCCGAGGCAGCAGGAATAATTTTTAACCCGTATGGACCTTCAATAATGATATCTTCCAGCTCACAGATACCCGCTAAAACGTGAGATAAGTTACGCCCCGCACGAAGTCCTAGCATCACATCAACGTTCGCAAGGCCTAGATCAGCATCCAATACCATGACCCGCTTACCTTGACGTGCCATCGACATCGCCATATTTAGCGTAACATTGGTTTTACCGACACCACCTTTACCACCGGTTACAGTAATCACTTTGGTTGAGGTTAACTGAGTCATTCGACGTAAACCGCTTGCTTGATCGTACATTCTGCTCTCAATCATAATAATCTGCCGCCTTATTATCTGAACTATCACTAGACCAGAAATGTGATTGCTGGCTTATCTCTATCTCCAATAATTCATTAGCACGTGACACTAGGTAGTTCCCCGATGCTATTTTGATATCTTCTGGTACACGCTGGCCATCCGCTAAATAAGCGATAGGTAATGCATTTTGAATCGCCACGCAGATGATCTCTCCTAAACTTAATGACTCATCAAGCTTTGTTAATACGCAACCAGAAAGTGGAATACGACGAAAATGTTCAATCGTTTCCTGCAGCACTCGACGCTGTGATGTCGCTGGCATCACTAAGTAGCTTCGAATATGCGCTCCGCTGTTTTTCATTAAAGTGTCTAGCTGTTCAGATAACCGAATATCACGCTGCCCCATCCCTGCGGTATCAAGCAATACCAATCGGCGATGTCGCAACTGATGTAAGATATCGGCAAGTTCTTCAGCATCTTTAGCAACTCTTACCGGACAGCCCATAATTCGACCATAAGTCGCTAATTGCTCATGAGCACCAATACGATATGTATCTGTCGTCACTAGAGCAATTTGATCTGGACCAAACTCCATTGCCGCGCGAGCAGCTAACTTGGCAATTGTCGTGGTTTTACCTACACCTGTTGGGCCTAATAAAGCCACCACACCGCCCGTATCTAAAATACAATCGTCGGTAGTAATAATTTGATCCGATAACAAATCAAGTAAAGCCGGCCATGCTTCATTGGGTTGAATATCTTCAGGGATATAACACGCTAATTGATCGGCTAATTGCTCTGATAATCCCATTTTTTCAAGACGTTTGATCATCATGGCGCGCATTGGTTCGCGGCGTTCAACTTCTTGCCACATTAAGCCAGATAGCTGATGTTCTAATAAGCGACGTATCGAGATCATTTCAGATCGCACTTGATCCAGTTCATCTTTACTCGGTTGGGCTTTAGATTCGTAACGAGAAGGATCTAATCGTGGCTTTTGCGGTGACTGTTCACGTCCATTCATACCATGATCATGCTGAGGGCTATCAAATAACCCGCGACCAACAGATAGATCGCGTTCATATTGCTTTGATGATGGACGACGGTAATCGCCGATATCTAAATCATGCTTATTGGTTTCAGGCTGACGACGCTGAAATAGTGGTGATGTTGATGATGAACGGTTATCACGTGATGAAGGAGTATCTGCATAATGTTGGTCAGAATAACGAGAGTAACCACTAGCCTTTTGTTGCGATGCGCGTTCATTTTGCGGACTGTATGCTGGCTTGTGGTCATGTCGAAATGCATTCGCTTCTGAATATAAGCTGTGACTATCCCCTTGCTCGCGCAATTTAGATTGGCGATCAAGTAATGCACTAAGTGAATCAACCTCGTTAGGTTGCTCATTTTGCTCTTGGGTTGAGGCATAGTTTTGTAATACGCTAGCAAATTTCTGCGCCGTGGATTGGTTCAACTGCACCTTGTCATCAGCAAGTTTACGTCTTGCTTGATTTAACCCTTGAGTAACTTCGTCACGAGAGCGAGGCTGAGTATTTGGAGCTGCTGGAGGCGTTGTATCGACATCCACCGCTGCCACAATCTCAACACCACCAGAAACTTTCTTATTCGACATAATGACGGCATCAGGCCCAAGCTCTTCTTTGACTTCGCTAAGTGCCGTTCTCATATCCTTGGCAAAAAATCGTTTAATTTTCAAAATATCGTCCTATATCAGAAAGGGCTTAGGCGCATCTACAACCACTAACATTAATTACCTACCGCATTCACAATTCGAATTTGTTTTTCATCAGGCACTTCCTGATATGACAATACCCGTAAACTTGGGATCGTATTTTTAACAAATTTAGCTAATGTTGAACGCAACACTCCTGAGGTCAATAATACCGCAGGCTCACCTTTCAATTCTTGCTGCTGAGTCGCTTCTGTTAATGAACGTTGTAAACGTTCCGCTAATCCAGGCTCAATACCTGAAGATTCACCACCAGCAGATTGCATAGTTTGATGCAATATTTGTTCCAATTCAGGGACTAGGGTAATCACTGGCAACTCAACTTCTATTCCATTGATTTCTTGACAAATTAATCGTTTCAGACCGATACGAACAGCGGCGGTTAATATGTCAGGATCTTGACTCTTACTGGAATACTCCGACAAAGTTTGGACAATGGTTCGAATATCACGCAGTGGAATAGCTTCATTTAATAAGTTCTGCATTACTTTCACCACAACCCCTAGAGGTAATTGATCAGGAACAAAACCATCAACCAATTTAGGTGTCGTTTGACCTAACATTTCTAATAGGTTTTGTACCTCTTCATGACCCAGTAACTGCGATGCATGATTTGTCAGTAATTGGCTTAAATGAGTCGCCAGTACTGTTGCTGAATCAACCACGGTATAACCTAATGCTTGCGCATGTTCACGTTGTGAGTCTTGTACCCAGACCGCTTCAAGACCAAACGCAGGATCGGTTGTCATTTCACCATCAATAGAACCGAAAACTTGGCCAGGGTTAATCGCCAGATCCATTTTGGGGTGAATATTTGCTTCGCCACAGGCGACGCCCATCAAACTAATGCGGTAACTATTCGGTGGCAGCTCTAAGTTATCGCGAATATGAACCGGTGGGATAAGAAAACCAAAGTCTTGTGATAACTTTTTACGAACACCTTTCACGCGCTCTAGCAACTCACCACCTTGATCTTTATCGACCATTGAAATTAAACGGTAACCCACTTCTAAACCAATGGTATCAACAGGCTGTACATCATCCCACGATAGTTCTTTTAGCGGTTGGGTCGGTGCTAACTCTGTCGGCGGCGCTTGCTTTTCAACAAGTGCTTCTGCTTTCTCTTTCTTTATTCGCCAATAAGCGACACCACCAATAATGGCGGCAAGCAATAAGAAAGGAATATGAGGCATACCAGGAACAATACCCATAACAAATAGAATCATACCGGTGATGATCAGCGCTTGAGGATTGTTAAACATCTGAAAATACATTTGCTGCCCCATGTCCTCGTCAGTATTTTGACGAGTTACCATCATTGCCGCACCGATGGATAACAGTAGCGATGGGATTTGAGCAACAAGACCATCACCAATGGTCAATAAACTGTAAATTTCGAGGGCTTCACCAAATGTCAGACCATGCTGACCCATACCAATGATTAAACCACCAATGATATTGATAAAGAGGATCAAGATACCGGCAATGGCATCACCTTTAACAAACTTAGACGCACCATCCATAGAACCATAGAAGTCGGCTTCTTTTGTTACTTCAAAACGACGAGTACGCGCTTGCTCTTGATCAATAAGCCCTGCGTTTAAATCAGCATCAATAGCCATTTGCTTACCCGGTAAGGCATCAAGGGTGAAGCGAGCACTAACTTCTGAAATACGACCTGCACCTTTGGTTACTACCATAAAGTTAATGATCATCAAAATAAGGAAGACCACTAAACCCACCGCATAGTTGCCACCAATAACAACCGAGCCAAATGCATCAATAACTTGTCCTGCCGCATCAGGCCCTTCATGACCGTGCAATAAAACAACACGAGTCGATGCAACGTTTAGTGCTAAACGTAATAGCGTGGCAATAAGTAGTACGGTAGGAAAAGCAGCAAAATCAAGCGGACGACGGGTATATACCGTCACCAATAACACCACCAGTGAAAGCGCGATATTAAAGGTAAACGTCATATCCAATAGCAACGGCGGCATTGGTAAAATGATCATTGCTAACATTGCCAATACCATTATAGGCGCACCTATTGATGGCATAGACTTGATACTGGCTAACGGCAATCTATCTGCAAAGGGAATTGAAAGCTTCATTCTGTCTAGTGATCTATTCTTTTATTATTGGTATCAATGTTCGTTTTATAAACAAAAGAAGATAATTAAATAGTCCGTTATTTAATAAAGACGATGAACCATGAATGCATAAAATAAGGTAAAGCAATTATCATGCCTTACACATTAGTCATTTTTTTGACAGTGCAAAAAGACTATCAAATTAATAACAGAAAGCTAAAGATAAACGCTATATTTGTGACTTCCTGTCTAATATAAACATTTAATTAAATAACGCCCCTAATAGACTTTATTCCAAAAAAGAATTAATGATTAATATATAAACAATAAATTTTTAGCCACAATATACTTAATTATCATTTCAATAATCATGTACCTAAACATTAATGGCGTAATTCTTCAGGTATATCCATTGCAGCTTTAGATAGTGTTGGTTTTTTGCCTTTACCTTTGCGGTATTCTTTTAACTGAAACACATAAGCTAATATTTGAGCAACGGCAACAAATAAACCATCTGGAATTTGCTGTTCTAATTCAGTCGTATAATAAATAGCACGAGCTAATGGCGCGGCAGGTACAATATCAATATTATGTTTATTGGCTATCTCCCTGATCTTAAGCGCTAAATGATCGCCTCCTTTCGCAATAACAACGGGCGCAGAGTCCAACTTAGGATCGTAGCGAAGTGCGACAGAGAAGTGCTCAGGGTTAGTAATTACCACGTCAGCTTGCGGCACATCTGCCATCATACGTCGCTGAGCCATTTCACGTTGCAGCATTCTAATACGCCCTTTTACTTCAGGCTTACCTTCCGAATCTTTATATTCATCTTTAATTTCTTGTTTGGTCATTTTTAATTGCTGATTAAAATTCCAAATTTGAAATGGCACATCAATGGCAACAACAATAAGCAGTGAGCAACAAATTAAAAGAACAAAGTTTAGTAATATATCGATAGCATGAAAGTAATTGGCAGGAAAAACCTCATTACTGAGTTGGAAAAAGTCTTCTAAACTCGAAAATATCAAGTAGCAAGCAATACTCCCCACCAGCCCAACTTTTAAAATAGACTTAATTAACTCAACCCAACTTTGCATACCAAACATCCGCTTTATTCCACTGAGCGGATTCATTTTTGATAACTTAGGCATTGCAGCTTGAGTGGAAAAGCGAACACCACCGACACCAGCAGCTCCAATAAAAGCGGCAACAAACAAAAAAATGAGTACTAAAAATAAAGGCGCGAGAATATAAACAATCGCATCTAAAATAATAACGAATAAACGATCAAGATCGAATATATCGTCGCGCGTTAAGCTAAACATTGCAGTCATGATATGACTCAGTGCTTTACTTAACCCTTCTCCAAACCACATTAACCCAACAGCACCAGACACTAATACCGCAACAGACGCTAATTCTCTTGAGCGCGGAACTTGACCTTTCTCTCGCGCCTGCTCAAGCCGTCTGGGCGTGGCGTCTTCGGTACGTTCTTGACCATCTGAATCAGACATACTGATTTACTCCCAGTCTTAACTTAACAATCAATTCGGATCAAACTACACACTTGATCTAAGCCAACTTGCCATATCGCTTCATATTGCGGCACGATACCGAGTACAATAAACCAGCTAATTGCCAGACCGAGTAATAACGCAAATGAGAAACCTAACGAGAAAATATTTAGCTGTGGTGCTGCTCGAGTCATTACGCCAAACGACAAATTCACCGTTAGCAAAGCAATCACCCCTGCTAACGCCATATTCACGCCCGCTTTAAACATATGCCCAAACCAACCTGCAAGCTGATAGTAATCTTTTTGCTGTAGCATAGCCTCACCTATCGGCAAGGTTTTAAAGCTCACAACAACAGCATTTAACATCTCTAAATGCCCATCTGTTGCTAAGAACAATAAAATGGCCAAAAACATATAAAACTGTCCCAATACGGGCGTATTCTGACCATTCGCAGGATCAACCATTGAAGCAAAACCTAAACTCGATTGCATACCTAATATTTGCCCAAGTAAGACAAATATTTGAGTAATAAACTGTGTCACTAATCCCATTGCTACACCAATGATTAGTTGCTGAGTAGTAACAATAAATCCAGCTAAAGAAAGTAACTCAATATCTTGTGGGACTTTAGGTAAAACAGGCAAGACCGCAAATGTGATCGCTAAGGCTAAATATAAGCGAATTTTAGGTGAAACAAAGCGCGCCCCAAAAAACGTCATCGCCATCATCATTGATGAGATACGTGTAAAAGGCCAAAAATAATTCGCTATCCAATCAAGTAAAAGATTTGCGGTGTAATGCATAATCGACGGCTGCTCGTTTGCTAATAAAGCAACTGTGGGATTTGATCAATAATGCGATAGAAATAATCCATCAGCATTTGCGTCATCATATGACCAAAAAACATCAACGCGAGTAACGTCACCACTAAACGGGGTAAGAAACTCAATGTTTGCTCATTGATTGAGGTGGCCGCTTGAAATACCGCAACAACTAAACCAATTAACAGCCCTGGAATGACAATCGCGCACACCATGATAAGTACCATGTATAGCGCTTCTTGAAATATCTCAACAAAAGCTTCTGGCGTCATAAAAGCATCCTTTTTATCCGATGTTTATTCACATTAGGTGCCAAAACTACCTGCCAGTGTGGATAAGATCAGGTTCCAACCATCAACTAAAACAAACAACATTAATTTAAACGGTAACGATACAATCATAGGTGAAAGCATCATCATACCCATCGCCATTAAGATCGATGCAACGACCAAATCAATAATCAAAAATGGTAAAAACAGCATAAAGCCGATTTGAAACGCCGTTTTTAGCTCTGAAGTAATAAACGCAGGGATCAATACCGTTAACGGCACCGTCTGCGGATCATCAGCCGTTGAGCCAGACATATTCACAAACGTTTCTAAATCTTTTACCCGGGTTTGTTTAAGCATAAATTGGCGCATCGGATCTTCCGCTTTTGCCAACGCTTCTTTCGCCGTGATTTGCTCATTAATATAAGGCTGAACGGCATCTGCATTGATCTTATCAATCACCGGAGACATCACAAAAAACGTTAAGAACAGCGCTATGCCGATAATCACTTGGTTAGAAGGTGTTTGCTGTAAACCCATCGCTTGACGCAGGATCGACATTACTACCACGATACGGGTGAAAGAGGTCATTAAAATAACCATCGCAGGCAAAAAGCCCAACGCGGTCATTAACGCTAAAATTTGCAGGGTGACAGAATAATCTTCACTACCATCAGGGTTTACTGTCACCGATAATGCCGGTATTCCCCCACCATTACGGGCTGCTTGCATGTGACCTGAGGTTGTTTCTGCACTCATTGCTGTCGCCGTCGTACTATTAGCCACGTTCGCTTCAACCGCATGCGCTATATTGATTGACGATAACAACACAGAGATAGCAAGAAAAGCCATCCAAGTGATAAGGGTGAATTTATTTTTTAACATTATTTTTCATTAGCTTGCTAAGCTGAGAAGCGAAATCTCTGCTTGGCGATTCGTCCATGTTTAAAGGCTTATCCAATTTACTCAGCAAAGAAATATTATGTTGAGTAATACCCACCAACATTTGCTCTTCACCGACTTGCAATAGCACGACTCTTTCTCGTTGCCCGACTGCCAGCTGTGTAATTACTTTTAAACCCGAATCATTACCACTGATCCCAGCCACCCGCATACGTTTTAATAACCAAGCTAAGAAAACAATAATCGCAATCACAAGCAGTAAAGAAGCCAGAGTAGTTGCGATATTTAAGTCAGGTGCTTGTCTTAATGGTGGCGGCGCTTTTTCAATCGTTTTCTCAACCGCTGTTTGTGCGAAACAGGACAGTGTGAAAAATAATAGCGATAATACTGTAACTATCTGGCCTATAATCCTTTTCATGGCCAGCCTTAACGTAACTTTTTAATACGCTCAGTTTGGCTGATCACATCAGTCAAACGAATACCAAATTTGTCATTGACCACAACCACTTCACCATGTGCAATAAGGGTCCCATTGACCATCACATCTAATGATTCACCCGCAATACGATCAAGCTCAACCACTGAACCTTGGTTTAATTGCAGTAGGTTACGAATACTGATTTGCGTACGTCCGACTTCCATCGAAATGGTAACCGGAATATCCATAATAGTATCAAGCTTACGACGTTCATCATCGGTGATCGGTACCGTTTCATCAGTCAGCTCTTCTAGTGGTGCTGGTTGCACATCATCAATTTGCTCTGCTAATGCTGCAGCCCAATCATCTGCCATTTGTTGGTCATTATTATTTGACATTGTCATCGTCCTTTTCTTATTCGTTACTATCGCGATTAATATTAAGTAATGCCGTGCCTAGCTCATCACGGTCGAGAAACGCCAAATCCGTTTTAACCATATCGGGACGTTGTAGTTTCTCACTAATTTTCAATGCTACATTGTCACCAGAGCGACCCATTTTGGCGTGATAAGTCGGTAAATCTTCCACAAAAATGGTCGCTTGCTCAGGCATATCAATAGGGATCACATCGCCAACTTGTAGCTCCATCAAATCACGTAACGATAAATCCACATCAAGTAATTTGGCGCGAAGATTAACGGGTACATCCATGATCTCATCACGCAATGCTTTACTCCAACGCACGTCGGTGTCCATCTTGTCACTTTGTACACCCGCATCGAGTAATTCACGGATTGGCTCAACCATCGAATATGGCATGACGACATGAAAATCACCGCCGCCACCATCAACTTCAATATGAAATGAGCTCACCACTATCACTTCTGTTGGGCTCACAATATTTGCCATGGTCGGGTTCACTTCTGAGTCTAAATATTCAAACTCAACCCCCATCACCGGAGACCATGCTTCGCGGTAATCTTCAAACACAAGTTTGAGTAGCATTTGAACAATACGGCGTTCGGTAGGAGTAAATTCACGACCTTCAATTTTGGCGTGAAAGCGACCATCGCCACCAAAAAAGTTTTCAACCAGAATAAAGACGAGACGCGCTTCCATCGTAATAAGCGCGGTACCTTTTAATGGACGAAAGCGCACCATATTTAAGCTTGTTGGTACATACAGTGTATTTTGGTACTCACCAAATTTAATCATCTGTACGCCATTAATAGACACTTCCGCCGTTTTACGCAGCATATTAAACAGGCTGATACGCATATGGCGCGCAAAACGCTCATTGATAAGCTCAAGTGTCGGCATTCGACCACGAACAATGCGGTCTTGTGATGAAAAATCAAAGGTAGCAACATCACTCGCGACCTCGTGATCATGAAGTTCATCTTCTGGCTCATCGACACCATGAAGTAGCGCATCAATTTCATCTTGGGTTAATAAATCACTCACTGTAAACCTACTGCATTACAAAACCAGTAAAAAGAACCCGCTCAACTGCAGGTGTTCCAGCCACTTTAACCATTGCCGCTTTCACAGCTTCAAGCGCTTGTTGGCGTAACTGATCACGGCCATTAGGGCTACGTAATTGCTCAACGGTTGCGACCCCGAATGCTTGAAGAAGAGTACTTTCAATTAACGGTATGTGCTGTTTCGCCAAGGCTTCATTTTTATCGCCACGTACCATTAATTGCACTTTAATTTGAACCACTCTATCTCGTGTATCACCCGTAACATTGAAAGTAAAAGGCTGAGGTAATACAACATAGTAAGCAGACATTACAGATGCTGGTGACGTTGTACTTTCTTGAACCGTTGCAGCCACTTGTGGCGACTCTTTAGCGTCATCGCCATTTAGCAACCAAAAGCCAATGCCTGCCGCCAATATTACAATGACGGCTACTGCACTTATTAACATCAGCTTTTTCTTGCCCATCGCCATTTTTATTCCTTTTTGTCTTTATTTTCATTAATTAAATTATTAGCAATTGTTAATTACGCATAGTAATCAACCCGATCTTTATTGTTTGTTACAAACATCTCAATCGCATCAAGATGTTTATCTGAATTAGTCTCATTAGTGCCTGCAAAAGATTCATCATGGGCAGTACCTGATGATTGCTCCCCTGAATGCTGCTGTGAGAACTGCTGCGCAAATTGATTTGAACTGTCTTGCTGCACAGAGCCTTGCGCTAACTGCAAGCCTTGTTGCTGCATCATCTCACGTAGCCTTGGCATTGCTTGTTCAACCATATCCCGTGTTTGGCTATTATTAACGGTAAATTGCACTGAAGCTTGATCTTGATTCAAGGCTAATTTGATTTGAATTTTGCCAAGCTCTGGCGGATCTAATCGGATATCAATTTGCTTTAAATTCTTAGCCATCATCATATTAATCCGCTCAGAAACTTGCTCTCCCGCCTGCTCTTTTGTCAGCAGTAATGGCGACTGAACCTGTGTATTTGCATGTTGTAAGTCCATTTTCATCGCATTGGTTTGCTGGTTACTCATTAGTGCCGATAATGGTTGTGAAGAGATAGTGTCTTGCTCTTGTTCCTGACCATCAACCAATGTTTTTCTAACCGCTTCCATCATTCCATTGGTTGCGATCAGTTCAGAATTTTTTTCACCAGAAAGAAACGCATTCACGATACCATGTTCAGCTTTTACACCAGATAGTGTTGATTTTAATTCAGAATCGATTGTGGGTTGAGAAAGCAGTGTCGCTTCATCACTTTTTTCCGCTTTCACTGCAGCAGTTGCAGCGTGCCAGCCCAGTTTTAACTCACTCGGTTTGACATCCGCTTGTAGTACTTTCTCTTTTTCAGTTAGCTCATTTTGCTTGATTGAAGTGATTTCAGAGCTATCTAATACAAATTTGTCACTAGAGAGCTCTGGTTTCACATCTAAAGACGCATCTGATGATGGCATTTGCTCTGACTGTGGCGGCAAAGCTTTGCCCCCACCTGAAGATTGTTGACTAAGCTGCTGATTTGATTGGTTCAAACGTTGAAGGAAATCCGCACCTTCAAACATCATTTTTTCGACATCAGCAATACTTTCGCCATCATCAACATTATCAACACTGGTGATATCCTCACTATCAACAACAGATACCATCTCATCTGAAACAACCTCATCAGAGACTACCTCAGCGTTAGATTCAGTATCGATAACTAAATCATCAGAGACAATAACAGCATTATTGTTCGCTTCTTCACCAGCTTCAACATCTGTCGATTTTTGTGTTTTTTGTTCTATTTTTAAATCGCTTACCGATGTTTTCTCTGTTGATGCTGCTTGTAACTGAGAATCAAACGAAGCATCTTTGTCACCTTCATTTGTTTCTACCGTTTTAGTATTTGAAGATCCCGCAGGTGTGGCTTTTACGTGCGGTGTTGATAAGGGATTTAATAGATTCATAGCCAATTCAAACCTAGTACTGGGCGTGGAGAAAACAAAACGTAACCATTTGATCTTCCGACGACAAAAAGAGATAAGCTGGAGTAATGCAAAAACTAAACCAGTTACTCATCAATAAGGTTATTGTTGTAACCTTCGCGCAAATTGCAATGTAACAAATTCATCCATCATTTTTTGCTCTTGCTTATCAAGCCACTGTTTATGCTCACGTTCGCGTTTTTCCACCAGCCATTCAACCGAACGTCTTTTTTGTTGCATTTCTTGCCAGTGCTGGGAGCACTTTTGAATTTGTTCTTCAAAGTACCCTCCCGCTTGCTTTTGCTTTTCTAATGTTTGATCCAGTTGCGTTAAGAATTTCTGTAAATGACTATATTGACTTGCGGTTAAACCTTGTTGGCCCCTAACAGATAACTGATTGAGATAATCCAATCGATATTTTTCAATCTGCGCTAATTGCTGTAAGTAATTTTGTTGCTCAATACGGGCTTGGTTTAACGCTAAACTGGCTTGATGCTCTTGCTCTTTCGCTTGCTCGATGATTAATCCTAGCGCGTTAGACATACTTAATTTCCTTATCCATGATCACCTGCAATTAACCACCTAATGTTGAGCGCAACATATTGACGCACATCTCATAGGGCACTGACTCTTTCATTTCTTGTTGCAGATAAGCGTCTAATTTCGGTTTAAAACTAAAAGCTTGATCAATCGTATTATCCGTTCCGGGTTTATAAGCACCAATGGAGACTAAATCTTGATTTTTACGGCATATAGAAAGAATTTGACGTACCGCTTTTGACATCAACATATGCTCTTCGCTCACAATCGCAGGCATAACACGACTCACCGAACGTTCGACATCGATCGCAGGATAATGTCCAGCGTCTGCCATCTCACGAGATAACACAATGTGACCATCTAAAATCGCACGAGAGGCATCTGCAATAGGATCTTGCAAGTCATCACCTTCACTAAGAACGGTAAAGAAAGCCGTTATAGAACCTTGATTTTCATTACCATTACCCGCACGTTCCACCAACGCAGGTAACTTTGCAAATACCGAAGGTGGATAACCTTTGGTTGCTGGCGGCTCACCAACAGACAATGCGATTTCACGTTGTGCTTGTGCAAAACGGGTCAGAGAATCCATCAGCAGTAATACATCAAAGCCCTGATCGCGGAAATACTCAGCAATCGTCAATGAGGTTTGACAACCTTTTAAGCGCATTAATGGTGATGCATCAGCAGGTGCCGCCACCACCACAGATCGCGCACGGCCTTCAGGCCCTAAGCTTTCTTCAATAAACTCTTTAACTTCACGACCACGCTCACCAATAAGGCCAACCACAACAATCTGGGCACTGGTGCCACGAGTCATCATGCCTAAAGTCACAGACTTACCAACACCCGAGCCTGCAAACAGACCAATACGCTGGCCTTTGCCTACCGTCAAACAGCCATTGATCGCTTTAATGCCCACATCAAGCGGCTCTTTGATTGGTTTACGGGCGAGAGGATTGATAGGAGTGGCATTAAATGAAGCTCGATGCTCGGTAAAAATAGGCCCTAAGCCATCGAGCGGATTACCCACCCCATCAATAACCCGACCTAATAATTCAGGACCAACGGGTAGACCACTATTGTGCAGAATTGGCGTGACTTTAGCGCCTGGCATCACCCCAAGCAGCTGTTCACTCGGCATGAGAAACAAGGTTTCACCTGAAAAGCCAACCACTTCAGCTTCAAGTTCACCATTTAATGTTTCTACTTTACATAAGCTACCAACAGGAGCACGGCAACCTATTGCTTCAAGTGTTAAACCAACAACTCGCACTAAACGTCCAGAAGCAACAGGCTTACATCCCGTCCCTTCCGTTTTATACTGACTTAACCGTTCGGCTAGTGAGGCTGTCATTTAGATTGATCTCGAATACTACTATTAACCGCTTCAAAGCTACTTAAAGAGTGACGAATACGATCTTCGATAAAATAATCAACCGAAGTATCATGGCTATTTAATTGCAAATCACCTCGATTTAAACTTGGCTCAGCAATAAGTTTCCATTTACGCTCTAACAAGTCATCGTCACTAAAATTTTGTTTTATTAGGGCTACATCTTCAGGATGAAGATTCATCGTAATATCACGATTGGCAACCGGTAACGTCGCCACCACTTCACGAATCGTGTTTAAAATCACTTGTGGATTCGTTTTCACTTCCACTCGGATCAACTCTTTCGCTAAACCTAAAGCAAGTTGCATCACCTGCTCTTCAACGTCACGATCAACTTGTGCAATTGGCGCTAATAACTTTTCAGCCACTGACGCCAAATGATTCACTTGTTCTGTTATTTGTTGTTGGGCTTGCTCTAACCCCTGTTGTAACCCTTGCTCTTTGCCTTCAACAAGGCCAGATTCAAGCCCTTCAGCGTGACCGGTTTTAAACCCTTCACTGTGTCCAGCTTGTCGTCCTTGCTCTATTCCTTCGTCATACGCCGATTGCTGCATCGCTTCTAAATCAGCAGCCGTTAATGGCGGAGGCCCCGCTTCTTCTTCAGGCTCGAATTCTTCAATAACAGGGCGCGGCTGATAATTAAAAGCGTTGTCACTTTGTTCTTGACGCTGTTCTGAATAATCAGGGTATGCCCAACGTTCTAATTCTTGTGCTTGGTGGTCTGAAACTCGAAAAAAGCCGCGACGACGTTCATCACTCATGACGACCACCTGCTAATTCAACAATAGGGATAATTTTATAGGTACTCATCTGCACCGCCACCGCCGCCGCCCAGCATAATTTCACCTGCATCAGAAAGACGACGAGCAATGGTTAGAATTTCTTTTTGCGCCGCTTCTACATCAGCAACACGAATCGGCCCCATCGCTTCTAATTCTTCACGTAGCATCTCAGAAGCACGCTTGGACATATTGGCGAAGAATTTATCACGCAGCATATCATCCGCACCTTTTAGTGCTTTTTGTAAGAGATCTTGTGGTATATCACGGAGCAAGGTCTGAATACCGCGATCATCGACTTCTGTTAGGTTATCAAATACAAACATTAAGTCTTGGATCTGGGTCGCCGTATCTTCATCCGTTTCACGGATCTGATCCATCAACAAGCCTTCAACATTATTATCGAGGTAGTTCATGATCTCAGCCGCAGCTTTCAAGCCGCCAATTTTAGCCGCTTGCGCACCAGCTTGACCTGCAAACTGTTTCTCCATGATATCGTTCAATTCATGCAGTGCCGCTGGTTGTACTTCTTCTAAGTTCGCAATACGCATCATCAGATCTAAACGTACACGCTCAGGAAATTGCGCTAAGATTTCCGCAGATTGTTCCGGCTCTAAGTATGATAAAACAATGGTTTGGATCTGCGGGTGCTCATTGAGAATAATGCTCGCTACTTGACGAGGATCCATCCATTTCAGCGAATCCAAGCCACGAGAGCCACTGCCCATCAGGATTTGATCAACAAGGTTATTCGCTTTATCTTCACCTAACGCAGCAACTAATGTGTTACGTACGAAATCTTCGCTACCCATGCCAATGCTAGTGTATTTTTGAATATCTTCGAGAAACAATCGGTGTACACCGGAGACTTTCTCTTGGCTAAGATCTGTCATACTCGCCATCGCACCACCCACACGTTGCACCTGCTTAGGTTCAAGGTGACGAATAATACTGGCAGCATCTTGCTCACTAAGGCTAAGCAGTAAAATGGCGGCTTTTTCTGTCCCACTTAGCGTATTTGGATCAAATTTATTTTCACTTATAGCAACATCATTAGCCATCTTCATTCACCCAACTTTTAACCACTTGTGCTGCGAGATCAGGTTCATTATCCACCAATGCTCGAACGGCTTTCAGTAAATCTTCATCTTTATGTAAATTTGGTAAATCTAAGCTACTAGAGCTCAATTCAAACCCTTCACCGCCATCCAATTCTGCGCCAATAAGCCCAACAGCATCCGCTGAGTTTGCCATAACTGGCATACCATTTTCGTCTAATGGCGTACCATCTGGTGCTTGGTTTGGATACAACAGCTTACGCATTGCTGGACGTACTAATACCATAATCACCACAATAATAACGAGCGCCGCTGCAATCCAACGTACCCAGCTACTAAAGTTCGGATTTTCCCAGATAGGGAGATCGGCAGCTAATTGAGATTCTGGTAACGCAAAAGGAACGGAAAGCACTTCAAGTAAATCCCCTCGCGCTTCTGAAAAACCAATCCCCCCCATTAGCAGGCGGCGAATTTTAGCAATTTCTGCTTCTGAAACAGGTACGCGAGTCACATCCCCCGTTTTAGGATCTGTGATGGTCTTATAATCCACCGCAACAGATACCGTTTGACGGTCAATAACCCCCGTTTGTGCACGCTTATGGCTAATCGTGGTATCTAATTCATAGTTACGGGTAGATTCTCTATGTACCGAGCCATCACTGCCGTTTGTACCCGACTGCATGTCTTTCACATTTTGAGGGATTGCCGATTCAACCGGCGGCTGATTACTTAATGCACCAGGAATACCTGCAACTTGGTTACCACCATTAATATCTTCCAGCGTAAATTCACTGCGCGTTGCCGCTGTTGATGGATCATAGCGCTTACGCGTTTCTTCTAATGCCGAGAAATCCATAGCAACGTCAACTTGCGAAGTATAATTACCCAGACCTAAAACAGGCATTAAGATAGCATCAATTTTTTCGCGTAATGCTTGTTCCTGTTTTCGCTCTAATTCGTATTCTTTACGTTTCGCTGTTGTACTAGGATCTTCAGTACCAGAGCTCAATAAACGACCATGTTGATCGGTTACCGTGACTCGTGTTGGACGAAGCCCAGGTACCGCTGTTGCCACCATATCAACAATGGAATCTACTTCTTGTTGGCCTAATGAACCACCAGAAGATAAGGTTAAAAAGACTGTTGCCGTCGCTTCTTGATTATGACGAACAAACACACTTTGTTTTGGTGTCGCCAATAAAACCTGCGCTTTACGTACTTGGCTAATTTGTTCGATAGCACGGGCTAATTGACGTTCACGACTGAGCTTTAAACGCTCACTTTCCATTCGTTGTGATACACCAAATCCCATGTCTTGCAATAAAATATCATCGCCTTCTGCCGTTTGGGCATTTAGTCCAGTACGGGTTAAATCTAACTTGATCGCACTGTATTCATCAGCAGGAACGCGGATCGTATTGCCATCTAATTGATATTCAATTTTCTTTTGATCAAAGTGATCGAGGATTGGAATTAATTCTTCGGTATCATAAGTGCCTAATGGGCGCATCTCAGGCTCTTTGATCCACATTGTTACCAACACGATTAGCGCGACACAAATTGCCACCGATAGCACTAGAATAACTTGACGTAATAAATCCAAGTTACCCAAAATACTATCAGTCGAAGAGGCTTTCTTCTCTGAAATATCAGCACCTTGATCTGCGCCCATATCATCATGTAATACAGGAGCGGCGCCATTGCCCGATACCGCCAAAGGTTGATTAATGTTTTCTTCTGCCACGACTTTTACCCATAAACTGCAAGAATAACGGTGTTACTTTCCATACTTTAAAAAGTCAGGCTTATACCGGCATATTCATTAATTCTTTGTACGCTTGTACCATTTTATTGCGAACTTGTACGGTTGCTTCAAACGCCACACTAGACTTATTTCTTGCAATCATGACATCTGCTAATGAAACGCTACGATCACCTTGATCAAAACGCGTTGCTAACTCACTGGATTGCCCTTGTATCTGATTCACAGATTGCAATGCATCACTCAAAAGATTGCCAAAATCAGAGCTCACTTGTTGGGCTGTTGCAGGGGAAGTGGTATTTTGAGCATCCAGTCTCATTGCTTGCATTTCTGCTTGTAATCCGTTTACTTTCATTCCGTGATTCTCTCTATAAATGTATTTATTTTAACCGCTCACTACGCAGGAATTTCAATACCTGCATCACGCATTTTCGCCAATTTATAGCGCAAAGTTCGAGGACTGATCCCTAACTGCTCTGCCACATCTTTACGGCTGCCTTCACAGGCGATTAAAGTATCTAAAATAATACTAAACTCTTGTTCACGTAACTCACTACCCAGCCCTTCTCCCGTTGCCGCCGGTTTAGGACGAGCAGCCACAACGCAAGGTTCAGGCTCTGGCACACTTTGAGGCATTTCCGTATCTAGCCAATCAAAATGTTCTAATAAAATATCTTGCTGTTGAATGTGGTTGTTATCGCAAAGAATTAACGCGCGTTGAATAACGTTATCTAATTCTCGCACATTCCCAGGCCACGGGTATTGCACTAATTTATCTTGTGCAGCTTGGCTTATACTTGGTACCACATTTCCTTGTTTGATACTGTGTCGCTCTGCAAATAATGCTGCTAAAGGCAGAATATCGCCCTGACGTTCAGCTAAAGCAGGCCAAGCAATTGGGAAGACATTAAGTCGGTAGTACAAATCTTCACGAAAATGCCCTTCTGCCACATAAGTTTTAAGTTCACGGTTACTGGTCGCAAGAATACGTACATCTAACTTAATGCTTTTGCGGCCACCTAGACGTTCAACTTCACGTTCTTGCAATACACGCAATAATTTTGCCTGTAAGCCTAAATCCATTTCACTGATTTCATCAAGCAATAAGGTACCACCTTGCGCTTGCTCAAATTTACCCGGACAGGCTTGAATCGCCCCCGTAAATGCACCTTTTTCATAGCCAAATAAGGTCGCTTCAAGCATATTTTCAGGAATGGCAGCGCAGTTAATGGCAATAAAGGGCCCATCTTTACGCTCGGAGTTATCATGGATATAACGAGACAGTACTTCCTTTCCTGAGCCACTCGGCCCTAGCACCATCACATTCGCCTCCGTTTTTGCGACCTTATCAGCAAGTGCTAATAACTTGATACTTTTCGGATCAGCAACAACGGTTTTACTGCTTTGTTTTTTTATCGGCGCATAACGCCCGACCATGTTTAACAGCACTTCAGGGGCAAAGGGTTTTGCCATATAATCAATCGCACCTTCACGCATTGCCGCGACTGCATCTTCAATATTGGCGTAAGCCGTCATTAATAGTACTGGGATTTTAGGCCAATTTAATTTAATACTGCGAAGTAATGCTAATCCATCCATCCCTGCCATTTGTACATCAGAGACAACGATATCAACCGCTTCCGACTTCATGATCACTAAAGCATGCTCTGCGCTTTCCGCTTCAATCCATTGATAGCCAGCTAACGCTAACGTATCAACCAATGCTTCACGTAATCCTTCATCATCTTCGACTACTAAGACTCTCGTTTGATTCATCTCTTCTCTCCATGAGTAAGCTCTGGCACTTTAATGCTCACGATGCGGCTAACTGTGATTGCATATTCTGCTGTGAGGCAATGGGAAGGGTTAAAGTAAAGCATGCCCCTTTACCTAACTCTGATATTAAAGACAACTTGCCACGATGCGCGAGTGCCACCATTTGAACAACGGCTAATCCCAACCCTGTACCTTGTTTTCGAGTGGTAAAGAAAGGCTCTAAGACCTTGCTTTGGAGCTCTGTCGCAATACCGGGGCCATTATCAGTGACTGATAACAAAATTTCGTCACCTACGGCATAACAAGACACAGCAACAGTACAGCCTTTACCTGACATTTGGATAGCGTTTGTAATTAGGTTACTGATAGCGCTCGCCAGTGCATTTTCATTGCCTAAAATAGCCAGTGATTCATCATCACAGTCAATACTAAAATCAACATTTTGGCTCATCACCAAGGCTTCAACCATGTTTTCCATACTATTAAGTAAACTTTCTAATGAAAAACAATTAACCACTTTATTATCACCACCTTTGGCGAACAGCAGCATATCATTAACTTGTTTTTCAAGATCTTGAAGACGATCGACAAGTTTACTTTGGAAGCGTTCACGGGTTGTTACTGGCAAGTTAGGGGCAGATAAATTAGCGGCGTATAACATCGCACTCGATAATGGTGTTCTGACTTGATGCGCCAAGGATGCCACCATTTTTCCTAAGGACGACAGTCGCTGCATTTCACTTAATCGTGATTGTAATCGGCGCGTTTCTGTCATGTCTGTAATGACAATTAACTGTCCAGCCGAAGAGGCTGAAATAGCTAATTTTACCTTAGCGCCAGAGCGCAGTGAAATTTCGTGTCCATCATCTTCCTGAGGCTGAAAACAGCGCTGGATAATATCTACCCAACGTTCACCTTCAAGGGGCTCGCCGAGCAAACGTAATGCTTCATTATTGGTTTCACAAATAATGCCTTTAGGATCGAGTAAAATGACACCAACAGGCATCACTTCCAGCACTTGTTGATAACGTTCAACTTGTTGTTCTAATGCCCCAATCACAACCGCTTTATCATCCATGCATGAAACCTAATAACAAAAAATCCAATCTAATTCATAAAAAAGCAATTTACATGCCATGTATTATTCTTTTAAATCATGCAATTACAAAATAGTCATGACAAAAAAACAATGTCAAAAAAATGACAATATATTAGAGTTTTATGGAATTGGCTAAAAAAATACAGATTGGCAGCAGTTTTTTGAGAGGTTATTGCTAAAAATAAATTAAAAGAAAGTGATTGTTAGCCCGCTCTGTTGAAAGTGATGTATTAACAACCTGCTATTTCGATTGCTATGAGGAATAAAAAAGCCGATGTCAAATTAATGGCATCGGCTTTGTATAAATTCATGACGCTCTATAAGCCTTCTTTATTCAGACCATATTTACGCATTTTTTCTACTAACGTAGTGCGTCGCATACCAAGCATATCAGCCGCCCTTGCAACAACACCTGACTGAGCATCTAACGCTTGCTTGATCATATCAACTTCAAGATCAGCTAACATTTCTTTTAAATTTAGCCCTTCAGGAGGAAGCTCGCTATTTACACCTGTTTGCTCATCTTCATATGATGAAAACATACTTGCTAATGCTTCTTGCTCTAATTCCTCAACACTTGGTTGAGAACTTTCTGGCGTAAAGTCAGGAAGTTGGCCGTAGCGATACTTAATCGGCAAATGATTAGTATCGACCATTTCACCGGGGTACAGAATACATAAACGCTCAACAAGGTTTGCAAGTTCACGTACGTTACCCGGCCAGTTATGCTCCATTAATGAATTAATCGCACGCGGTGTGAAGTGAATGCGTTTCGCACCTTCAGCTTCCATTCGAGTAAGCAACTCTTGAAGTAATAAAGGCAAATCCTCAATACGTTCACGCAATGCGGGCATATCAATAGGAAAAACATTAAGGCGATAGTACAAATCTTCACGGAATAAATTCTCATGGATCATTTTGTCTAAATCGCGGTGTGTTGCTGCAACAATACGTACGTTGGTTTTAATGGTTTGACTACCACCAACACGTTCAAAGCTTCGTTCTTGCAAAACGCGTAGGAGCTTAACTTGCATCGACATCGGCATATCACCGATTTCATCAAGAAATAACGTACCACCTTCAGCTAATTCAAAACGGCCTTTACGTGCAGAAATCGCACCAGTAAATGCCCCTTTTTCATGACCAAACAATTCACTTTCCAGTAAATCTGGCGGAATAGCACCACAGTTAACAGGAACAAACGGACCTTTACCACGCGCAGAGTGATAATGAACGTTACGTGCCACGACTTCTTTGCCTGTACCAGATTCACCTAAAATCAGCACACTGGCATCACAAGCAGCCACTTGCTCCATAAGGTGACGGATCTGACTAATTGTAGAGCTACTACCAACCATGCTACGGAATAAGGTATTTTTACGCCCTAGCTGAGGAACTTGGTAAGCACGTTTACCCATGTATTCTTGGCAATGACGGAAAGCATCAACGAGTTGGTTATAATGCAAAGGTAACTCTAGATCGCCAACATAATTCGCTAAACCAGAAAGATGAGCACGGTGATTTCCAAGCGATACAACAGGAATATGGGCATGAATTTTTAATGCATCTACGATATGAGATAAATGTTTATTTACTTCAATATTGCCCAGTAAACATGCGCCCCATGACTGCTGCCATAATGATGCATCAATACTCTGTGACGAGATAATTTCACACTGCTCACCAACAAACCCCAGAATTACACTGAGATCATGACGTTGCTGTTGATCGTCCTCAATAACGAGTGTCTTTGCTAAACCTTGCATAGAATGGATATAGCCTGCCTTCATAAAATGATGTAATTATTGGCCTATTTAATAGAAATGCGAACCACTGCCAATATTATTGGTATCTATTGTAATTAAACCATAGGAGAAGGCAATATTTGATAACGGAAAGGTGTGATACCAATACAAGGATAGATAAAACAATAGGACGAATATTGCGCATTTACAGCTATTCATCCTATATTTGAAGAGTTATTACCATTTTTTATAGTGTTATCCTGCCTATATGCATTTTAACACTTAACTTTATTAATTAACTCGCTTCACTTAAATGATGATACTCAGTTGGGATTTGATCCCACGCTGATTTGATCTCACGTAGCATACCAATCACATCATCAATGGGCTTAGTTTGGTTTTCGGCATTTGCTCGGCTGATCTCTGCAGCCATAAACTCATATAGGGCATCAAGGTTCTTGGAAATATCACCACCGTCTTCCATTGATAAGCAATCACGCAGACTTAGTACAATATCTAATGCTTTGCTTAAACGCTCGCATTTAACCGCAACATTGCCTTGCTCCATTGCCGCTTTTCCTTGAATTAAACGCTCAATCGCCCCTGCATACAGCATTTGAATAATACGGTGAGGAGAAGCACTGGCTAATTGTGCGTTTACTGAAACTTTTTTATATGCCTGAAGAGAACCACGCATGATGTAATCCCTTATTTAATAAGTGAAATCAAAATCAACAAAACCAAGAAGGCTATAAACCGTTTTGTTGAATATTGCTATACAGTGATAACGATTGTTTGCTCTTTTTAGAACGCACTAATCGCTCGCCAATAATGTCTTTGTGTTTTTGAATTAAGCTTTTTAATGCTTTCGTTCGTGCAACCACATCATCAAACACGACACGCGTTAAATCAGGTTGCCCTAAGATGTTTTCTACTTCTTGATGACGCAGAGCAACCAAATTTTCCAATTGTTGAGGAAAATCATCAGGATAATCTTGCTGCTGCAAAAGCTGTTCAATCTGCTGTTCGAGTTGAGTTAATTTTTCCATTTTTCATTCACTTTAAAATGTCATTAGGCTCATCATGGTATTCAGCTGATTATTCATTTTTCCAATAGCTGCATCCATCGCGGTAAACTGTTGATAGGTTCGTTCTTCATAAGCTTTCATTCGCTCATTTAAATCATCCATATCATCGTTTAATCTGTCTTGCTGCTCTTTTAAACTTTTCTCTTTATTGGTTAGAGAGCCGTCCGTTGAACTGGTGTAACCTTTAAAAATAGCTTCAGCCTTATCAAGAAAGCCTTTTTCATCGGTATGGAAGAAAGAATTAAATGCATTAAAATTATCTTTTAAAGACTCATCTAACTTTTCATCATCAATCTCGATTTTTCCATAACGGTCAGTGGTAATACCAAAGTCACTTAAGCTATAAGTTCTACCATCAACTTCGATACCCGCATTCATCATATTTCGCATTTGACTGATAATTGAACGGGTTAAACTATCACCGTTTAATGGCCCACTAGATTTAGACTCTGTATCGTATTTACTTAAACTATCAGCGGTATCGATAAACTCATTGTACTTTTCAACAAAGTCTTCAATTGAAGACTTTGCCGTTGAAGTGTCGTTGGTGATATCAATCGTTGCGAACTTAACATCGTCAGTATTTGTGAGTTTTTTAATATCAAGCGTCACACCTTCAATGGCATCTTCGATTTTATTACTACTACTAGTGATCTCGGTGAAGTTATCAATTTTTATTTTGGCATCAACACCGTTTTGCATCTCAACCATATCGGCATTGGCTGTTGGATTGGCAGGATCAAAGCTTAATTTGGCTAGCTCGCCCGTCATCCCTGAAGCATCAATAGAAATTTCATTGGCAACACCGGTATCAGTGCTTGAAAAAACAATTTTCGAACCATTGGCATCATTAATAACTGTTGCCGTTACACCAGGGTTATCTGCAGAATTGTTAATTGCATTCAGTACATCTTTTAAGCTGCTTTTATCTTGATCAATGGTGACAGACATGGTTTTACCATCAACGGTAATTTCCAAATCGCCCGATCCCAGTTGTGCTTTAGGATCGGCATCAAAAGCACTGTTAGTGACCACTTTATGAGATTTGGCAATTTCTAACACTTCAACGGTATAACTACCATTTTTTGCTTTATCTGATGCTTCAACAGAGACAAAATCTTTCTCAGATGATTTAGCTGATTGACCTGCAAATACTTTATCTTCAGCAAATTTTTTCACCATATCTTCTAAACCAGATACCGCCGATTTAATTTGCCCGTAGCCACTTAACTGTACTTCCAGTTTTTGTTGCTGCTCTTTAATGCGTTGCTCTTTTGGCGTACGCTCGGCGGCAACCAATTGTTGCGTCATGCCCGCCACATCTAAGCCAGAAGCTAAACCACCTGCACTTAACCCCATGAGTTTTCCTTTTACACTTTATGACTTAACGAGCCTAAACCGTACTTGGCCAAATTTTTGTTTAAATCTAGCAATTCTTGTGCCGGAACTTGGCGAATAACTTCACCCGTTTTGTTATCAACTATGGTGGCAATTGGTTTACCTGACTCATCATCTTGATGGAAACGTAACGAACGATTGGCAGATTGTAATGCCATTTCAATCTGCTTAATTCTCTCTTGTTCCGACTTTTGCTCTAGCAAAGATGAATTAAGGGGATCGTCAATGTCACTGGAATCAATAGGATTAACAGCCTTTATCGATGATAGGGAAGATTCAGAGCTAACAGTTTGTTGCTCTACACCTTGAGGGGAAGTGTGACGAACTTTCTTATCGCCTTCCATATCCTGATTAGAGGTTAAAGACGATGAAAAGATAGTTATCGGATTGATCGCCATAGCCAGTCCTTAGCGATATCGCTGTAAGTAAAAAGCCCTGTATTGAATATACAGGGCTTCATTTGAATGATTAACCCAGTAGGCTAAGTGCCGCTTGTGGGATCTGCTTAGCTTGCGCAAGAATTGAAGTACTTGCTTGTTGCAGAATTTGGTTCTTCGTCATGTTAGTGGTTTCAGCTGCGAAATCGACATCTTTAATACGGCTGTTTGATGCATTTACGTTTTCATTGATGTTCGCAAGGTTATTTAACGTGTGGTTAAAACGGTTTTGTACCGCACCCAAATCTGCTCGTTGTGAGTCAATCCCAGCAATAGCTGCGTCAATAACGTCTAGTGCGCCTTGAGCACCACTCTGACTTGTAATATCGATATCTTTAACAGTACTTAAAGATGAGTTACCAGCTGCAGTAGTAATGGCTGTAGCAGTACCAGTTACCGTAAACTTATCACTAGAACTAAAAGTTAATTCAGAATTAACTACAGCACCACCAACATTAACAGTAGCAGCTGTACCAGCAACTCCCGTTGAAGGATCAACTGCCGCCATAGTTAATGTACCGCCTGCAGGACCTACAGCTTTAATACCTGCAACATCTTCAGCTTCGATCTGCAATTTACCTGTAGACTTATCATAAGTAGCATTATAACCATCTTTACCGATATCACTTGCAAGCTCAGACATATCACCATTATAAGAGCTTAAGTCATAACTTGTTGTACCAATCTCCAGTGTACCAGTATCGGAAGCAGTCAAATTATCCAACTCAACACGAGCCGTAGCCTTAGCTTCAACACCAGTACCCAATGCACTCAAGGCATCAGCTGCTGCTTTAGCATCCATTGTTGAAATATCAGTAGTAGCTGAAACACCATTTGGACCTGATAAAACTATATCACTTGCGCCTGTTGCTAAACCGTATGCTGTGCCTGCTGCTGCTGCTGCGCCAAATACAGTACCAGCACCTGATTTCTGGTGTTGACCAATATCGCCAGAAGCAACACTTGATAATGAAACATCAATAGTCTCATTCGCATTTGAGCCAACTTGGAAGGATTTCGTACCGAAAGTACCATCTAATAACTGTTGACCACCAAACGTTGTAGTATCTGCAATACGGGTCATTTCTGTTTGTAAGGCACTTACTTCTTTTTGAAGTGCTTCACGGTCTTCAGCTGAGTTTGAGCCATTCGCTGCTTGAAGAGACAAATCACGCATACGTTGAAGCATGTTTGTTGTTTCTGACATCGCGCCTTCAGCGGTTTGCGCCATTGAGATACCGTCGTTGGCATTACGCATTGCTACGTTTAGACCGTTTGTTTGGCTGGTTAAACGGTTTGAGATTTGAAGACCTGCAGCATCATCTTTTGCAGAGTTAATGCGAAGACCAGAAGAAAGTTTTTCCATGCTATTAGCAACGCCGTTGCTTGCACCGTTTAGGTAACGCTGGGCGGTCATTGCAGAGACGTTAGTATTAACTGTAACAGCCATAATTGTAGCTCCTTGATTTGATACCCAGCGATTCCCGGGCTAACTAAGTATTTCCTGTTGTGATTTCTTTAACGGCACGGCGAGAAAATGCTTTAATGTTTTTTTTTATTTTTTTCTTATCAAGGGTTAACTTTATTTTTTTACAGTAAGTTAGACAAAAAAAAGCGGCAACTTATTGCCGCTTAATTCTATGACAGATAGCTATAAATAATTAAATAATGTGAGTTCTTTTGTCTTATTAAACGCAGCCTGTGATGCTTGCAGTGCCATCGATTGTTCATTCATATCAATGATCGCTTTGCTGTAATCAAGATCTTCTAAGCCGCTTTGTGCTTTATTCAAGGTTAATTCAAAATCTTTGTGTTGTTCGCCCTGTCTATCAAGGGTTTGTAACACACTACCAACCTGCGAGCGCTGCTGGTTCATGTGAATGAATGCGCCATTTAAATCATCAATAACACGTTGTAAATTGGCATTACCTTCTGCTGATGACGTTGGCTGCTCTGCGTTGTTAATCGCATCTTTAAGAGAATCTAAAACGTTAAAGGTTTTACTCGGGGTTAACGCGACACTATCACCCATTTTGATTTCACCATCAAATTGAAAGTCTAACGTCCCCGCACCACCAGCAGCTGCGAGATCAAAGTTTACCCCCACTGTAGGATCATAAGTATTTTGATCTAATAGTACCCCCGTTGTTGGGTCCCCTTGATAAAGTTGATATTCCATTACACCAGCATTATCGACAAACTTAACACTGTAATTGTTGCTGTCATTAGGATTGCTATTTGTTGCCGTTAAAACATGTAGCTGCGAGTCTGATTGTAAACCAGAAAAGTCAGGCCGGTAATCACCGTAAGGGTTGGGTATCGCCATGAAGACATCATTACCCGTTAAGCTGGTCTTCACCTCTAAGTTTTTATCTATTTGGCTATGACGTGCTTGATCATCCCCTTGATAAACAATGGTTGGTGGCGTTTGTCCATTTTGCATAAACGGTTTGGTGGCTGATTGTGTACCTGCAAAAATATAGTTACCCGATTCATCTTGTGTATTTGCCAGCCCCAATAACTCATCATAAAGGCTCTGCAATTCATCTTTAAAGGCACTGCGATCTTCTGCAGCCATAGCACCATTGATCATGTGAATGACTTTTTGTTTCGTCACATCAAGATTGTTCTCTACACCCGTTAACGTTGATTCCGTCACATTCATGCGGTTGGTCGCTAATGTTATCGCATCTTGATATTGCGTGATGAGTGTCTGCTCTTGACGATAATTCTGAATCATTACTGATGAAACAGGATCATCACCGGCGGTTAATACGCGTCGACCCGTCGCTAAATGTTCATTACTGGTATTTAGTTCACCCTGCTTACGCATTAAATTCGAGGTTAAACTTTGATACTGGCTAGCAGTAGAAACTCGGTTAATCATGATTTACTCCTACTACACGGTACGCATTAAGGTATCAAAGGTTTCTTTAGCCACTGACATGATCCGAGATGATGCCATGTAAGATTGCTGGAACTTCATAAGATTAGCGGCTTCTTCATCAAGATTAACACCCGATAAGTTCGATACTCGCTCGGACGCGGCATCAAAATCCAATTGATTGACTTCTGCAGTTTTATCCGCATTATTCTTTAACATACCAATGTCTGTTGCTAACCCTTCAAACAAATCAATCACACTCGATTTGCCCTCATTCATGGTTTTGCCATGCTGAATTTGCTGCATTGCTAAGAAGTTACTGTTGCCACCTACCGCATTAGTCCGGCCTAAAGTCACCGTGAAGTTATCTCCAACTTGACCATTATCCGTCAGTGACAATGTCGGGGCTGTTTGGCCTGCAAAGGTAATTTCTTTACTCACGTTAGTTAATGGATAAGCCAGTGATTGGACGGTATTACCCGCATCATCTTTTAAATCCATTAGGGTGTTCGTTTGAGTATTCGTTACTGTTAACTTGTCAGAAGCGGTGATGGCTAACGTAAACGTATCACCAATCGCTGCACCTGAAGTTAAACTTGCTACGCTGATTTGATCACCATTGCTAGCAACCATGGTTAATACATTGCCCGTTGTTGTCAGTGGATAGTCTAGCTCGTTAACAACAGTACCCGTAGCATCCACTAAATTAATCGGATTATTTGCAGCATCTACCATGCTAAGTTTATCGCCCGCACCATTTAAGCTAAGGGTATACGTGCCTTGTGCCACTGTGGCACCAGCAGCTTGAATAGCCGTCAGCGTCGCTGTACCAGTGTTACTTGCATTATTGGTCGCTGTTAAATCAGCGCTGTTAATAATGTCGACTCTGTAGGTGCCCGCTAATTGGTCAGGCACTAACCCGCCGGCTTTATTGAGCTCTGCTGTTCCAACGTTATTTGGGTTAGCTTCAATACTGGATATTTTATTCCCTGCTAGGCCACGAGGATCTGACATCTCCACGCTAATGTTTGCCGCACCACGACGCATCGGCTGAATGATGACGGTCTCACTTTGTCCTGCCGCAGGGGGATTGCCCATCACAGTATTCATGGTTAACGTTAAACCATCGACACTGACTGATAAAGGCATTGTCGCCGTTGGAGATATAAGTGGATTGCCGTTTGACTGTTTCATCTCATTGCCAGCGGGATCGATTAAGCGAAAACTATAATCAGTACCATCAAATTCAGTTGTAAGCTGGTATTCTCCCGTTTTTAACGCATTTACATCATCAATTTTGACATCAATGTCAGTTTGGCTACCTAATGGCTTTAATACTCGCTCTTTCATTAAGTTAGGGTTGTTAACATCATAAAAAATAGCACCTCCAACCGCACCTGAGAGATCGGTACCCGATTGCTGCAAATCGTTTATTTGCTTTGAAAAGCCAATCGCCATTCGCCCCATTTCATCGAGGCTTTTATCTATTACATCATCACGGATCGACAACATGGCACCTAATCCTCCGCCAATGTGATCACTTTTAATGGCTTTGGCTTGATTCCCGTTAATTAATGCCATCTGTTTGTCTTCCAAATCAGGATCACCATTAACCATTTTTAATTGTGATGATTCAACGCCAGAAACCAAGGTATCACCGCTACCAATAATGACTTTATCGGCAAGGCTGCCTTTATCCGCCAATACTGTCACTTTGGTATATTTGGCTAATTCATTAATTAAGCCTCGTTGTTTATCCAGCAAGTCATGGTTTTTATCGCCATCAGGCATGCCTTGTAAACTGGTATTAATAGCGGCAAGTTCTTGCCCTAATGCATTCACACGCTCAAGTGTTACATCCAGTTGCTCATTCACATCTCGACGAATATTGGTTAACGTTTCATAAGAATTATTAAAACTTCTTGCCGCTTGTTCGGCATGCTCTAACACGGTTTGACGAGAGCCAAGATCGTTAGGGTGATCTGACAATGAACGTACCGAGTTATAAAAATTATTCATGCTATTAACTGTGTTAACAGCACTTTTTGAGGTGAAATCATCCAGCATCATCATGTGCTGTTGACGAACATTTGAAGCTTCAAGCTGGGTGGTAGAGAGGGTTAATTCACGGGCAGCAAACTGATCATAAGCACGATTAACGCTATCAATGTACGCACCACTGCCGTAATAGTTACCGCCGCTCCATTGTGCATCGGCCGCTTTTTGATCGACCACCTGACGGCTATAACCTGCGGTATGCACGTTACTAATATTATGGCTGGTTACATCAAGTTGCTTTTGCGATGTACGCAAACCACTGATACCAAGCTGCATTAAATCCGACGCCATATTAATTCCCTAACTCATTAACAACGTGATGTTTTATATCAATCTTAATGACGCTTCTTCATATAAGGCGTGCATTACGATAGCTTCTTTGCAAAAATCGAACCAATTAAAAATAATAAAAGTTTTTTTAATTAAACGATTATTTTTGAGTATTTAAAGATGGTAATAAATCGCTATTTGTTTATAATTTAAAAGCTCAACCCAAATTAAAATAAAACATAAAGGATAATGATTATGAACTTATTAGTATCAGGATTAATTGGTTACGCATTAAAAGAAGTTGTTGTGCCACTCGTTAATGATCATTTTGACGACAAAAAAACAGAAGAAAAGCAAGTACCTGAAAAAGAAGTAGAAAATGCTTTATTTGAAAGTAACGATCTAATTAAAATGGTGTCGAACATTATTGATATTGTTGTATAACCCTATATTCAGATACTAAAAAACTTCCATCAAATATTATTTGATAGAATATAAATGTTTTATTTTAATTCGCTTTTTTTATATATCTCTTCTTTTTACATTAATGTTTTCACCTTTTTCATTACTGCTAATACTTTATTACTGTAATTAGGATCGGTGGCATACCCTGCTTTATGTATTTCTCGAATAAATTGATTCGGCTCACCACTATGTTTTAACGCAGTTGAATAACGTGGGTTCTGTTGTAAGAACTTCACAAAATCTTGAAAGCTATCTTGATAAGAGCCATAAGAGCGAAACGCCGCATTTTCTTGTACAGCAACACCGTTATGATATTCCAATGTACGCGTGGCAACCTTTTGCCCACTCCAACGTGGATCGGCTTTAATATTAAATAAGTTGTTACTCGTTCCTGCCGCATTTTTGATCACTTTTTTACCCCAACCGGTTTCTAACGCCGCTTGCGCTATCAACATTGCAGGATCGGTGCCCAACGCACGTGCCGCTTTCGTTGCATACGGTGCCATATGATCAACAAATGCTTGTGGCGTTTCAAAACGATCAGGTTCTGGTTGTCGTAATGGCGGCTGAACATCAGCGGTTTGTAATCGCTGCTTATATTTTTCTAATACCTGTTGTGCCGCAACACTGTTTTGATCTTCTCGTTGCGGTAGTGTTAATGGCTGGGATTTATTATCGATTGGGCGAATCTGCAATGGATCCGTATTGTCTTTTTTCGGGAATAAATCTGTCGTTGGAGTATGCGGCTTTTGTTCGTTATCTTCGCCACCCAATTGCTTAACAATCATATCAGCCAAGCCTAAACTTCCAGTGGTGCTTAGCTGAGATGACATCTGCTCATCATGCATTTGCTGATAAAACTTACTGTTATTGCTACTCATTAAATCAGATTCAAACGCTTCGTTCGCTTCGCGCATTGACTTAAATAGCATCTGAGTAAAGATAGACTCAAACTGATTAGCCGCCTGACGCAATGATCCCTTTGAATCTTCACCAATACCCGCACGTAGACGGTCTAGGTTACTAATATCATGGACAAAACCGGGATCAATTTGCTTCATATTATAATCCTTGTTGATTACTTTTTAGTTAAATCATCAGGGTTAAATGATGATTAACTGCCCTTCAATGGCACCCGCTTGTTTCAGCGCTTGTAAAATTGCCATTAGATCTGATGGTGCGGCGCCCACTTGATTCACCGCTCGAACAAGCTCATCTAACGACACACCGGGCTCAAACTTAAACATGCGTGCATCAGATTGCTGTACGTTGATATTACTGTTCTCCACCACGGTTGTTTCACCACCGGCAAAGGCATTGGGTTGACTCACCTGTGGATTTTCTTTAATGGAAACTGTCATACCACCATGGGTGATTGCCGCAGGTTTTAACTTCACATGCTGGCCAATAACAATGGTACCAGTACGTGAGTTTACGATAATTTTCGCGGAGCCTTCTGCCGGATCAAACTCTAAGTTTTCAACTGTTGATAGGAACGCAACTCGCTGGCTAACATCGCGTGGTGCTCGCACTTTTATTGATGTTGCATCAACAGCTGATGCCATTTGAGGCCCTAAAAACTGATTAATAGAATCTGCCATACGCTGCGCCGTGGTAAAATCTGAATCATGCAGGTTAAAGGTTAAGTAATCACCACGTCCAAATGGGTTCGGTACTTCTTGTTCAACCATTGCACCGTTAGAGATTCGACCTACCGTTGGCGTATTACCGATCACTTTAGAGCCATCTGCCCCTTCTGCACTAAAGCCACCAACCACCAATGTACCTTGAGCTATTGCATAAACCTTGCCATCTAAACCTTTTAAGAAAGTTTGCAATAACGTCCCCCCCCGTAAACTCTTGGCGGAACCAATTGAAGAGACGGTAACATCAATGCTTTGACCTTGTTTGGTAAAAGGAGGCAAAGTGGCATTAACGGCAACAGCGGCAACGTTTTTGATCTTTGGCTTTGTACCTACCGGCAATTGAATGCCGAAATTTTGCAACATGGCATTAAAGCTTTGATCGGTGAAAGGCGTTGTCTCGCCAGTACCAGGCAAACCAACGACTAAACCATAACCGACAAGTTGGTTACTACGAACGCCTGCAACGGAAGCGACATCTTTAATACGTGCCGCATCCACAGTGCCAGATAATAAAATTAATCCAGTAATAATAATTGCGCGAAAATTCAATGGATTCTCCTGTCCCTAACGCTATGTTTTGACAAAAATTGGCTGATTAGAAAGCAACGTTAAAGAAACGTGATAACCAATTTTGCTCTTGAATATCTTGGCGATCACCGGTACCTGAGTATTGGATCCGCGCATTAGAAATACGTGTTGATGCAATGGTGTTATCTTGGCTAATATCGTCAGGTCTAATATGTCCGCTAACCCGAATATATTCTTCGCCAGTGTTAAGCATTAGCCATTTTTCACCACGTACAACCAAGTTACCGTTATTTAAAACCTCAACCACTTCAACTGAAATAGAACCTTTAATACTGTTACTTTGATCGGCAGAAGTAGAGCCTGCAAATGTGTTGTTGTTCGACATACCATAAGACAAGCTGTAATCACGAATGGTGACGGGTTTCCCCCCTAGCTCTATTGGCTTCATATTTAAATCGGTAGATTTATCTAAATCTGAACTTGCACTCTTTTTCGCTGCGGTTTTTTCTTCGAGTAAAATTGTGACGATATCACCAATACCACGGGGCTTAGTGTCGTCATACAGATCTTGCACTTGTGATTGATTAAATAAAGAGCCTGTTGCGGTTGCGTAATGCTCAGGTTTATCTTGTGGACGAACAGGATTCCAAGCGGGATCGCCCGCTTCTGGATCTTCGCGTTTACGGATCCGATCAATCAGCCCTTTCGACTCTTTCTCTTTACCTTCTACCGCATCAACATTGGTGGTGGCTTTTTCAATATCACTGCCAGCAACATCAGGTGGTGTAGATACACAGCCTGTTAATGCCAAACTTAATAGAAGTAATGATTTTTTCATCCACTGACGATTCATTTTATTTACCTGAGCGCAATTCATTCATTACCACCAATCATTACAACTGCTGGTTAACGTAACTCAACATCTGATCGACAGTTGAAATCACCTTCGAGTTCATCTCATAAACACGTTGTGCTTCAATCATATTCACAAGCTCTTCCGTCACGTTTACGTTGGACGTTTCAAGCATAGATTGGCGAATAGAACCATATCCTTCTAAGCCTGGCGTTCCTTCTTGAGGATCACCACTCGCGCCTGTTGGTAAGAATAAGTTCTGACCGATAGGCTCCATACCACCTGGGTTAATAAAGTCAACAGTCGTAATTTGCCCCAAGGCTTGGTTTTCTTGCTCTCCACGAATACGGGCAGAAACTTCACCATCAGTACCGACGGTGATGCCTACCGCATCTTCAGGTACCACAATCTCAGGCTGGACAGGATAGCCACTACCACTGGTAACCAATTGACCTTCAGAGTTAATCGTGAACTGACCATTACGGGTATAGCCTATATTGCCATCAGGTAATAGCACTTGGAAAAAGCCATCACCTTCGATCATCATGTCCATGGCGTTATTGGTGGTTTGAGTATTACCTTGAGTAAAGACTTTTTGTGTCGCAACCACTTTTGAACCCGCCCCCAACATTAAACCTGTTGGTAATGTGGTATCTTGAGTTGACTGACCGCCCGGTTGGTTAATATTTTGATAAAAGAGATCTTCAAAAACCGCGCGACCTTTTTTAAAACCAACGGTTGATGCGTTAGCCAAGTTGTTAGAAATAGTCGAGATATTTGTCTGCTGCGCGTCAAGACCGGTTTTACTTACCCATAGTGCTGGATGCATTGTTCTGTCCTTTTAATTAGCCAATACGCATAAGAGAAGAAGAGGCTTTATCCATTTCTTCTGCGGTTTTCATCAGTTTTACTTGCATTTCAAAGTGGCGCTGAAGATCTATCATGCTGGTCATTTCAGAAACCGCATTCACGTTACTGCCTTCAAGCATACCTTTCGCCAGTGTTACACTGGCATCTGCATCAAGCGGAATACGCTCGCCGATGGACTTAAATAAACCATCAGTATCTTTAAATAACGCTTGATTATCAGGTTTAACCAATTTGATGCGATCAACGACTGCGATTGCATCAGGCGGCGCACCTTGTGGTAAAACCGACACCGTACCGTCTTTACCAATTTCAATTTTACTGATCGGAAGTGGGATAAAAATAGGACTGTCGTTTTGGCCTAATACCAATTGACCATTACTGTTTTGTAGCATGCCTGTTTGATCAATTTTCAAATGCCCAGCACGGGTGTAAGCTTCTTGGCCTTTGACATCCATTACAGCAAGCCAACCATCACCTTCAATAGCAACGTCTAAATCACGCCCTGTATTGATCACTGAACCTTGTGCAAAATCATTACCCGGGCGCTCAGTCATTGAAAACACTCGGCTAGGTAGACCTTCACCATAGGCTTGCATACTGCGCGCCTGTTGTAAGTCGGCACGAAAACCTGTTGTACTGACATTTGCCAAGTTATTGGCATGAACTTGCATACCATACATATCTTGTTTTGCGCCACTCATGGCAAGATACAGAGCACGATCCATTTTTTTGACACTCCTATTATCTAACAGCATCAATAAAGCAAAAACTAAGCCAATTATATTTATTGTTTAATAACAGTGAATTGAGAGCAAAAGAGCAAGAAGGTAAAGCTGGAGGGAAAAAAATTGCCGCTTCAACGAAAAGGTAAAACGGCAATAGGACTGGAAAGGATAAAGCTTAACGAATTTGTAGAATATTCTGTTGTAGCTGATTATTCACATCTAGTGCACGAGAGCTGGCTTGGAAGTTACGTTGCGCGGTGATCAAATCCACCAGCTCTTGAGTCATATCGATATTTGATTGTTCAAGCGTTCCGCTTTTAACAGAGCCAAATGAACCTTGTGATGCATCGCCCCAAATCGCCTGACCTGATTCTTGGGTGGTATTCCAAAGCGTGCCACCTAACTGTGCTAACCCTTGTTCATTAGAAACACGGGCTAAGGCAACACGTCCTACAACGATATCTTTACCATTTGAATAAGACGCCAAAATATTGCCTTCAGGATCAATATCAACTTTCGATAAATAACCTGTTGTCGCGCCGTCTACATCTTGAAATTTGCGCACTTCAAACGCTGAAGCATATTGCGTCGGATCATCATAATTCATAGTTAACGATTGCGTAGGATCAGCACCACCGACATCAATACCAGCAGAAGCGAATGTCTCCATTTGGATATTTAATGGCATTGGTGGAGTTGCTGGAACGGCAGGTGGATTACCAGGGTCTCCAGGATATGGCTGACCATTTTGATCAAATCGCATCCGATAGCCTGTCACTACAGGGGCTGCAGGGTTTGTATTATCAATAACTTGATAAGCTGCAGGGATGCTTGCTGGATCTGGCTTTAATAACCGCTCTTGACCACTGTTATTGGTAACAGTTTGATGTACTTCCCATGTATTAGCATTGGTTGGAACGGCATTAGGATCATATTTAGCGACATAATAAGTCGTCATTTTATACGGTTTACCTAATGAATCATAAATCGTTGATGACGTTGATTTATTGAAAGAATCAGGATCTTTAAAGTCAAATGGACTATTTTTAGGCGTTGTTTCTTTATTAGGTAAATTTAAAGACACTTTGATCGTGCCTGATTTTGTTGGCTGACCAAATACATCATCAATTTTCATCGATTTTGCTTCATAAGAAGCCACGGTATTTGAATCTTTATTGACAGGGTAACCCAGTAGAAACTTACCTTCAGAGTTCACTAACTCATTTTCGTTATTTAGATGAAATGCACCATTGCGAGTAAGATTATTATTCGAAGGTTCATTCTTATTATCTGCCACAGCAAAAAAACCCGAACCAGATACACGTAAATCTAATGGGTTATTGGTATAAATACTAGAACCTTCATGGAACTGTTGTGCAACCGTTGAGGTTTGTACGCCCCCACCCGTTGTCGTTTTACCATTAGAGAAAATCGAATTAGAATAGACATCACCAAATTCAGCACGTGATTCTTTAAAACCAAAGGTGTTGGCATTGGCTATGTTATTACTGGTGGTATTTAGATCTTTTTGAGCTGCACCTAGACCGCTCAACGCAATGTTCATACTCATATTCGATTATCCTTTTTGTGTTGCTTTGCCAATTTGTAGAACATCAGCCAACTGAACTGGCTTATCGAAACCAGCAAGGTTTAACATCACCTGACCGTCGTTATTCCCTAATAAAACGCTATTCACGTTTGCGTGTGTAAGCACTTCAAAATTCTGGCTTTCGCCTTTTACATTGCCTGACACAGAAAACTTATACATACCTTGCGGCATAATATTGCCATCATCATCTTTACCATCCCATGTAAAGGGATGTTCACCGGCTGATTTAGCACCAAGACTCATGGTTTTAACCAATTCACCTTGTTCATTTTCAACGCGCAACATTGCGTTATCAATGCTTTGCGTTAAACGCGTCATGCCAGACATTTCGCCTTCGCTACTGCGCATTGCGGTTGAATTAGGAATAAGTACATCTTGTCCAACAAGAGAAGAAGCTTGTAGTGCTTGATTTGACGTCATCGCACTATTTAATGAGCCAAACTGCTCATTCATTTTGTTAATGCCATCAACGGTAGCGAATGATGCCATTTGCGCGATCATTTGATCATTACTCACAGGTTTAAACGGATCTTGCTGTGCTAACTGCTTGGTTAGTAATGACAAGAAATCATCTTGCTTTAGCTGATTTTTTCCTGTGACTTCTTGCTCTTGTTCGACTTTCTTATCTTGCATGCTTTTTAGCTGGTCAAGGTAAGAAAGATTGCTGGTTCCTGCACCATTAACTGTGCTCATAATGACAACTCCTTACCTTATTTGCCCATCTGCAAGGTTTTCATTAGCATCTGCTTACTTGCATCGGCTACCTGAACATTATTTTGATATGAACGAGATGCTGAAATCATATTCGCCATCTCTTCCATCACATTAACGTTGGGCTTATAAATAAAACCTTCAGCATTTGCCATCGGGTGCTCTGGATTGTATTCAGCTGATAGCGGCTTATCACTTTCAACAATACCTTTAACTTGCACAGGTACGCTGCTGCTTTGATGATAAGACGCAGAATTTAATGCGGCGGCAAAAATAGGATGACGGGCTTTATAAGTTTCTTCTGCTGAGCTACTGACACTGTTGGCGTTAGCAAGGTTACTTGATGTGGTATTTAAACGTACAGATTCAGCACTCATTGCCGATCCCGTTACATTAAAAACATTAAATAAACTCATTATTATTCCCCTTTCAATGCCTTGCTCAGGTTCTTAAATTTAGAACCTAAAAAATCCAACGATGCTTGATATTCAATACTATTTTGCATAAACAAGTTTTGCTCTAGTTGGGCATCCACCGTGTTGCCATCCCCTGTATCCGGCTGTGTTGGCACGCGATATTTTTGCTCGCCACTGACTTGTGTAGAGGCATTAATGTGCCGCCCATTTGTTCGGCTTAGGCCAATATCTGCCCCAGATGTTGCCGCTTTAAGCGCACGACTGAAGTCTAAATCTTTTGCTTTATAGCCAGGAGTGTTGGCATTAGAGATATTACTCGCTAGGGTTTCGGCACGTTTTTCACGTACGCCAACAGTATACTGATGAACCCCTAATGCTTTATCGAACGAAATGGACATATCTTGCCTCCACAATTACTTAGCAGTAATAAAGCAAAGACAGTGCCAATTTTAAGAATTGAGAAATTAAGAAGATGGTTGGTAACTAGAGAGGAGAATAATTAACTAAAAAGCGCTACACGCAATATTAACAAGCGGCAGCGCTTCTTCAATTAACGGAGTTTATAAATGATGCCAGGGTTACAACGGATCATTTCAAATTTTTCTGTTAACCCTGTTAGTGACTCTGATGCACCTAAGAACAAATAGCCACCAGGATTTAAGCTGGCCGCTAATTGATTTAAAACTTTCGATTTCATCTCTGGAGAAAAATAAATCAAAACATTTCGACAGAAAATAATGTCAAACTTCCCCAGCAATGCATAGCTATCTTTAAGGTTCTGCGGCCTAAAATTAACCATTTGTTTAACTTTATTGTTAACCCGCATACGGCCATCACCATTGTCTTCAAAAAACATACGGCGACGCTCCGGCGATAACCCTCGGCTTAAAGCAAGATTGTCATACACACCCGCTCGGCATGTTTCCAGCATCGTCTGTGAGATGTCAGTGGCAGTAATTTGAATAGATGGCAGTAAACCAGGACGCTTAGCTTGGGTTTCCAAAACCGTCATCGCCATAGAATACGGTTCTTGGCCTGATGAACTCGCCGCAGACCAAATTTTGATCGGTTTTTTATTTGCTGCAAGTTCAGGCAAAATTTTGTCTGATAATACGGTAAAAGGATAACCATCACGAAACCATAATGTTTCATTGGTTGTCATCGCATCAACGGCGGCAATACGTAATTCACGATTACGACCTGATAATACATTCTGCAACAAGTCTGAAAGCGACGATAAAGAAAAACGATTCACTAACGGGCTTAAACGACTGCGCACTAAATATTGCTTGCTATCGCCTAATACGATGCCACATTGAGACTCAAGAAATCGGCAAAATTCACGATATTCTTGGTCATTTACAGTTACTGCTGTCATTTACAACTCTTCTTTGTCAGTACATTCGGCATTAAATGATCAATAATTTTTAATAATTTCAAACTGTTACGCCGATTCAATTGAGCTATCAGGCATTGCCCCTTTTACAGCTCGACCCAATTCGTCTGGGTTAAATTTAGGAATAAAAGCATTTGCTCCTACACGTTCAACCATGGCTTGGTTAAACACACCACTTAATGATGTATGTAAAATAACATGTAAGTCTTTTAATTTAGGATCATTTCGTATCTCAGCAGTTAATGTGTACCCATCCATTTCAGGCATTTCAATATCTGAAATAATCAATGCTAGTTGATCATAAATAGAGCCTTGAGCGGCCATTTCACGCAATTTAATAATGGCTTCTTTACCATCTTTTACGAGTACGCATTCACAACCAATCGCTTCTATCGCTCGTTGTACCTGCTTACGTGCAACGGTTGAATCATCAGCAACAAGAACCCGACGCACGGCAGGGCCATTTTCAACCAACTCTTCAAGCACGGTTCCTGTAATGTTGGTATTAACCGGTGAGATCTCATCGAGAATTTTTTCAACATCTAAAATTTCGACCAGTTCACCGTCTATTTCTGTCACAGCAGTCAGATAGTTACTTCGACCAGCCCCTTGAGGAGGTGGAAGAATCGATTCCCAATTCATATTAATAATGCGTTCAACAGAAGACACAAGGAAACCTTGAATAGAACGATTAAATTCCGAAATGATAATAAAGCAATTCGTTAAATCGGTGATTGGGCGTCCACCAGTCGCTAAACTCATATCAATAACAGAAATGGTTTGTCCTCGAATATGAGCAACACCTTTAATCAATGGATGTAAATTCGGCATTGATGTTAATTGGGGACACTGCAGAACTTCTTTAACTTTAAATACGTTAATGCCATAACGTTGACGTCGATTAAGACGAAATGTCAGCAGCTCTAATCGGTTTTGCCCAACTAATTGTGTCCGCTGGTTAACTGAATCTAAAATACCTGTCATTGGATAAACTCCCTGTCGTGTTATAAATCGCGCTCGCGAACACACTTTATCCACTCACGATCACATCTGATAAATAATCAAGATATTAGAATATCTAGCTATAACTGCGAATGTTATAGTAATTCTAACCATGACCAAAGAGCATTTACCGTGACAAGCCACAGAGATCAAAAACTCTTGCCAATTTTTATCGGCCTTTTGCTATTTTTCTTTAGTACAAATATCTTTGCTTCTGATTATAACGTGCTAGATTCCGTGGAAAAATCCGCTGAAAACTTAATAAAACAGCAAGTTACCTTACCAGAAAAAGGGAAATTAAAAGTTACAGCAGCAGAGCTTGATAACCGTCTTCGTTTTTCTACTTGTTCAGCGCCACTTGAAGCCAGTCTACCCGGCAAACAAAACTTAAGTGGTAATGTTACTGTGCTTGTTAAATGTCCTACCGAAAACTGGCAGCTTTATGTCCCTGTAAATGTACAATTAACACTGCCTAAAGTTGTCGCCAGCGTCGCTCTTGGTCGAGGCATGGTTATTACTCGAGATAAACTTTCCGTTCAAATGGTTGAAAGTCGCTTCCAACGAGGCAATAGCTTTGAAGACCCTAATGAAATCATAGGATCAAAAGTTAAACGCTCAGTAAAATTAGGAGAAATGATCCAAGCCCGTGATATTTGTTTAGTATGCCGTAACGACACTGTCATTATCCGTGCCGGAACAGGCGGACTAAATATAGTAACAGAAGGCAAGGCACTGTCTGATGGAGCTATCGGTGAAGAGATCCGAGTTCAGAATAAAACATCAAGACGCATGATTGATGCTATTATTACCGCAGTTGGTGAAGTAACCGTAAAGTATTAGTCAGAAAAGTTGATTGCGCATGACGATAAATAAATCATTTTATCTTCATAATATTTACTAAAGTCTGTTCACACTTTGCCGATAGCTAGGTATCACAGTTAATTATCAAGGTAAAACATTATGGCAAGTATTGATCACCTACGTGGTGGACAACCTGTAAATACCACACGTGTTGGCCAACAAAAAACAACCACAACGGAAGAGCAAACTACCACCTCAAACATTGCTAAAGAACAGCATGACGAAGTATCTTTAAGCTCTCAAGGTAAAGCTGTGGGCCAAATTCATCAACAATTAGCAACAGAGCCAAGCTTTGATGCAGGAAAAGTGGCAGAGATCAAACAAGCAATTGCAAATGGCTCATATACTATTGATGCCGATAAACTTGCATCAAATATGTTAAAGTTCGAAGACGAGCTTAATGGGCTTTAAGATAACATTTGCATATTAAAATTGAGATCAGCGTAATGAAACAGACACTTGGTCAACTGCTTGAAGTTCAACAAACCACCTTATTGTCTTTAATCGATCTTCTCAAACAAGAAAGAGTGGCAATTACTCGCCGCAAGGCATTAGAAATTGAACAGATTGCCAAAGAGAAGTTAGATCTGATCTACAAAGTCCAACAGCACGATTATTTATTGTCTTCCCATGAAGAGCGCGACCAGTTAACACAGATCAACGATTACCAAACACAAGTGAATACGATTCAAGATCTAGTTAAAGAATGCCAACAATATAATGATATCAATGGCGAAGTATTACAGCGCGCTCACCTCAGCTTTCATAAGCTAAATAACTTATTCCAGCAAAGTCGTGGTCGGCACCAAATGACCTACAATTGTGATGGTGTCGCACAAAATGTTCGTTCATTAGGTACCAACCTAAAAGCGTAAAGTTAAAACATGACTTCTTGTTTATTCGGCACATGAAACACTTCACCGTGTTGCTTCATTCGTTCCATCAAACCAATATTTAACTCCATTTCCGTGACATAACTGTCACCGACAGGATAACTGCGAATAATTTTTGCCCCACGAATAACACCATCTACTGCACCATCTGTACTTTCATACCCTAACTGCTGATCATCAAGCGATGTGGTTGCACTAATGCGTAGTCCATAAATTTGCTCTGATAATTCGCGGTAAGCATCTAACTTAGAAGCGCGCATTGCACGAATACTTTTTTCTTCTTTGGTTCGCCCTTTTTGCTCACTAATTGAAGCATACCCTACCGCTTGGATCACATCTTTACTTTGGGTTAAGTCAGGACCTGGAACCGTTGCACTGCCTGATGTTGTATTAGTACAACCTGACAGTAATAACATCGCAGCAGCTAAAGCCACATAATATTTCATTGTTACTTCCTTACGGCTTTAAAATTACATTATTATCAGGACGGTTACGCACATCTGTACGCATAATTACCCCATTTCGTAACTGAATCTTATTCATAAAATCCAAATCTCGACCAATACGCTCTGCCGGAAGAAAACCTTGTGCTGTTGCAATTACGACATTTGAGCGCATACCGATAATTCGTGCATTAATGAGCACCCCACCACTTTGACGCAGCATTGTACCTGTTAGCACGTAATCAACAGGTTGCTGTGACGCTAATTCTTTCCAGTTGCGACTAATACTAAAATCGCCACTACGGGTCACTTTAATTACCCCTGTTGACTTGTAATCAACCACAGTAAAACCACGCTGCTGCATTTGGTACATGAAGTTTTCACTCACCACATTACCGAGCCAGTTGGTTTCCGTCATATCTTGTAAATCAACAAACGAGGTGACGGCTAATGGCGTACTTGCCGTTAAATATTGGTTCGACGTTACCAATTGATTCGCTAATCCTTCAATAAAATAATCAACGGTATGTCTTGGCGTGTCTGATAAAGAATAGGCGCCTGATGAGTATTTCTCTTTACCGTTATAAACCGGAGGTGCGGCACAAGCAGTCATCGCTAACGACAACACAATTACAATCCACTTATTCATTACTTCCCCGCCCTCAAATATTGTTTTCTTTATATCGTATGAACATTTAAATTCTTTAATACAAGCGCCCAATTGGGAACACTCTTTGCATTCACTTTTTCATCGAACTATTAAAAAGCAAAAAACATACCTAAATGGGCTTTTATGAATAAATTTTTTTTACGCAGCTTAAGTGCACTTTGTTTGTTTTTTTCATGTTATAGCTCAGCCCAATGGGTTGAAGTAACAGGTGAAGCTGTCATTTTAGAAAGTGAAGAAACAGCACGTGTTAATGCACTAGAAGATGCGGTATATCAAGCGATGAGGCATGCGGGCGGTGAAATAGCGACACTTCCGTCATTAAAACCTTATTTCGCAGAGTCTAAACAACAATACCGTTTTAGTGGTAATGAGATCCGTAATGTAACGGTTCTTGAACAAAAGAAAGCAGGCGGCAAAATGTATGTCACCAGCCGTATCGACATTTACCCATCGGCAAAAAGTTGCCACAAGACCCAATATAAAAAAGGCATTCTATTAGGCAGTTTTTCAATTACTGAGCCACAACAAGCAGCCATGGGTAGCGTTTATAAAATAGGCACTGATTTCGCTTCAATGCTCGGAAAGCAAATTCAAAAACGTTCCCAAAGCTTTATTGTTACTGGTAAAACAACCGTCCCTTTCAGTGCAACCCAAGCATCTGCAATGACAATGCTGGCTGAAGACCACGATGCGCAATATTTAATTGGTGGTGAAATAACAGATTTGACCGCCACCCTTGATGAAAAATTAGTTAAGAAAGATCAAGTTAATCGCCAGTTTGCTGTTTCATTGGAAATAATGGACGGTAATACAGGCGAGATCATCTACCAAAATAGCTACCGTGAAATTGGGTTATGGCCGTTTTCTCGCTCAAGCCATGTAGATACCAAATCAGCACGTTTTTGGGTTTCACCTTATGGACAGAGCATTCAACGTATCAGCCAAAATATGATGCTAGATATTGAAAGTGCGCTCTCTTGCCGAGCCAGCCTCCCAGAAATCATCAACATCCATAATAATGTCGCACAAATGAACGTTGGTCGTATTCATGGTGTAAAACAAGGTGATAAATTAAAACTTTGGCATAGCGCAGGATTTATTGATCAAAAAGGTATACCGCGGAATCGAATGGTTGATACAAAAATTAGCTTAACCGTTGATCGCGTTTATGAAAAGTCAGCGGAACTTATTGTTAATCAACCAGAATTAGCAGCAAGCATCCAACCTGGTGATTTACTAACCAAGCAAACGCGACGTTAAGAGTATTCCCTTATATTTTTGAAAATATACCGTATAATACTCAAATGCTTCCTTAGCTCAGATGGATAGAGCGTCCCCCTCCTAAGGGGAAGGCCACTGGTTCGACTCCAGTAGGGAGCGCCATATTTTTCAAAGGCTTAGCGATTTTTTATTGCTAAGCCTTTTTTATTTTCACACAATGTAGTGTCGTAACAATACAATATAGATTCAGTCTTTATCACTTCGGGTCGCATGATTTAATCTGCTCTTCTTTGAACAATCTGCTTTATAACGTGTTATTAGCCTTATTTTTGTGGCTAATAAACGGCTACAACTATTATTATCAAAAATATTTTTACTGTTTTAAATCAATAAAATGGATTTATTTAGCTCATTACTTGAAACATAACGTTACAATATTTGAACGTTGTTTTTTATTGTTTAGTGTTTATACTGCCAGCACTTCATAACTCTCATGTTATGAGTTTGTATAGGACATTATGAAAATGAAATTAGCATCTCTTATTGTATCTGCCGCTCTTCTTGCCCCTGCAGCAGCTATGGCTAACACACCAGTTCAGCTTTCAGTACCCGGCGTAAACCTACCAGCAGGTAACGTTACAGGGGTTCGCTTAAATGCTTTATATGGGCATACCGCTTCTGTAACAGGTGTAAACTTCTCATTATTAGGTCTTTCAGATATTGATACATTCAAAGGTCTAAACTTTGGCCTAGCATTTGGTGTGAACCGTACTCGTTCGATGATGACGGGGCTTGAATTTGGTCTTGCAAACTTGAACGACGGTAATGCGAAAGGGGCTGATTTTGGTGCCGTAAACTATACTGCTGGCAACTTTACAGGTGCGCAGTTCGGTACATTTAACTACGCAGGAACACTAAATGGCCTACAGTTTGGCTTAGTGAACGCAACCGATCATATTAATAAAGGTATTCAGATCGGCCTGATTAACTATGATAAGTCTGGTACTTTCGTCAGTAACAGCTTACCTGTATTCCCTATTGTAAATGCGCGATTCTAAGATTTCGCTATAGCAATAAAGAGCCTCGCCACTATGCGGGGCTTTGTTTTAAATGGATAAATTTAGACATAAAAAAACCTCGCACAAGGCGAGGTTTAGAATTTGGTGGAGCTAAGCGGGATCGAACCGCTGACCTCTTCGCTGCCAGCGAAGCGCTCTCCCAGCTGAGCTATAGCCCCAAAACAAGAATACAATAAAATCTCACTGCATCAGTGTCAACATAACTACAAAGATATAAGCATATTTGTGAATTAACTCAAAAATATAACCCTAACAAACATAAAATAATCACGCCTATATCATTTACTTACCATTGACACCTCTAGTAATAAAGTGCGGTTAAATATCTTTAATGGTGACGACTAACCTTAAGGATTATTTTCATGAAGCTTCAACTGACCTCTCTTTTACTCGCAACGGCAATTTGTGCTCCATCCGTTTACGCTGATTCTCCAGTACAACTTTCTGTTCCAACAATTAACTTGCCTGCAGGTGATGTATCAGGTGTTCGAGTAAGTGCACTTTATGGTCGAAGCCACAATGTGAAAGGGTTAAATTTTTCCGTTCTTGGTCTTTCTGATATTGATAACTTTACAGGAATTAACCTTGGTTTGTTCTATGGTGCAAACCGTACCCGTACAAGTATGAAAGGGTTTGAATTAGGTTTAGCAAACTTTAATGGCGGAACAGCAAAAGGGGCTGATGTCGGCCTAGTAAACTACACAGCAAGTAATTTCACAGGTGCGCAATTGGGACTCTTTAATTATGCAGGTAGTTTAAATGGACTCCAATTTGGCTTTATGAACGCAACAAATCATATTAATAAAGGTATTCAAATAGGTTTAATCAACTTCGACCGTTCGGGTACTTTCGTTAGCAAAGATCTTCCTGTTTTCCCTCTTGTGAACGCAAGATTCTAATTAGCAAATATAAAAAACGGAGCATTAATGCTCCGTTTTTTTATTTTATATTTAACAAGCTTATGCGTTAGCTTCACGCTCTGCAATAAATGCTAACGCCATTTTGATACGAGCGACAACACGCTCTTTACCAATAAGCTGCATCACAGCATCAACAGAAGGCGACTGACCTTGACCTGTAACAGCTACACGTAAAGGCATACCCACTTTACCCATACCTAGCTCAAGTTCTTCACACACTTGTGCAATAACGGCATGAAGATTTTCTGTTGTCCACTCTTCAAGTGCTTCAACTTTAGCCAGTGCAAGCGCTAACGCTTCTTTTGCCACAGGACGTAAATGCTTTTTCGCCGCGCCAGCTTCAAATTCGTTAAAGTCTTGGTAGAAGTAACGAGATTGTTCAGCAAGTTCGATCAATGTATTACAACGCTCACCCACTAGCGTGATCACATCTGTAATAGCAGGGCCATTTTCAATAGAAATTTCTTTCTTATCTAAGTGCCATTGTAGGTATTTCGCAACATACTCAGGTTCAGCTGTTTTGATGTAATGGTTATTTAGCCATAATAGCTTATCAGTATTAAATGCAGATGCTGATTTACTTACTGATTCTAGGCTAAATAGATCAATCATCTCTTGTCGTGAGAAAATCTCTTGATCGCCATGAGACCAACCTAGGCGTACTAAGTAGTTCAGTAATGATTGTGGCAGGTAACCATCATCACGGTATTGCATTACACCTACAGCGCCATGACGCTTAGATAATTTTGCGCCATCATCACCTAAAATCATTGCGCAGTGTGCAAACTCAGGTACTGGTGCACCTAGCGCTTTATAGATATTAATTTGACGAGGCGTATTGTTGATGTGGTCTTCACCGCGAACAACTTGAGTAATACCCATATCCCAGTCATCGATAACCACACAGAAATTGTACGTTGGGCTACCATCTGTACGACGAATGATAAGATCATCAAGCTCACTGTTCGCAATTTCGATGTGACCACGGATTTTATCATCAAAAACGACCGTCCCTTCTTTAGGGTTACGGAAGCGAATACAGAATGGTGAATCTTCTGTTGCTGCGGCATTAGCTGCAATAATTTTAGGGTGGTTTGCATCGTAGCGAGGTTTAATACCAGCTGCCATTTGCTCTTCACGGATTTCGTCAAGAAGCTCTTTCGGACAGTAACACTTGTACGCTTTGTCTTCTGCTAGAAGTTGATCAACCACTTCGTTATAACGATCAAAACGCTTAGTTTGGTAGTAAGGGCCTTCATCCCAGTTAAGCTCTAACCACTCCATCCCTTCCATAATCGCGTCGATAGCTTCTTGAGTTGAACGCTCTAGATCCGTATCTTCAATACGAAGTACAAACTCGCCGCCCATATGTTTAGCGTATAACCATGAGTAAAGTGCAGTACGAGCACCACCTACGTGCAAAAAGCCAGTTGGACTTGGTGCAAAACGAGTTTTAACCGTCATTGGAATTACCTTATGAATGACTATACAGTAAGGACTACTGTGTCTTATCTAATGAGGAGTATTTTAGCACTGTGAGGTAAATCTACAATAATCAGTAGACAATGATTATTTAGAATAAATAATTTTAACAGGAGTTAAGAGAATCGATTCTCTTTTTTAATTAAAAATCATTTGTTATGTCACTTTTGTTCTTACAAGCAAACCAAAGCGCAAAAAATGAGATCACTATTTGGTAAACACATGCGATTTGACCATAACTACCCGCCCCACTCATTCCGTTATGCCCATTCGTTCCACAAGCATAAACAGTCGATGATGCTATCTCCAATAAAACATTAACTATCTTATTTTTAATACAAACAAAAAGACCCACTAAAAGTGGGTCTTTAAAACATTCTTTAACTTTCAGTTATATTAGAAAGTGTAAGGAATGATAACTTGGAAACGTAGATCTGTTTCATCTGCAGAATTTGCACCTTCAAACTCGTCACGCTCTAGCACTGTACCGTGTAGACGAACGGTTGAACCTTTAAGTGCGCCAGTTTGAACAGAGTAAGAGATTGTACCATTAACTGCGTACTCGCTCTTGTAATCCCAATCGCCTAAAGCACCTTCAGCTGCTGACTTACCGCCAGAACCGTAACCGAAGCCTAGGTAGTAGTTCCAACCATTACCTTGGTCAAATGATAGACGGTTGTAGATAGAAACTTCACCAGATTTGTTCCAATCAGATAGTGCATCCCACCATAGTGAGTAAGTACCGTTAGTCATACCGTATGTGTAAATCATACGTGGGTTAACATCACGGTCGTTATCACTCTTAGCGTAGTTAAGATTAGTCATCCAAGAGAACTGACCAAAGCTTGCGTTAAATGCTAAACCAGTGGTGTAACCAAGACCATCATACTGAACATCATCATTTACGCCGTAGAAGTCGTATGCAACAGACATTGTGTCGTTGATATTGTATTTAGCGTAAACTTTGTAACCCGTTGTATCAACTGGATCGTGGTAACCTGTTACAACACCGTTAGCCCAGTCAACACCGTTTTGGTATTTAACATCTGTAACTTGACCTAGACCAAACTGTAGGAATAAATCATCAGTTGCATTACCTTGTAAACCTAGAGAGTGTGCAATACCCCAAGTTGTATCAGCCCAAAGAGCAGGAGCGTAATCATTTTTGCTTAGTAGCCAAGGAGCTGTAAACTGATCTGCAATGAAGTAAGTTGCTTTGAAGTTACCAATGTTTGCGTTAAGTTCAGCACCACGGTATGTACCTGGTACGAAAGACCAAACGTTACCTAAAACACCGTTACCATTCGCTTGAGTGAAACCAAAACGACCGTCTACGTTTTCGCCAGCTTTAAACTTAAGCGCTGCTTTTGTAACTTTAACAGGACCGCCTTCACCAGCACCCCAGTCTAAGTTATTACAAGTAGAAATTTCGTTACATAGGTACTCACCAGTACCACCGTTCATTGCACTATCATTGTATAGGTCACCAGAAAGGTAACCAGCAATGTCAGCGCCTAACCAACCATTGTGGTAGCCAGAAGTGAAGTCTAAAATAAGGTTGTAAGAAGAGTAGTTTAAACGACTCCATACATCGCCATCTTCACCGCCAGGAGCACCAGTTGAACGAGTACGTGAACGTGTATCAACAACAGCAACACCAGCTAGTGTTGAACCTTCAAGGAACTCATTAACTTGTTCTACATATTCAGGGCCAGCTGCACTGTCTTCCGTTGCCATTGCTGGCATTGCTACTGCACCTAACATTGCTGCTGTTAAAGCAGAAACTTTAAAAAACTTTGATTCCATGGAATAACTCCTAAAAGATATAAGCTGTTTACCTGTAACCTGAAAGGTTGGCCGCCGAAGGTTACAAGTAAATTTCCCATATGTTAGCCGAATCATTTCGACCAATTCATATTTTTTTCGTTCAAAATTGAACTTTGTGTAACTTCGCTATTAAGACTACTTTCGCAGCGCAAAACATCAATAAGAACTTACTTTCTTGTGTTAAAAATTTGATTCAGTGCAAAGTTTCCAGCCTATAGTGATCCAGTTCAAATGTTTTCATCAATAAATAAAATCACAATAAAAACAATAACCTACAAACATAACGGCATATATATGTGACCCTGATCGTATTTTCATTTTTATTGACATACCTGATTTTTTTTAAAAACAAATTATTAACACAATGATTTATTGTTGATAATGAAACATCTATTACACGTATTGATCACACAGTTATATACACTGTTTCATTTAATTCATAAAAAAAAGCCGCCCAAAATTGAGCGACTTTTTTTGTAACAAGGTTTATCAACCTTATAAAAAGGTATTAAGCCATCAGATCAACGAGTTTTTGTTCGTCCCAGATCTCAATACCTAGCTCTTGTGCTTTCGTTAATTTAGAGCCAGCCGCTTCACCTGCCACTAATAAATCAGTTTTCTTCGAAACACTGCCTGTGACTTTTGCACCTAATTTTTGTAATGCAGCTTTCGCATCAGAGCGAGTTAATTGAGATAGAGATCCTGTTAGTACAACCACTTTTCCATCAAGCGGTAATTCGACATCCTCATCAATTTTTTCAATTTCAGGCCAATGTATCCCAACTTCTTTTAACTCGTTCACAACGACCATATTGTGCTCTTCACGAAAGAAATTAAAGATATGCGCAGCAACAATACCGCCCACATCCGGCACTTCAATTAACTGCTCTTTCGTTGCTTGGCTAATTGCTTCTAATGTCTCAAAGTAATTCGCTAGGTTTGCAGCCGTTGCTTCACCTACCTCACGAATACCTAGAGAATAAATAAAACGAGGTAATGTTGTCAGTTTTGAAGCATTCAGCGCATCAACCAGTTTTTGAGCTGATTTAGGTCCCATACGCTCAAGTACCGTCACTTCTCCTGCACTGAATTTAAACAAATCAGCAGGTGTGGTTACCATTTCACGATCAACCAGTTGCTCTATCACTTTTTCGCCACAACCATCAACGTCTAATGCTTTACGTGATACGAAGTGTTTTAACGCTTCTTTTCTCTGGGCTTGACAGAAGAGGCCACCGGTACAACGTGCGACGGCTTCGCCCTCAATACGTTCAACCTTTGACTGACAAACAGGGCACTCTGTTGGAAATACAATCGCTTGCGCATTTTCTGGGCGACGAGACTCAACCACTGAAGCGATTTGTGGAATGACATCACCAGCACGACGAATAATAACGGTATCGCCAATCATCACGCCTAAACGCGCCACTTCATCAGCATTATGCAGTGTTGCATTACTGACTGTTACACCGCCCACAAACACAGGTTCAAGCTTAGCAACGGGTGTAATTGCACCTGTACGCCCAACCTGAAACTCGACATTGTTTAGAATTGTCATCTCTTCTTGGGCTGGGAATTTATAAGCAATTGCCCAACGAGGTGCTCGAGCAACAAAGCCAAGCTGTTGTTGTGTATCAACATCATCAACTTTAATCACCACACCATCAATTTCATAGCCTAGTGATTGGCGCTTTTCACCAATACTCTGATGATAAGCAATAACTTCTTCAATACTGTCAACTTTGCGAATTTCTGGGCACATTGGAAGCCCCCATGCTTTTAACTGGCACAGGCGTTCATATTGCGTATTGGCAAGTTCACGTCCATCGACAACACCGACAGCATAGGCATAAAAACTTAACGGCCGCGTCGCGGTAATTTTAGGATCTAGCTGACGTAAGCTACCAGCTGCTGCATTTCGAGGGTTTGCAAATGCCTTATCACCTTTTTTAAGCGCTTTGATATTTAACGCTTCAAAGCCTTTTTTAGGCATAAAGACTTCGCCGCGAACTTCTAATCGCTCAGGCCAGTCGTCGCCTTGAAGCTTTAAGGGAATAGCGCGAATAGTACGCACATTATGAGTAATATTTTCACCTGTTGCGCCATCACCACGGGTTGCTGCTTGTACTAACACCCCCTTTTCATACATTAGGCTCACAGCAAGACCATCTAATTTAGGCTCACAGCAGTAACTAAGTGTTGCTCCTGAACGCAAACGATCTTGTAAACGTTTTTGAAATGCACGTAAATCATCATCATTAAACGCATTGTCTAACGAAAGCATCGCGATCTCATGTTTAACTTGAGTAAACCCCTCTAACGCAGTACCACCAACACGTTGGCTTGGCGAATCAACCGTTATCCATTCTGGATGCTCAGCTTCGATCTTTAGTAATTGCTGCATCATCCGGTCATATTCAGCATCAGGAATTTCTGGGTTATCTTCAACGTAATAACGATGACCGTGGTAATCGAGTTGCTGTCGTAGCGTTAATAATTGTTGCTGAAGGTCAATACTCATTTTTTCTACCTGACAAATCTTGATAGTTTCTGCCAAAACAACGCCCTATCGATAATAAAACGATTAAGACTATTGCCTAAATTTAAATAAAAAAACAGGCCCCTTAAAGGAGCCTGCTCATTAATGACTTCATCTTTTTAAAGATTAAGCATCATTATATTTCACTGATTTTTCTCGATATTGCGTAATACGATTTGGCGTGATCATTACACGATCTTGATCGAGAACATCTGCATTTAACTCATCAGCAATTTGCTGTGCTGTTTGTAGCATTAAGTTAAAGTTACTGGCTGCCTTACCGTAACAAGGCAACATTAAGAAAAAGCCGATACCTGGTGTTTCAAAATGTTGGTAGTTAGTTTCAGGGAAAGAGCCTGGATTTAGCAAGTTAGTTACTGAGAAAATAACAGGTTCCGTGCCAGCTAAATCAGCATGACGATGGAACACTGAATTCTCACCAAAAATTAAACCATGACGCTCTAAACATGCGAACAGTGACGGCCCACGTAAAATCTTACCATTGCGCGCATGAACACATAGCGATATATAAGTTGGTGGTAATGGCTCTGGCTCTGGCTCTGGCTCTGGCTCTGGCTCTGGCTCTGGCTCTGGCTCTGGCTCTGGCTCTGGCATGAAAGATACACTTGGCTCTTGCTTGGCTTGAATCGAAGGCTCGGCAACTTGCACAACGTTTTCTTCAACGACTGGCGTTGCTACTTCAACTTGTGCAGGCTCTTCAGCAGGAACAAATTGTGCTTGAGGCTCAACAGCAGATTTTTCAATCGGTTGTTCAATAATTTCAGGCTCAACCACAGGAATGTCGACGACCACCTGTTGTGCTTGCTGAAACACTGGCTCGGCCGCTACAGGTTGCTGAACAGTTTCTTGCACTGGAGTATACGTAGGCTGCTGTGGTTGCTGAATGATTTCAGGCTGTACTGGCGCTTGCGTTTCTACAACAGGAGCTGTAGTCGCTGAGTTAATAGTTGCCGCAACCTGAGGCTGTATAACAGGTTCAACAGGAGCGCTATTCGGTTGAGCAGCCGATTGTTGAACATTTACAGGTTGTACAGATTGCACAGATGTTTGTGGTGATACTTGCTGAGGTTGCTCAACTGTCGTAGCTTGTGGTTGAACGGTTGTCACTTTTGTAGGTACATCGTCATTATCTGTTGCTGACATTCTAGGGAGATCATCATCACCGTCATCAACCGTAACATTGCCTAATAATGGATCTTGCTGTGGACGCTCACCAAAACTAAAACCAGGCTCTTTGCGTTTTGTTGGCTTTGTCTTTTCAACCACTTCCTGTGGCTTACTTACAACACGTGCTTCACTGACACTCTCTTCAACGTCACCTTGAAGATCAAATGCCGTTTCATCGATTTTACCTACTGGCTTTTCACCAAACTTGGCCGGTTTTTCTTTTCGACTTGTCCATAGACCATGAAAAAGAAGCGCTGTAATCGCAAGCGCACCAACAATAATAAGAACTAGACGCAATTCCTGCATACGAATACTCTGAAATTAACTCGTTATCCCTAGACGGGGTTAATAATAGTAAAAAATCAACTAGGCAGACAAAATCTCTAGCTAGAATTTCTTGCCGATGACTTACTGTACCAAAACTCAAATGATAATGAGAAGTTGAATATCGCTATTCAGGCAAGATAGTCTTTACAACGTGAGTTTTGTACACTTTATACACCATTTTTCATTATGAATGATGAGATTTAATGGTTTGTCAAAACTGTGACAACCATATTTTCATTTGATTCCATCCTACATAGCCCGTTAACATACTCTATATAATCTCTCTATCATCCCTCATCAAAATAAATGTGAGAGATCCGATTAAGGAAATCGAATGTCGCAACAGCATGCCATAAAATCAACAACCAGCGGTGCTGGATACTTTTTTACAGGGTTACAACTGGTTACCCAACCAGGAACGCGTCGTTTTGTAATCATCCCATTGCTCATCAATATTCTTTTATTAGGTGGCGCATTTGCCACCTTACTTACTCAGTTGAATGGCTGGATTGATGGTTGGTTAAGTTACCTGCCTAGCTGGCTTGAGTGGCTATCTTATGTGTTATGGCCGTTACTTGCTATTGCTGCATTAGTGACGTTTTCTTATTTCTTCAGTACCATAGCCAACTGGATTGCTGCGCCATTTAATGGGCTATTAGCTGAATATATAGAGGCTAAACTCACAGGTAATAATCCACCTGATGATAGTTTTAAAGCGTTAATAAAAGATCTACCTCGAACCATGGGCAGAGAGTGGACTAAATTAAAGTATTACTTACCCAAAGCAATTGGCTTATTGATCCTAATGTGGATCCCTGCCATCGGCCAAACGCTTGGTCCTATTTTATGGTTTTTATTTAGCGCTTGGATGATGACGATTCAATATGTTGATTATCCGTTTGATAACCACAAAGTGCCATTTATTGATATGCGAGATGCCCTCAAAGAACATCGTGGCCAAGCGTTAAGTTTTGGTGCCATCGTAATGTTTTTCACTATGACCCCAATTATTAACTTACTTGTCATGCCTGTTGCTGTTTGTGGTGCGACAGCAATGTGGGTTGATCATTACCGCGAGCAATTTAAACGCTATTAAGATCAACGATAAATATCTACCAAAGAGCACTTATTCTAGTGCTCTTTTCTTTTCTATTACCCTTGCTGCAAACACCATTGTTTATCGTTATTTGAGTAAAACATATTTGTAAATTAGTCACTTGACGCTTTTCATCCCACTATATATCTTTAGTTCAATATAATTCACACATTGATAACAATAAGATATAACCATTAATTACTTTTCAAATCACTTATCCAGTATATTCTTAATTTATATTACTTTTAACGTGTCACGAAGGAACGAAGCATGAGCAAGATTTATGAAGATAACTCACTAACTATTGGTAATACTCCGCTAGTGCGCCTTAACCGTGTAAGTAACGGTAAAGTGTTAGCTAAAGTAGAAGCTCGTAACCCAAGCTTTAGTGTTAAATGCCGTATTGGCGCTAACATGATTTGGGATGCTGAGAAAAAAGGTCTTTTAAAAGAAGGCGTTGAACTTGTAGAGCCAACTAGTGGTAATACTGGTGTTGCACTTGCTTTTGTTGCTGCTGCACGTGGTTACAAACTCACATTAACCATGCCTGAGAGCATGAGTCTTGAGCGTCGTAAACTATTAAAAGCGTTAGGTGCAAATCTTGTACTAACTGAAGCGCCTAAAGGCATGAAGGGCGCGATTGATAAAGCTGAAGAAATTGTAAATTCAGATCCAACTAAATACCTACTGCTACAGCAATTTAATAACCCAGCAAACCCAGAGATCCATGAAAAAACCACAGGTCCTGAAATTTGGGATGCAACAGATGGTGAAATCGATGTATTTGTCTCAGGTGTGGGCACAGGCGGTACACTTACAGGTGTTAGCCGTTTTATTAAACAGCAAAAAGGTAAAGCCATTACTACAATTGCAGTTGAGCCACTAGAGTCACCTGTTATAACCCAAACATTAAATGGCGACACTGTTCAACCAGCGCCGCACAAAATCCAAGGTATTGGTGCTGGTTTTATTCCTGGTAACTTAGATTTATCATTAATTGATGAAGTTCAAAAAGTAAGCTCAGATGACGCAATTGAAATGGCGCGTCGCCTAATGGATGAAGAAGGTATTCTTGCTGGTATTTCATCAGGAGCTGCGGTTGTTGCTGCAAATAACATTGCAGCTCGCCCAGAATTTTCAGATAAAAATATTGTTGTAATACTGCCTAGTTCAGGTGAGCGTTACCTATCAACAGCACTATTTGCAGGCATTTTCACAGAAAAAGAAACACAACAGTGATCACACTTTATAATTTTTAATAGGTATATCACTATGAAAAAAGCCCCTCTGCGGGCTTTTTTGTTGCATTTTGGACTTAGCTTTAATATAAAACTCGCACGTTTTATTTTTCGCTCCGAAATAAAGGGGTGAAAAAGCGCTTTAATTACTAACAAGTAAGTTTCTGATAAAACTTTGACTTGGATTAAAGCTAAGACAATATGATATTAGGTAGTTTATACTGCAGCAGCACAAGCAAATTATCTGTATTATGCTTGTCATAAATAATTTAATTATTAAATAAAATACTATATCTATCGGGGTGAATTATGTATCAGAAGCAAGTTGAAATCACAGCACCAAATGGTTTACACACTCGTCCAGCGGCTCAGTTCGTTAAAGAAGCTAAATCATTCGATGCAGATGTGACTGTAACTGCTAATGGCAAAAGCGCTAGTGCGAAAAGCCTATTCAAGCTTCAAACTCTTGGCCTAATTAAAGGCGCACAAATCACTATTTCTGGTGAAGGTGCTCAAGCTCAAGAAGCTGTTGATGCTCTAATTCAGCTAAAAGAAGATCACGACGGTTCTCCAGTTGCAATGTTCCGCGAAATCTAAGCTACGTTTATATACAAACGAGTTTTCAGTTTTTAGTTAATTTAAGGTAAGGCTATGATTTCAGGTATCTTGGCATCTCCAGGTATTGCTTTTGCTAAAGCACTACTGCTGCAAGAAGAAGAGGTTGTTCTAAATAAAACACCGATCTCTGCAGACCAAATCGATAACGAAATTCAACGTTTCTTCGACGCACGAAAGAAATCGTCTGAGCAGCTAGAAGTAATCAAAGAAAAAGCACGTGTCACCTTTGGTGAAGAGAAAGAAGCGATCTTTGAAGGTCACATCATGTTGCTTGAAGATGAGGAGCTTGAAGAAGAAATCATAGCCCTTATTAAAGATAAAATGTCTGCTGACTTTGCAATCTACTCTGTTATCGAAGAACAAGCACAAACACTTGAATCTTTAGATGATGAGTACTTAAAAGAACGTGCAAGTGATATCCGCGATATCGGTAGCCGTTTTGTTAAGAATGCATTAGGCATTAACGTAATCAACCTAAGTGCTATCAACGAAGAAGTTATCCTTGTTGCTAACGATCTTACACCGTCTGAAACAGCACAGATTAACCTTGATTATGTTCGTGGTTTTATCACTGATATCGGTGGTCGCACCTCACACACTTCAATCATGGCACGCTCGCTTGAGATCCCAGCGATTGTTGGTACAAACGATATCACATCAAAAGTTAAATCTGGCGATATGCTAGTACTTGATGCAATCAATAATCAGGTTGTAATCAATCCAACAGATGATGAATTAAACAAATTTAAAGCTATCAGCGACGCACATAAAGCAGAGCAAGAAGAACTAGCTAAGCTAAAAGATCTTCCAGCAATCACGCTTGATGGTAAGCAAGTAGAAGTTTGCGGTAACGTTGGTACAGTAAAAGACTGTGACGGCGTAAACCGTAATGGTGGTGAAGGTGTAGGTCTATACCGTACTGAATTCTTGTTCATGGATCGCGATTCTCTACCGACAGAAGAAGAGCAATACCAAGCGTACAAAGAAGTTGCAGAAGCAATGCACGGTGAGCCAGTGATTATCCGTACTATGGATATCGGTGGTGATAAAGATCTTCCATACCTAGATCTACCAAAAGAAATGAATCCATTCTTGGGTTGGCGTGCAATCCGTATCAGCCTTGACCGTCGTGAAATTTTACGTGATCAGTTCCGTGCTATTCTTCGTGCATCTGCACACGGTAAAATCCGTATCATGTTCCCGATGATTATTTCGGTTGAAGAAGTACGTACACTTAAAGCTGCAATTGAAGAGTTTAAAGTTGAATTAACGGCTGAAGGTTTAGCTTTTGATACTGACATCGAGATCGGTGTGATGGTTGAAACGCCAGCAGCTGCAGCAATTGCACACCATTTAGCGAAAGAAGTTTCTTTCTTTAGTATTGGTACCAACGACTTAACCCAGTATACTCTAGCAGTTGACCGTGGTAATGAGCTAATCTCTCACCTTTACAACCCACTATCGCCTGCTGTACTTACAGTGATCAAGCAAGTTATTGATGCTTCTCACGTTGAAGGTAAGTGGACAGGTATGTGTGGTGAGCTTGCCGGCGACGAACGTGCTACCCTACTTCTTTTAGGTATGGGTCTTGACGAATTCAGTATGAGTGCGATTTCTATCCCTCGCATCAAGAAAGTTATCCGTAACGCTAACTTTGCTGATGTAAAAGCAATGGCAGAGTATGCATTAACTCTACCAACAGCTGCTGAAATCGAAGAGCACGTAGAAAAATTCATCGCAGAAAAGACCATCTGCTAATATAGCTGCAGATAATATAACAACGCTTAGGAGCATCGATATGGGTCTGTTTGACAAATTGAAGAAACTGGTTTCTGACGACAGCAGTGAAGCTGGTGCAATTGAAATCATCGCACCACTTTCTGGCGAAATCGTTAACATCGAAGATGTGCCAGATGTCGTATTTGCTGAGAAAATTGTTGGTGATGGTATCGCTATCAAACCAGCTGGCAACAAAATGGTTGCACCAGTAAACGGTACTATTGGTAAGATCTTTGAAACGAACCACGCTTTCTCTATTGAGTCTGACGATGGCATCGAACTTTTCGTTCACTTCGGTATTGATACTGTTGAACTTAAAGGCGAAGGTTTTACTCGCATCGCTGAAGAAGGCCAAACTGTTAAAGTTGGCGACACTATCATCGAATTCGATCTTGCACTATTAGAAGAGAAAGCAAAGTCAACTCTGACTCCAGTTGTTATCTCTAACATGGACGAGATCAAAGAGCTAACTAAGCTTTCTGGCGCAGTAAACGTTGGTGAAACACCAGTACTACGCGTTAAGAAATAAGTTAAGTTCTATAACTGATAAAAAAGCGCTACTTCGGTAGCGCTTTTTGTTTATCTGAGCTTTAAAAAAGCATGCTTAAAACAGAGTTCATCGCATGCTTGTATTTATCGATTTTATAGTGATTAAAGGCTCTTTAGCATCGCCATCGATGGTGCAAAGAAGTATGCGCCAGTTACCGGTTTTGAGAAACGTAACATTTGGTCTGTTTTACCATCAGTTTCACCAAACATGCTTTCAAGCTGCGCGTCAAAGTGATGCTGACGCTGACAGTAAGCAATGAATAGTAAGCCATGATCTGATGTTACAGAGCCATATGGCAAGCTGTGGCGCAGAATCTTTAAGCCTTTACCATCTTCCTTAATATCAACGCGGCCAACGTGTGACGCAGCTGGCACATCTTCTAGTTCAATAGAATCTGGTTTCGTTCTACCAATCACTTTTTCTTGTGCTTTTACGTTTAGACGATGCCATGCTGGTAGGTTATGAACATAACGCTGTACCATTACATAGCTACCACCCGCAAACTCACCTTCAGCAATAACACCCACATTAGCACGATCTTCTGCTGTTTGTGGATTCTCTGTGCCGTCAATGAAATCTGTCATGTCACGGTGGTCAAGGTATTGGAAACCATAGGTTTCATCTAACACTTCTACGTCTTGAGACAATTTTTCTAAGAAAACGCGAAACGCATAAAAGTTAAGATCATGGCGATTAGAATGGATATGCAGTAAGACATCCCCCCCTGTTGCTGGCGCAATAGTCTCACCTTCACCTAACTGACGAAACTCTGTTAATTCAGCTGGGCTTTGTTGACCTAAAGACTCCCAAAATGCCTTACCGAAGGCAACACTTGCATGTAACTTTGCGTCTTGCTGCTCAGTATTGAGATCCGCAAGTAACTGATGAATTGACTGGCATTGAGCAATAACATTTTGCTTATTACCTACAACATTCATCACCACATAAAGGGCAAAGGCGCCACGATCTGGAACGATTGCTGGTTGGGCAATACTCATAGGTGTCTTCTCCTAACAGGATGTTTAGTCAAAAATGAAAAGTAATTATAACGATATAAAGACGTAAATCACTTGATCTTAATACATTAGTAGAAAGTTTTACTCTTATCCCAACGATATAGGACATTTTGATACCGACTTAATACTAAAACGCCTTCTAAAAAGAAGGCGTTATTAAGAAGAAAAAGATCAACTATCGATGTTAATACATTATGCCGTCATTATTTCAATTTGAAGTTTAACGCGCTCTTCTAAGTCGGTATTTTCACTTTCAAATAATACTGGCATATTAAGCCCAGTAGACAAAGTTTTGGCTAAAATAGTACGCCAACCACCATCATCTAATCGCTCTTGGATCTGAAAAGCAATTTTCACTTCATCTGGAGAAACATCAAGTAGTTGAGCACGACCAATCACTTCACGACACAAGTTATGTTTACTTTGACTTAAGCCATTAAAAAATATCGTTTCTTCACCAGGCACTAATGATAATGAGGTATTCACTGTATGCTTCGAATGACAGTAACTGCTCAATTCAAAGCTAACATCAAGTAACCAATCAGCCATCGCTAACGGGCTCAGTAACGTGCTTAACAGCAATTGTCCTCGACTAAAATCATTCATTACAGCTCCCCTTTACAGGCTAGTCTGCAAATATATCTTTAACTCGAGAGCTTCTTAGAAGGTACAACCCAAGCCATGCTGTTAACAGTAATGTGGTTGCCCGTATCCAGCTAAACTCACCATGACTGATAACCAAATGATATATTTGCATTAAAAAATCAAAACTATATGCAGCAAGTAACACTCTTTTCCCTTGCCGCCACAGAAAATGTATTAATTTATTATTTTTATTTCGTTGACCTGATAACCACATCAATAATATTGCGGGACTACCTATTGCCATACCTATATATAAAACATCTCTTATTGGATAAATAAGCTCAAGTAATTCACCGCCTTGAGTACGGCTAACCCCCGCCATAACAAACACTAACCAAGCTTTGGCGTTAAATAGCAAGACGAACCACAACACGGTATTAATTTTTAATTGTCCATGCTGATCATAAGCATCTATCGGATATAACAAGCCATTTCCCTCAAATAGGTATCCAATGAAATTCAGATCAGAGCTTAATAAACTTCTCTATGGTTCACAAACGACTCTAATCTATTCATTTAGATTTTGAACAACAAGGATAAAGTTTTGTGCTGAACCGCACTTTTCCATTTTTTATATTGCCGTTATCGTCACACTTTTTGATCTAAAAAAAACAAAAACACTGTTTTTTAAACATAGATCACAGACAGTAAAAGGTATATACAAATACCTAAAAAACATAAAGTTACACATTAAAAACACCGTTAACAAACCCTTTACCTATTTCTGAAAATTTCCTACACAATCAGTAAGATAGTCCATTACCTTTTCCGTCTATTTTATTGCTATGACATCAACTCTGTTATTTATGGGATATAATCAACGCTTAAATGTTATTTTCAGGGATCTATACCATGGCGAGTAGAAAACAACCGGCCTCTTCACCAGAAACACAAGCTGAAGCTATACGTATAGCAAAGGCCACACAGAAGGTAGGGCAAACAAAAGAGCAAACTCGACTGATTGCACAAGGCATTCAAAAAGGTATAGAGCAATATAAAAAGCAGCAAAAAGCTAAAGCTCGTGAGCAAGACAAACTGAAAAAAAAGGTTTCACGTAATAAGGCCTCTAATGATGCTAACAACGCCTCAGAAGTCATAACTAATACAACTGTTATCCACCATCAGAGTAAACTCGCTTGGGGGCTTTTAATTGCCTCATGGTTAGGGTTTATCACTTACCTACTTCTTCCGCGATTATAAAAAGGATTTACATCGTGTTACTTCGCTTTACGCTATTGCTGTTACTCTTCCTCACTGGCTGTAGCGATACAAAGACAACCTCATGGACGCGTTCAATAAATCAGCTTTGTGAAAATAAGCCCAATTGTGTCTCAACGATTGAAAAGCGTGAACAGTTTAGCGTTAAGCCTTTTCTTTTAACGGCGAAAGGTGAGCATAGCTGGGAAGAAATAAAACGGGTAGCGCTTCAGTTACCAGGTGCAAAAATAGCAGAGCAATCAGATCACTATCTTCATATTGAAGCCACCAGCAAGATTTTTCGGTTCATTGATGACTTTGAAGTCGAAAAAAAAGCACAGCAGTTACAAGTACGCTCTGCATCACGAGTTGGTTATTCTGATTTTGGTGTGAATAGGAAGCGAGTTGAAACATTCCGTAGCCAATTAATAAAGCACGAACTGATTAAACAATAAAAAACAATTTGATAATAATTCTCATTTGCATGTATATTTATAATATTATTCGAAACAGGATTAATTATCATGGATAAGACAACGTTTAAGCTCTTCACGCTATTAGGACTAAGCGTTATTCTTGGTTTACATTTTATTGAAGTCAGTACAAACGAAAGTCAGTCATTCTCTATCGCTTATTTTATGTTTGAATGGCTGCCACTTTACCTTGCTTGGGGATGTTGTTTGCGATTGGGTATCGCCAGTGGCAGCGTAATCCCCCCGCGAAAAAACAACAAAAGCCGCCCTTCTATAACGCACTAGCGCATTAAAAGGACGGCTTATTATTTCTTTATCTCGAATATTGGCTTATTCGCTAATTTTTTTATCTTTACCTAGCGAAAGTAGCCAAATACAAATAGCTGCGACTACAGCAAACCCAGATAGAACAATCACCGGCATGGCTGCGTAACCGAGTATATGCCAAATCACTGACTCTAATGTGCTCATCTTATCTCCTTAGGTTTATTGCCAACCTTCAATGTTTTTCATATCAGGCAGTTTATGTGCAATACCCTTGTGGCAATCAACGCACGTTTTATCTCCTGATGCTAATGCCGTCGAATGCAGTTTTGCACTACGAGGCGCTTGCTCTGAGAAATCCATATAATTGAATTCATGACAATTACGGCACTCTTGTGAGTTATTGTCCTTCATTCGCTTCCATTCCCGTTCTGCTAAATGCCCACGGCGATCAGCAAATTTTTCAGGAGTATCAATCGTTCCCATTAAATGGGCCACAATTTCTTTTGATGCCTGTACTTTACGCACGATCTTATCTGTCCAATTGTGAGGAACGTGACAATCCGAACAAATAGCACGGACACCAGAACGATTAGAAAAGTGGATCGTTTCTTGAATTTCTTCAACGATTGGTGCGTGACAACCAGCACAGAACTCTTCAGTGTTAGTCTTTTCCATCGCGGTATTAAATGCCCCCCAGAATAATAAGCCGCCAATAAACCCCATAAAGAGAACGAGACCTACTGCTACTTTGCTGGGTGTTTTTAAGCGTAACCAAAACGTTTTTAATAACTTCATATATCATCCCTTACTTTGGTTACTGCAATGCACTAACACGTTTGAAGTCATTCTCTACTAATGGCTTAGCATCCGCTTGTGGTACGTGACACTGCTGGCAGAAGTAACGACTTGGTGATACATCAGATAGCACCTGTCCTTCTTGCGGTGACACATAGTGCGTTACACTGATTTTGGTTGCGCCCATCTCTTTGGCATTTTTCCAGCTATGACAAGCAAGGCATTTGTTTGCGTTTAGCGACACTTCGTAATGACGGATCGTGTGTGGGATCAACGGTGGCTGATACACATAATCGTTATCAATTACACCTTGATCTTTCGGATAATGCTTCATTGGATCAGCAGGGCGTGTATCTTCTAATTCAGCAGAACCACGTAATGATTCAAGGCCACCAATACCGCCCGGATTTAATATTTCTGTTTTCGCTACGGCTTCTGATACCGGTTTAGCTGGTGTTGATTCTTCGCTTTGCACAACCCCAGCCATTAATGCACTCACCGCTAATATAACCAATAAGATTCTTTTCATGATGTTCTCCGCCAACAGGCTAATTCTGAAATGAGGCGAGTGATTGATTCACTCGCCATAGGCAGGCTTATACCTTGCTGATTTTAACTGGACATTTTTTGAAGTCTGTTTGCTTCGATAGTGGATCGGTGGCATCAAGGATCAACTTGTTCACCAAAATTCGAGCATCAAAAAACGGCACAAAAACCAAACCTTGTGGCGGGCGATTACGGCCTCGTGTTTCTACTCGACAGCGTACTTCACCTCGGCGATTAGAGATTGCGACTTCATCACCACGACGTAAACCGCGTGTTTTAGCATCTTCTGGGTGGATATAACACAGCGCATCTGGCACTGCTTTATATAATTCAGGAACACGTCGAGTCATGGTACCTGTATGCCAATGTTCTAATACTCGACCTGTACAAAGCCACATATCAAATTCAGCATCAGGTACTTCAGGTGGCGCTTCATAAGGCGCTGAAATAATCCATGCTTTACCATCAGGCTTACCATAAAAGTCCCAACCAGAACCTTTTTTTGCATAAGGATCTGAGCCTTCTTTAAAGCGCCATTGCGTTTCCTTGCCATCAACAACAGGCCAACGTAAACCGCGCACTTGGTGGTAAGTATCATACGGTGCTAAATCATGACCATGATCACGACCAAATGCCGCATATTCTTCAAACAAGCCTTTTTGAACATAGAAGCCTTGCGCTTTTGCATCATCATTTAACGGTTGGGTTTCCGTTAATGGGAATTTATCAACCTGTCCATTGCGGAATAAAATGTCATACATGGTTTTACCACGGTACGCTGGCATTTTATTAACCAACTCATTTCCCCACACTTCTTCAATAGTAAAGCGCTTCGAGAATTCCATGATCTGCCATAAGTCAGACTTAGCTTCACCTGGTGCTTCAACTTGTTGATACCAAGCTTGTGTACGGCGCTCTGCATTACCATATGCCCCTTCTTTTTCTACCCACATTGCGGTTGGTAAAATAAGATCGGATGCTTGTGCGGTAACGGTTGGGTATGGGTCGGAGCAAACAATGAAGTTTTCTGGGTTACGGTAACCCGGTAATCGCTCTTCATTAATATTAGGGCCAGCTTGCATGTTGTTATTACACATCACCCAATACGCATTTAACTTACCGTCTTTTAACATGCGATCTTGAACAACAGCATGATAACCAGGTTTAGGTGGAATAGTGCCTTCCGGTAACTTCCAGATTTTTTCAGCAATGGCTCGGTGTTTAGGATTCGCAACCACCATATCAGCAGGCAAACGGTGAGAGAACGTCCCCACTTCACGTGCTGTACCACAAGCAGATGGCTGACCCGTTAATGAAAATGGACTGTTTCCTGGGGTTGAAATTTTACCGGTTAATAAGTGCAGGTTATAAACCAAACTGTTCATCCACACACCACGGGTATGTTGGTTCATTCCCATGGTCCATAGTGACATCACCTTGGTTTTAGGATCAGCATAAAACTTCGCAAGCTCTATTAACTTTTCAGGTTTAACTCCTGACATTTCTGATGTTTTTTCAAGCGTATACTCAGCAACAGAAGCTTTGTATTCCTCAAAATTCATTGGGAAAATATCACCTGAATTCGGGTGAGCAGCTTGCTGTTGTAGTGGGTTATCGTCACGCAGACCATAACCAATATCTGTTTCAGCACGTTTAAAGTGGGTATGTTTGTTAACAAAGTCCCAATTAACCGCATCGTTTTCAATGATGTAATTAGCTATAAAGTTGGCGATGGCTAAATCGGTTTGAGGCTTAAAAATCATACCGTTATCAGCGAGTTCAAAAGAACGGTGATAATATGTAGACAGTACATTGACTTTAACATGAGGGTGACTTAAACGACGATCAGTAATGCGAGTCCATAGAATAGGGTGCATTTCTGCCATATTTGAGCCCCATAAGACGAATGCATCAGCATGTTCAAAATCATCGTAACAACCCATCGGCTCATCAATACCAAAGGTACGCATAAACGCACCAACAGCAGATGCCATACAGTGGCGTGCATTCGGATCGATATTGTTAGAACGGAAACCGGCTTTCATCATTTTTGATGCCGCATAACCTTCCATCACCGTCCATTGACCTGAACCAAACATACCTATGCCTGATGGACCATGTTTCTTTAAGGCTAATTTCCACTTTTCAGCCATGATATCGAAAGCTTGATCCCAAGAGATTGGAGTGAATTCGCCTTCTTTATCATATTTTCCATCTTTCATACGAAGCATTGGCGTTTGTAGACGATCTTTGCCGTACATGATCTTTGAAAGGAAATAACCTTTAATACAGTTAAGACCTTTATTTACTGGTGCTTTAGGATCACCTTGAGTAGCAACAACTCGACCATTTTGGGTACCCACCAAAACAGAACAACCTGTACCACAAAAACGACACGGCGCTTTATCCCATTTAATTTTTGTTTCATCAGAACTAACAATTAAATTAGTTGCTGACGCGGGTAAGGTAATACCTGCAACAGCCGCAGCTGAAGCGGCAGCATTTGCTTTAACAAATGCGCGTCTTGTCATTTTCATGAGTTGCCCTCTGGTTGCGTCTCAAAGTGCTCTATTTGGTGATACACCAAAAAAGTAATTAACACATTTTCTAAATTATTGATTTTATCTATGGTATCGGTCACGTAGCCTTGGTTTTCTGTCTCAAGTACTACAATGATTTTCCCTTCTTCACTGTCGCCCGGTATTTCGGTATTTGGCATTGCTAAGATCTGCTCTTTTATTTCTTGCAAGTGCTCAGGTTTTACATGAACCACGAGACTTGATATATGTACTTCTTGTAAAGACATACAGACCCTCTTTGATATGTACTATTGTGCGTTGTTCTCTACACAATCGATTGTTATTGCTGATACAGGACACCCAGATAAACAGGCACCACATCCAGTACAGTCTTTCTCTGTAATCGTTGGCATCGCGACTTTTCCAACCTGTAATTGAAATTTGATCGCTTGAGGTTCACACATATCACCACAGCTTCTGCATTCAATATTTTTAGATGCTATACAACTTTCATTAATCGTTGCAATGATGTCCCATGGCGATTCTAATTGCGGAAGGAACAACGGTTCAGGACACGCCTCTGCGCACTGATAACAAAAAGTGCATTCACCTTCACCTTGGCTGAAATCCACTTGAGGAAAGCCGCCATCACCTTTCACTATGATGTTTGTCTCACAATGTTCGATACAACGTTCACAACGCGAACAAAGATCGGTAAAAGTATCTGCATGATTTAGCCAAGGTAAGCGTGGAATGTTTGATGGTGTTTTGCGTGTGAATAATGAACGTCTTAAACGATCAACCATCATTACCTCTATCGTTGTACTATTTGTGTTACATGGCTGATAAAATACTCAGCAAATAACTCAAATAGCATGCATTAATAAGCTATTCATCTTTTTATACATTAATTCTAAATAATGAAATAATTGCTTAAATACCCCCTAAGGGGTAATTGGTAGGAGTTTTTGCTCTAGATCAATAAATCTAGCTGATAAAGCTCACATTAATAGCTTAATTTTCTGCATCAAAAATTAAGCTATTAATAATTTCAGGGTAAGTAACAGTAAGGATTGCTGTGAATAGGCAAAAAATGACACATTCTGTAACAACGACGATAGCGCGTTCTTTAGTGTTAATTTTGATCATTTCGATAATAACGACTGCACTTGCATTAATGACATTGGTTTCGAGTCAAAATGATGCTGAAGCTATAAATATTGCAGGTTCTTTACGCATGCAAAGCTATCGATTAGCTTTTGATGTTGAAACAGAGTCGCCTCTTTTATCTACACATATTGAACAATTTGAACACTCGCTTTATTCAGCGCCAATGAAAGAACTCTCTTACTGGTTTACCTCTTCAGAGCTCCAACAACACTACGATCACATCGTTCTGCGCTGGGCAGAGCTGCACCCGATCCTTGAAAAAGATAACAACACGGTATTTATTCAACATGTCGCCCCATTCGTCCATCGTATTAATACTTTTGTTTCTGAACTGCAAAAATCATCAGAACTTAAAATCCAACGACTCGCTATTATTGGCGCCATAGGCCTTAGTCTGATTTCTCTTATCATCTTCTACACTATTCGTTATACACGCCAACAAGTTGTCGCACCTTTAAATGATCTTGTTGATGCTTGTAAGCAAGTAAAGCGTAAAGATTTTCGATTGGATTTATTAAATAATAGCAATAATGAACTAGGTATTCTTGCCCATACCTTTAGTAGAATGTCATCAGATCTTGAACAGCTTTATCAAGGCTTAGAGCGCAGTGTCAATGAAAAAACCCACCGCTTACGTCATGCAAACGAATCACTCCAAGTGCTTTATAATTGCTCACAACAACTTTCTGTTAGCCATTTAACCCGAGAACAATTTACCAACATGCTTGAAACCATGATTGCTATAGATGGCTTAATTGGTACAAAACTGATCATTGCAGAGCCAAATGGCAGCACATCAGAAATTCAAGTGGGTCAACAAGCAGGTCAACATTGGCAATATAACGAATTGTATATCGATGGTGAATTAATGGGACAACTTTGGTGGCAGTACACTTTACCTTGTCCTGATAAGGCATTAATTAATAATATCTCTCAGATCCTTGCTCGCGCTATCTATTACAACCGCGCTCAAAAACAAGCGGAATATTTATTGATAATGGAAGAGCGCGCGACCATTGCCCGTGAACTCCATGATTCATTGGCACAATCGCTCTCCTATTTGAAAATTCAATTAGCCTTATTAAAAAGAAAACTCAATCAAAGCGATCAAAATGAAAGTACCCATCAAACTGTCCATGATATTGAAGAAGAGTTAAGTAACGCTTATACCCAACTGCGCGAATTACTCAGTACATTTCGGTTGATGATTAAAGATGCCAATTTTGGTGAAGCCTTAAATCAAATGTTAGAACCATTAGAAGAGCAAACCGATGCACTCTTAATTATAGATAATCAAATATCATCAATGGCGTTAGATGCCCATAACCAGGTTCACCTGTTACAAATTATTCGAGAAGCAGTATTAAATGCGATTAAACATGCAGACGCCGATGAGATTATCGTAAACTGCCAACAAACCGATCAACATATTGATGTCATGATCATCGATGACGGTAGAGGATTCGACCTTAACGAGAGTAAACGTGATCATTACGGTTTAAGTATTATGCAAGAGCGCGCATCACGGCTACAAGGTGAATTAAAAATACAATCGGGAATCAATCAAGGCTGCACTATCTGCCTTCTATTTCCATTACAAAAAGGATAACACGATGACATGCTGGAAAGTTATGATTGTAGATGATCACCCTCTCATGCGTCGAGGGATAAGCCAACTATTAAGTATTGAATCAGACTTCCAATTAGTAGGTGAAGCCAGCAATGGTAATGATGCTATCGCACTCGCCCATGAAAAATCACCAGATTTGATCTTACTCGATTTAAATATGAAGGGATTGTCCGGTCTTGATACGCTAATAGCGATGCGTGATGAAGGAATACTTGCCTGTATTGTTATATTAACTGTCTCTGATAGTCGAAGCGATATTAAAACAGTACTCAATGCTGGCGCTGACGGTTATTTACTCAAAGATACTGAGCCTGATGAATTAATCGAACAACTAAAATCAGCGTTATGTGGTGGTAAAGCCTATAGTGATATCGTAAAAGAGTGCCTTGATTCACCACATACCCCTACGAATATTTTGTCTCAATTAACAGACCGTGAGACGCAAATATTACAAGAAGTGGCAAAAGGTCAACGTAATCGCCAAATAGCCGAACAGCTTTTTATCTCAGAAGCGACGGTTAAAGTTCATATGAAAAGTTTACTCAAAAAGCTACAAGTAAAATCCCGTACAGCCGCCACTATTTTATACCTTGAAGCCCAAGGCCAGTAATATCCTATTAAAAACGCATAACACGTAACGTCTTATGCGTTTTAATTTTTAGGATAACGCCGCTAATAAGTAGGGTTCTTTTTCTTTGATCCATTCCAAATCAAATGGCCCCCAATCACTCAGCGTATAGTAACCATCATTATGACGACGCCCATCTTGAATGAAAGCAAGCTCAATACCGATGCTAGGTAGCGCTTTTAATACATCTTGAATAGTGCGACGCGGCCAGCCTGTTTGCTCAACCAAACGAGGGACATTAGGTCTCTCTGTATTTTCTACTAACAATGCTAAATAAAGTCGACGGGCAAAAACCGGATTCAGTTCCATTGAGGCCTCCATAAAATATTCCACATATTATTAAGCAGTGGAAAATATTTATGTTGAGTTTGATCAAGCCCGCTTTATCTTTACTTCTATTAAATAGAAAAATAAAAAAGCATTATTGTTTTTGTTAACAATACCGTTCTCAATCTCTTACAATCAGCTCACAAACAACAACACTTGCGGTCATTGTGTAATCTCGTTATAAAAGACTATCCATTAAAATATAATCAAGTCAGATCTTTTATGAGTACTACAGCCTACGGCATCAAAAACTGCGACACTATCAAGAAAATGAAAAAGTGGTTAGAAGCAGAAAATATCGAATACACTTTCCATGATTACCGTGTTGATGGCTTAGATCGCGCTCAACTCGAAACGTTTGAAACAGCACTTGGTTGGGAAGCCATGCTTAATAAACGTGGAACGACTTACCGTCAACTGACTGATGAGCAAAAAAATAGCTTAAACCGCGACAATGCCTTAGCCCTAATGTTAGAGCAACCAGCAATGATCAAACGTCCGCTATTAGTACACAATGATGCGTACTACTTAGGTTTTAAACCTGCTCAATACCAAGAAATTTTCCATCAACAATAACAAGGATACAAGGATGTCTGATAGCCCAGTTATTGCGCTTGCTAAAGATTTAATGAGTCGCCCATCTGTTACTCCTGAAGATGCAGGCTGCCAAGATGTAATGATCGCTCGTCTTGAGCAATTAGGCTTTATTATCGAAACCATGGTATTTGAAGATACCACCAACCTTTGGGCTCGCCGTGGTACCCAAGCTCCACTGTTTGTTTTCGCTGGTCACACCGATGTGGTACCGTCAGGTCCAGTAGAGCAATGGCACACGCCACCGTTTGAACCAACGATTATCGATGGCTACCTTCACGGCCGTGGCGCCGCTGATATGAAAGGCTCTCTAGCATGTATGATTGTTGCCATTGAGCGTTTCATCGCAGAAAACCCAGATCACAAAGGCTCAATTGCCCTGCTCATCACCTCTGATGAAGAAGGGCCATTTATCAATGGTACAACCCGTGTAGTTGATACCCTTGAAGCCCGTAATGAAAAAATCGATATGTGTATTGTCGGTGAGCCTTCAAGTACTCACCACGTTGGAGACGTTGTTAAAAACGGACGTCGTGGCTCAATTACCGGTGATTTAACCGTAAAAGGTATTCAAGGGCACGTTGCCTATCCACACCTTGCCAATAATCCCATTCACAAAGCATTACCAGCCCTCGCTGAGCTTGCTGCCACCACATGGGATAACGGCAATGCATATTTCCCACCGACCAGTTTCCAGATCCCAAATGTTGCCGCAGGCACGGGCGCATCGAATGTGATCCCTGGAGAATTTGAAGTGCAATTTAACTTCCGCTTTAGTACTGAATTAACGGATGAAGAAATAAAGCGTCGTGTACATTCAGTATTAGATGCCCATGGTTTAGATTACGACTTAAAATGGACATTAAGCGGTCATCCATTCCTTACCGATAAAGGTACGCTAGTCGAAGCGGTTGTTGCAGCGATTGAAGAAGTAAACCACCAGCAACCTGAACTTCTTACTACCGGTGGTACATCGGATGGTCGATTTATCGCTCGTACCGGTGCGCAAGTGGTTGAGTTAGGCCCTGTAAATGCCACTATTCACAAAGTGAATGAGTGTGTAAAAGTCGCAGATCTTGAAAAGCTAACCGACATGTACCAAAAAGTATTAGAAAAAGCACTGTAATAACAAACGCATTCAATACTCAAAGCAGCTAACGTATTGCACGTAAGAAGTGAAATATGTGGCTGCTTTTTTATTGCCATTAATGACTAATATATAAGCTAAATGATCGATAAAAGTGTTATCCTGAAAATACTCTATCACTAAATTAGTGAGGCTAATATGGAATGGCTTTTTAACCCTTGGGTGATCTCTTTTATTATTGTTGCCGTCATCGCTAGCAACATTGCAGCGCTAAAATATACCGCTTATATGAAGATTGAGATGCAGAAAAAACACAAACTGTTTGACGACAAACACCCTCTCAGTAAGCAAGAAAATCCTGTATCTCAAGATAAAAAAGACGACAAAGAATAAGAAAAAATCAAAAATTACTGGCATAAAAAAAGCTGCCAATTAGTGATTACTAGCCGGCAGCTTTTTACATTTTATTTAACGATTAAGCACGGCTTAAGTAATCAGCAACACCCACCCACTTATAACTCGTCAGCTCTTCTAAACCCATTGGGCCACGAGCATGCAGTTTCTGGGTTGATACCGCAACTTCCGCACCTAAACCAAATTGCGCACCGTCAGTAAAACGTGTAGACGCATTCACATAAACAGCCGCCGAGCCTGCCGCATTAACAAAACGTTCTGCCGACTGCAGGTTATTAGTTAAGATTGAATCGGAATGGCTCGCATTGTGCTTACGCATATGGAAAATGGCTTCATCCACATCGTTTACCACCTTAATACCTAAGGTGTAGCTTAACCATTCAGTATCAAAGTCACCTTCTGCTATCTTGCGCAGAGAAGACGCTTTACCTTCAAGTAGATTATAGGCTGCTTCATCAGCAACCAGTGCTACCTTGGCTTTGTTCATACGCTCAACTAAACGTGATAAGAAGGCTTCTGCTACTTTCTCATTTACAAGTAAGGTATCTAACGCATTACAGGCCGATGGACGCTGTACTTTGGCATTTTCAACCACATCTAAAGAACGAGTAAGATCGGCACTTTCATCAACATAAATATGGCTAATACCAAAACCGCCGATAATCACAGGAATAGTGCTGTTTTCTTTACACATTTTATGTAAACCCGCACCACCACGAGGAATGATCATATCTACGTATTGATCAAGCTTAAGCAGTTGTGAAACAAGTTCGCGATCGGGTTGCTCTATGTACTGTACAGAAGCGGCTGGTAGTCCTGCTTTTTCCAATGCCACTTGAATCACTTTTACCAGTGCCATATTGGAGTGAAATGTCTCGCGACCACCACGAAGGATGCTAGCGTTACCTGTTTTTAGGCATAATGCCGCAATATCAATCGTAACATTCGGACGCGCTTCATAGATCACACCAACAACCCCTAATGGAACGCGACGACGGCTTAAACGCATACCATTTTCAAGTACGCGGCTATCAAGCTCTGCACCAACAGGATCATTAAGATTAATCACATTACGCACATCATTTGCAATACCCGCTAATCGTGATTCATTTAGTAATAAGCGATCGACTAATGCATCAGACATACCTGATTCAAGTGCGGCATCAATATCTTGTTTGTTCGCTGCTAAGATAATGTCTTTATTACTTTCTAATTCATCAGCAATAATCGCTAAAGCATTATTTTTAACTGCAGTTGCCGTTGTTGCTAACTCGAAAGCAGCCTGTTGTGCCGCTTGTCCCATTAATTCAAGATTCACAATAATTCCTCTATTAATCCTTGTCGTGATGCCAATACTTCTCTGTATTTATACATACATGTCGTTTTTAAATAACTACCATATCATCACGATGGATAGCCACGTGACCATGTTCGTAACCCAACACAAGGTGGATTTCTTGGCTATGCTTTCCTGCAATTTTTGCCATATCTACACTCGAGTAGCGGCAAATACCACGTGCTAATAGGTTATTTTGTTTATCAAAGATACGCACCACTTCACCGCGTTCAAAATCACCTTTTACCATGGTGATCCCTTTCGCAAGTAAACTACTCCCACGTTGTTGCACAGCAATGACAGCGCCATCATCAATAACAATGTCACCGGCTGGAGGAGGCCCAGCTAAAATCCAACGCTTACGGCTTTCTAATGGGGATTCCAGCGGTAAGAAACGTGTACCAACAGATTTACCTTCCGCTAAATCAATAATGACATCAGGACGACGACCAGCAGCGATGATCACTTCAATACCAGCTCGACGAGCCACATCTGCTGCCTGTAGTTTTGTTGCCATGCCGCCTGTACCTAAACCACCCACAGTGCCACCCGCTAATTTACGCAGTGTTTCATCAATAGTATGTACTTCACGGATAAGCTCTGCATCAGGATTACTACGAGGATCGGCGGTAAATAGACCTGGTTGATCTGTCATTAATAACAGTTTATCTGCGCCACCTAAAATACCGACAAGTGCGGATAAGTTATCGTTATCACCCACTTTAATTTCTGTTGTCGCTACCGCATCATTTTCATTCACAACAGGAACAATACCGTTATCCAGCAAGGCAACTAACATATCACGCGCATTTAAATAACGTTCCCGATCGTTTAAATCTGCACGCGTTAATAGCATTTGACCGATATTGATCCCATAGATACCAAATAAGATTTCCCACTCTTGAATTAAGCGACCTTGACCAACCGCAGCCAGTAATTGCTTACTTGCCATTGTTTTGGGCAGTTCGGGGTAACCTAAATGCTCACGTCCTGCTGCAATTGCACCAGATGTGACAATAATAATTTTATGTCCTTGACGACGAAGCATCGCACATTGACGGACAAGCTCAACCATATGGGCGCGATCTAACTTCAGCGTACCGCCAGTAAGAACACTGGTGCCCAACTTAACAACAATTGTTTGTGATGCAGCAGATGCTGCAAGGTCTTGCTCTCGAGCATTAGTATTTTTGGTATCTGCCATGGGGATCAAACAAAATAGAAAGAAATAATATGTACTTTGTTTTATCAATACTGCTAATAAAGCACAAGAGAAAAACAATGACTAAATACATATAAGTGCGCAAATATTTAGTTAAACAACTGAAACGCTTACAAATCACACAAAATTATATTTAAGCCGCTAAATTCGGTTATCTTAGGCAACAAGATGTAAAAAAAAGATACAAAAAAACCCATCACTTCATTGGATGGGTTTTATAAATTGAGAGCAAATTATTTATGCTAGCTCAGTAAGCGGTGTTTGTGTGAGTTCTGAAGATGGAGATAAGGTTAATTGGCATTCATCAACAATAAATGGCGTCAACTTACGGTGAAAATCTAATAATGTTTTCATCACCGCATCTTTATGCTTTGCGGGTAACTTTCCATTACTCCACTCACCATTTAAATCAAAACGGCCAAAATCATAGCAATATTCATAACCATTATCGGTTACTGTTAAAATTAACCACCAGCCCCAAAATTCACGTTGTTCGGGCTCTTTATCAGCATTAACACAACTGGCTAAACAATCAAAAAAGAACTGACCTTCTTTTGATTTTTTCTCACGTAAGTAAGGACCCAGCGCAGTTAATTTTGTTATTAAACGCCCATGAGGCGGAAAAAGAGTTGTCGAAGTCATTGCAAATCCATCCATAGTCAACTGCAGTGATGAGTATGCTAATACTCAAAATAATATACGTTTACTAACGTTTTTTAATCACGTTGTTTATGTGCAACATGATAGCTATCAGTATTTATATATTATGGTTGAATATGGATAAAATGCCAGTGAAGATACGAAATTTTATTAACAATATCATAGTGGTATAAAATAAAGTTCGATATCCTCACTGCATACCGTCAAGGTTTTGTCTCCACCTTGACCATCAGAGCCAAATAATTGTCTACTTTATTACCTTAACTGCTCATTTAACCATTCAACGACAGTCGTTAATGAACGGTGGTAGCCATCATGAATAGGCTTTTCTGGTAACGTTATCGCTTTACCACCATAACTGGACAGCGCAATTAACTGATTATCACTTTCAGGGCATACAGGATCATTTTTTAAACTTATTCCCAGCATTGGCATATCAATACGTCGGCGCCCCAAAATTCCTTGGTGCTTTAACGACCATGCCGGAAGATGAGAAATGATGCTCGTTTCTGATTGACCATTTTTACCCATTCGAGATGCTAACACATCAAGATACATCCGAGGGATCTGCTCAATCATCTTAGGTTGGGTCAACACGCTATGAATCGCGCCGCCCAAGCTAATACAGGTTTTTAAACGTGTTGGCTCCATAAAACCTAAACGAATAGCTGCATTACCGCCCATTCGTAACCCTAGCATTGCAACTTTATGGTGATCGACCCAAGGGACATCACGTATCTGCTGTAATAACGCTTGATGAAGTCGACTGGTATCTTCCGTTAAGTTCCAACGATCACAATGACCGACAGATGGCATATCCAGTGTGACCATCGCATAACCTGCCGGCCCTAAATAATCTTCATATAAGCGCCATAAATCGCATTGCAATGTATCTAATCCACCGCTAACGATCACTGTCGGTAATAGTTTATCGGTACGAGGCAAATGAATGAAGGCTTCAAAGGTTTTACCTTCATACTTGACACTAATCGTTCGCATATCATGCGGGCGTAATTCTATCGCTTCACGATAACTTTGATTGGCTTGCAATTCTGCTTGATCAGCCAATTGATCGCCCTTGATATACGGATACGCGGCAATACTGTAATGCGTGCTGGCTTTTAATAACAACTCAGAAGCTTTAAGTTTCTCGCCTTCATTTAATAGAAGACGTGCTTGCTTTTGATAGCTTGCGCCCAATTGCGCCCATTCATATGTCCAGTTACCTGGCTTATAGCCAATCACCGTATCCAGTAAATGTTCACTCGTACGTGGAGATTTAGCACCCGCAATACGAGCAAGTACCGCTTCAAGCTCTATCGGATCGACGCCCTGCCAAATCCATTGTGGGCGACGTAAAACACGGTACCAGCTAGCCTTACTCTCACCATCCAGCGCATTGTTGACTCGCCCACTACGCACATGAGCAATTTTAACCAAATTCGATGTCTCTTTAGAGGTTGGTCTTGGGGCAAATAACTTTTCGGACAAATTTTCAGGGGATGGCTCAGACACGGCACTCTCCACGTGGTCTTGATGATGTGTAGTGATGATATACCCAAAATCACTTACGTATGTCGATTTAAAACAAAAAAAGACGCCTTATCGGCGTCTTATTAATCAATCTTAGTTTACAGCAGCAAAGCAATAAACCTTGATAAAGGGAGAATGCTTATCGCTTAGCGATTGGATCGACAAACGTTACTGCCATATCCCACGGTTGTTCAATCCACGTTTCTTGTGGGATATCAACAACGTAATCATCAACTAAATGTTGACCTGCAGGTTTTGCGCATACTGTTACAAATTTACCACGTGGGTACAGTTCACGAATTTTTTCAGCAGTACCGCCCGTGTCGACTAAATCATCAACAATAATAAAGCCTTCACCATCACCTTCTGCTTTCTTGATCACACGCATATCACGTTGGTGATCATGATCGTAGCTTGAGATACATACGGTATCTACATGACGGATACCCAGTTCACGCGCCAAAATAGCAGCAGGAACAAGACCGCCACGGCTAACAGCAATAATACCTGTCCACTGCTCAGCAGGTAGCAACTTTTCAGCTAGCTGACGAGTGTAAGTTTGCATGTTATCCCAAGTGATGATGAATTTATTACTCATAGATAAAGAACCTCTGGATCAACGATGTTAAATCGCCCTAAATAGATAAAGCTTTATGAAATCTAAAACTTAAAGAAAAATTATTTTTGCAAGGAACAATGCTGAAATAACCCAAACACTGATATTTACATCACGCCCCTTACCACTCATTGCTTTAACCGCAGCATAAGTGATAAAACCAAGGCCAATACCTTCAGCGATAGAATAAGTTAAAGGCATCAACAAGCAAACCACAACAACCGGTGCAGCTTCTGTTAGATCACGCCAATCAATTGCCACTAACCCCGACATCATCAAAATCGCGACGTAGAATAATGCACCAGCCGTTGCGTAGGCAGGTACCATGCCAGCTAATGGAGCAAAAAATAGAGCGAGTAAGAATAATACACCAACCGTTACCGCAGTAAGACCGGTACGACCTCCGACTGCGACACCGGACACACTCTCGACAAAAGAAGTGGTATTCGATGTACCCAATAAGGCACCAACAGAGGTTGCTGTACTATCTGCAAGTAACGCGCGATTTAAGCGTGGCAACTTGCCATCTTCACCAATTAAGTTTGCTTTTGTCGCAACACCGACAAGCGTACCTGCGGTATCAAATAAATCGACAAACAAGAAAGCAAACACAATTGAAATCAGGCCAACTTCCATTGCCCCCGAAAAATCTAATTGCATAAAGGTTGGTGCAATGCTTGGTGGCATTGACATAATGCCGCCATAAGTCACTTCACCAAATGCAATACTCAACCCAGTAACAATTAAGATTGCAATCAAGACTGCAGCTTTAAAGCCACGATGAACAAGCGCTATGGTTAGAAAGAAACCAAGTGCTGCCATCACAACAGGAAAACTGGTTAGATCGCCTACTTGTACTAACGTCGCAGGGTTATCTACGACAATGCCTGAACTCTGTAATGCAATGAAGGCAAGGAATAAACCTATACCTGCAGAAATTCCGGTTCGCAGCGCCATTGGTATGGAGTTAATGATCCATTCCCGTACTTTTAATAAACTTAACGCAATAAAACACAAACCTGATAAGAAAACAGCGGCTAACGCAACTTGCCATGTATACCCCATGCCTAGCACAACGGTATAAGTAAAGAAGGCATTTAAGCCCATGCCTGGTGCTTGTGCGACAGGATAGTTAGCAAAAAATCCCATCACAAAACAACCGATCATCGCTGCTAAACAGGTTGCAACAAATACTGCACCTTTATCCATTCCCGTACTGGATAGCATAGTAGGGTTTACAAAAATGATGTAAGCCATGGTCAGGAATGTTGTTAAGCCAGCAAGCAACTCCGTTCGCACAGTTGTGCCGTGTTCCTTTAGTTTAAATAACTTCTCAAGCATGTTTCTCTGTTCCTTGGAGATTGACACGTTAGTATTAAGCAAAAGAAAACGTTTGCGTTCTCAATTCGAGCGCGATTATAAACATCAGATCTATCAATTTCCAGAAAATATCGAGTAAATGCACAAAACTAAGACTAATAAATTTAATTTTGTTTTTTTGGCTTTTAAGAACAGATAATTAGCAATATAAAATCAATGCTTTAGCTAAAATATGCCAAATTAATATATTTCATCTATTTTATATTTATGAGATCTACAGCAATAAAACGTACTAAGGATCACATCGCGATGTGTGACTAACTTGTTATGACGATTTAAAGGTAAAAAAACGCCGCTTCAAAGCGAAGCGGCGGCGAATGTTGCAAATAATCGCTCACGATTATTTAGTATTCTCAAGTTAGGGGGTGAACAAGCTGTTCGGCTAACTAGTCAGCAACTAGATAACAAAATTCTTAGTAACCAAAGTAATTAGGGTAAGTAAAGTTACCTGTATATACAGAGCGGTTATTCCAAAAGTGTGTAATTGAATCAAAAATTTTCATTTTAAATCACCTTATAAATAAGTAATCCAAATTAACCACATAAATATTTATGCGCTTAATCCTTGGAGGGGAAAGACCATCGTGGTCGCACTTATCTCGGTTCCATGGAGGCGATATCTCGGGTTCATCCTGAACGTGTACAGTGTTTTCTCATACCTTTATGAGACTGTCTAAATCATAACCATTACGTAATTTACTTTCAAGCATTTCCTTTAACTTCGTCACACTTTTTACAAAAAAACATTGTTAAACCAATTTTGATGTAATTTTTTTCAATTTTGATCGGTTAAATCTTGCTTTATGATCAAGAAAATAAATATCAGAAATAATTACGTAATCATCAGCTCAATGTATACAAGTCAAGCGCCGTTAATACTTATTCATTATCGTATTCGTGGTTTAAGATTTTACTTTTTTCTCTACCTCCACCGAAGTCTGAATGATATGCTAAAAAAAATGCGATGGAGTAAATCGCTACTTATATATGTCATTTGACGGCTAATAGCCTGACAAGTGTCACTGGACCAAAATTCTATAAAGGTAGGCTTCCGTGTCTGAAATCAGTCAACTATCTCCTCAAGCTGTATGGCAATTTTTCGATCAAATTTGTTCGATCCCTCATCCTTCTAAATATGAAGAACAATTAGCACAATTCATCATTGAGTTTGCTAAAAAAGAAGGCTTAGATGTTCGCCGTGATGAAACAGGTAACGTCATTATTAAAAAGCCAGCAACAGCAGGCATGGAAAACCGTAAAGGTGTGGTACTTCAAGCGCACATCGACATGGTTCCACAGAAAAATGAAGAAACCGTTCACGACTTCACAACAGATCCTATCCAACCTTTCATTGACGGTGAATGGGTAACGGCAAAAGGTACAACATTAGGTGCTGATAACGGTATGGGTATGGCAAGCTGTCTTGCGGTACTGGCTGCTAAAGATATCGAACATGGCCCATTAGAAGTACTACTTACTATTGATGAAGAAGCTGGCATGACCGGTGCTTTTGGTCTTAAAGAAGGTTGGTTAGAAGGTGACATTCTACTAAACACTGACTCTGAGCAAGAAGGCGAAGTCTACATGGGTTGTGCTGGCGGTGTAGACGGCGCAATCACACTTGATATAAAGCGTGAAGCAACACCAGCAGATCACCAAGCAATTAAATTAGTCCTAAAGGGCTTAAAAGGCGGTCACTCTGGTTGTGATATTCATACTGGCCGTGGCAACGCAAACAAATTACTGGCTCGCTTTTTAGTCTCTCATGCAGACGATCTTGGCTTACGTATTAACAACTTCACAGGCGGTAGCCTACGTAACGCAATTCCTCGTGAAGCGTCTGCGATTGTTACCCTACCGGCTAAACATGTTGATCAACTAAATACATTATTCGCTCATTACCAAACGCTACTAAGTGCTGAGCTTGGTCATGTAGAAACAGATATCAACCTATTTACTGAATCTGCTGAACTACCAACAGATGTAATGGTAATGGCAGATCAAACACGTCTAATCAATGTATTAAACGTCTGCCCTAACGGTGTTATCCGTATGAGCGATGACATTGAGGGCGTTGTTGAAACATCGCTAAATATGGGTGTTATCACGACAGAAAGCGATAAAGTGATCGTACTTTGCTTAGTCCGTTCTTTAACTGACTCTGGTCGTAGCTATGTAGAAAGCATGTTGCAATCATTAGCAACCTTAGCAGGCGCACAATGTGAGTTTTCTGGTACATATCCAGGTTGGAAGCCAGACGCCGATTCTGAAATCATGCACGTATTCCGTGACATGTACCAAGAGATGTATGGTAATAAACCCAACATCATGGTGATCCACGCAGGTCTTGAGTGTGGCTTATTTAAAGAACCGTACCCTGAAATGGACATGTTATCATTTGGTCCTACCATCAAGTTCCCACACTCACCTGATGAGAAAGTGAAAATTGATACCGTTCAAATGTTCTGGGATCAAATGATTGCAGTACTTAAAAATATTCCTGTTAAAAAATAAACTAACGGAATAACAAAAACGGGCTTAACGTGATCTCATGTTAAGCCCGTTTTTATATGCACTGTAATAAATGTGTCAACAGAGAAGGTTCTGTTTTCATCTAATCAAAAACCAAAAGAAAGCTGTTGCGCTTTTAAACCAACCTCTAACCCAACACTTAAGCCTATTAAGCGTATCTCACGAGAATTTTGTCGGGTCATCGCTTCTTTTAATAAATCGATAAATTGCGCTTTATCTAATTTAGGATAAATATGCTCAACCGTAGTTTGTTGAAAGTCTGCAAATTTTAACTTTATACCTTGCTTGGCAATATCTAACTCAGGCCGTACTTTACGTAATCGTTGCTCAAGCTCAGGATATAACTGCTCAACCACTTGCCAACACTGATCAAAACTTGAAATATTTTGACTAAAGGTACGCTCTACCCCAACCGACTTTCGTTGTCGTTCAACAATCACTTCACGCTCGTCAATACCGTGTGCTCGAGACCATAATGATTGCCCAAATTTGCCAAATTGCTGTAGCAGTAAATGACGGTCATAATTTTGTACATCACGACCAATATACAAGCCTTTCTCATGGAGTTTTTGAATAGTTACCTTTCCTACCCCAGGTATTTTTTCTAGTTTTAGTTCAGCAACAAAACTATCCACATCTTCAGGTGTAACCACATATTGACCATTAGGCTTATTCAGATCTGAAGCAACTTTGGCAATAAACTTCACCGGAGCCACACCCGCAGAAGCGGTGAGCTGTAACTCCTCTTCAATTGCACGGCGAATATCCTGAGCAATTAAGGTCGCAGAGCCATGAAGCATTTCGCAATCAGATACATCTAAATATGCTTCATCTAAGGATAATGGCTCGATTTTATCCGTGTACCTTAAGAAAATAGCCCGTATCTGTTGGGATATTTCACGATAAACCTGCATTCTGCCTGGCACTAAGGTTAAGTGTGGGCATAATTTTAAAGCATGAGCCGTTGGCATTGCTGAATGAATACCATATTTACGGGCTAAGTAATTACAAGTACTGACGACGCCTCGCGTCGAGCGGCCACTAATTGCTATCGGAATATCACGTAAAGCTGGATTATCACGAGCTTCAACGGCAGCATAGAAACAATCCATATCGACATGAATAATTTTCCTTTGGCCTGCTATTTGTTTCGTTATATTCGCCACCAAAGACACTCGTAGTTACTGTTTATACATACAGCTATTATAACTATGAATTACGATAGTTGGAAAACTAAAAATATTCATCTAAAAAGGAATACAAATTAAGTTTGATATTTCACCAACAAGATCACAAAAATAAAACCTAATAAAATATTTGATAATCAACCCATTACATCTAATGTTATAAATATCAATATACACCGAATTTATTATGCGTATTGCTAAAAGGAGTTAACTTTGCAACATCAAGTACTTGTTGTCGAAGATAGCCGCGCATTTCGTCACTATCTTGATGACCAATTGAAACAAGCTGGCTTCAAGGCTATTTTTGCCGAAAACCTATCACAAGCTAAAAAATTATTAGCCGACCCAGAACGTTATCTTTGTGCTGTACTCGATTATTGCCTTCCGGATGGTCAAGATGGTGAAATCATCGATCTCGTATTAGACCACAAGGTCAAATCGATCGTTTTAACTGCCCAATTTAATGAAACTATCCGCGAAAAAGTTCTTGCCAAAGGCGTTTTAGATTATTTACTTAAAGATAGTGCAGCTTCCGTTGCCTACCTTGTACCACTATTACTTCGTCTAGAAGCTAACTTAGAGCATAAAGCACTCGTTGTTGATGATTCTGACATGGTACGAAATCATGTCAGTCATTTATTAGAAAAACAGAACCTCACGGTATATGAAGCCTCTGACGGTAATGAAGCGCTACAAATCATTGATGATAATCCAGATATAAGCTTAGTTATTACTGATAACGATATGCCAGAAAAAGACGGCATTACTATGACCCGTGAAATCAGACGTGAGTACAGTCGAAATAAAATGGCGGTATTGGGTCTATCTGGTAGTGACGACAGCACGATGACGGCGCAGTTTCTAAAAGCAGGTGCCAACGATTTTCTCTATAAGCCCTTTAATCAAGAAGAGTTTAACTGTCGTATTCATCATATTCTAAATATGAAAGATACCTCTGATAAGCTGTATCGGATGGCAAACCAAGATGCTTTAACAGGGCTTTGGAATCGTCGTTACTTCTTCACTCATAGCTGTTGTCAAACTGAAAATGAGTCGTTGAATATAGCGATGATTGATATCGACTTTTTTAAAAAAGTTAACGATACGTATGGCCATGATGGTGGTGATGCCGTACTCATCAGCATCAGTAAAATCATTGATGCCCACTTTCCAGAATCGATTGTTGCCCGCTTTGGCGGAGAAGAGTTCTGCATTCAGCATTGTGGTCACTTCCCTAGCTTTTTATCAACCTTAGAACTTGTTCGACAACGCATTGAATCAATTACTATTCCCTACCTTGATCAGCAGATAAAAATCACTATAAGTATTGGTGCAGCAACAAATTTAAAAACACTGGATAGCCTAATTAAACAAGCTGACGATAACCTTTACACCGCAAAGAAAAACGGTAGAAATCAGTTAGTGAGCAATTAAATGGCATAAAAAAGCCTGAGTTAGCTCAGGCTTTTCTTTTATCTTTATTGCTCAAAGGCAGTTAGATAATTTGATTCTTTTTCCATTCAGCTGCACGAGCAGCGCGGGCTTCACGCTTTTTACGCGCATCACACGGCTCAGGGCAATCACATTCTTTTGCAATACCAATACCGTCTAATCCCCCACAGCTGCCACTTACGGTTTTACGTTGGAAAATATAGCCTACTGCCATTGCGACAATCACTAATAAGAAAACAGAAAATGTGACTAAGTAAATAACCATGACTACCTCATTTATTTTTTAACAACGTATTGCTCAAACGTATCTGACTTATATTCAACGAAGCCATCTTTGGTCTTTACAATCAACATTACAGGTAACTTCTCTTTATTGGCTAATGCTATAGACTCTTCTTCCCCCATAACAGAAAAAGTCGTCGCGTATGCATCTGCCGTCATACAAGATGGCGCAATAACTGTAACCGACACAACATGGTTAGCAATTGGCTTACCGGTTTGAGGATTGATCAAGTGAGAATAACGCACTCCATCTTCTTCAAAGTAATTACGATAATCACCCGATGTCGCTATTGCCATATCGCCAGCTTGAATTATATCTTGTACCGCCCTCTCACTTGCAACAGGTTTTTCAATCGCAATACGCCATGGCACATCAGAACGGTTCTTTCCTTGTAAGCGAACTTCACCGCCGACATCAACCATGAAATCTTTAACATGCAGATCATCTTTTAAATAATCAGCAACGACATCAACGCCATACCCTTTTGCGATAGATGAAAGGTCAACATACAGGTTAGGCAGATCTTTCACTAATTTATTACCCGATAATACCGCTAAATGTTGATAACCAATTTCGGTTTTTCGAGTCGCAATCTCTTTATCTGTAGGGGTAGATTCTGGGCGAGCTTCAGGACCAAAACTCCACAAGTTTACCAATGGACCCACCGTCACATCATAAGCCCCATTACTTAGCTTAGAAATACGTAATGCTTCAGAAATTACTTTTGCCGTTGCCGCAGAAACCTCAAAAGGTTGAGAAGATTGTTGCTGGTTAAATTGGCTTAATTCAGAATCAGGACGATAAGTCGACATTTGATCATTAACAAGCTCTAAACGCTTATCAATTTCTTTTTGGATAACTTCTGGGCTTGGTAATCCCTCTTGCTTGATGAGTTTTACTGAATAGTAAGTCCCCATTGTTTGCCCATTAATATCAATCTGTTGACGACTATCACCACAGCCTGTCAACAACATTAACGTTGATAACACCAACGTACTACACAGCAGGAAACGCTTCACTTCATACTCCATCGTTCATGTTGTTTTTTAGTCTGATCACTTCTCACTATTGATAAATAACCACAATAAAAAACAGGTTTAAAAGAGTTAGTAAGAAAAAAGGCTGACCATTCACTGGTCAGCCAATTTAATTGTGAGCGAAGGGCTATGTATTAGCCACCGAAATCATCAAGTAGGATGTTTTCATCTTCTACACCAAGATCTTTAAGCATGCTGATAACAGCCGCGTTCATCATTGGTGGACCACACATGTAGTATTCACAGTCTTCAGGTGCTTCATGATCACGTAAGTAGTTTTCGTAAAGCACGTTATGAATGAAGCCAGTGTAACCATCCCAGTTATCTTCTGGTTGTGGATCAGACAGTGCACAGTGCCATACGAAGTTATCGTTTTCAGCAGCAAGCATATCGAAATCTTCAACGTAGAACATTTCACGCTTAGAACGCGCACCGTACCAGTAAGACATCTTACGCTTAGAGTGCAGACGCTTAAGTTGGTCAAAGATGTGAGAACGCATTGGTGCCATACCAGCACCACCACCCACAAATACCATCTCATTGTCAGTATCTTTTGCGAAGAACTCACCAAATGGACCTGAAATCGTACACTTGTCACCTTCTTTAAGTGACCAAATGAATGATGACATTTGACCTGGTGGTACGTCTGGATTATTAGGCGGCGGCGTAGCAATACGCACGTTTAGCATAATAATACCGAACTCTTCAGGGTAGTTCGCCATTGAGTAAGCACGGATGATATCTTCATCAACCTTAGACTCGTAACGGAATAGGTTAAACTTATCCCAGTCTTCACGGTACTCTTCTGGAACATCAAAGTCAGAGTACTTAATATGGTGAGCAGGTGCTTCAATCTGGATGTAACCACCAGCACGGAAAGGTACTGATTCGCCATCTGGAATTTGTAGCTTAAGCTCTTTGATGAAGGTCGCTTTGTTATCGTTAGAGATAACAGAACATTCCCACTTCTTCACACCAAAAATTTCTTCAGGTAATTCGATGTCCATATCAGACTTCACGTTAACCTGACACGCAAGACGCTCGCCTTCACGTGCTTCACCTTTGGTAATGTGATCTAATTCTGTTGGCAGAATATCACCGCCGCCAGATTTAATTTTTACACGACACTGACCACAAGAACCACCGCCACCACATGCTGATGATACGAAGATACCGTTACCCGCTAGAGCACTTAGTAGCTTGCCACCTGCACCTGTGGTGATCGCTTTTTCTGGATCGCCGTTTACTGAAATAGTGATGTCACCTGTTGGTACTAGCTTAGATTTAGCAAATAGAATTACTAAAACTAGAGCCAGGATAATCAAGGTGAACATGACTACGCCAAGAAGAATAATATCCATTGATATTCCTTACTTATCCTGATTACAGCTGTACGCCAGAGAAAGACATGAAGCCTAACGCCATCAAACCTACGGTGATAAAGGTAATACCTAAACCACGAAGACCTGCCGGTACATCTGAATATTTCATCTTTTCACGAATACCCGCAAGTGCAACAATTGCAAGCATCCAACCCGTACCTGAGCCGAAGCCGTATACGATAGATTCTACAAAGTTGTAATCACGCTGTACCATGAACGATACACCACCGAAGATTGCACAGTTAACTGTGATCAACGGAAGGAAAATACCTAGTGCGTTATATAGCGGCGGGAAGAAGCGATCTAGAATCATTTCTAGGATCTGTACTAACGCTGCGATAACACCGATGAAAGTAATAAAGTTCAGGAAGCTAAGGTCAACACCTTGAACTAATGCACCATCTTTCAATAAGTAAGTGTAAACAAGGTTGTTTACAGGTACTGCAATCGTAAGTACTACGATTACGGCAACACCCAGACCAAACGAGGTCTTAACTTTCTTAGATACCGCAAGGAATGTACACATACCTAAGAAGAAAGATAATGCCATGTTCTCGATAAAAATCGAACGAACTAATAGGCTAAGATAATGTTCCATGTTCCCCTTACTCCTTCGCTTCTACTTGTTCTGGACGGAAAGTACGAATCACCCAGATCATGAAACCAATTAGGAAGAAAGCAGACGGAGCTAACAGCATTAGACCGTTAGGCTGGTACCAACCACCATCAGACGTTAGTGGTAATACTTGCATACCGAATAGCTTGCCAGAACCTAGTAGTTCACGGAAGAAAGCAACTGTAATCAGAACAAAACCATAGCCTAAACCGTTACCAATACCATCTAAGAAAGACGGAAGCGGTGGTGATTTCATTGCGTATGCTTCTGCACGACCCATTACGATACAGTTAGTAATGATAAGACCAACGAATACAGATAGCTGCTTAGAGATATCGTATAGGTACGCTTTTAGTACCTGATCTACCACGATTACTAGTGATGCGATAATTGCCATCTGAGCAATGATACGCACGCTGTTCGGGATTTGATTACGTACAAGTGAAACAAATAAGTTAGAGAATGCAGTTACTACTGTTACTGCGATTGTCATAACAAATGCTGTTTCTAGCTTAGTGGTTACCGCTAGCGCCGAACATACACCAAGGATTTGAAGGGCGATTGGGTTATTACTAATAAAAGGTCCAAATAGGATCTTTTTCATTTCTTTAGCATCAGCCATTATTCAGATCTCCTGCACGTAGCTTAGCAAGGTAAGGACCGAAGCCTTGAGCACCAAACCAGAAGTCGAAGGTGTGCTGTACACCATTACTTGTTAATGTTGCACCAGAAAGACCATCAACATCGTGTTCGCTACCTGCTGGTGCGCCACCTTTAACAATCTTAATTGCAGGCTTGAAGTTCATATCGTACAACTTCTTGCCAACGAACTGCTCACGCCAAGTTGGGTTTTCAACTTCACCACCCAGTCCCGGAGTTTCAGCTTGATCGTAGTAAGTAATACCATCAACAGTGTTACCGTCCATACCAACAGCAACAAATGCGTACATCATTGACCATAGACCGTTACCGTGGATAGGTAAGATAACTTTGGTTGTTTGACCTGCAGCATCTTTAACAAGATATACAGTCGCAACGTTAGCACGACGAATGATCTTCGCTAAATCTTCGTTCGCTGGAAGCTTAGTAGATTCAGCTGGATCTTTCGCTGCTGCACGCTGATCATATTGTGCCGCAGTTTGACCATCAATCTCAGAAACGTATTCACCGGTTTTAATGTTAACAAGCTTAGGCTCGATGAACTTACCGTATGTTTCTTTAACGTTCGTTGTTGGTGTTAGCAAACCTGCAACAGAAAGAATATTACGCTGTACGTCAAGTACCGCATTTTCTTCTTGCTTAGGGCGTAATGAAACAGCTGCTACTGATACGATGATTGAACACACTAGGCTCAATACAACAACAAAAAGCAGCGTTCTTTTCATGCTATCTTTATTACTTGCCATGGCGAGCCAGTCTCCGTTTGATATTGCCTTGAACAACTAGGTTGTCAAATAGAGGTGCAAATAAGTTAGCGAATAGAATCGCTAGCATCATGCCTTCTGGGTATGCAGGGTTAACTACACGAATCATTACAGCCATTGCACCAATCAATGCGCCATACCACCATTTTGCTTTGTTGGTAAACGCTGCAGAAACAGGATCCGTTGCCATGAACATCATACCGAATGCAAAACCACCTAATACAAGGTGCCACTGCCAAGGCATGCTGAACATTGGGTTCGTATCAGAACCAATGATATTAAATAGCGTTGCTGCTGCAATCATACCGATCATCGTACCGGCAATAATACGCCATGAAGCAATACCCATAACAACGATGAATGCACCACCGATCAGGATAGCTAATGTTGATACTTCACCAATAGAACCTGGGATATGACCGATGAACGCGTCCATCCAAGTAATTGTTTGACCCGTGATAGTGTTAACAACACCCGCTTCACCACCTTGAGCCCACTGACTTAGCGGAGTCGCGCCAGAGAAACCATCCGCCGCAGTCCAAACTAGATCACCAGAGATCTGAGCTGGGTATGCGAAGAATAGGAACGCACGACCTGCAAGTGCAGGGTTAAGGAAGTTACGACCAGTACCACCAAAAATTTCTTTTGCGACGACAACACCAAAGGTAATACCTAGTGCTGCTTGCCAAAGCGGTAATGTAGGTGGAACGATCAAGGCGAAAAGAATAGAAGTTACAAAGAAACCTTCGTTAACTTCATGCTTACGCACTATACAGAACAACACTTCCCAGAAACCACCCACAGCAAATACTACTGCGTAGATAGGTAGGAAATATGTTGCACCAAGCAACATCTTACTGCCCCAACCTGCGTCAACGGATAATGTTCCGCCTAGCATTTGAGTAAACCAGTAATGCCAATCTGCAGCAATAATGGCTGTTAGCTTGTCAGCTGTGTATAGGTGGTTAAGACCAGCAATAGCTTGATCACCCACGTTGTACATCCCCCAGAACATTGCTGGGAAGACCGCAAGCCAAACCATGATCATCAGACGCTTAAGGTCGATGCTGTCACGAACGTGCGCAGAAGTACGCGTTACTTGACCTGGTGTGTACATGATAGTTGCAAACGCTTCATATAGCGCAAACCAACGTTCATGCTTACCACCAGGTTCAAAGTGATGTTCAATATCTTCGAGGAAATTCTTGAGACCCATGAATTACCCTTCCTTCTCAATTTTGTCCAAGCACTCACGTAGCAATGGACCAAACTCATACTTACCAGGGCAAACAAATGTACATAGTGCTAGATCTTCTTCATCTAGTTCTAATGCACCAAGTTGTTGCGCGCTGTCTGAATCACCAGCACATAGATCACGAAGCAGTAATGTCGGCTCGATATCTAGTGGCATTACTTTTTCGTAATTACCGATAGGTACCATTGAACGCTCAGAACCATTCGTTGTTGTTGTCATATTAAACAACTGACCAGGGAAGAACTGGCTTAAGAATGTGCGAGTTACAGAAAATTTGTTTTTACCAGGTACAATCCAGCCCATGAATTCTTTTTCATAGCCTTCACGCAACGCCGACACTTGTAAGTGATAGCGACCTAGATATGCATGTGGACCTTCAGCTTTTACACCGTTAAGCACAGAACCAGAAAGAACACGCAGTTGACCAGGCATCATTTCTGAATCAGTCAGTTGCTCAAGAGAAGCACCAATGCGAGTACGCACTAGACGCGGCTTATTAACAACAGGGCCTGCAAGAGAAACAACGCGATCTGTATATAGCTCACCTGTTAGGAATAACTTACCGAACGCAATAACGTCTTGGTAATTAATACCCCAAGCAATGTGATTTGCATCTGCACCATAGAGCATGTGAATGTGCGTACCAACAAGACCCGCTGGGTGCGGACCGTTAAATACGTGTTCTTCAACATTTGCTTCTGATGAACGCGGAAGACTAGCACCAGACTTACAAACGTAAACTTTACCGCTAGTTAGACGAGAAAGAACCGTCAAACCTGCAATGAAAGCATCACTTTGTTCATTGATGATAACTTCTGGATTCGCAGCCAATGGATTGGTATCCATAGCCGTCACAAAAATAGCTTGAGACTCAGATCCAACAGCTGGAACCTTGCTAAATGGACGCGTACGAAGCGCAGTCCACATACCTGACTCAACCAATTGATCGACAACAACAGCACGATCTAGTTGAGCAAGTTGAGCTGACTCATACTTGTTAAATGTGATTTGCTCATCGCCTTCGACATCAATTACTACAGATTGAAGAACGCGCTTAGCACCACGGTTAATTTCCGCTACCTTGCCACTAGCTGGAGCAGTGAACTTAACGCCAGGATTCTTTTTATCTTCAAAAAGAACCTGACCTTTTTTCACTACATCCCCTACGCGAGCATGCATTGTAGGACGCATACCAACATATTCTTCGCCAAGCAAGGCGACTTTAGAGATGGCATTACCATCATGTATCGCCTGGGTAGGAGTCCCTGAAATTGGGATATCCAAACCCTTTTTTATTGTAATCATACGCACTTGCACTACATTAAAGGGAAAAAAGAATTTTCTATTGCGCAATTAAGACACGACTTTTCACAGTTCGAAATCGGTCTACAAGTGAATTTCACTTGCCAAGTACCAATACCGCAACATCTAGTTAACTACCTCACCACATCCATTAGCGGCAAGTAGTTTTTCAAGGCGGCGATTCTACCACTAACCGCGTTGTTTTTTCTATGCCAATACGCGCGATTCCGACTGAAAACCAAGCAACAATTGAAGCGCAATAGTTTAATAACTCAATAAGTTTGATGAAGCGCACATTTATTAAAAATAACGCCATTCGACCTTGCATTTATTTTCAGGTCTGTTTTTAACATAAATGTCATCATCACTTTTATTGAGATAATCAAATTAATACATACCGTTAACAAGTGAGTGTTATTTGAATCATCACCTAAAATTAGATTAAATATTGACCGCGATGATAATTTTTAACAAATTTAGATGCTAGTTATAGATTCGCACTCAGTTTTATATTACCGACAAATAATAAAAAAGGCCGTTATAACAACGACCTTTTATTTAATATATTTCACTAATTATCCAATTTGTGAACCACCACGACAAGATGGTGATGCAGGTGCTGCCATTAGCTCAGACCACTCCGCTTCAGTGTAAGTGTGAATAGCTAGAGCATGAATATCATTTGCCAATTCATCGGCCAACACACTATTAATAGCACGATGCCTTGCGATTAAACGCTGGCCATTAAATTGAGCACTCACAACGACAACTTTAAAATGACTCTCAGAGCCAGGGGGAACATTATGCATGTAACTTTCATTAAGCACTTCTAAATGCTTAGGTGCAAACGCATCATGAAGTTTATGCTCGATACGTTGTTGGATCATATTTACTTTACCTCCGCTCGCAATATCGCACTATTGCCAAATCTTTCTCTACTTTATTCTTGTTCTGATGTCGTATTTCCTTTGCACTCGCGTGGTGTTCTGCGAAAATAGCCGACTATTTTGTAAACATACCTGAAAGTTATCCGCAATGAAACCAGAGCTAACCTTACACCAACGCACTCTATCGCTAACTCGTTTTCCAGTAAGGAAAAATGAAACTCTGCAAGCATGGGATGCTGGCGATGAGTACCTGATCAATTATTGCAACGATCTGGAACTCGACCCTGAACGTCCAATTCTTATCATGAACGATAGCTTTGGCGCATTAAGTTGCTGGTTTTCAAATCAAGCACCTGTCACAAGTGTGACGGATTCTTTTGTCTCTAAACAGGCATTTATTGCTAACTTAGAAAACAACCAATTACCAATGATTAATATTGTTGATTGTCTTTCAAAATTGCCTAACAACCCTCAGTTAGTTTTGTTAAAGCAGCCTAAAAACAATCGGTTATTAAGCTGGCAATTACAACAATTATGTCACTTACTTCCTGCTGATTGCACTATTATTGCGGCAGGTAAAGTAAAAGAGATTCACTCTTCAACCTTAAAGCTATTTGAAAAGTTTTTAGGTGAGACCAAAACATCACTAGCCGTTAAAAAAGCGCGATTAATATTTTGTAAAACCAATCCTAACTTAGCAAAGCCCCTACCCCGCCCTACGCAATGGGAGGTGCCTGAGCATAAGTTAACAATCACTAACCACGCCAACGTATTTTCTAGTGATAGTTTAGATATTGGTGGTCGTTTACTGCTAGATTTCATTCCACAAGATGCAAAGTATAAAGATATTATCGATCTTGGTTGTGGTAATGGGGTGATCGGTATTAAAGCTGCACAATTAAACCCACAAGCTAACGTTGTTTGTGTCGATGAAAGTTTTATGGCGACTGCATCATGCCGTGAAAATGCAGATATAAACTTAGACAATCCTAAACAATTACAAGTAGTAACAGCTAACTGCTTAGATAACTTCCCACTTGATAGCGCTGACTTAGTCTTATGTAATCCTCCTTTCCACCAGCAAAATACCGTTACTGATCATATTGCTTGGCAAATGTTCTGCGATGCACAACGAGTATTACGTCAAGGTGGCGATCTGATCGTGATCGGGAATAGGCAATTGGGTTACCATGAAAAGTTAAAACGTGTCTTTGGTAATGTAAAACTTATCGGCCAAAGTAATAAATTTGTGGTTTTACAATCGTCAAAATAATCTAACGTGTTTATGACGTTAATTTATTGCTTGTGATATTTAATACGACATTGATTTTTCGTTTATATTTAAACAACGAATACAAGGAAATGGAGAGCATGAAAAAATATATTGTGATTGCCGCAGCATTATTACTAAGCGCATGTGCAAGCCGTCCTGCGCAACCACCACTCGCTTTAACATTAACGCCAGTTTTAGCACAGCAAGCCACATCACAGCTTGCAGTACAACTATCAAGCAAAGATGATCGTAATCATAACTATATCGCCATTGTTGATAGTGGTGCGACCAATGTTGAAGAGTTTCAACCGGAAAGTAATATTGCATCAACCTTTCAAGCTGCATTAAAAAAACAATTTGCCAGCGAAGGAATTACTGTAAACACTGCTTCAACGTCAAATATTGCTATCAATATTCAGCAAGCCTTAGTCAAGGTAACCCAAGGCTTAGTTAAACATGATATTGATAGCCAACTTCAAATTGAACTTGTTGTAACTACACCAAAAGGTACTTTTAGTAAAAAATATTCTGCTCGTACTACCAAGCAAGAACCTTTTAAAGTGACACGCGAAGAAATCGCACAAAGTTTAGAGAAAATGATGAATTCAGTGCTTAAAGAGATCGCCAAAGATGGCGAATTGCATCAATACTTAACGGAGAATGTTTAATGTCACGTTTTTTACTTGCGCTATGTTTACTTATCGCTTTACCTGTCAGTGCTGCAACACAGGTCTTAGTAACAACAAATTTAGGGGATTTTACGATCCAACTAAATGAAGAAAAAGCCCCGATTAGTAGTAAAAACTTCTTACGCTATGTTGAAGAAGGTAATTACAACGGGACGATTTTCCATCGTGTTATCCCTGGCTTTATGGCTCAAGGCGGTGGTTTTGATAAAGACATGGTTAAACGTCCAACGCATGCTCCGATCAAAAATGAAGCAAGTAATGGATTGAAAAACGACACCGCAACTGTTGCTATGGCACGTACGCAAAATCCAAACTCTGCGACTAACCAATTCTTTATTAACTATAAAGACAATGCATTTTTAAATGCTGCAGGTAATAATCCAGGTTATGCGGTATTCGGTAAAGTGGTTAAAGGTTTTTCTGTTGTACAAGATATGGCTAAAATCCCAACGGGTTCTAATCGTGCAACAGGTATGCAAGATGTACCACAGCAGCCTATAATCATTGAATCAATGAAAGTTATTAAATAAATTGATTACGTCACCTGTGCGCAATCAAGTACAGGTGACGTATATGATCACACCTCTCTACCAACCGTCTGTTTTTCATCGTCAAAATAAACGAATTCAGCAGTTTATTTTTGAGCAAGCCCCTTCTTTTGCGCTGTCTACTATTGCAACTATTGAGGGCGACGTTCCTTTTTATCATCTAAAAAATGATGCCCATGAATGTCTTGCTCAGTGGTGGGACATGAATATCGCTGATAAAGATCCAATCGATGATTATGAAGCTACTTTTTGGCTATTACTTCAATACGTTATAAAGCTCGAAGATTACCAATTGCTAGGCAACATTTATATTCAACAAAAAATCACCAATCACGCTTATTACTTACTCAATCTTGCCCCTTGCCCTGAACTAACACAGATCCAGCGTCCTTAAATATTTACCCTTAAATATCAACCTACTTTTACGGTTTATGAATTAAAAGCACAAGTTGTTGTCGAACTGATAATGAAGCAATGCACACTAGGCTTATTGCTGCTAAGATCTGATTTATAAAGAAAAATAACAGTTTTATACTTTGCTAAGTATCAATGGTCGATACTTGTGTTACGAGGAAAATATGGACAAAGCCATACAACAAAATAATACCACCGGTTGGCGTGTGTATTTAAACCCCAAAGCATTGATCATGTTCGCGCTAGGGTTCTCTTCCGGCTTACCTATTTTATTAGTCTTTGGCACCCTTTCATTTTGGTTACGAGAAGCTGATGTTAGCCGAACCAGTATCGGTTTTTTCAGTTGGGTAGCCCTTGCTTATGGCTTTAAATGGGCATGGTCACCACTTGTGGACCGTTTTCCTTTGCCCATTTTTTCTCGATTATTTGGTCGACGTCGTGGCTGGATGTTATTTTCGCAGCTGATCATTATTTTATCGCTATGTGGTATGGCGACCAGCAACCCACAAACTGATCTTCTTCAATTTGCCTTATTTGCGATTGTTGTCGCCTTTGCTTCTGCGACACAAGATATCGTCATTGATGCATTTCGTATTGAACTTGCTACCGTACGTTTACAAGCCGCATTATCTGCAACCTATATGGCAGGCTATCGATTAGCGATGATCATGGCAGGAGCTGGCGCACTGGCTTTTGCTGCATGGTTCGGCTCTGATAGTGGTTATGATCCTGCAGGCTGGAAAGCCGCTTACTTTATCATGGCGGGTATGATGTCAATTGGCGTGATCACCACCCTCTTTGTTAAAGAGCCAAAGATCGACAGCTCATCAATTCAAAAAATCGAACATAACTACCAACAAAAATTACAGCAAAAAGGGATAGGTAAAAAACAAGCAAGACTCGCTGCGTGGTTTTATACCGCTGTCGTCATGCCTTTCCAAGACTTCTTTCAGCGCTATGGTAAAAACGCACTACTGATCTTATTGCTCATTAGTTGTTATCGCATTTCTGATGTGGTGATGGGCGTAATGTCTAATGCGTTTTATGTTGACATGGGCTTTACTAAAAATGAAGTGGCGTCTATTTCAAAAGTCTTTGGGGTGATCATGACCTTAGTCGGCGCTGGTTTAGGCGGTATTCTTGTCAGTAAATTTGGCACCTTACGTATTCTTGCCTTAGGCGCTTTATTATCCGCAATCACCAACCTGTTGTTTATGGTATTTACCTATGTTGGTAATAACCTCGAGATGTTAACTTTAGTTATTTCAGCAGATAATTTAGGTGCAGGTATTGCAACCGCGGCTTTCATCACCTTTATGTCTAGCCTAACCAATGTGGCTTTCTCTGCAACCCAATACGCATTATTTAGCTCTATTATGCTACTTTTCCCAAAATTTATTGCGGGATTCTCTGGCGTTTATGTCGACCATTTCGGCTATAACATCTTTTTCCTCACCACCGCATTGATAGGTATTCCAGTATTATTTTTAATCAAACTCGTTGCTAAGAATGATGCTTTAACCCTTCCTGAAACAACTGATACGTTGGAAGAGAAATAACCTCACCTATGATAAGTAAGGTTTCTGTTGAAAACGGAAGCCTTAACTTACCTTTCTCATGTAAATTGCGAATTTTTGCTACCAAAAAAATTAGCATAGAGTATTAAAGTCAAAAAAAGTTCATTTAAATCGCAATATAAATTCAGATTCATCACATTTTTAATGTAAATGTAATCGATTTCAGCCGATCACGATCACAAAAAGCAAAGGTTTGCGCAAACGTTACATTCCCAAACGAGATATAAAACACTAGAATCAGCGCCAGAAAAACGGGGCGGCCAAAAATCCCTATATTTAGACCATATTGAGTGAGATAAAAACATGCGCAAGTCACTAGTAGCTTTAGGCGTTTTAACAGCAGCATCAACATTCCCAGCACAAGCAGAGTACTTGTATGGTTTTGGTGATATGAGCGTTAACTACTTAGATTGGTCTAACGGTACAGAAGAGCGTGCTGGTCACCAAAAAGACTTCTGGTACTTAGAACTTGAAGGTGGTGCTGGTTTTAGCTGGGGTGAATTATACGGTTTCGCTGACTTAGAAAATGCAGATCAAGGTTCTGATAAAGCACGTACATCGGTTAAAGGTACAATCGCTTACAAAACTGGTATTGCAGAGCTTCGTCTATACGGACAAGTTTACAACACGAACAGCGATGGCTTCACTGCACAAAATAACGTGCTAGGTCTATCTTACGCATTCAACGGTGATGGCTGGTTCTTCAACCCATTTATCGGTTTCCACCACACAATGACATCTGCTGATTGGAAAAATCCTTCATCTTTTTCTGGTATGAATGGCGGTATGTTTGGTTGGGTTGCAGGCTACAACTTTAATGCATTCGGCGAAAAATTCATGATCAGTAACTGGCACGAGTCTGAGTTTGGTCGTAATGACAACTACATGATCGTTGCTGGTGAAGGCGATGATGTAAGCGCAAACGGTGCACTAGCACTATGGTGGAACGCAACGGATCACGTAACAACAGGCATTCAGTACCGTTACGCTTACAACAAGCTAGGTACTAAAGGCAACCAAAATGCTGTAATTTACTCAGTTAAATATAACTTCTAATCAATAAGTTATTGAGTAATTAATGAGAAAAGGCGCTATATCAGCGCCTTTTTTGATCCTGCACTATTTGAACAATGTTACTATCTACATCAATATAGTTAACAATGGATTGCAGTGTGAAAATCACAATATTGGGTGCAGGCGCAATCGGCTCATTATGGGCTATCGCTTTGCAACCGCAACATGATGTTCAAGTTTGGACCCGTTCATCCATAACCCGCTATCCACTCACGTTTCAATCTTTGAGTGGTAAAGTAAGAACTTACTGTTTCGATGCTAATCACATAGATCATTTACAACAAAGTGATTTACTCCTTGTGACAGTAAAATCGTTCCAAGTCATCACCGCCTTACATCCCCTTATTAACGATCTTTCAGCGCGATGCAAGATAGTGATCATGCACAATGGGATTGGAAGCCATGACGCTGTTAAGCAACTCTTTCCTAAACATACTATTTATTATGCCACCACATCCCATGCTGCTTTAAAAACAGCTGAAAGTACGCTACGCCATACAGGGCTTGGACAAACGTTTATTGGCCCATTGTCCTCTGTCATCTCCACTGATAACTCCATCGCTGACATGTTCAATCAAGCATTATCACCGTGCTATTGGCAAGATGACATCATGGAGCCATTATGGAAGAAACTCGCCATTAATTGTGCAATTAATCCATTAACAGCCATTCATCAATGTACTAATGGTGAGCTTGCTAATGAAGGCTATCAAGCCCAATTAATCCAAATTTGTAATGAAGTCACGCTCGTTATGCGAGCAGAAGGCTACAGGATAAAAAATGGTGAGCTTTATCAACAGGCACTCACGGTAATAAAAGCGACCGCTGATAATTATTCTTCAATGAATAGAGATGTTTTTTATCAGCGCCCAACAGAAATCGACTATATTACTGGCTATCTTATTCACCAAGCGAAAATATTCGATATTGCTGTGCCTGTGAATACCCAGTTATGGCAAACCATTACATCTATGGAGTCCTCATATCATGCTTGAACCAATAACGACTGCTCCTCGCGTTGCTGTTTGTCTTGCTCCTGGCAGTGAAGAAATGGAAGCAATTAATACAATTGCGATTTTAAAGCGGGCTGGATTTGAAGTAACGATTGCAAGTACTGCAGAAGATGGCGCACTAATTTTAGAAGGATCTCGCGGGATCAAGCTCGTAGCAGACGTGCCTTTGATCAATGTTGCCGATGAGCCATTTGATTGCGTGGTGTTACCCGGCGGTTTAAAAGGCGCGGAACATTTTCGTGATAGCCCACTGGTAGTTGAATTTGTAAAGCAGCATCATTACGACGGTAAACTGATCGCCGCGATCTGTGCAACGCCTGCGGTGATGTTTATTCCACATCAAGTGTTCACACATTCAATCATGACATGTCATCCTGCTTTTCAACATCATATACCAACACATCAATTACGCGTTAAACGTGTGGTGTATGATAAAAATACACGTCTATTAACCAGTCAAGGCCCCGGAACTGCACAAGAGTTTGCGCTAGAGATAGTGACGCAACTGGAAAATAAAGCCAAAGCGGCTGAAGTTGCAGAGCCTATGGTTGTATGGCCGAATATGCATTACGACGTATTACCACGTACTTAATCTGTTGAGACTAAGTAATAGAAACTCGCCCGATAACAAAAAGCCTCGCAATTACGAGGCTTCTTTTATTTAGACAAAGCAGTGGCGATTATAAAGGACGGTAAACTTTTACGTTCTCGAAACCATTCTCTTTTAGGTACAGCGCCTGAAGGCGGCTCATCACACCACGATCACAGTACAGAAGGTACGTCTTATCTTGCGGTAAGTCACCGAACTGCGTTGCTAGCTTATAGAAAGGTAAATGCTTAACTTCGATACCTTCAAGCTCTAATGGGCTTTCATCTTCTTCATCTGGGCTACGAATATCAAGTACAATGGCATCACCAGCGACCTGCTCAACTAATTCAACTTCAGGAGCTTGTTCTTGGCTTTGCTTTTCGATGTCACGAATATCCATCACACGCGCCTCATCAACAACACGATCAAGAATAGAGAAATCAAATTTGTCTTCTTCAATTTCAAGCTTCGCTTTGACCGCTTTTACTGTTGGGCTCTTAGAAATCACGCCACAGAACTCAGGCATGGTTTTCGCAAAGTCTTCAGTGCCGATTTCACGTGCAACATTGATGATATCTTCTTTATCCCAGTTAATCAGTGGACGAAGAATTAGGCTATCTGTTACGCCGTCAATATGACGAAGGTTAGTTAATGTTTGGCTTGAAACCTGACCTAGCGCTTCACCCGTTACTAATGCTTCGATACCGAATTTATCAGCAACTTTACCCGCAGCACGCATAAACATACGCTTAAGGATAACGCCCATTTGACCATCGTCGACTTTCTCTAAAATCTCACCAACAACAGGTTCAAAATCAATCGCGATAAATTTAACTTTTGCTGAAGAACCAAACTTGTTCCAAATATAATGCGCAACCTGCTTAACACCGATCTCGTGTGCAGGACCACCTAAATTAAAGAAACAGTAATGGACTTTACTACCACGTTTGATATGCAAGTAGCTTGAAACACCAGAATCAAAACCACCAGAAATTAAACTTAATACATCTTCTTGTGTACCTAGCGGGAAACCGCCTAAACCTTTATGGCGGAATAATACAAGGTTCAATAGGTTATGTTCAATTTCAATGTTAACTGTCACATCAGGCTTTTTCAGTCTTACTTTTGCAGACTCGATAGCTTGATTAAGACCACCACCGACATAACGCTCAGCTTCAATCGAAGTAAAATCATGCTTACCAACACGCTTAGCACGAACACAGAATGTTTTACCTTCCAGCTCAGGGCCAACAAGCGCTAATGTTTGCTCAAAAACATTATGAAGATCAGTAAATTCCGTTTGCTGTACTTCAAGGGTATGGTGAATACCAGGTGTCTGCGTCAGAATCGCTAAAATCATATCGCGCTTTGATTCATCAGATTCATTAATTTCCAATGAAAAACGGCGGTTATAAACGCTAACAGACTCTGACTGGCGCTTTAAGATGATGCGTAAATTAGACTCAAGAATTTTGATAAAACGCTTACGCACTGAATCACTTTTAACAAAAATCTCTGGGTGTGGCTTAACAATAAATTTCATAACACGCTTCGCTTCACAGGGCTTACAGTACAGAATCAATTCATTAACGGATGATTTTTAACAGATCATATCGTGAAAATTGACAGAGAGTACCAAACGGAATTAAAGGCGCGAATTATACAGCAAGCTACCGACCACTGAAACAAAGATATGAAAACTCACGACGTTATCTTCGATTAGACTTACCGCATGTTATTGGCTTTCAATTATATTTACCTTAGTCATGATCATCTCTGCCAGCAACTCTCATCGACGAAATTCAGCGTAAATATCTTAAGCTCTTGATAAACAGCCACTCTATTTGCCCCAATAAAAATGGCAGCGCTAGCGCTGCCATTATGGTAATAACCTTAAGTACTACAATCTATTGAGCACTAAAGTTACTGCTGATCTCATCACTAAAATGCGGTTTACCTTGCATGATAGATATTTCCACTCGACGGTTTTTAGCTTGCCCTTCTCGAGTTTTGTTATCAGCAATTGGCTGAGTATCTGCCAATCCAACCACCCGCATTTTTGTATGATCAAACCCTTCTACTTTTTCCATTTCTTGCGCTACTGACACTGCCCGCTGCGCTGATAAATCCCAATTAGAACGGTATAACTCTGAATCCAATTTATCACTCGCGGTATGTCCCGTAACTCGAATAATGCCCGGCACATCTTTAACGAGCATCGCAACTTGGCGTACTAATGGCTTAAATTTAGGTTGTAAAAACGCCGAACCTTCTGGGAACGAACCTTTTTCACGAATACGAATTACCAACTGCTGGCCAAGATTCTCAATTTCTATAATTTTGTCACTGATCTCACGTTCTAATGCTTTAGTCAGTATCTCTTTTAGTTTCTCTTGTATTTGATCGGCTTCAGATTCGTCATTTTCATTATTTTGTGTCGCCGTTTTTTTACTTTGTCCACCTGTTAGTTTACCCGCATCACGTTGTGTGCCCCCTGCTCGATCAGACTCGCCTTCGTGAAAATCTAATGAACGCTGCGTCATATCAATCGTTTGTTGCATAATCACTTCGATTGGCGTTGGCTCAGGCCGGCCTGGCCTAAACTCTTGCGCAATAACACTCGTACCTTTAGGGATATCATTAACTTCAAGCATATTTTGCACCCCGAAAGCATATTTCATTGAACCTGCAATTTGCTTAAATTTCAGTACATCCATTTCAGAAAAAGAAAGTAGTAACACAAAGAAACACATTAATAGTGTGGCAAGATCAGCAAAGGTCGCCATCCATGGAGGCGCACCTTTTTTACATTTACAAGATTGCTCTTCCATAAAACTGTCTCTTACTCGTCAAGGATCACACTACGTTTCTTCTCATGAAGGTAGTTTTTCAAATAACCATCAATCACTCGTGGATTCTGCCCATCCTGAATTGCCAGCACGCCATCTAAGATTAAACGCTTATTTAAACGCTCTTGCTCTTTACGCAAGGTTAATTTATCCGCGATAGGTATCGCTACCATGTTTGCCAACATCGAGCCATATAGCGTCGTTAATAAGGCAACGGCCATTGCAGGACCAATAGCTTTCGGATCATCCATGTTAGAAAGCATGGCAACCAAGCCAATAAGCGTACCTATCATTCCCATAGCAGGCGCAACATCACCAAAGGAGGAGAAGATCCCTACCCCTTGTTCATGACGTTCATTGGTTAATGAAATATCTTTTTGTAGCGTGACGCGAACCACATCAGCATCATGGCCATCCACCAGCATATCAATGCCTTTACGCATAAAAGGATTCGTAATTTCCATCTCTTCTAATGCTAAAAATCCACCTTTACGCGCCGCATCAGCCATTTCTACAATTTTGGCAATTAACTCTTCTGGATTATCAGTCTTAAACATAAAGGCTTTAATGGCGATTTTTGCAGCACCAAAAAATTGCCCAATGTTGTATTTCATTAACACAACAAAAGTACTGCCGCCTAATACAATCAAAATCGATGATGTATCGTAAAACATAACCAGATCGCCGCCGAGCAGCATAGCCATAACAATGAATGCGAATGCACCAAGCAATCCTATAAGCGTCGCCAAATCCAAAGCATGATCCTCTTTTGCTAGGTAAAAATAATGGCTTGCGTTTATTGAACATCAATCAACACATCTGAATCTATCACTGAGATAATACGCTCTAAAGACAGCCAAAACTTTAAAGCCACCGCCATATTCACTATTTCGCCAAGGCATTTCTTAGCATTAAATGATGAATGTCATCAGCAAAGTAACTCTTTATCGACCAATTCAGCTTTTCATTTAGCTTTTTATTAACCAATTAATGAAGACTATTTATTAAAATTACTGTCAGCGACACAGATTCCTGTGACATAATTTGACCCCAGTAATTCTCTACGTTATTTTTCGTGCACTTAGATAAGAGTGAAAATGATATGGCAGCAAAAAAACCAGAAAATATGGCATTCGAAGCCGCCCTTGATGAGCTAGATGCCATTGTCAATGAACTAGAATCTGGCGATATCCCACTGGAAGATGCGCTAAAAAAATTCGAACGAGGTATTTCTCTTGCTCGCAGCAGCCAACAAAAGCTGACACAAGCTGAGCAACGTGTAGAAATTTTGCTTCAGGCAGATGATGAAGCTCCACTGACTGATTTTGAACCAAGCCATGACCAATAGTTCTTCTTTATCGCTATCCCTTAAGTGCTATCAACAACGTAGTAATGACGTATTGGCAAACTGGTTATCAACTCAACCATTTGCAGATAAAGCCCTACTTAAAGCCATGCAATACGGAACACTGCTGGGTGGCAAACGTGCGCGTCCTTTTCTAACCTATGTAACCGGTGAAATGTTAGGGGTAACTCAGGACTATCTTGACACGCCAGCCGCTGCGGTTGAGTGTATTCATGCGTACTCATTAATCCATGATGATTTACCTGCGATGGATGATGACGCATTACGTCGTGGTCAGCCCACTTGTCATATTGCGTTTGATGAAGCCATTGCCATTCTTGCGGGTGACGCACTACAAACACTGGCTTTTGATATTTTGGCGAATGGACAATTGAGCCAAGATGGCAACACCCAACGTATTGCTATGGTAAGTGAGCTTGCAAAAGCATCAGGCGCTGCCGGAATGTGTCTAGGGCAAGCCTTAGATCTTGATGCTGAAGGTAAACATGTTGGATTAGAACAACTAGAATTAATCCACCGACACAAAACTGGGGCTTTGATTCGCTGTGCCGTCCGCTTAGGAGCATTAGCTGCTGGTGATAAAGGCGTAGCAATTTTGCCGCAACTTGATAAGTATGCAGAAGCTATTGGCCTTGCATTCCAAGTGCAAGATGACATTTTAGATGTGATCAGTGATACCGAAACCTTAGGTAAACCACAAGGTTCTGATCTTGCCTTGGATAAAAGTACTTATCCTGCCTTGCTTGGCTTAGATGGTGCACAAGAAAAAGCACAACTACTTTATCAAGAAGCACTACAAGCATTAGCGGCTATACCCTACAATACATCCCAATTAGAAGTTTTTGCCCGATATATTATCGAACGCAAAAGCTAAATCAGTATAAGCGCCGACACTGTTATGACTTTGGATATCTCAAAATACCCTCATCTGGCCCTCGCAAACACGCCCGATGAATTACGATTATTGCCAGCTGAAAGCCTTCCACAAGTATGCGATGAACTTCGTACCTATTTGTTGAAATCTGTGAGTCAGACCAGCGGCCACTTTGCCTCCGGACTCGGTACAGTCGAGCTTACCGTTGCGCTTCACTACGTCTACAATACGCCTTTTGATAAAGTTATATGGGATGTTGGTCATCAAGCCTACCCACATAAAATTTTAACAGGACGTCGTGATGATATGGCAACCATTCGCCAAAAAGGCGGTTTGCACCCATTCCCATGGCGCGGTGAAAGTGAGTACGACACACTTTCGGTTGGCCACTCATCAACTTCCATTAGTGCAGGTCTAGGTCTCGCGATTGCAGCAGAAAAAGAAGGCCTAAATCGCAAAGTTGTTAGCATTATTGGCGATGGCGCTATCACCGCAGGCATGGCGTTTGAAGCGATGAACCATGCTGGTGATGTTCACAGCGATATGCTAGTTATCTTAAATGACAATGAAATGTCGATTTCTGAAAATGTCGGCGCGTTAAATAATCATTTAGCCCATTTACTATCGGGTAATTTCTATACCTCTATTCGCGAAGGTGGTAAGAAAGTCCTATCCAATGCGCCTCCTATCAAAGAAATGGTAAAACGTGCAGAAGAGCATATCAAAGGCATGGTTGTGCCAAGCACTATGTTTGAGGAGTTAGGCTTTAATTACATTGGCCCTGTTGATGGCCACGATGTGCATGAGCTTGTTAAGACACTGAAAAACATGCGTAACCTAAAAGGCCCACAATTTCTTCATATTATGACGAAAAAAGGCAAAGGTTATGCGCCAGCTGAAGCGGATCCAATTAATTACCATGCCGTTCCTAAATTTGATTTAAGCCAGAAACCATTACCCAAAGCGAAGGATGCAAGTCCGACGTTTTCTAAGATTTTCGGTGATTGGCTATGTGATATGGCAGCTATTGATGACAAATTGATGGCTATCACACCGGCTATGCGTGAAGGCTCAGGTATGGTGCGCTTTTCTAAAGAGTTCCCAGATCAATACTTTGATGTGGCGATTGCTGAACAACACGCGGTGACACTGGCAACGGGCATGGCAATTGGTGGTTATCATCCTATTGTCGCTATCTACTCAACTTTCCTTCAACGTGGATATGATCAATTAATTCATGATGTTGCTATCATGGATCTTCCTGTGATGTTTGCCATTGATCGTGCAGGCTTAGTCGGTGCTGATGGTCAAACCCACCAAGGTGCATTTGATATTAGCTTTATGCGCTGTATTCCTAACATGGTGATTATGGCACCGAGTGACGAAAATGAATGTCGTCAAATGCTCTATACTGGTCACCAATACCAAGGACCAAGTGCGGTCCGTTACCCTCGTGGTTGCGGTATGGAGGTCGATGTCGATCCTACAATGACAGAGCTTGAAATCGGTAAAGGTATCATTCGCCGTGAAGGTGAAAAAATCGCAATTTTAAACTTTGGCAGCATGCTCGGCTATGCATTAGAAGCAGCAGAAAATTTAAATGCGACTGTTGCTGACATGCGCTTTGTGAAACCGCTTGATGAAGCCTTAGTACTTGAATTAGCAAAAACTCATGATGTTCTTGTAACTGTTGAAGAAAATGCGATTGCTGGCGGTGCGGGTAGCGGCGTTATTGAATTTTTAATGAAAGAGAAGACACTGAAACCAGTACTGAATATTGGTTTGCCTGATCGATTCATTGAACAAGGAACACAAGCTGAACTGCATGAAATGTTAGAAATTGATGGTGCGGGTATCGAAAAGCAAATTCGCACTTATTTAGCTAAGTAATTTCACCGTTCAAATAAGCACTATGAAAAGGTTTTCTCTGTTATTAAGCAGGAAAACCTTTTTCTTTATTAGCCTTACGTTTATTGTTCATCTCAGCCCTTCTCAACTTTCTTTAAAATCACACCCTCATAGCCATTGACTTCAACATACTGTGTCGGCTCACCGAGTGAACCATCGTAATTTACTTTTTGATACAGGCCAGATAATGCTACACGTATCGAATCAACTTGATAAAATTCAGCGTGATTACGGTATTTAGAACCGCGATATAGCACTAACCCTTGCGTATATTGCCGCGCGATAACCCCATCTTTAGGAACATCGTCAAACCACCCTGTTCGATATAACCAAAACCAATTCGCAGGCTCTAATGCAATATCTCCAAACTTTGTCTCATCCGTTGCTACTTTTCCTGTTTTAGATAGCCATTTAACCGCTTCAAAGCCGTTAGGTATGGTCGTTGGTTTACCTATATCAACCGATAATAACTTTTGGGGCTGATACGCCCAATTCTTAGGCTCTCCAGTACGATACCAAATGGTTTTATTTAGCTGTTTCGGATCGGCATGGGTGTTATTACTGCCATAGATAAAGGTTTGATTCCAGCTGTGGTAGTAGGTTTTATTGGGAATATTAAACAGATAGTACAGGGCTAATCCGGTATAGATATCGTCTTCCCATGCTTGCTGAATTAATGGTGTTTGTTGGCTTTTGCCACCGCGAGTTGTGGTCATTATTAAGCTTTTATCGCCGAGTGCTGCTAACGCATAGCTGTCCCAATAGGATTGTAATCGCTCTAAGCCAATTGCAGGGCTTAAATAATGCTCTCGTAACCAAACATCCACCACCCCCCTTAATTGCTTTGGCCAATCAGGGTATTCCCACAAATTAAGCTCAGAAATATTAGCAGATAGCCACTGACTGCCCGTAGTCGATTTAACTAAATCAAGAAAATCAGACATTTTCGCTGCATAATATCCCGCCGCTTTTGAGGTACCAGCTCGAATCGGCGCTTCTAATATTTGTCCGCCAAATTGAACATTAAATTGGTTGGTACTGAACAATTTGGCCATATCATCATTGTAAGCACCGGTTAAACCTTGACGTTTCCAATCATATTTATACCAATTAGCATGATTTTGATTAAAAGAGTCATCATTAAAATTAGTCCGATACCAGCAACTGCCCGCCCACATTTTTCCAGTAGGGATCACTCTAGCTTGATGTTTAAATCTCGCACTTGCCGCTTGATTAGCTCTTACTAAAAACTCATCATCATCAACATAACCATCACCATTAGGATCGTTTTTAGGATCCCAACCAGGAAACAACATTGTCGCTGTGGATTGCTGACCAGATGTATTCACAACGGATAACCAAGGCTCAATATTAACGCCTTTCACTTCCGCCTTGCTGTTCCAGTTTAAAACGACTACCCAACTACGATACCCCGCCTTTAATGCCTTATTTCCAGTATTCAGCTCACGTCCTTGGAACCTAGCGTTTGTCGGTAACCAGCGCTGGTTAATATGACCAAACCATTTACCTTCTCGTTGAATCCAATGTACATCTGCTTTTTCTAAACCACCAATATCACCATCATCATTTACTCTCGTGATCCGTAATTCAGGATGCTGATTACTATCAATGACGATATTTTCAAACGGGTAAGCAGCATGAAAAATAATTTGTTCATTATCATTAACGGTTAAAGGAAAACGCGCAGTCAAGAAGTCATTATTTCGAATAAGAATACTTAACATCGATTCGCCATTTAATAGGTAATCTAACCCTTGGCTTTGATCAGGAACGGTAAGTTGAGTATCATTTTTATAATGCATGTAGCCCTTTTCAGGATCGTGCCCATTCAGGTAAGCATGGCGGTGAAGCCACCCTTGCTGTTCATCTGGGCGACAATCAAGTTTGTGTACGTAGATATAACCCATCGCAATGGTCTTTTGATTTAAATCGACATCTTGTAAGCTACCAAATACAACATCAGCATGATCCGCTTCCCAGCGCCTAACTTCTTTAATCGTATTTAATTCCGATATTGCGGTTGGCTGTTGCCAGTTTCCCGTTAACACCCAAGCCGTTTCCGTTGATGGATAAACTTGTCCATCAGCCATCGAAGCAACGGTTAATAAACCAACACTGATTATTTTCAGATAGGTACTCATAGAGCAATCCCTTCTCTCTATCTACATAATTTGAGACTAGTTAAACCGTCAGATTTATGATGAAAAATAAATGATTTTATTAGGAATGCGACACATTATATTTTGTAAAAATTGAGGAGATAAAAACAAAAAAAGCTGCACGAATGCAGCTTCTAAATCAATTTTATAATGTGATCGTTAGGTTTAACTAAAAACCAAGCCAGTAGCCAACCACCCATAACGCAATCATTGCCATGAAACCGGCAAGAATATCGTCAACCATAATGCCAAAGCCACCTTTAACATGTTTGTCTAGCCAGCTAATTGGCCATGGTTTTACCATGTCGAAGAAACGGAATAAAATAAAGCCCGTTAATACCCACTGCCATGTGGCTTCTGGGGCGATTGCCATTGTGATCCAAAAACCAACAAATTCATCCCACACAATACTGCCATGATCATGTACCTGCATATCGTTAGAGGTGATGGTACAAATTTTTATACCAATCAACGCAGCAATAAACACGACAACTAAGTACCAGCTAAAAGGTAACTGTGCTAACAGTAAATAGAGTGGAACAGCAGCTAATGTACCCATCGTGCCAGGCACGTACTTCGCTAAACCACTACCAAACCCTGTTGCTAATAAATGCCAAGGGTTACTCATTTTCAATAAATCTTTAGGATTTGTAGACACGCTGATACCTTACTTATTTGAACTCATAAAATGATCCCACCCTGACACTTGCCAATCAATAGGCTCACCTTGTTGTAATAAAACAATACCACTAGATTGAGTTAACTGACCAATACGAGACACTTGAATACCTTTTGCCATCATTAAAGATTCAACTTCAAGACATTGATGCTTCGGTACAGTAAAACACAATTGGTATTCTTCACCGCTGCTTAATGCCAATTGCTGCGCTTGCTCTGGTGTCGAACAATAGGCGATTAGCTCAGAAGATAAAGGAAGCTGCTCGATATAAATTTCAGCTCCGACACCTGATCGTTTAACTATATGATCTAAATCTGCAATTAAACCATCGGAAATATCTAACGCAGCAGATGCAATACCACGCAATGCAATTCCTGCTTCTACCTGCGGTGTCATCATAAAATGACGTTCTTTTAAGGCATAAGACAGAGCAAGATCATGATATGGTTTGTCCGTTAATAATAACGCTAAACCTGCTGCGCTATCACCCAATTGACCGGTCACATATATTGAATCACCTACCTTAGCACCACTACGTGTCAATGCTTGCCCGTTAGGAACAAACCCTTGAACCGTTAGAGTAATACTGAGAGGACCTTTGGTGGTATCCCCACCAATAAGTTGAACATTATACTGCTCAGCTAATTGGAAGAACCCCTCACAAAACTGATTTAGCCAATGCTCATCAAACGTCGGTAGTGTTAACGCCAAAGAAACCCAAGCAGGCGTTGCTCCCATGGCGGCTAGATCACTTAAATTTGAGGCTAATGCTTTATGTGCGACTAATTTAGGATCAGCATCTTGCAGAAAATGCGTGCCGGCAACTAACGAATCGGTACTGATCGCTAATTGACACCCTTCTGGAACACGAACTAATGCGCAATCATCACCAATCGCAAGATCAACATCTTCTCGCTTAACATTCTGGTGTTCAAAGTACCGCCCAATTAAATCAAATTCACCTTGTGCCATAATCGTTCAACTCATCCATTATCAGCCACCATTATAATGCCCTTATCTTTACGATTGCTTCATATCAACACAATAGATAAAAAAAAAGCCAGCTAAGCTGACTTCTTTTATCTAGTTTCGTTACTTCGAAAATTACTTTTCTTTACGAAGTGTTGGTGCAGCTTTATCAAGTACACCATTAACGAACTTGTGGCTATCTTCCGCACCGAATAGCTTAGCTAATTCGATTGCTTCGTTAATAACAACTTTAAATGGTACGTCTTCACGCTTAACCATTTCGTACATTGCAAGACGAAGTAGCGCAAGTTCCATCTGATCAAGATCCTGTAGAGGACGAGATAAGTATGGACGCATCTTGCTATCAAGTTCTTGGTGGCTTAGTACTACGCCTGTGAACAGATCACGGAAGTAGCTAACATCAGTATGTGGTGCAGCAAGAACTGGCGCATCAGCTTGATGTTCTTCTTCTTCAAACTTATCGCCAGAAAGAAAATGTTGCTCAATATCAGCAACATTACCTTTCGTAAGTTGCCAAGAGTAAATAGCTTGTACAGCAAACTGACGTGCATTACGACGTGCGGCTGGTTTCACAGTAACCCCCATTATTAGGATTCGATTTGGGACAGGACATTAACCATTTCGAGCGCGCTTAGTGCAGCCTCTGCCCCTTTATTACCAGCCTTGGTACCGGCACGCTCAATGGCTTGTTCAATAGAATCTACAGTCAAAACACCAAAAGCAACTGGAGTATTATACTCAAGTGCGATTTGTGCTAGACCTTTATTACACTCACCGGCAACATAATCGAAGTGCGGTGTACCGCCACGAATAACTGAGCCTAGAGCAACGATTGCATCATAACGGTCGCTTTTAGCAACCTGTTGAGCAACAAGTGGTAGCTCGTAAGCACCAGGACAACGAACAACAGTAATGTTGTCTTCGCTAACCTGTCCTTGACGTTTCAGCGCATCTAATGCACCTGAAAGTAAGCTTTCGTTAATAAAGCTGTTGAAGCGTGCAATTACGATAGCAACTTTTGCGTTTGGTGCCGCGATGGCGCCTTCAATTACCTTCATGGGCCTTCCTGTGACTATGTCTTTCCGGTTTGAGAAACCGCGGGAGTCTATCACACTTTGCAATATCTCTGCTATGGACAACCGTCGGTTTCAACAGATTTGTTAATATTTATTGCTTATCTGTCCTTGATTCGACCAATAAACAGTATTGAAAGCGGTAGTTAAAAATAATAATTGTCTTTAGCTACCGCAGATATCAGTTATTTTATCACTAGCATCTAACATTTGGTGAATTTAATCACAAATATACTCAACGACTTCTAAGCCAAAACCTGATAGTGAATGATAACGTTGCGTACTTGATGACAATAAACGCATTTTACTTACGCCTAAATCAGAAAGAATTTGTGAGCCTACACCAACTTGGCGAGACGGATCTTTCTGTGTCACTTTCACCTTAGGTTGACCTGCTTCTTCCGCAGCAATATTTTTCACTTTATGAATAATGGCATCAGTTGGTTCTTGTTTACTTAAAATAACCAATACACCATTTTCTTCGCTAATGCGCTTCATTGCTGCAGGCAGCGTCCATTGCGTTGCACCTGATTGCAGAATATCTTTAAACGTATCTTGCAAGTGAACACGTACAAGCGTTTCTTCACCCGCTTTGATATCGCCTTTACGCAGCGCATAGTGCACTTCGTTATCAATCTTGTCACGGTAAGTGATCATCTCAAACTCACCGAACTCTGTTGGTAATCGACACTCAGCTACACGCTCAATCGTGGTTTCATGATTATTACGGTATTCAATCAGATCAGCAATTGTACCTAATTTAAGGCCATGTTTTTCCGCAAACACTTCAAGCTGCGGGCGACGTGCCATCGTGCCATCTTCATTTAAGATCTCAACAATCACACTTGATGGCTCAAGGCCAGCTAAACGCGCAACATCACAACCCGCTTCAGTGTGACCTGCGCGGGTTAATACGCCACCTTCTTGTGCCATTAATGGGAAGATATGGCCCGGCATAACAATATCAGCTGCAGTCGCATTTGCTGCAACGGCTGCTTGTACTGTGCGAGAACGATCAGCGGCTGAAATACCCGTAGTTACCCCTTCAGCTGCTTCAATAGAAACAGTGAAAGGTGTGCCAAACTGTTCGGTATTTTCTTGAACCATTAAAGGCAAGTTCAATTTTTGACAACGGGCTTTGCTCAGTGTCAGACAAATTAGACCACGACCATAGGTCGCCATAAAATTAATAGCTTCAGGTGTAATTTTTTCAGATGCAATAATCAGATCGCCTTCATTTTCACGATCTTCATCATCCATCAGAATAACCATTTTGCCCTGACGAATATCATCAATAATTTCTTTTGCGCTGCTTAAAGCCATAACACTACCCTTAATTCTTATGTACCTTAGCTGACTAGCTAATCATCATATTTAGCCAAGAAAACCCGTTCTCGCTAATAAATCCATTGTGACTTGCGGTTTTTTATCTGCAGCTTTATCACCCAACATTAAACGCTCTAAATAGCGGGCAATCACATCTACTTCAAGATTTATCATTCGGCCTGGTTTGAATGCGTCCATTGTTGTTTCTAATGCTGTATGCGGAACAATGGTTAACTTAAATTCATCACCATTAATTTCATTCACCGTTAAGCTAATCCCATCAACCGCAACCGAGCCTTTTTCTGAGATATATTTCGCTAAATGCGCGGGTACTTTTACCCAAAACTCAATAGCGCGTCCCGTATGGTGACGTTCAATAATCTCAGCAACAGCATCAACATGACCAGATACCATATGACCGCCAAAACGCGTCGTCGGTAACATCGCTTTTTCTAAGTTGACGACCTGACCAGCCTGATAATGAGCAAAGGCAGTACGTTTTAAGGTTTCTAATGACAGATCAGCAACATAGCCTTTACCTGTCAATTTAACCACAGTTAAGCACACCCCATTTGTCGCAATACTGTCACCCAATTTAACATCGGACAGATCAAGATTGCCTGAGTCGACAGTGACAGAAATATCAGCGCCTTTAGGTGTTAAAGCGGTAATGGTTCCAATTGCTTCAATGATACCGGTGAACATGGAGAGTCCTTGCTTCTTTATTCTATTGATTAACAGCGTTTAACGGTGGCTGTAATTTTTACATCACAATCAACCATACGTAGATCTGTAATATTCAGATCGATAACTTGATCCATCGCGGTTAATGGCGATAAATTCATTAAACTACGACTATCAGCCCCCATTAATTTTGGGGCCAGATATAAAATCAAACAATCAACTAATTGTGCTTCAAGTAATCCACCCGCAAGCCCAGCGCCAGCTTCAACCCAAATATGGTTTATGCCATTTTCTGCTAACTTGCGCATGAGTAATGTGAGATCGAGTTGTTGGCTATTTTCTCGGGTAGGAATTATCCACTGAGACACGGAGTCAGGCCAATCTTCATTCCCCATTTCTGCGCGTGCCAAAATCGTTTCTCCCGGAAGGTGAAATAACTGATATGCCGGGGTTAATCGGTTTTGGCTGTCAATAATAACGCGAATAGGTTGACGAACATCTGCTTGTGGATATTCATCTTGAATCTGTGTACCCAACTCACTCCAACGCACATTCAGTGATGGATCATCAGCGATAACAGTGGCACTGGTTGATAATATTGCACCAGCTTGCGCACGATGACGTTGAACATCAGCACGAGCATAAGGCCCAGTGATCCATTTACTTTCACCGTTCGCTAACGCTGTTTTACCGTCAAGACTTGATGCCAGTTTTAATTCAACATACGGCATCTTGGTTGTCATTTGTTTAATGAACGCTTTATTAATGGCTTGAGCCTCTTCTTTAAGAAGCCCTACTTGCACATCTACCCCCGCTTTTTGCAACATTTCAACGCCACATCCAGCCACTAACGGGTTAGGATCAACCATGGCACAAATAACTCTACTTACGCCTGATTTAATTAATGCTTCAGCGCAAGGTGGTGTGCGTCCGTAATGAGAGCAGGGCTCTAAAGTGACATAGGCTGTTGCACCTTTCGCGCGCGCACCTGCTTGTTTTAATGCAAACACCTCCGCATGGGATTCTCCCGCGCGAAAATGAAAACCTTCACCAAGGATTTCATCGCCATTAGCAATAACACAACCCACCTTCGGGTTTGGCGCTGTTGTAAAACAACCACGTTTAGCTAACTGAATAGCGCGTAGCATTAATCGTGTATCAAGGTTAGTAAACATTACACTCAGCTTAACGTTCTAGTTTGGCTATTTCTTCACCAAACTCACGAATATCTTCAAAACTACGGTAAACCGATGCAAAGCGAATATAGGCGACTTTATCGAGCTCTTTTAATGCTTCCATCACTAAGTTGCCGATCATCTCTGAAGGCACTTCTCGCTCTCCAGTTGCGCGTAAACGAGTTTTAATATTATTAATCGCACGCTCGATGTCATCCGTACTCACAGGGCGTTTTTCTAATGCGCGTTGAATACCACCTCGAAGTTTTTCTTCATTAAACGGATCACGATTGCCATTGGTTTTCACCACACGAGGCATTACCAATTCGGCCGTTTCAAAGGTCGTATAACGTTCATTACAAGCTAAACATTGGCGGCGTCGGCGCACTTGGTGGCCATCCGCAACCAATCGTGAATCGATTACTTTGGTGTCATTCGCACCGCAAAAAGGACAATGCATTTAGCCTCCTACATTTAATCGCTTCAGTGTAACTCATTTAAAACCGTTAATGAGAATATTCACCCTGTTTTTCTACTCATTTTGATTAAAAAGCCACGAATAGTCGGTTTATTGTTCACTCCGAAAAAGCGCAAAATATAAAAAAGGCTTACCTAGTGGTAAGCCTTTATCATCATAACTCGACAGTTATGTTACTTAATGCATCTAAGTAGATTAAGCGTAAACAGGTAGACGCTTACAAATATCTAAAACTTTTGCTTTTGTTTCTGCAATAACTTCTTCGTTATCAACATTGTCTAAAACATCACACATCCAACCTGCAAGTTGACGCGCATCATCAGCAGTAAAGCCACGACGAGTAATAGACGGTGTGCCAACACGGATCCCTGATGTTACAAATGGGCTACGTGGGTCATTTGGTACACTGTTTTTGTTAACTGTGATGTTAGCGGCACCTAGTGCTGCATCGGCTTCTTTACCAGTGATACCTTTATCGATCAAATCAACAAGGAATAAGTGGTTTTCAGTGCTACCAGAAACAATCTTGTAACCGCGCTCTAGGAATTCACCTACCATTACTTTTGCGTTTTCAACAACACGTGCTTGGTAGTCTTTAAATTCTGGCTCCATTGCTTCTTTAAATGCGACTGCTTTTGCCGCAATAACATGCATTAGAGGGCCACCTTGACCACCAGGGAATACTGCAGAGTTCAGCTTCTTATAAAGATCTTCACCTTCATTAGATAGGATAAGACCACCACGAGGACCTGCTAGTGTTTTGTGCGTTGTTGTTGTAACAACATGTGCATGTGGAACTGGGTTAGGATAAACACCCGCTGCAATCAGACCCGCTACGTGCGCCATATCCACAAAGAAGTACGCGCCAACTTTGTCTGCGATCTCACGCATGCGTTTCCAATCAACAATTTGAGAGTAAGCTGAAAAACCACCGATGATCATCTTTGGTTTATGCTCAAGCGCTAACGCTTCAACTTCAGCGTAATCAATTTGACCGCTTTCATCGATACCGTATGGGATCACGTTGTAAAGCTTACCAGAGAAGTTTACAGGTGAACCGTGAGTTAAGTGACCGCCGTGAGCAAGACTCATACCTAGTACGGTATCGCCAGCATTCAGAAGTGCCATGTAAACAGCATTGTTCGCTTGTGAGCCTGAGTGAGGCTGAACGTTCGCGTATTCTGCACCAAATAGCTGACAAGCACGGTCGATAGCCAGTTGCTCGGCTTTATCAACAAACTCACAACCACCGTAATAGCGCTTGCCTGGATAACCTTCAGCATATTTGTTTGTTAGCTGAGAGCCTTGCGCTTCCATTACACGTGGGCTTGTATAGTTTTCAGAAGCAATCAACTCGATGTGTTCTTCCTGACGAGCTGTTTCTTCCTGAATGGCTGCAAATAGTTCCGCATCATAATCAGCAATATTCATATCGCGCTTTAGCATCTGTATCTCCTAACTCAGCTAAGTTAAATACCATTTTGAGCAAAAACTGAAAAATCGCAATGCTAGGCGCCACGTAGACGCAAACGTTTTCGTCTTGCTTGTTAATTATCGTCTATCTTACATAAATTGATCTAAATCAGGTAGTCCTAATTGTTCTTTTTCTTAATGATTAACTCGGTTTATTTTCAATAGAGCATGAATAATTTTCATCTTGATATACGATTCATGGCTCGATTTTAAATCAAATATAGATGGCAAGTATTTTAACAATAAAATTATTTACAACAGTGTAAAAAATAAATTACAACGCTAAAAAGTGCTTTTCACACGTAAACTTTTATAAATTCTTATTCCCTCTTACTATGGCTTTATTATTTACAAGGAGTTGTTCCATTGAGTCGTATTAAACATCCTGTTCATGAAAATATGATCGCTATTTTAACGGGGACATTTATTGTTGCTCAGGGCATATTTTTTCTACAGCAAAGCCAGTTATTAACGGGAGGCACGACAGGACTCGCGTTACTACTCACCCATTTTGTCGATATCTCTTTTGGTAAGCTGTATTTTTTAATGAACTGTCCGTTTTATTTAATGGCATGGTTTAGAATGGGCAAATCTTTTGCTATTAGCAGCGTCTTATCTGGTGCATTGGTCTCTATTATGGTGGATAACCTTCACCATGTATTAGCTATCAGTTGGCTTAATCCAATTTACTGCGCAGTGATTGGTGGCTTATTGATGGGGCTTGGTATGCTGATATTATTCCGTCATCACACCAGTCTTGGTGGATTTAATGTTCTGGTTTTATTCCTTCAAGATAAATTTGGTATTTCAGCAGGAAAAATCCAAATGTCGATAGATATCTGTATCTTGGTTGCATCCTTTTTCTTTGTTACCCCAACCACTTTATTGCTTTCAATTCTTGGTGCAATTACCCTAAATATTGTCCTTGCAATGAACTACAAACCAGGCCGATATAACCCTGTGGTCCCTGATGTGAATTAGCAATAAAAAAGGAGCATTACAGTCAATGTAATGCCCCTTTTTTGTATTCTTATACAACTTAAATCGCGTCTTCGTCTTCTTCTCCGGTACGAATACGCACTACACGTTCAATATCAAACATGAAGATTTTACCATCACCAATCTTACCTGTTTGTGCCGTTTCAACAATCGTATCAATGCATTGCTCTGCTACTTCATCAGTGACAACAATTTCAATTTTCACTTTAGGTAAAAAATCGACCATGTATTCTGCGCCACGGTATAATTCGGTATGGCCTTTCTGACGTCCAAACCCTTTCACTTCAGACACAGTCATGCCAGTAATACCTACTTCCGCTAATGCCTCACGAACGTCATCAAGCTTAAATGGCTTAATTATCGCTTCAATTTTTTTCATTCTCATCATCCTTTACTGAGCAGAAGTAATATTTTTACTTACAAGCAATTGATTTAATTGCTCTCATTATCGCAGATCCTACAGACAAATTTAAATTTATTTAAACTTCATGCAGTAAGTTTCGATCCATCCTACGCAATAATAAAAAAACTGAATACACTAAAACTACACTATTTAGCCCTAAGATCACCTGATTGCGATAAATACTAGGGACAAGTTCGGGGAGTATCGGAATAATACTGATATTAAGAAACATCGTTGCAGCAGGTATGTAGAAATACAGAGGAAGAAATCCCCATTTTTGACCTTTTAGTAAACCAATAATTGCCAACACGCCAGAAAATAAGACCAGTAAAACGATAATATTTGGCACTATAACTATTTGAGAGGTAGTAAAAAATTGGTCAAATCGGTCGAATTGACGAAAAATGCTCAGCGCAACCAGCACTGCCAGTATTTGGGATGCAATACATAAACGTAAAACTCTGGGAATACCTTCTCCCATATATAATCCTTTATCGCAATAAAAATTCCATTACATCTTATTCCCCAATTATAACCGTCTATTTTCAATTTTTAATGTGATTATTATCAATTAAAGGGTTGAAAAAGTGATTTTCATACAAGAAGAATAAAAAACCGCCATTTCTGGCGGTTTTTTGATTCTTCAACGCTGTTCTTTATTAACCTAAATTAACACGCGCATTTCTAAACATACGCATCCATGGGCTATTTTCACTCCAGTCATCTGGGTGCCATGAGTTTGCAACGGTTCTAAACACACGCTCAGGGTGCGGCATCATGATGGTTACACGGCCATCTGTTGTCGTCACACTGGTAATACCGTTTGGTGAACCATTAGGGTTCGCAGGGTACTGTTCTGTTAGCTTACCGTAGTTATCAATATATCGTAGTGCAACAATATCGGCTTGCTCTAATGCAGCAAGATGATCAGCATTACGCACTTCAACACGACCTTCACCATGAGATACCGCAATTGGCATGTGAGAGCCTGCCATTTCGTTAAAGAATAATGATGGGCTTTGTTGTACTTCAACCAAGCTAAAACGAGCTTCAAAACGCTCAGATTCATTGCGTACAAAACGCGGCCATAAATCAGCACCTGGAATTAAGTCGCGAAGGTTAGACATCATCTGACAACCGTTACAAACACCTAATGCCAACGTATCATTACGGTTAAAGAAAGCTTCAAATTGATCACGCGCAATATTGTTAAACAATACTGACTTCGCCCAACCTTCACCCGCACCTAATACATCACCGTAAGAGAAACCACCACAAGCAACTAAGCCGTTGAAACCATCAAGTTTCACGTTACCCGCTAAAATGTCACTCATATGAACATCTTTCGCATCAAAGCCTGCACGATCAAAGGCTGCCGCCATTTCAACGTGAGAGTTAACCCCTTGCTCACGTAAAATCGCCATTTGCGGTTTAGCGCCAAGATTAATCGCAGGGGCAATAAATGGAGCCGCTACATCATCATTAATATCAAACGTCAGCTTCACATTTAAACCAGGATCTTGGGTATCTTTCTTGGCTTCAAATTCTTGCAATGCGCCAGCTGGGTTATCACGCATCGCTTGCATTTGGTAAGTAGTTTCAGCCCATACGGCACGAAGTTCGGTACGGTTTTGCTCTAGCACTAAGTCATTGCCATTCCAAATACGAACAACATCTTCTTCAACCACAGTACCTAAAATATGGCTGCATGCTTCAAGACCGTTTGCTGCAAGTACCGACTGAACAAAATCAAGATCATCAGTACGTACTTGAATAACGGCACCTAACTCTTCGTTAAATAGCGAGGCTAATACATCATCAACTGCATCTTCACTGCCAGTATTAATATCAACTTCAATACCCGTGTGGCCTGCAAATGCCATTTCCGCTAGCGTGACGTATAAACCACCATCACCACGGTCGTGGTAAGCGAGTAGTTTTTCATCACGTACTAACGATTGCATTGCATAGAAGAAGCCTTTCAGTAATTCAGGACTATCTACATCAGCAGGCTTATCACCCAATTGCTTGTAAACCTGCGCCAGTGCTGTTGCACCTAGGCGGTTTTTACCACAACCTAAATCGACTAATAACAGGCTTGTATCACCTTTATCTGTACGCAGCTGAGGTGTCACGGTTTTACGCACATCTTCAACACGACCAAATGCAGTGATAATCAGCGACAATGGAGACGTCACTTCTTTCTCTTCACCATCTTGTTGCCACTTGGTTTTCATTGACATTGAGTCTTTACCAACAGGAATCGTCAAACCAAGTGCTGGACATAACTCCTCACCAACCGCTTTCACGGCTTCATATAAGCCAGCATCTTCGCCAGGGTGACCTGCTGGTGACATCCAGTTAGCCGAAAGATTGATACGCTTCATATCACCAATATCGCTACACGCAATATTAGTAACCGCTTCACCGACAGCTAAGCGTGCAGATGCGCCAAAATCGAGTAATGCAACAGGTGTACGCTCACCCATAGACATCGCTTCACCATGGTAGGTATCGTAACTAGCAGCAGTAACTGCACAGTTAGCAACAGGTACTTGCCATGGACCTACCATTTGATCGCGTGCAACCAAGCCGGTAACGGTGCGATCGCCAATTGTAATAAGGAAGGTTTTTTCAGCCACAGCTGGCAGACGGAGAATACGCTGCGTCGCTTCAACTAAGTCAATACCACTGCGGTCAATCGCTTGGCCTTCTACTTTTTGTGATTTTACATCACGGTGCATTTTCGGCGCTTTGCCCAATAGAATATCCATTGGCATATCAATTGGCGTATCGTCGAAATGGCTATCTTCTAAGGTTAAATGACGCTCTTCTGTCGCTTCACCCACAACGGCATACGGCGCACGTTCACGCTGACAAATCGCATCGAAAACCGCCATATGTTCTGGTGCAACGGCCATAACATAACGCTCTTGAGATTCGTTACACCAAATCTCTAGCGGGCTCATACCTGGTTCATCGTTAGGAACATCACGAAGTTGGAATTTACCACCACGCTCGCCATCATCAACCAACTCAGGTAAAGCGTTTGAAATACCACCCGCCCCCACATCGTGAATAAAGGCAATTGGGTTAGCGTCACCCAGCTGCCAACAGCGATCAATCACTTCCTGACAGCGACGTTCCATTTCTGGGTTTTCACGTTGTACAGAAGCAAAATCCAGATCTTCTGCCGATTGACCGGATGCCATTGATGAAGCAGCACCACCGCCAAGACCGATATTCATTGCAGGGCCGCCAAGAACAATTAACTTCGCGCCAACTGGAATTTCTTTTTTCTGTACGTGATCAGCACGGATATTCCCCATACCACCCGCGATCATAATTGGCTTATGGTAACCACGTACTTCTTCACCGGCATGCGACGTCACTTTTTCTTCGTAAGTACGGAAGTAACCCAATAGGTTTGGACGTCCAAATTCATTATTAAATGCCGCGCCGCCAAGTGGGCCTTCAAGCATAATATCAAGCGCTGTAACAATGCGGTCTGGTTTACCAAAATCAGTTTCCCAAGGTTGTTCAAACCCCGGAACTTTAAGGTTAGAGACAGTAAAGCCCACTAAACCTGCTTTAGGTTTACCGCCAATACCCGTTGCACCTTCATCACGAATTTCACCGCCCGAACCTGTTGATGCGCCCGGCCATGGGGAAATAGCGGTTGGGTGGTTATGCGTTTCTACCTTCATTAAGATATGAGTATCTTCATGGTGGTAGTTATATTGACGAGATTCTGGATCGGGGAAGAAACGCCCTACTTTTGAGCCTTCCATTACTGCTGCATTGTCTTTATATGCCGACAATACGTGCTCATGGTTTTGCTCATAGGTATTTTTGATCATCTTGAACAATGACTTGTCTTGATCAACACCATCAATCGTCCAATCTGCATTAAAGATTTTATGACGACAGTGCTCTGAGTTCGCCTGAGCAAACATCATCAACTCAATGTCATTTGGATTTCGACCTAGTTTGGTGAAGTTCTCAACTAAGTAGTCAATTTCATCTTCAGCTAAGGCAAGTCCTAAGGTCAAGTTAGCTTGCTCTAATGCCTGGCGACCACCAGCAAGGATATCAACGCTTTTCACCGGTGCAGGCTCTGCTTGTTTGAATAAAGCAGCCGCGGCTTCAAAATCGCCAACAATCACTTCCATCATGCGATCGTGGATTAACGCTTTGACTTGCGCTAATTGTGATGCTGATAGCTCGCAAGTTGATTCAATGTAATATGCGGTACCACGTTCAAGACGCTTAATTGATTTTAAGCCACAATTACGGGCAATATCGGTCGATTTTGATGACCAAGGAGAAATTGTCCCCGGACGAGGGGTAACAAGTAGCAAGGTGCCACAAGGCTCGTGCTCTGCAATCGTTGGACCGTAAGTTAAAAGACTCGCTAGTTTGCTATGCTCATCAGCAGTAAGGGCAGCAGATACATCAGCAAAGTGCATAAACTCAGCATAAATACCTGACACAGGCAGATCGAATTCGCGGCAACGCTCAAGTAGCTTATTAACGCGAAACTCAGACAGTGCGGGTGAACCACGCAAAATTTCCATGTGCAAACGTCTCTCGATTAGCGGTTAAAGAAAAGTAATATTGGCCTAACTCCCAAAAAAATGGGGTAATTACGTCAATGTCACCTCTGATTTATCCCTGATTATTGACTAAATAGATGAATAATCGATTTCGCACCCGCGCAGTATAAGCGATTTTTTTTTGTGACGTAACACCTGACGCAACCGTTTGCGTGTTTTTTTTTCAAACATCCTGAATTTATCAGTAATTTTGACATTAGCCCGATTTTTTGAGCAAAAACTAACCGATAAAACAAAAGGAGACTATTTTTTTGTTTCAATCCGTGAATTAACACATCCAACGACAGGGTTCAGCTTTTCCACTACCGTTCACTTTGATATAAATGACAGCTCATTTTTAAGTTAGGTTAGCTTTGTTGATATACCTTCAATCTCTTACCAATATATACCGTGTACTCATATCATTAATGCTTGCTTTATTATTAAGTGGTTGCCAATGGCAAGAAAAACCGCTTGATCCTTTAGAGCGCATTCGTGAAAGCGGTGTATTACGTGTAGGTACGTTAAATAATCAGCTGTCTTATTATATAGGGGCTGATGGACCAACAGGCCTAGATTATGAATTAGCTCAACGTTTTGCTAAAGAGCTAGGCGTAAAGCTGGAAATGCAAACCATGTTTACCCTCTCGGGCTTATTCCCTGCTTTAAAAAATGACGATATTGATATTGTTGCAGCAGGATTAACGGTAACGCCTCAACGTTTGCAAGGTTTTCACCCTGCTCCTGCTTATTATTATGCCAGCCAAGTGGTTGTTTATAAGAAAGGGAAACGCCGCCCTCGCGATATTGAAGAATTAGCCAATACTGACCGTTCGTTAGCTGTTGTAGCTAGCTCTAGTCATGAACGTAAATTAGAAGAGCTCAAGAAAAAATATCCCAACCTAACATGGCAATCGATCAAAGAAACCGATATCGATGACCTATTACGTAAAGTCGCTAATGGCGAGTTAGATTATACCGTTGCCGATTCTGTTGATGTTGCCCTACTACAACGAACTCATCCTGAATTAGCCATCGCACTTGAACTAACTGAAGATGAACCTATTAGCTGGTTTGTCAAAGACAGTAACAATGACAGCTTATATGCCCTCTTAATTGAATTTTTTGGTCATATAAAACAAAGCGGTGAATTAGCACAGCTAGAAGAGAAATACTTCGGCCATGTCGAACAATTTGATTACGTTGACACTCGTGCATTTTTACGCGCACTCGATAATAAATTGCCTAAGTGGCAAGGGCTATTTAAAAAGTATGCTAACGAGTTTGATTGGCGTTTAATTGCCGCTCTTGCTTATCAAGAGTCGCATTGGGATCCACAAGCGGTTTCTCCAACAGGCGTTCGTGGCATGATGATGCTGACCAATCCAACTGCGAAATCTGTTGGTGTTACTGATCGCCTCAATCCAGAGCAAAGTATTCGTGGAGGTACCGAGTATTTGAGAAAAATGGTTGCCCGTGTGCCTGACAGTATTGATGAGCACGAGAAAGTTTGGTTTGCTCTTGCCTCATACAATATTGGATTCGGTCATATGATGGATGCTCGTCGTCTAACGAAAGCACAACATGGTAATCCCAATACATGGGCTGATGTAAAGCAACGTTTGCCACTATTACAACAGCGAAAGTATTACACGCAAACTCGCTATGGGTATGCGCGCGGTACAGAAGCGGTTAACTATGTTGAAGGGATCCGCCGTTATTACCAAAGTATTATTGGTTTTGAGCAGACGCATAGCGACAATTATGATGGTGATGATGTCACGATTATTAATGGATTACAGACCATCACATTACCGAATAACCTAATACAAACTTCATCAGCGGCAAGAAACACCCTAACTAGCCCTTCTCAGGCGACAGCAACCTCAGCTGCGATTTCGGTCTCGACCTCAAAATAAATCGCCCACAATATAAAATTTAAAAACAAAAAAGCTCAGGTTATCCCTGAGCTTTTTCTTTTCCGTTGTTAGGCGATAGGTTAAAGCGACTGATCATTCGCCATCTGTTGTTTAGCTAATAGCTTTGCCGCTTTTTTCTCTGCTCGTCGACGTTTAAAAAAAGCTTGTAGCTGAGCACGACATTCCTCGACTAATACGCCTGATGTTTGCTCTACATGATGATTGACGCCATCATAGCTAAGTAAATTCATGGTACTTCCAGCCGCCCCTGTTTTTAGATCATCAGCACCGTAAACGACCTTTCCCACACGACAATGCACCATAGCTCCTGCACACATTGGGCAAGGCTCTAAAGTGACATACAATGTAGTATCAATTAAACGGTAATTTTCTAGCACTTTACCCGCTTGTCGCAACGCCATTATTTCTGCATGCGCTGTGGCATCATGTTGACCAATAGATCGGTTCCAGCCCTCACCCACCACTTGACCGTTATAAACAACAACGGCCCCAACAGGTACTTCACCTTCTTCTTCTGCTTTGGCTGCGAGCTCTATCGCACGGCGCATAAAGTGTTCGTCGTTTGGTTCTACTTGTATCGTCATCATTTACATATTCAGTCAAAAATACATTTTAGCTTATACGTCGTAATGGCTAATTCGCGGTAATTTCTCGGCCAAAAAGTCCACCAGCATTCTTATTTTAGGTGATAGGTGACGGTTATGTGGATACAGCGCCCAAATCCCTTCATCTGGCTCTTGGTAGTTAGTCAAAATAGGAACAATGGCACCCGAATCTAAATCTTTATCAATATAGTAATCAGGTAACTGCGCTATACCGATCCCTTTTAATACCGCATCACGTAAACCGTAACCACTATTGCAGTTTAAATTCCCAGAGACTCTAACACTTTTCTCTTTGCCTGATTCTTGAAAACGCCAATGATCATAGTTTCCGATCAAGCAGTTATGGTGACGTAATTCAGAAAGTGAATGTGGTACACCAAATCTTGCAAGATAATCAGGAGACGCACAAACATACATCGTACGAGAAGTTAAACGTTTTGCCATCATTGAAGAGCTTGTCAAACGACCAAGACGAATCGCTAAGTCAAAGCTACCTTCAACTAAATCAACCTGTCTATTGGTCATATCAATAACCACTTCAAGTTCTGGGTATTGCAGCATGAAATCATTCACTAACGGCATGATATATTTTTCACCGTAGGTGACAGGAGCCGTTAATTTAATTAAGCCTTGAGGTGTTCCACGTAAGTTACTTAATGCGCGTTCAGCTTCTTCCAAACCGTCCATCACTTGACGACAGTGCTGGTAATACACATTGCCTTCTTCGGTCAATGACACCTTACGCGTAGTACGATAGAATAATTTCGTATTAAGTCGATTCTCTAAGGCACTGACTTGTCGGCTCACTTGCGCAGTTGAAATACTTAATCGTTTAGATGCCGCTGTAAAACTTTCAGTTTCAGCTACAGCTACAAATTCTGTTACGCCTTCCCATAGGAACATCTTACTTACCTATATTTTGATACCAATAACAGTCATTATTACTGTTAGGTAAAAGTTATTTGCACTTTAACCTAATTATCATTTATTCAGAAATAAATACAATAGTCTTCATCGAATCGAGACAGAGAAATTTCGATTAAACTTAATTACTCTCTACGAATATCAATAACAACGTAGAACAAATAGAAGAGAATTATAATGACTGATAAATTTATCAAATCAAAAGCTGCGATTGCATGGGGTCCAAACCAACCACTTTCTGTTGAAGAAGTTGATGTAATGCTTCCTCGTGCAGGTGAAGTTCTCGTTCGCATCGTTGCAACTGGCGTATGTCATACTGACGCATTCACACTATCAGGTGATGATCCAGAAGGTATCTTCCCTGCAATTCTTGGTCACGAAGGCGGCGGTATTGTTGAAATGATTGGTGAAGGCGTTACCGATCTTCAAGTAGGCGACCACGTTATTCCACTTTACACAGCAGAATGTGGTAAGTGTAAGTACTGTCTATCTGGCAAAACAAACCTTTGTCAGGCAGTACGTGAAACTCAAGGTAAAGGCTTAATGCCAGACGGTACAACACGTTTCTACAAAGATGGTCAACCTATCTTCCATTACATGGGTTGTTCAACATTCTCTGAGTACACTGTTCTTCCTGAGATTTCACTAGCGAAAATCAACAAAGAAGCACCACTAGAAGAAGTTTGTCTACTAGGCTGTGGTGTAACAACAGGTATGGGTGCGGTACTTAATACAGCGAAAGTTGAAGAAGGTAGCACTGTTGCTGTATTCGGTCTTGGTGGTATCGGTCTAGCAGCGATTATTGGTGCAACTATGGCGAAAGCAAGCCGCATCATCGCTGTTGATATCAACGAAGAAAAATTCGAATTAGCACGTAAGTTAGGTGCAACTGACTGCATCAACCCAATGAAGTTCGACAAGCCGATTCAAGAAGTGATCGTTGAAATGACTGACGGCGGTGTTGATTACTCTTTCGAGTGTATTGGTAACGTAAACGTAATGCGTTCTGCACTTGAGTGTTGTCATAAAGGTTGGGGCGAATCAGTAATTATCGGTGTGGCTGGCGCAGGTCAAGAGATCTCTACTCGTCCATTCCAACTAGTAACAGGTCGTGTATGGCGTGGTTCTGCATTCGGTGGTGTTAAAGGCCGTTCAGAGCTTCCAGGTATCGTTGATCGTTACATGGCAGGTGAATTCCAACTTGATGACTTTATCTCATTCAATATGGGCTTAGACAAAATCAACGAAGCATTCGACCTACTACACGAAGGTAAAAGTATCCGTACTATTATCCACTTCGATAAATAAGAATATAATTACATAATAATTAATGCGCAGAGATCATCTTCTGTACCCTATCTCTGCGCCTAATCTGACTGAGAGAGCATCCCATGCCTTTAGAAAACATTAGCTGTAATAAAACTGCTGGCGGTTGGCATAAACAATATACACACCGCTCAGAAGTACTTAATTGCGATATGCGTTTTGCTATTTTCCTACCACCACAAACGGCTGCAGGACAAAAAGTACCAGTACTTTACTGGTTATCAGGCTTAACGTGTACTGATGAAAACTTCATGCAAAAAGCGGGCGCTCAACGTATCGCAGCAGAATTAGGTGTTGCCATTGTTGCACCCGATACTAGCCCACGCGGTGAAGGTGTAGAAGATGATCCTGTAGGTAGCTATGATTTTGGTTTAGGTGCTGGGTTCTACGTGAACGCAACAGAAGCACCTTGGAATCGTCATTACAACATGTACGATTACATTGTTAATGAGCTACCAGCATTAGTTGAAGCGCACTTCCCTGTATCAGATCAGCGTGCAATCAGTGGCCACTCAATGGGTGGACATGGCGCATTGATGATTGCGATGCGTAATCCTGAGCGTTTTTCTTCAGTATCTGCATTTAGCCCAATTGCTAATCCAATGAATTGTCCTTGGGGTCAAAAAGCCTTCACTGGTTACTTAGGTAGCAACACTGAAACGTGGAAGCAATACGATTCAAGCGAGTTAATTCGTAAAGCTGAGAAAAAACTGCCAATGCTGGTTGATCAAGGTACTCATGACAACTTCTACATTGAAGGTCAACTTCGTACCGAAAGTCTAGCTGCCGCTGCAAAAGTAAATAACTACCCGGTAGAAATTCGCATGCAAGATGGTTACGACCATAGCTACTACTTTATGGCAACATTTATTGAAGATCACTTACGTTTCCACGTAGAGCACTTCAACAAGCAATGAGTATGCGTGTCATACTGAAGTATTCACATAATATCTTCAGATGCTAAATAGAAAAAAGCCTCACTATTCTTAGCGAGGCTTTTCTTTTATCTGCTCAAATTTAAATGTTCAGTCACTTAAATTATAAGCTGTATGTGTATGGCGCTTGTACACCTAGAGGAATGCCTAACGCCCAGTAAGCAAGTAAGAAAATTGTCCAACCAACTAACATTGCAATTGAGTATGGCATCATCATTGACGCTAATGTACCGATACCAGAACTCTTCACATAACGTTGCATGTAAACAACAACCAATGGGAAGAACACCATCATTGGTGAAATGATGTTAGATACAGAGTCACCAACACGGTATGCCGCTTGCGTTAATTCTGGAGAAATTCCTACCGCCATTAGCATTGGAACCATGATAGGACCAATCAGTGCCCATTTTGCCGATGCAGAACCCACTAACAAGTTAACACTCGCCGTTAATAAAATCATACCCACAATCGTTATCTGGCCTGGCAAATTCATTTCTTGCAGTAACTGCGCGCCAGATAGTGCTAATAGCGTTCCCAGGTTAGATTGGGTAAAGGCTACTAGGAACTGAGCGATGAAAAAGACCATGACCATAAAGCCTGCCATACCAGCCATTGTAGTAGACATCGCTTTAATTACATCGCTGCTTTGCTTAAAGGTACCAGCAACGCGACCGTAAATGATCCCAGGGATCACGAACAGGATAAAGATTAGCGGTACGATTGATTGCATTACCGGTGCATTAAACGCTGCTATTTCACCCGTTGGGGAACGCAGTGGTGATGATTCTGGCCATACCGCTGCAACTAATAGTACGATACCAGCAACCATTGCCCAACCCGCGTAAGAAAATGCTTTGCTTTCAAGTTCAGTGAAAGAGCCCATATCAGGTGCTTCTTCCGCATCTTCATCGATAGCTGTTTTACTTAAACGAGGCTCAATCACTTTATCTGTAATGTACCAACCGATACCAATGATCACGATAGATGATAAACCAGTGAACATTAAGTTCGCTAGTGGGTTCACAATGTAGCTAGGATCCATAATACGTGCAGCTTCTTGGGTAAAGCCTGCAAGTAATGGGTCAATACCAGACGGAATAAAGTTTGCTGAGAAACCACCTGATACGCCAGCGAATGCAGCCGCAATACCCGCTAATGGGTGACGACCTGCCGCATGGAAAATAATACCACCTAGTGGAATAACCAGAACATAACCCGCATCAGCTGCAGTATGTGAAACAATCGCAACTAAAATTAACATTGGCGTTAATAGTTTAGCAGGGGTCACATTCAGCATCTTCTTTAGGCCGGTATTGATAAAGCCAGAAGCTTCAGCAACACCAACACCTAACATTGCCACCAGTACAATACCTAATGGGGCAAAGCCAGTGAAATTCTTCACCATATTGGCAAGGAAACTCGCCAACGCATCACCTGTTAAAAGATTGTTTACTTGTACAACTTGTTGTGTAACAGGGTGAACTAAACCAAAGTCAAACTGAGACATAATCGCGGAAAGTACCCAAACTGCGATTAATCCCCAAAAGAATAATAAAGCAGGATCTGGGATCTTATTACCTGCTCGCTCAATACCATTTAAAAACTTATCCATAGCACTTGATGGCTTCGGTGCTTGATTTAATGTTTTTTCGTTCATGGCAACTCCGTGCCCCCATATTGGTTACGTCTGCAAAGTGGACTTACTTTAGTAAGTCTCATTGTTTTGCCTTTCAGCTACTACGGCTGAATTTAGGTCGGGTGATTGTAGCGAAATACAATAAAAAAAAAGCCATATCACCTAACGAATAACTAAACCTTATTACGGAAGATTGTAACCAAGCATTAACCATAAACAATAAAGCAACAACTCAACAAACAATTAAAAACATAAACACCAACAAATACAAAACAAGTCTCAATCGCTTAGTTATACCTCTAGAAAATCCCCTCCAACAAGTAACCTTACGTGAAGCATGTCTTTCCTCATTTTCATCTTCATTTGAATGGATATCTATAAAATATGAGCAATAAAAAACCCTAGTAAGTCACCTTACTAGGGTTTGATGTTTGCTCAGTATTTTTCAGTAAGAGAGATTATTCCCACTCAATCGTTGCTGGCGGCTTACCTGAAATATCGTAAACCACACGAGAAATACCATCGACTTCGTTGATAATACGGTTCGATACTTTGCCAAGGAAGTCGTAAGGCAGGTGTGCCCAGTGTGCTGTCATAAAGTCGATTGTTTCTACTGCACGTAACGATACAACCCAATCATATTTACGACCGTCACCCATTACGCCAACAGAGCGAACGGGTAGGAACACGGTAAATGCTTGTGATACTTTGTTGTAAAGATCGGCTTTGTGAAGCTCTTCAATAAAGATAGCATCTGCACGACGAAGTAAATCACAATACTCTTTCTTCACTTCACCTAGTACACGTACACCTAGACCAGGCCCTGGGAATGGGTGGCGGTAAAGCATGTTGTAAGGTAAGCCTAGTTCTAGACCAATCTTACGTACTTCATCTTTAAATAACTCTTTTAATGGCTCAACTAGACCCATTTCCATATCGTCAGGTAGACCACCTACGTTATGGTGAGATTTAATCACGTGTGCTTTGCCTGTTTTCGATGCTGCAGATTCAATCACATCAGGGTAAATCGTTCCCTGCGCTAACCACTTCGCATTTTTCAGTTTCTTAGATTCTTCATCAAATACGTCAACGAATACGTGACCAATTTTCTTACGCTTCGCTTCTGGCTCATCAATACCTGCAAGTGCAGATAAGAAACGATCCTCAGCTTGTACATGAACAATGTTTAGACCGAACTTGTCGCCAAACATGTCCATCACTTGTTGACCTTCATTTAAACGAAGCAGGCCGTTATCAACAAATACACACGTTAGCTTGTCGCCAATCGCACGGTGAATAAGCATAGCAACAACTGATGAGTCTACGCCGCCAGAAAGGCCAAGAATCACTTCATCGTCACCCACTTGCTCTTTAATACGAGCAATAGCATCTTCAATGATATTTGCTGATGTCCATAGTTTTTCACAGCCACAGATATTCATTACGAAGTTCTCAATTAACTTCATACCTTGACGTGTATGCGTCACTTCAGGGTGAAACTGAACACCGTAAAAACGCTTCTCTTCATTCGCCATTGCTGCAAATGGGCACGTTTCTGTTTCTGCAACTTTGATAAAATCTGACGGGATTTCTACCACTTTATCGCCATGGCTCATCCACACATCCATTAATGATGTGCCGTCTTCGGCTGTTGCGTCTTGAATACCTTCAAGGAAATGTGTTGGTTCAACAATTTTAACTTGTGCGTAACCAAATTCACGCTCAGATGAACCTGCAACTTTACCGCCTAACTGCTCAGCCATGGTTTGCATGCCGTAGCACACACCAAATACAGGTACACCAGCTTCAAATACATATTGTGGTGCACGTGGAGAACCGGCTTCCGTTACACTTTCAGGACCACCAGAAAGAATAATACCGTTTGGCGCAAATTCACGGATATCGGCTTCATCAACATCCCAGCTCCAAAGTTCACAGTACACACCAATTTCGCGAATACGACGGGCGATTAGCTGTGTATATTGAGAGCCAAAGTCCAAAATAAGGATACGTTGTTCATGAATATTTGTGGTCATGGTCATTAGTGAATGTTCTCGAATAATTTTATATATTGGGAGCAAAGGCTCTGCTCCCGATGTTATTTCTTACTGACGTAATCGTTAAACCCAAAGATGAGTGGGTAACAATTAACCCATACGGTAATTAGGTGCTTCTTTAGTAATAGTCACATCATGAACGTGTGACTCTTTCATGCCAGCCCCTGAAATACGTACAAATTCAGCTTTAGTACGAAGATCTTCAATCGTTGCTGAGCCCGTTAGGCCCATGCTTGAGCGTAAGCCACCCATTTGTTGGTGAACGATTTCTTTTAGGTAACCTTTATAGGCAACACGGCCTTCAATACCTTCTGGTACCAATTTGTCAGCCGCATTATCAGTTTGGAAATAACGGTCAGAAGAACCTTTTGACATTGCGCCTAGTGAACCCATGCCACGGTATGATTTGTATGAACGACCTTGGTATAGTTCAACTTCACCCGGTGCTTCTTCAGTACCAGCAAACATAGAACCTACCATTACACATGATGCACCAGCGGCAATCGCTTTACACATATCACCAGAGTAACGAATACCGCCATCAGCAATAACAGGAATACCGTATTGATCAGCAACAGATGCCGCTTCTGAAATTGCGGTAATTTGTGGAACACCAACACCTGTAACAATACGAGTTGTACAGATTGAACCAGGGCCGATACCAACTTTTACTGCACTCACACCTGCTTCAATAAGAGCACGTGCACCTTCAGCCGTAGCGACATTACCGCCAACAATTGGAAGATTAGGGAATGCCGCACGCGTTTCACGAATACGTTGTAGAACGCCTTCAGAGTGACCGTGTGAAGAATCGATAAGCAGTACGTCTACGCCAGCTTCAACCAAAGCAGCTACACGCTCTTCATTACCAGCACCAGCACCAACCGCAGCACCTACACGTAAGCGGCCGCGCTCGTCTTTACAAGCATTAGGTTTACGTTCTGCTTTTTGGAAGTCTTTTGCAGTAATCATGCCTTTAAGGCGGAATTCATTATCAACAAGTAACACCTTTTCAACACGGTGTTGTTGCATGATAGCTTCAACTTCTTCACGAGATGCGCCTTCTTTAGCCGATGCTAAATCTGCTTTAGATGTCATCACTTCTTCAACTGTCTTTGAAAGATCAGTAACAAATCGAACATCACGACCTGTAATAATACCAACTAACTCATTGCTATCTGTTACTACAGGGTAACCAGCAAAACCGTTCAGCTCTGTTAATCGCTTAACATCAGCAATCGTTGCGGTAGGTTTAACAGTCACAGGTTCAGAAACAACACCTGCTTCGAACTTTTTCACCATGCGAACTTGATCCGCCTGCTGTTCGATAGACATATTTTTGTGAATGAAACCGATACCACCTTCTTGAGCAAGACCGATAGCTAAGCGACCTTCAGTCACAGTATCCATTGACGCTGACACCATTGGGATATTAAGAGAAATATCTTTTGTCAGTTGAGTGCGCAGATCGGCAGTGTTAGGTAGAACGGTTGAATGGGCAGGAACCAGCAAAACATCATCGAAGGTTAAAGCTTCTTGTTTAATTCGTAACATTGCAATATCTCACACCGAATAGGGGTTTAAAGAAGGATAAAATATTGCGGTCGAATTATACGTATGAAGCAAACGTTTGGCTAGATTTTTTTTAATTTTTTTTCTTGACACATTTTAATTGATAAGTAATATATTTCGGTTAACTATCCGGTGATGCGGTCAAGGAAATACGGCCAAGATCTGTCCATTGATCTGCCTGTATACTTTATGTCTTATTCGGTTTTATTTTGACCGCCTGCCTACTACTTCATTCGATAGCAGGTACCATTCCTAGTGACCACTTTTTCCCCTCAAAGCCAAACGAATAGTCGTATTTACACGGTTTCTAGCTTAAATGCACAAGTACGTCTCGTACTTGAAAATGAAATGGGTGTAGTGTGGCTTATTGGTGAGTTATCTAATTTTTCGATGCCCGTTTCTGGTCATTGGTATTTCACCCTGAAAGATTCACGTGCCCAAGTTAAATGTGCCATGTTTAAAGGCAGTAATCGACATGTGACCTTTAAACCTGCCAATGGTAATCAAGTATTAGTTAAGGCGCGTTTGTCATTATATGAACCACGTGGTGATTATCAGCTGATCATTGAAAGTATGCAGCCAGAAGGCGATGGTCGCTTACAACAGCAATTTGAACAATTAAAAATGTCGTTAGCAGCGGAAGGTTTATTTGCGCAATCACTCAAAAAAACGCTGCCAGAACAACCTAAACGAGTAGGTATTATTACCTCAAAAACAGGCGCGGCTCTGCACGACATTTTACAAGTATTGCAACGTCGCGATCCGAGTTTACCCGTTGTAATTTATCCAACCATGGTACAAGGCGAAGGCTCTGCAATTTCTATTGCACAAGCGATTGGTCGAGCCAATGCTAGGCAGGAATGTGATGTATTAATTGTCGGTCGAGGTGGCGGTTCACTGGAAGATCTTTGGGCATTTAATGAAGAAATTGTCGCGCGAACCATTGCCGCTAGCCAGATCCCCATTGTCAGTGCGGTTGGTCATGAGGTCGACGTCACTATCGCAGATTTTGTTGCCGATGTCCGTGCACCAACACCTTCTGCTGCCGCTGAGTTGATCAGTCGCGATATGACTCACCAAACACAATTACTCGATCGTAAAAAACAACAATTGCGCCATGCTATCAGGTCGTATTTATCACACTCTTTGCGCCAAGCAACTCAAATACAACACCGTTTAGAGCGTCAGCATCCACAGCTTCGTTTAAATCAGCAGCAGCAACATCTTGATGAAATTAGTCAACGCTTAGTTCAAGCGATGCAGAAAAAATTACAAAAGCATCAACAACATATCGATAGTAATAACTATAAAATATCACTTTACTCCCCCGCTACGTTAGTAAGCAATGCACAACGAAATTTAGAGCGGAGTGAACGAAGACTCTATGATGCTTTAGACCGTAAGCTGCTAAATGCAAAACATAAATTAGCGGTAGCTGCAGAAAAACTAGAAACAGTAAGCCCCCTCGCAACTTTGGCCCGTGGTTATTCTATTACTCGAAATGAGCAAGGTGATCTAATCAGAAATACATCACAAGTTCAGCATGGTGATAAACTTATCACCACAGTAACGGATGGTGATATCCATTCCTGTGTTATCAAATAACCATAGTATCTGTTAACAAAAATGGCGCTATTTAGCGCCATTTTTTATACATTCTATCTATTTAGCGTGTCTCAGCACGCATTTCAAATTGTACCTTAACCCGAGATTTAGACTTTAACTCATTGCAATGATTACAAAAATAACTTGCAGAACCACACGCTTGTAATCTTTCTAACTGCTCATTGCAATCAGGACAAAATACATGTTTCTCAACTTGTTGTTGGCAAAAATCGCAAAAATAGCCGTGATCTTTCCAACTTAATAAGCTGCTACATTGCGGACAAATATTTTCAACGTTATCAGCCATGCTCTTCGACCTCTGTACAAAATTTACATCTTCGAATGATTATTAAGTGCGGTAATCAGAAATACAATTATCTTGCGCGTAGAACTTCATCTTCATCACAAAGAATTATCATAAATAAGTTTTTTCCATTATTCGACAATCATAAAACAATCAATTTAGATCAACACGATGATCAACATGCTTAGTGGTGATCTTCTTTTAAAACAAACCTGATCAGCTAACAGGTATCAAAAGAACATTTATCAATACACTTCCCGAAAGCATAAGTTACATGTGCTGCATTTGGATTTTAAACAGGATATAAATCCAATAAATAATATTAAAACACAATGATCATGCATTATATAAATTAGGATCTTTATCTTTATAAGCATAACTCAGAGAATAAAATCTAAATAAACGTTTAATATTACGCTTTCACACTCTTGGTATACATCACAATCTCTTGGTCTGAATTCACTTTAAAATTAACGGTAACTGATTGATATTCAGATAAAGATAAAATATGAGTTCCACCACAAGGGATCTCAATAACGCCCTCAGAGCCTAAATTACATTGCCAATAACGCGAATCTGTCAGATGATCACCTTCTCGCCTCATTACCACAGCAGTTTTTAATGCTACCCAATCACTGAGTTGCAGATTAATACGCTCAGCTACAACATTAAGTTCTGCTAGTAGATCTGCGCTGTTTAGCCCACGCTTACGTAATGTTTTACCTAAACGATACGTGTCAGTACTGAGATCGGGCGTCACTTCACTTTTTTCTTGGGCATAGCTATGAAAATCATAGAAACCAAGCTCATCTCTACGAGTCGGCTCTTTTCGCCAGAAGTCATTATGAAGAACTTTATTTAACGCTAAAGAAGATAAATGCCCCGCACTATGTCCACGACTCAAACTTTGCTGATATTCCCTATCAACAGACAATGTCACTGTATCGCCAATATCAAAGTCTATTGTTCCTGTAATAATATGAACAACAACAAACACCCATCCTTCCGTATCCCGTTTAACCGGAATGTCTTGGGCAATAAAAAGATTGTTTGTTGCTAGCTCAATAGCACCAACGACACAATTGTTAACCTGATACTGTTTATCAGCATGAATAATCATCCCTTGATCAGCAGGATGATCAGGCCAAATATGGCTAACAGGATGAAAAGGGGTCGACTGGGTAACAACATAATTTTCGTCACCTGAATGACTTATCATTAGTACAGTACTATCAAGCAACCATTGTTGTTGAGTAAATACGACTTGCGTTGGCGCGATAACAGGCATCTTCTATCCTTAGTTCTACTTATAAAAAAGCCCAGCACAATGGCTGGGCTCTACATAAAATTAAATCACATAAGACAATCAACTTGCATTAGTTTTTTCAAATACCAAAAACTTATCGCCAGCATCAACAATGAGGCTATTGTTAATCACTTCAATACTTGTCGCACTGCGTAACACATTTAGCATATTATTTTCTTGTTTAACTAACTCAGGTAAACACATTTTGCGCGTGACAAATGGAAGCGAAAAATCACCGACTGGCTCAACCTTACCTTTAAAAACATTACAACCGGTAAAACCTGTTACCTTCATGTTTGATTCAATATTTAATGATGGTCGATGCTTTGTAATACCGGGGATCTCAACTCCACCTTTTAGTTTCCAATCACCAACCATTTGTGCTGATTTTTCAAATTGCTGGTTGGAAAAGCACCCAGTTAATGAAATGGTCATTAATGCTAATAAACATAACGTTGTTTTTTTCATTATTAGTCCTTACAACATATCTTAATTCATTCTAATTAAATCGCTTACGCTTGACGTACACCGTCCTCCGCATTAAGCGCGACGAATTAAAAGTGATTTAATGAGAATGTGATTAAAAAAATAATGCCGGTGAAAATATCACCGGCATTAATTTATCTTAGTAATAAAATACTAGATAGATGTGGATCAGTCTTAATTACTTAAGGATGATCTGTACTGAACGCTGAACGTAGTTAGTATTAGTCGCAGAGTCAGTTTTAAGTGGGTTGTTGTAACCTACAGAAGAAACAGTTAGACGAGATGCGTCGATACCGTTAGCTTCTAGGTATTTAGCAACGTTTGCTGCACGCTCTGCAGAAACTTTTTCGTTAACTGCAGCAGAACCAACTTTGTCTGCACGACCAATGATTTGAGCGTTAACTTCTGGGTTAGCTTGCATAGTTGCAATAACTTCACCTAGGTTGTAACGGCCGTAGTCATTTAGCTTAGTTTGACCATTTTGGTATGGTAGAACGTAAGAAGAACGAGTTGGTACTTGAGACTCAACAGCTACTTCTTTAACTACTTCAACGTTGTTAGTAACAACCATTGGAGTTGCTGGTTGACCGAACTTGTAAGTCATACCCCAGTACGCTTGAGTTAGATCAGCGTGACCGTGTGAAGTACGTAGGTCTTGGTAGTAATCAGCACCGATTTGAGTAGATAGTGCATGAGTGATTTGGTAAGACAGACCTAGACCAACTGTTGGTGAGAAGCTGTCAGACTTCATGTGTAGCGCGTTGTTTGCAAAGTTCTTGTTATCAGCGTAGATGTATGTAGCACCTAACTTACCGAACGCAGATAGTTTTTGAGTTAGAGGTAGGTTACCTTTCACACCCAAAGTACCTAGGTGCATGTCAGCATTACCTAGATCATGCATGTAATCGTAGCTACCGTAGATACCGAAGTATTGGTTGAAGTCGTAACCAGCATCTAGTTTAACACTTGGTGCTTCACCGTTTGCAGAACCAGGGAACTTAGAAATATCGCTGTTAGATACGTAACCCATACCTAGTGCGCCACCAACCCAGAAACCAGATTGATCGTAAGAAGGAGCAGTTTGTGCAGGCGCTGTAGCTGTAGTGCTAGTAGTTGCATCAGCTGCCGTAGCAGATGTAGCAACACCTAGAGATAAAGCTGCTAGTACAGATAGAGATAGAGATTTCAATTTCATGTTTAACTCCATTGAGTAATGCTTAAACTTTTTAAGTCTGCTTTATGTAGTGCGTACTATTTTTTTAATGTGTATCGCAAAGCAGTTATTGTCAGGAACGGGGTGTATTTTGTGACGAATACGATGTTATGGCAAGTAATAAAAAATGATGTTCACAATTATTTTGTGTTTTTCACCACAAAAAAAATCGGACTTCTGAAAAATAGTTTTTTCAGAAAAAAAAGGAGATAAAGGAAAATACAAAACAATTCATCTAGAAAAAACAGTTCTAAAAAAAGATAAAAAAACCATGTAAAAAAACATAAAGCAATAAAAAACAAATAATTAAATAGTTCTTTTTTATGATTCCAGCCATCTAAAAACATTACTTTATATAGGTGTATTGAATTATCAAAAAACGTTCAAAGATTAATTTATCTGCACAATGTGGTATCTGCTACTTTTATTATCTCTTCCATAAATAAATTTTTTTGTTAGCATCAATGCTGACAAAAAAGATACTGGATTATTTTTTGTTTTTCTTTCATCCAATACATGTTACTTAAGTCTTCAATTTAGACAGAGTAACTGCTAAAAATTGCGTAGTTTATCCCGCTGCGCCAAGATACATTTAGCACTATAAATAATAACAATGATAAATACGTTAAAAGGCGACTATGGTCTTTTGTAGATAGTGAATAGGTAAATCAATGATTATATATAAGCAGGGTAAAGATAGCTTTGAACCCCAAAAAAGCGCTTATTCTACACCTGATACTACAACCAAACTCAGTGCTAGTGAGACAAAAATACTACAATACTTAATTGATAATAATGGTGAGATTATTAGCCGCGATAAATTACTGGAGATCGGTTGGCCTGATAAAGTCGTTGTACCTAACTCATTAAATGTTGCTATCGCTAATTTACGCAAAGCTTTTAAAACAAAAAATGAAATTATCATTACGATAAAAGGGGCTGGATTTACGATTGCTAAAAACACTTTTATACAGCATAAAATCCAACCAGAGCTCGTATCAGACAGTGACCATATAACGACTAGTCAAAGTGCAAACGCATCTTTAAATAAAGAAGAGAATGTAACTGCATTATTGGATAATAACGGTGAGCAGAAAAATGACACCACAGCAAAACAACCGTTATCAAAGATAGCAAAAATTGGTTGTGGTATATCCATGATTGCATTATTAGCATGGATAGGACTTTGGACCAGTAGTTGGCAAACACCACCCTGTGTATCCGTTAATAATCAGCAGATCTGTGGTAATATAGAGCTTCTTAACTTAAATGAATTGCCTAAAAACCTGCCATCGAAAGGCACTATATATATAGATTCAGCAGGTAAACTGTATGAAAAAAATTAAATACATCATCATGGCCTTAGTTGCTCTGATGTTATTTCCAATTATTAACGGTATGGGTTGCGACTTTAACTATAAATTAACCACTCCCGGCCATGAACAGTTCGGCAGTTGTAAATTTGGTCAATACACCTTAATAGACTATCCCGACCCAAAACAAGATAATGGCTATACCGTATTAAAAGGACTGTATTTTTACGCTTTTGGCAATGCGGCAATATTAATCACCAGTAATGAAGATCACACCAAGAAAATTACTGATTCTTCGATAGAGAGCTTAAACTTTGCAAATAAACGTTTTTGGTACCAGCTTTCGTTACAAAGACTGAATAAAGATGAACTTGTGATTTTCACAAAGCATCCAAAACCCAAGCTACAAGTGATCCCTTACGACGGCACACTTGCAATGACTGACAGTAATTCATAATCAGAATTAATAACAGGTGCTAATTTTCTAGCGCCTGTTTATTCTTGTTGTACTAACCCTTCCAATATCGGACAGGTTGAATTTTTATCTCCAGGACATTGCTTCGTTAATGCTTCTAGTGTTTTCTTCATCTGTAGTAATTCATTAATCTTAATATCTATCTCTTTTAACTTTTCTTCCGCCTTTTGTTTTACATCACGACTCTGACGACTTGAGTTCATTGATAACGTTAATAAATCACGGCATTCATCAAGAGAAAATCCAATCATTCGAGAACGTTTGATCAACAGTAACTCTGAAATATGGTTTTGATTATAATAACGATATCCATTAGCACCTCTAGGAGCTGGGCTTATCACACCTTTCGCTTCATAAAACCGAATAGTTTTTGCTGTTAGCCCTGTTTTTTCAGCGACTTCACTTATATTAATCATCTTTATCCTTCCACGTTTTATCTATTCTTTAAAATACACCAAACATACCTTGACCTTACAGTAACTGGAAGGTTTATTCTTACTTCATCCTTTAAATATAGTAAGGCGTAAGGGCTCAAAATGAATGCTATTACTCTCCCACTCGCGAACGTCCATTGCATGAGCTGCGTAAATAAAATACGTTCAGCTTTAGCAACATTGCCCGACTGCCAAATTATCGATATAGATACAAAGCAAATTACTGTAAATAGTGAAAGCCCACTAAAAACAATGTCTGAAAAGATCAATGCATTAGGCTATCACGTCGGTTTCCACTATCAACTTGCACTAGCTGGTTTATCATGTGGTCGATGCGTGGCTAAAGTTGAAGCCGCACTAGCAAGCCGGAATGATATTTTCAGCGCTAGTATAACGAAAGAAACAGCTGATATAACGGGCTCTCTAAGTGAGCAAACACTTACCGATATTATTACATCACTGGGTTATCAAGTAATACCTGCTTCGTCGGAATTAGAAAAAGACACACTGATGTTTACTCTATCAGGGCTTTCATGCGGAAAGTGCGTTGCCAAATTGACAGAGAAACTAAAAGCCAATGATCAGATCAAAATCCTTGCTTTAGATAAAACGCATGCAGAAATTAGAACAATACTTACTGCAGAAGATGTCATTTCCATTATTACAGAGGCTGGCTACCAAGCAACACAAACAACTATAGATGACAAATTAGCTCAACCAGTAAACACCAATGAGCAAGAGAACAAGGATGATAAAGCGCTAAATGCTCTTCTCTCATCTGAAAGTTCTCAGGTTCAACAGTTACTGTTATCAGGTATGACATGTGCCAGTTGTGTCGCCTCTGTTGAAAAAGCGATTAAGCAAGTTACAGGTGTTGATACCGTCAGTGTAAACCTTGCGGAGCGTACAGCACTTATCTCAGGTAATCCTGATATAAAAGCCGTTATTACCGCGATTACTGCAGCCGGTTATGGCGCTGAAATCAGTGAAGATGAACAAACTCGACGTCATCGTCAACAACAACAAAATACTCAAACATTCAAAACACACTTAAGAAATGCATTTATTGCACTTGGCTTAGGGGTTCCTATGATGGCTTGGGGGATCTTTGGCGGTAGTATGATGATCGACTCAACCACCAGCCAATTGGCATGGGGATTTGTTGGCTTAATCACCCTATTATTGATCGTAACTGTTGGTAAAGATTTCTATCTCAATAGTTGGAAAGCATTTAAACATCATCGCGCTACTATGGATACATTAGTTGCGCTGGGGACCGGTGCTGCTTGGCTATTTTCAATGTTAGTTGTGCTTAAACCTGATATGTTTCCAGCTGCTGCTCGCCATGTGTATTTCGAAGCAACAGCCATGATTATAGGTTTAATTACATTAGGCCATGCCCTTGAAGCTCGCGCGCGTAGTCAAACATCGAAAGCATTAGAGCGTTTAATCGATCTACAACCACAAACGGCTATCGTAGTTGAAAACGGCGTGGAAAGTGAGCGTCCACTTAATGAAATAAAAAGTGGGATGACGTTACGTCTTCGCCCTGGTGCAAAAGTCGCTGTTGACGGTGTCGTTATTGAAGGTAATACCTATATAGATGAATCCATGCTAACGGGTGAGCCTCTTGCTGTTCACAAACAGAATGGTGACAAAATCAGAGCAGGGACGATCAACCAGCAAGGAGCATTACTCTTTAAAGCTGAGCATATTGGCAGCGATACAATGCTAGCTCGAATTATCCAACTCGTTCGTCAAGCTCAAAGCAGTAAACCTGCACTTGCACGCTTAGCTGATACTATTTCAAGTATCTTTGTGCCAAGTGTCATGATCATCGCCATCATTACTGCCATGGTGTGGTACTACTTCGGTCCAGCACCGTCATCGGTTTATATGTTAGTCGCAGCGACAACCGTACTTATCATTGCTTGTCCTTGTGCATTAGGGCTCGCTACACCAATGTCAGTGACTGTAGGAGTTGGACGCGCAGCAGAGCTAGGAATTTTAATTCGTGATGCTGAAGCTATGCAGCAAGCAGCCAACATCAATACTGTTGTGTTAGATAAAACAGGTACGCTCACTGAAGGAAAGCCACAAGTGGTAAGTATTCAGAGCTATACCGCTCTTACTGAAGATCAGCTATTACAATTAACCGCTACCTTAGAACAAGGTTCGGAGCATCCTTTAGCGAACGCTATTATTGAATCAGCGAAACAAAAAGATCTGACTCTCAGTCGAGTAACAGAATTTAAAGCCATTGCAGGTATGGGTGTGTCAGGCACTATTGATACAAGCAGCGTGATACTGGGAAATGAAAAATTAATGACCCAATACAATGTTGATATCAATCAAGCCCAAACTGACTTTGATAATATCGCCTCTCAAGGTGCAACACCTGTTTACTTAGCGAAAAATAACCAACTTATCGGAATTATTGGCATTAGCGATCCTCTACGTAGTGACTCATTAAGTGCGGTTAAACGAATGCAAAAAATGGGTCTGACTGTTGTGATGCTAACGGGAGACAGTTTTAAAACAGCACAAGTTATCGCGACTAAATTAGGCATTACGGATGTAGTTGCTGATGTGCTACCCGATGGTAAAGCGGAACAAATAAAACAGCTTCAACAACAAGGTAATCGAGTTGCCATGGTCGGTGATGGTATCAACGATGCTCCGGCTCTTGCATTGGCAGAAGTCGGTATTGCGATGGGAAGTGGTACTGATGTTGCAATAGAAAGTGCGCAGTTTACATTAATGCGTCACTCTCTTCATGGAGTGGTTGATGCATTAGAGTTATCTAAAGCAACTTTGCGAAATATGAAAGAAAACCTATTTGGTGCTTTTATTTACAATAGCTTAGGTATTCCTGTTGCTGCAGGTGTATTGTACCCACTCACGGGGGCATTACTCAGCCCAGTCATTGCGGGGGCTGCCATGGCGTTATCATCCATAACGGTAGTTACCAATGCCAATCGACTTCGCTTATTTAAACCTAGCTACCAAGCTAAATCAGCACAGGAGAAATAGTATGTGCTTGTTATTAGGCATTGCTGCTATTGCATTAATTATTTGGTGGTTCTGGCTTCACCCTAGCCTTAGTTAACCAAACTAATACCAAAGGCTACTCTCAGTAGCCTTTTTTATTACTAATCAGGAATATTTTGTTATAACTAAGAAAACGTATAATTTCTTATTTTAAGGCGATGAATGTTTAGATCTTTACTTTCAAAAATTCTGGTGCTGCTGCCATTTATTTCTCATCATGCATTCGCAGAGCCCATTGTTTGGAAAATTTATGACACGCAACGCCAGTTCTATGTATTAGGTTCAATACATGCGGGTGAGAAAGACATGTTTCCATTACCAAAGGCTTTTTTAACGCAATGGAAACATGCTGATGCATTAATTGTTGAAGCCAATATACTCACTCAATCAACATCGACCATAGAACAATACCAGCCACCATTAACCCAAGACAAACTCAATTCCGAACAACTCCAAACGCTTCAAATAATCACAACATCACTACAACTTCCTTATGAACACCTTATTGCTCAGCCACCATGGTTGACAGCAACTTATCTCCAGCTTGCACTCGCTAAGCAACAAAATCTATCGACCGATCAGGGTATCGATTATGTGTTATTGAAAAGAGCGCAGCAGCAAAATCTACCAATTAAGGCATTTGAAACGGTTGAGCATCAATTAAACCTGCTTCAAAACTTACCTGAAAATGGCACTAACATGTTGTTAGAGACCATCAATAACTGGCAACAAACAGAGCAAGCACTGAAATGTTTAGTTAATGTATGGAAACAAGGCGACAGTAAAAAATTTACCGAACTATTCAACGATACCCAATTTGATCCAGAAACCAACGATGCCTTAATTTTTTCTCGGAATCGTCAATGGACAAAAATACTCAGTGAATCAGAAGATTATCAATCTGGACGGTTTATGGTTGTTGTCGGCGCATTTCATTTAATCGGAGAGCAAGGACTTCCCGCTTTGATGGAGAAAGAAGGATTTACTGTTGAAAGGATCACCAAAGGTGTTACGGCACAGTGTGATGGATGGGAAAAGCTAACGTCATAAATACCAACACATGGCTGTGTAAAAACACTTTAAATCGTATTATTTACTCACAGGGTTTATAAACATCAGATGTAAAAAAGCCCCGTTTTTCAACGAGGCTTTTTATAAGTGGTCGGTGAAGAGCAGGTTTTTAATAGATCAGGAACCCCCGACCCTCTGGTCCGCCATTTACCTAGAGCTGTGATGCTCTACCAAACATGCTATTCAACAAAATATGAAAGACATCTGATGCAAAAAAGCCCCGTCTTTCGACGAGGCTTCTAATAAGTGGTCGGTGAAGAGGGATTCGAACCCCCGACCCTCTGGTCCCAAACCAGATGCGCTACCAAACTGCGCTATTCACCGACTGTAAATAATGGCTTTATTAAACCACTATTTTTAAATAGTGGTCGGTGAAGAGGGATTCGAACCCCCGACCCTCTGGTCCCAAACCAGATGCGCTACCAAACTGCGCTATTCACCGACTGTAAATAATGGTTATATTAAACCACTACTTTTAAATTGTGGTCAGTGAAGAGCTGAGTCTATATAGAGAAGGAATCTCCGACCCTCTGGTCCGCTATTTCCAAAAACAGGATGCTTACCAAGCTACGTCATTCACCGACTGTAAATAATGGTTATATTAAACCACTATTTTTAAATAGTGGTCGGTGAAGAGGGATTCGAACCCCCGACCCTCTGGTCCCAAACCAGATGCGCTACCAAACTGCGCTATTCACCGACTGAAATAATGGTTGATTACAACCACTACTTTTAATAGTGGTCGGTGAAGAGCTGAGTCTATATAGAGAAGGAATCTCCGACCCTCTGGTCCGCTATTTCCAAAAATAGGATGCTTACCAAGCTACGTCATTCACCGACTGTAAATAATGGTTTTATCGAAACCACTACCTTTTAATAGTGGTCGGTGAAGAGGGATTCGAACCCCCGACCCTCTGGTCCCAAACCAGATGCGCTACCAAACTGCGCTATTCACCGACTGTAAATAATGGTTTATTAAACCACTACTTTTAAATTGTGGTCAGTGAAGAGCTGAGTCTATATAGAGAAGGAATCTCCGACCCTCTGGTCCGCTATTTCCAAAAACAGGATGCTTACCAAGCTACGTCATTCACCGACTGTAAATAATGGTTATATTAAACCACTACTTTTAAAATAGTGGTCGGTGAAGAGGGATTCGAACCCCCGACCCTCTGGTCCCAAACCAGATGCGCTACCAAACTGCGCTATTCACCGACAAATTCAACAACGCTCTGCGTCGTCGAGGTCGCTTATAATACTCGCCAAATTGATTTTAGCAACCCCTATACGGTATTTTTTTTTGTAACGAATTTTTTTGCTCATCAAGCAACCAAATTTGTGCATTCTCGGTAACTTAAGTGCTCTCAAACGCACAAATAACCACAACAATGAAACAGCCTTTTTACTCCTGTTCTAGATCATAACAACAGGCAATACACATGGCTTAAATAACCACCATCATATCTAAATGTTAGGGCTATAATATGGACATTTGATTAGAGCGTTTATTTGGAAATAATATAGGACTTGCTTCTATACTTGTTATTTTTTCATTTTCTTACCTTTCACCATCAACTAGGCAAGATTTTATTACACTTGTATAATCAATAGCATCGGTTACTTAAAGTGAAAGTCCTATGCCAGATAATAATGAATTAGACCTTTTTAAAGAAATGATGGCCGATGTTGCGCCAATCAAACAAGATACTGTGACCATTTCACAAAAATATCAGGTATCAGAGTCTCAACTAGCTCGTCGAATTGCAGCTCAAAGTCTCGCTGAAAGTGATTCTGAATACTTATCATTAGATAATGCCAAAATGGTAAAACCTGATGATATGATTGAATTTAAACGAGATGGTGTACAAGAAGCTGTATTTAGAAAAATGCGTCAAGGTAAGTACGATATTCACGGCCGTTTAGATCTTCATAAAAAGTCATTACAACAAGCCCGTGATGAAATATTAGCATTTCTAAAGCAATCACAACGTTTAGATATTCGCACCGTTATGATAGTTCATGGCAAAGGTGAGCGTGCTAATCCACCAGCATTAATGAAAAGCTATGTCACAACATGGCTAGAGCAAATATCTGATGTGCTTTGCTTTCACTCGGCGCAACGGCAACATGGTGGCACTGGTGCGCTATATGTCATGCTAAAGAAAAGCCCTGAGAAAAAAGCTGAAACACGTGAACGACATCTAAATCGTCGCAGTGAATAATTCAAAGACCATAAAGAGCGGTTTTGCCGCTCTTTTCTTTTAGACTTTACAATCATACTAGCCAGAGTACACGACAAGCCAGTCCAATAAGCACTACACCAGATAGACGATCAATCAGTACAGCGCGGGATCTTAACGTTTGTAATACTCGAGGGTATGACAAGACACAAGCAACTAAGGTGTACCATAATCCATCGACTAATAGTGGTGTCGCCACAATAACAATTTTACTTCCAGTTTCTGTACCCAACGCAACAAACTGACTAAATAGAGCCAAAAAATATAACGCTAATTTAGGGTTTAATAATGAGATCATTAAACCATCTCTTGCCGCATGAAGAAGGGAAGAAGGCTTTCCTGCTGCGAGTTTTTCTGCAACGCCGCCTTTAGAACGCAACGCATTAACGCCTAAATAGGCTAAGTAGCCAGCTCCTGCATAGCTAATCAGATTAAAGACTGTTGGTGATTGTTTTAAAACAACCGCAAGCCCTAATAATGTTAATAATGCGTATAAACCTACCCCACAAGCATGAGACCAAGCCGTTACTAAGCCATGTTTACGCCCACCGGTTAAGCTATGCTTAGCAACAACAGCAAGACTCGGTCCTGGTGACATCGCCCCTAAAATACAAATTAATAATAATGATAGCCAAATACTGATGGTCATGATGTTCTCCTTACATTGGTAGAAAAAATACCAAGTAAGCGTTATAAGAAGAAATCAAAAGAAATCATTACGGTCATGATAAAAAATCATTACCTTTCGGTGTCGTAAAAACACATCATTGTTCGTTAATGATTTATTGCCCCATTGAATACAAAGAGTTCTTCATTAACGTTAGCACATGCTCTCGCAACCATTGATGGGATAATTCGTTGTTATATTTAGGGTGCCATAGCAGCCAATACTGATTCAGCACACTTGGAAATGGTAATGGCTTATAAACAATATTATAGAAATCTTGCATCGTAACAGCTATATGTTCTGGAATAACAAGAAACATTTCTGTACGAGATACAATACTTAAAGCAGATCCGAAAAATGGCACTGTTGTTTGAATATGTCGCCGATAACCTAAAGTACGTAACTCCACATCAACGAAACTGTCTTTATCTCCACCACCGTTAACAGAAATATGATTGTAGGCAACAAAGTCTTGTACCGTTAAATCTAACTTTGTATTTGCTAATGGATGCGTTGTACTCATCACGCACACTGCACGATCAGATCCAATCTGTATCCCAGATAATCCGGTAGGTATCTTTGGGGCCATAGTCGAGACTAATTGAATATCAAGATCGGCTAATTGATCAGTATAACTTGGTGACCATAGCTGATAGCTCACATCAAGCAAAGGCGCGTGCAATGTTAATAACTCGACGATATCAGGAAAGATATATTGCGCGACATAATCAGAAGATGACAAGACTATTTTCCCGCGCCAGTGATGCGGCGAGAACTGTTCTGGTTCAAATACCAAATCGCAATCGGTAAGCAATGACGTAATTTTATCTTGTAGTGAAAGTGCGCGAGGGGTCGGTAATAACCGGTTTCCCTCACGCACAAACAAAGGATCAGAAAAAATTTCACGTAATTGTGTCAGTTGCCGACTTACTGCAGACTGCGTAATGTGTAAACGCTCAGCCGTACGTGTTACATGGCACTCATCCAATAAGACATGTAATGTTCGAAGTAAGTTTAAATTAGGTACTGACACACTCTTTGCTCTCTATCCTTGGTATTAGTCTTCCTTGCCAATCGGGGCAAATTTACCGCCAGTCAAACTAACTAAATCTTTTGCCGCAAGTTCTATTTCTAAGCCGCGACGACCTGCACTAACACAAATAGTATCAAACGTTTCTGCGCTGCTATCAACAAAGGTTGGCAGCCGTTTTTTTTGTCCTAACGGGCTAATACCACCCACTATGTACCCTGTTACTTTTTCCGCAAGCTTTGGATCGGCCATTTCAGCCTTCTTACCGCCCGCAGCTTTAGCTGCTGCTTTTAAATCTAACATGCCAGATACAGGAACGACGGCAACCGCTAAATTTTTAGGATCGCCATTTAATGCAAATAATAAGGTTTTAAATACGCGATTAGGATCTAGCCCTAAGACTTCTGCCGCTTCATGACCAAAATTATTATTGGCTGGATCATGTTCATATTGATGCACTTGATACGAAATTTTTTGTTTCTTTGCTAATTGAATCGCTGGAGTCATTATTTTTCACTCTATTTTTCATTCAAACAGCTGTGGTTAATTCCCCCTATTGCTCAAAAGCAACTAAAGAAATTAAGAACATCTGTTTACCTGTAATGATTATATCGTGAGTTGACAGTTTTCGGCTATATCCATCAAAAGAAGGATTTTAAATACAAAAAAGCGCATCGAATAAAAATATAAGATGCGCTTTCGAGCAATTAATATTGCTTATTTATAAACAATTTCACCTTTCGGCGCGAATTTGTTTACATCAATGGGTGAATTCGTTTCCAAGTATTGCTTTAATACTTCCGCGTCAACAAACCCCGTATTTACATGGCCTGCATGATCATTGATCTTCGGATAGCCGTCACCACCAGCTGCGTTGTAGCTTGGTACAGTGAAACGGTAAGTCTTTTTCAGATCTAACGGCTTACCAGCTAACTTAACATCACTTACTTTGCCATTTTCAACCGTCATTGAAATACCGTAGAACTGCGCATAAGCACCAGAATCTATCGGCTTAGTGGCAACAATATTCAGATAATCTAAAACTTCTTTACCTGACATATCGGTGTACGTCACGATATTGCCAAAAGGTTGAACGGTGAGTACATCTTTATAAGTAATATCGCCGCCTTCAATTGAGTCACGAACACCACCAGAGTTCATTACAGCAAAGTCCGCTTTAGCACGTTGCATGTGTGACGCAGCAATAAGACGACCTAAGTTTGTTTGCTCAAATCGAACCACATTACGATCGCCTTCTAGCTTGCCATTCGACTTGGCAATCTTAACGTTTAACTGCTCTTGTCCATGCTCTTGGTAAGGCTTAAGGAAGTTATACACTTCTTGGTTTTTTACAATTTCATCTTGAATAAAGACACGCTTGCTTGAGCCATCATCTAGCTTAACTTTTTTCTTCAAGTTAACGGGGATCAAATCGTAACTAACCAGTGAAAGCTCACCGTTCTGAAATTCAAAGTCAGCACGACCTACATACTTACCCCACTCGTGGGCTTGGACAATCCATGTACCATTTTGCTGATCAGGTACACACTCGTCACCCGGTTTAAAATCTTTCTTCGCAACATTTGGGCCTTCCATACAGACAGGCTCTTGCGAGTGACCACCGACGATCATATCGAGATCGCCATCATCTAAATAACGTGCAAGCGCAACATCACCCGGAGCATTAATACCACGATGACCATCTTCATAGTGACCCATATGAGTTGCCGCAATGATCACATCAGGCTTTTCTGTTTTTTCTAGCTCAGCAATCACTTTTTTGGCTTCAGATTTTGGATCGCGAAACTCTACATTGCCGATAAATTCAGGATTACCAATTTTAGCCGTATCTTCTGTCGTCAAACCAATGACGGCAATCTTGATCCCTTGCTTTTCAAAAATTTGGTAAGGCTGAAATAAGCGCTCACCTGTTGTCTTATCGTAAATATTAGCCGACAACATTGGGAAATTCGCCCACTCTTCTTGCTTACGTAGTACATCTAATGGGTTATCAAATTCATGATTTCCTAATGCCATTGCATCATAGCCAAGCAGATTCATTCCTTTAAAATCAGGTTCTGCATCTTGTAGATCTGATTCAGGAACACCCGTGTTAATGTCACCGCCAGAAAGTAATAAGCTAGTACCACCTTGTTCTTCTACTTCTGCGCGGATTTCATCAATCAATGTCTTGCGGGCAGCCATACCGTACTCACCATTCTGGTTATGCCAGAAACGACCATGGTTATCGTTGGTATGAAGAATCGTGATTCTATAAGTTGTATCAGCATCCCATGCTGATGAGGCTTTTTCCGCTGTCGTTGCACAACCTGAAAGAACGGCAACGAGAGCGGCGCTTAATGCTGTTTTAGCAAATAGGCGTTGCTTCATGGTATCCACCTTAACTGTATTTTTAATGGCGACTTCAAACGAAGATAATATTCGTAAAACTGGAAAAATTAATTAGTCACATTTTCACCACAAAAAAATGTCGGTAAAAGTGAAACAATGTGACCAATATCGCCAGTGTAACGAAATAAATACGTATGAATTTTCCATTTTAAATTTTTGTTAACAGGATCACTTTTCGTCTTTTAAAACTCTTGTTTATGTCACACCCAAGCACAAAAAAGCCCAGTAAATACTGGGCTTTTTTCAAACAGTTATGCTCAACACTACTTTATAGTGATAGATATCACATTATACTTTCGCCAATTTTCGACTAGGGTGTTTCAACATAATCGCAACAATGGCAGAAAGAGCTAAGAAGAAACAGTAATAAGAGTGCGCAACAACATCTAATGGTGATAACTCAAAAACAGAACCAAGGAGTAACGCTTGCGCTCCGTATGGTAAAACACCTTGAATTACACACGAGAAAATATCGAGTAAACTCGCGGAACGACGTGGTGTAACCCCATTTTCATCAGCCAGTTCACGTGCAACACCGCCTGATACAATAATCGCAACAGTATTATTTGCCGTACATAAGTTAGTCAAGCTCACAAGACTAGCAATACCAAACTCACTCGCCCGTAAATTTTCAGATGACTGATGTTTTTTGCTAAATACATTAATCACACGACTGATACTTTGAGTTAAGAAAGCGAGTCCACCTTGTTGGCGCATTAATTCACTAATACCACCAATCAACATAGAGAGCAGGAAGATTTCCTGCATATTGCTAAAACCACCATAAATATCTTTGCCAAAACTGGTAAAACTATAATCAGCAGCAGATGTTAGACCGACACCACCAGCCAGTAAAATACCGACAGATAGAACAACAAACACATTAACCCCAGAGACTGCGAGCACCAAGATAGTGATATAAGGAATGACTTTTAACCACTCAATAGGTGCTGTTTCAGGCAATTGTGTAACCGAGCTATTAAACGCAAATAATAAAATAGCGGCAATTGCAGCAGGTAAGGCGATTTTAATGTTTTCACGGAATTTATCTTTCATCTGACAGCCTTGTGATCGCGTTGCTGCGATTGTGGTATCAGAAATAATTGAAAGATTATCACCAAACATTGCCCCACTAAGAACCACACCAGCAGTTAATGCGACATCCATACCAGACGCATGCGCAATGCCTAATGCGACGGGGGCTACTGCTGCAATCGTCCCCATAGATGTTCCCATTGCAGTAGCAATAAAAGCAGAGATCACAAAGATACCGGGTAAAATCATGCTTGCAGGAATAAGTGATAAACCAAGGTTAACCGTTGCATCGACCCCACCCGACGCTTTAGCAACAGAAGCAAAAGCGCCTGCCAATAGGTAAATCATACACATTGCGATAATGTCACTATGACCCACACCGCGGATAAATTGCTCTATCGCTTTATTCAGTTTTTCTTTACTTAATAAAATCGCAACAACAACAGCAGGCAAAGCTGCGACAGGTGAAGGTAATTGATAAAAAGCAAAATCAACCCCTTGCATCGTAAGGTAAGTACCTACACCAATGAATAAAGCTAAAAAAATACCCAAGGGTAAGAGTGCTAATGCAGAAGGTGAAATGGTTTGATTTTTTTTATCTATATTTGGCATGGCGACGACTAAAGTTCTATTTATACATTCATTCCAAGACTAAAGGGATGCGCTCACAGTGTCAACATCTAGACGTCTAAACATCCAAAAGATATGTAACTAAATTACATATTCAGTCAAGTTCAGTTTATTTCTTGTGTTTTATGACAAGAAAAACGCTTATTTTGTAGTAAAAGCACAAAAAATGGAACGGTCATCACTCAATTCAGTAACACTAATAACAATTCCATTATTTAAGGTGCATCAATGATAAACAACCGCTAAAATCTGCTAACATTTACTGGATTTTAGGGATATATAATGCAGTTAACATTAAAACAAAAACTTATTGTCGCGAGTTTATCGGCAGTTTTAGTGATGGCGACTGCACTCACTTGGCTCTCTGCTAATCAAATTGATACTCAAGCTAAACGTGATCTTTACGCTCGAGCAAGTAGCCTAACCGAGGCTGTTAGCAGCAGTGTGGGTGACTGGGTAAATATTCGTACCAATATTATTGACTCAGTAACAATTAACAATCCTGACATTGCTACGATCCCCTCTTTAAAGCAAGCCCGTTTAGCGGGTCAATTTGAAGATATTTACTTCGGCAGCACCGCAGGTATCGCCACTAGCTCTTTTGCTGAACGTGATTTATCTCAGGTAGATCCACGTACCCGTCCTTGGTACCAACAAGCACAAAAAGCGAATGAAACCATCATATCGTCACCGTATATGGACACCTTAACTAAAGCTAAAATGGTGACCATCGCCAAACCTGTTTATGATAATTCCACTTTTATCGGTGTTATCGGCGCTGATATATTGATCACCCAATTAATCGACGACATCGTCAATTTGAATGTTGGTCAAAATGCATTTGCTATGTTGATCAATAAAAAAGACGCCACATTTATCGCTCACCCCGATCAGCAGCTATTGCTACAACCTATTTCACGTTATAGCAACGCGCTTTCTATTAATTATATTGAGCAGCAAATTCATAATAATGCACTGACTAACCTGACCATTAACGATCAGCCTAAACTACTTTATTTTGCTAACATCCCTCATACTGACTGGATATTAGCACTCAACATGGATAAAAAAACCGAGGAAGCCAGCCATAAAGCATTGCTTTATAAGCTCCTTCTTACCGCTGCGGTTATTGCACTGTTAGTCATTACTACAGTGGCATGGTTAGTTAACTTCTTGTTCCGCGATTTAGATCGCGTATCAAACGCGCTGGCAGAAATCGCCAGTGGTGAAGGCGATCTAACTCAACGTATTGAGCCAAAGAGCAATGATGAAGTGGGCCAACTCGCCAATAACTTCAACCAGTTTGTTGGCAACATGCATCAAATGGTGGCACGTTTAAACCATGTATCTCAATCTCTCAGTCAACAGTCACATTTAACGGCAACCCAAGCAGAAGAACGTAGTACCCGTATCCAGCATCAACAAGATGAAATCAATATGGTCGCAACTGCTATTAACGAAATGGCAGCGGCAACCAAAGAAATTGCCTCTAACGCTGAGAATACAGCACGAACAGCAGAAGAAACTGTGATGGCATCTAATCATGGTGCTACTCAGGTCAATCAAAGCCAACAATCTATTTCTAGTTTGGCGCAAGAAGTTGAAACGGCAACGACAGTGATTAGCGATCTTAATAGCCATGCCCAAAGTATCAATACGATTCTTTCAACTATCCAAGGCATTGCAGAGCAAACTAACTTGCTGGCATTAAACGCCGCGATTGAAGCTGCACGTGCTGGCGAACAAGGTCGTGGATTTGCGGTTGTTGCAGATGAAGTACGAGTATTAAGTCAACGTACCCATGCCTCGACCCAAGAAATTCAGCAAATGATTGAAACGCTACAACAAACCACAGGGCAAGCGGTTGGGATAATGGAAGATAGTCGTCACCTATCTGAAACCAGTGTTGATGATGCAAGCTCTGCTTCTGCTAGTTTGGCGCAAATTACCAATGCTGTTAATAACATCAATGATATGGCAACCCAAATAGCCTCTGCTGCCGAAGAGCAATCATCAGTGACATCAGAGATCACGCGCAATACCGAAGGGATCCGTGATGTCTCAAACGAGTTGGCTGTTGAAGCTAATGAAGCCGCAAAACAAGCCGCTGAATTATCAGAGCTCTCTTATGAACTGCAGCAAGAAATCAACCGCTTTAAATTATAAAGCCTGATACTGCTAAATAAACAAAAAGGCTTGCGTATAACGCAAGCCTTTATTTTAGAAACCAATTTAAACCAGCTATCAAGTAAATGTTTACACTAAGCTAAAAATAATCGCCGCGACTGCTAAACATCCCATCAATAAAATAAACCAAGTACTGATTTTACCTCGGTACATTTTCAGACTTTCAATTCGATATACCGCAAGCATTGGCATAATAAAAAGTATCATCGCAATCACAGGGCCTGATAACGCTTCCATCATCCCTAAAATACTTGGGTTCATAACAGCAGCAAACCAAATAGAGAAGAACATGATCACTACCCCAACCTTGTCGATGGTTTTTAATGGCAGTGATGTTTGTTTCGCTACAATGCCATTGAAGCTTTCACGTGCGCCCATAAAGTGCCCTAAAAACGATGACGTAATTGCAATAAAAGCAATTAAAGGGCCTAGCAACATAATAAAGTGACTGTCTTTAACGTTCGCTAAATAAGATAACACTGACACGTTATCCATTTTTGCATGCTGTAACTGCTCAGGGGATAAACTTAGCACGCAAGAGAACACAAAGAACAAAACAAAAGTAATCAACATCATTGAGGTACGCTTTAAGATTGTTTCTGATTTTCGATGTGCATGATCGCCATACTGACGACGTTGAGCATTCACAAAGCCAGAAACGACAGGCGTATAACTAAAAGCAAAAACAACAACTGGTATTGATAACCATAACGATGAGCTAAATTCAGTAATACTTTGAGAGAAGTTAAGATTAGGTACATGCCAGCTTGGGATCAGGTAAATAGAAATGCCCGTCAGAATAAATGCCAGTGGGTAGACAATCACTTCAAACGCTTTAAGCATCGCTTTTTCACCCGCAAGCATCACAGTGATCATCAAGAAGACTAATCCGCCTGATAACAACACCCGTGACGGCGCTTGCCAACCTAATTGATGGACAATAAAACTATCAACGGTATTGGTTAGGCCGACACCATAAATGAGTAAAATAGGAAAGATAGAAAGAAAATACAGGACTGAAATTAAGCGTCCGTAACGGGAACCAAAATGCTCTTCAACTACATCGGTAAAATCAGCGTCAGAAGATGATGATGATAAAACAAAACGCGCTAATCCACGATGAGCCCAAAATGTCATAGGTCCTGCTAATAATGCCATTATAACCAGTGACCAGAATCCACCTGAGCCAATATTGATAGGTAAAAATAAAATACCCGCCCCGACCGATGTGCCAAACAAACTTAACATCCAACGGGTGTCATGCTGTGTCCATTTAGAAGGATGTGCTGTGCTCTCTTTTTCGGGGTGCGCTTGGATTGTTGTTAATGACACAAGTAACTCTCTAACCAAATAAAATCGGCTATAAGTATGAAACTACGATCTTTAAGTTTCAAAACAAGCGAGACACATATCACACTGGATAACTAATACCCAATAAGCATGAGAACTGCAATACTAACAAATAACAATATATAACTTCACATATCACTTAAAAAATAAGAATTAAATATCGTTTTTGTGGATTTATTAACTTTTCATATATTGAATATTTATCACACAAAATAATCATTCAGTTCGTTATCGGCAATAAAAAAGCCCAGTGATTTATACTCTCTGGGCTTTAAAATCTAAATGAAAGACTTAGTTCACTTCAATTGGAGCAAAGCTCTTAATCAAATCATCAAGCTGTTTAATTTGTGCTAAAAACGGTTCTAGCTTATCGAGTGGGAATGCTGATGGACCATCACAAAGCGCGAGATCTGGCGTTGGGTGTGCTTCCATAAATAGGCCCGCAATACCCGTTGCAATACCAGAGCGAGCTAGATCAACGGTTTGCTCACGACGACCACCAGAAGCCGCACCTAGTGGATCACGACACTGCAGCGCATGTGTCACATCAAAGATGATTGGGCTACCCTTTGATGCTTTTTTCATTACATCAAAACCAAGCATATCAACCACTAAGTTATCGTAACCGTGCAATACACCACGCTCACATAAGATCACATTGTGATTATCACACTCAGCGAATTTCTCAACAATGTTACCGACTTGACCAGGGCTCATGAACTGTGGTTTTTTCACATTAATCACAGCGCCTGTTTTTGCCATTGCTTCAACAAGATCAGTTTGACGAGCCAGAAACGCTGGAAGCTGAATCACATCAACCACATCAGCAACAGGTTGTGCCTGCTCTTTCTCGTGAATATCAGTGATAATTTTCACACCAAACGTATCTTTTAGCTCTTGAAAGATTTTTAAACCTTCTTCCATACCAGGACCACGGTATGAATGAACAGATGAACGGTTAGCTTTATCAAAAGAAGCTTTAAATACGTAAGGAATACCTAATTTCTCAGTGACCTTCACGTAGTGCTCACACATTTGCATCGCTAAGTCGCGAGACTCAAGCACATTCATGCCACCAAATAAAACAAATGGCTTATCATTTGCAACATCAATATCGCCAATGCGAACAGTTTTTTGTTCCATCATATTTGTTGTTCTCTTCTAGTGTAGAATCAGAGGCTCATCAAAGAGCGTCTCTACTTGAGTTTTAAGTAAATCAGCGGCTGGATCTTCTGGGCATTGCTCAATAAAGTATGAGTAATCCATCGCTGCAGCGTGATTACAGTCAAGCTGTTGATAAATATAGCCTCGGTCACGGATCTCATGGGGATCGCCTGGGCTAAATACCAGCGCAAGATCACTACAACGTAAAGCATCCGTAAAATGCTCTTCACGAAGAAGTGCACTTTTCATAACCGTTAACCAACGCGTTAAAATTTCATGATTCTGCTGCGTTTTAAGGTATTCAGGTTTAAGTTCAGTAAATGGACCACGGTGACCAATCAACCAGCTACGTAATATATGCGTGCTAACAAACTCACCATCAAACGGATTAATATACTGAACATCGCTTTCAGACCATGTCGCTTTTAATAGAAACTGGGTCGGAAAGCCTACGCTTTCAATCGGCAGATCAAGGTGCTGAGATAAATAAAGAAATAAAGCACCAAGGCTTACAGGGATCCCCTTTCGACGCTCCAGTACTTTATCTAAGAATGCATTATCTGACGAAAAGTATTGTTGGTGATCGCCTTGAAATCCCCACTCTCGATAAAAAAGGCGTAACAGCCCCTCTAACCGTAAACGAGGATTAACTTCTTCCATTAATGTTTGCTCAGCTTCCTGCGCTAATTGAGATAACTTTAACTCCACCCACTGGGTTGGAAATTCAGGCACGATGTCCTTCATCATATCAATAGCACCATAAACTAATGGCCGCGAATTTAATTCGTCTTCATTAAACAGCATCATGATATAACCTAACTTAACCTAAAATTGGCGTTTTCGTTACCGCCAATTGCGCAGCCAGAAATACCCAGCCCAATGCGCCTAAAAAGGCAAATGTCTTAAAGACTTTATTTTTACCCATATGCAGTGTGACATAACCAAGGGCGATGTAAGCGAGTACACAAGTTAACTTTTCAGTTAACCAACTATTACCAGCCGTAAAAGGCATAAATCCTGTAATAAAAATTAATGCCACACCACTTGCTAAAAGCACAGTGTCAACAATATGGGGAGTGATCTTGAAAAACTTTTTATTTAAAAGTGATGAGTTTGCCATCATCATGATGTAGCGAGTCACAAACAGTAAAACACTGAGTGCGATTGCCACTAAATGAAGATGTTTCATTGCCATATACATAATTATAATTCTCCTTGCCAGCAGCCCATCGTGACACGATCGAGCCCTGCATAGTCTTGACTGGTAGATACTTGTTGATAACCCAACTGTTCTAAAATAGTTCTTACAGCCGAACCTTGTTCGAAGCCATGCTCCATTAACAACCAACCACCTACTGTTAAGTGTTTGCGTCCTTGCGCGCTAATAATACGGATATCAGCTAAGCCATTATCATCAGCAACTAATGCACTCTTTGGTTCAAAGCGGACATCGCCTTGAACTAAATGGGGATCGGCCTGATCAATGTAAGGCGGATTACTCACAATTAGCTCAAACACATCATTGTCTTGTAATGGTGAATACCAACTTCCCGCTAAAAATCGGGTATTTAATATTGATAAACGTTGGCTATTTTCATGCGCAAGCTCAGCCGCTTCTTGACGTAAGTCAATGCCTGTAACCTGAAGACTTGGACACTCAGAAGCAATCGCCAGTGCAATCGCACCGGTTCCGGTTCCTAAATCCAATACTTTGGTAGTAGCGCTTGTGATTTTATCTAATGCAAGTTCAACCAAACGCTCAGTATCAGGACGAGGGATTAAGGTTGAAGGTGAGACTTTTAATGGCAGTGACCAAAATTCACGCTCACCAACAATATATGCGATAGGCTCACCATTTCGGCGGCGTGCAAGTAACTGCTGAAAAAAATTATATTGCTCATCATCTAGTTGCTTTTCAGGCCACGTTAATAAATAACTGCGTGGCTTATCAAGCGCATGACATAGCAAAACAACGCTATCAAGTTGCGGACTCTCAGAGCCCGCACTTGCTAGTTGTTCAGTGGTTTGCTTTAGCAAATATTCAATGCTTTGAGGCATTAGTTTTGCTCAGACATCGCAGCTAACTGATCCGCCTGGTATTCAGTAAATACCGGTTGGATCAATGCATCTAAATCACCTTCCATCACTTCATTTAAGCGGTAAAGTGTCAGTGTAATACGGTGATCAGAAACACGACCTTGTGGGTAGTTGTAAGTACGAATACGATCAGAACGATCACCTGAACCTAGTAGGTTACGACGTGTGCTCGCTTCTTCAGCATGACGTTTCTCTTCTTCTGCTTTGATAATACGAGCAGCAAGTACCGACATCGCTTTTGCTTTGTTTTTATGCTGTGAGCGCTCATCCTGACACTCAACAACAATACCTGTTGGTAAGTGAGTAATACGGATTGCAGAGTCGGTGGTGTTAACGTGCTGACCACCCGCACCTGATGAACGGAAGGTATCAATACGTAAATCGCCAGCATTGATTTCTGGAATTTCCGCTTCTGGAATTTCAGGTAATACCGCAACAGTACAAGCTGAAGTATGTACACGACCTTGAGATTCTGTTGCAGGAACACGCTGAACGCGGTGACCGCCTGACTCAAATTTCAAAATACCGTAAGCACCATCGCCGTTCACTTTTGCGATCATCTCTTTGTAACCGCCTTGTTCTGAGCGGTTTTCATTGATGATCTCGATACGCCAGCCACGACGTTCAGCATATTTGCTGTACATACGGAAAAGATCACCCGCAAAGATACCCGCTTCATCACCACCCGCACCTGCGCGGATTTCGACAAAACAGTTACGATCATCGTTAGGATCTTTAGGAATCAATAGCACCTGAAGTTCATCAGCTAAGCGTTCAATTTCAGCTTTGGCTTCTTTGATCTCTTCTTGTGCCATTTCACGCATTTCTGCATCGTCTTCCTGCGCCATTTCTTCAGCAGCCACTAAATCTTCTTTTGCTTGTTGGTAAGCTTGAAAACACTTAGTCACTTCTTCTAGCTGAGAATATTCTTTTGATAACGCACGAAAGCGGTTTTGATCCGCAAGAACACTTGGATCACCGAGGAGATGTTGAACTTCTTCGTAACGTTCAACAAGAGTTTCTAATTTAACTAAAATTGATTGCTTCATAATCTTCTAATAGTGCTGAGCGAAAGCCAAAGGCGATCAACTACTAATCGTTATAGGAATCCAGACCGAGTGCTTCACGAATCACAGCTAATTTTTCAGATTCGCCATTTTTTGCGACCTGCTGCATAGCCTTGGTTGGTGCATGGATAAGCTTATTGGTAAGTTTGTTACTGAGCTCTGCTAACGCCTTTTCAGGCTCGGTACCATTAGCAATGGCTTGGAGACTACGCTGTAGTAGCTCCTGTTTAATTTGTTCGGCAAATTGACGATAATCTCGAATACTATCAACTGCTTCAAGTGAGCGTAACCACTGCATAAACACAGCGCTTTCTTCACTTATAATGGCTTCAGCTTGAATCGCTGCGACCTTACGCTGCTCACGGTTCTTCTCTACAATCGAGTGAAGATCATCAACAGAATATAAGTAAGCATCGTTCAATTCGCCAACTTGTTGTTCTATATCTCTAGGCACAGCAATATCCACCAACAGCATAGGTTGATGACGACGTTGTTTTAATGCCATTTCAACCATCCCTTTACCAACAATCGGCAATGGGCTTGCGGTTGAACTAATAACAATATCAGCGCGATGGAGGTGATCAGGAATTTCTTCAAGACTGATCACTTCAGCACCAAACTCTTGTGCAATGCCTTCTGCTCTCTCACGCGTACGGTTAGCAACAATCAAACTATTACAACCTTGTTCAACGACATGGCGAGAAACAAGTTCAATTGTTTCGCCTGCACCAACAAGTAAAATAGTAGCACCCGATAAAGACTCAAAAATTTGTCGCGCTAAAGAACACGCCGCATAAGCTACAGAGACAGCATTGCCGCCAATGTCCGTTTCAGTACGTACGCGTTTCGCTACTGTAAAGGTTTTTTGAAACAGCTTTTCTAAGGTGCCACCTACTGCTTCGTTGTCTTTTGATTCCGAATAAGACTGCTTCACCTGTCCTAGGATTTGCGGCTCGCCCAATACTAACGAATCAAGGCCACAAGCAACACGCATTAAATGACGTGCTGCCGCTTGCTCTTCATGAAAGTACAGGCTTGGCATCAGTTCTTCGGCTGTGATCTGATGAAATTTGGTCAACCAGTCAATGATCACACCCGGCCCTGACTGTGAAATCTCACAGTAAACTTCAGTACGGTTACAGGTAGATACTATAACCCCACTTAATACCTCAGGGTGGTTTTTCAGCTGCTGCAACGCCAAAGATAGCTTTTCAGGAGAAAAAGCTACTTTTTCGCGTAAATCAACAGAAGCTGTTTTATGGTTGATTCCTAATGCAAGCAAGGTCATGGAGACGGTGTACCCACTTCGCCAGTGAAAAAATCTAAGGAGGGGATTTTACTTGATGCCCTGACTTAATAAAAGGTAGCTGACGTAATCAATCAATAATGACTGCATTTTTATTGCCTTATTTGCCTAATTTACCCCTTATTTTTGCTTAATATTTGGCTTTAATTAAAATAATCGTTATTGTTTTTGCTCATTCTTATTACGAGCTTTCATCATGAGATTACGTAATTTAGCCTTTATTGCTATTACATTTTCCTTATTATCTGGCTGTGCGCAAACGCCCAAAAGCACCGCAAAAGTCGATTGGGAAATCCATCAAGCCCAATTAAAACACCTCACCGATTATCAAGCGAAAGGTGTGTTTGGCTATTTAAGCCCTGAGCAACGCATATCTCTCACCTTTAACTGGAAAAATCATGCTGATAAATACCAGTTAATCTTAACAAAAATGTACAAAACCGTCCTTAATCTCAATGCAGAGCCAGGCAACGTAACACTCATCGATCCTGATGGTAAAACCTATCATGGCACTGATGCTGCGCAATTAGTGAAGCAATTAACAGGAATCGAATTACCCCTATCACAAATGCGCGATTGGCTAATTGGTTTACCGACGGCTGCTGATACTTATCAGCTAAACAAAAATGATCAAGTCGCTTATCTCGCCAAAGAGATTGATGGTCAAGTATGGGAAATGCACTACAACACGTATAATGATCAAAGCCCTGCCTTACCCACACAAATGGTACTAAACCAAGGCAAACTCAAAATTAAAATAAAAATCTCTAACTGGTTAGCAAATTAAACAGCAAAGCATTTTCGATTACTCAAAATAGACGAGCATTGCATGAGTCAATACATCCCTTTTGGTGTCGCGAGCCAATGGCCAGCGCCAGCAAAACTGAATTTATTTTTATACATTACAGGCCAACGTCCAAATGGCTACCATGATTTACAGACGCTGTTTCAGTTTGTCGATTATGGCGATACTTTAACCATCACGCCACGTCGTGATAACCAAATTAATTTAACGCCTGCAATTGAAGGAGTTAAAACCGAAGATAACCTGATTTATCGCGCTGCAAATGCACTTCGTCAAGCCTCACATTGTGACTTAGGAGCCGATATTCATATTGATAAGATCCTTCCTATGGGAGGTGGTCTTGGTGGTGGCTCCTCTAATGCAGCCACAGCATTAGTCGCCCTCAATCATCTTTGGCAAACCCAGCTATCGGTTGATGAATTAGCAGATATTGGTCTTAAATTAGGTGCTGATGTCCCTGTTTTTGTCCGTGGTACTAGCGCATTTGCCGAAGGTATTGGTGAAAAACTGCAACCGGCAGAACCGCAAGAAAAATGGTTTTTAATCGCAAAGCCTGATATTAGCATTGCAACTGTCGATATTTTCACCCATCCAGAACTTCCGCGTAATACTAAAAAACGTAGCCTAGATGCACTGTTACGTGGAGTTTACGAAAACGATTGCGAGAAAATTGTAAGAAGTCTTAATCCCGAGGTTGATCAGGCGCTTTCGTGGCTGTTAGAATACGCGCCATCAAGATTGACCGGCACTGGCGCTTGTGTATTTTCGGAGTTTAATACGCAGGAAGAAGCCAACGCAATTTTGAAAATTTTACCTGACTGGCTCCACGGATTTGTCGCAAAAGGTGTCAACACGTCTCCTCTTATGACAACCTTAGCCGCACATTCTACGGATTGTCAGTAATTACAACTTGGACGCAACCTGAGGTTTACACCGTGCCTGATATGAAGCTGTTTGCTGGTAACGCAACACCAGAACTAGCCCAACGCATCGCTGATCGTCTTTATATTTCATTGGGAGATGCAACGGTTAACCGTTTCTCCGATGGTGAAGTATGTGTACAAATTAATGAAAACGTACGTGGTAGCGACGTATTCATTATCCAATCAACTTGTGCACCAACGAACGACAACCTAATGGAACTGGTTGTTATGATCGATGCACTACGCCGCGCTTCAGCTGGCCGTATTACAGCAGTAATTCCATACTTTGGTTATGCTCGCCAAGATCGCCGCGTTCGCTCTGCTCGTGTACCAATCACTGCAAAAGTAGTTGCTGATTTCCTTTCTAATGTGGGTGTTGACCGTGTTCTTACTGTTGACCTACACGCTGAGCAAATCCAAGGCTTCTTCGATGTTCCTGTAGATAACGTATTTGGTAGCCCAGTTCTTCTAGAAGACATGCTAGCCAAAGATCTTCAAGATCCTGTTGTGGTATCACCAGACATCGGTGGTGTTGTCCGTGCTCGTGCTATTGCAAAACTACTTGATGACACAGATATCGCTATCATCGATAAGCGTCGTCCACGTGCAAACGTATCTCAAGTCATGCACCTAATCGGTGACGTTGAAGGTCGTGACTGTATCATCGTTGATGACATGATCGATACAGGCGGTACCCTATGTAAAGCAGCAGAAGCGCTAAAAGAGCGTGGTGCAAAACGTGTATTTGCATACGCTACTCACCCAGTATTTTCAGGTAGTGCACTAGAGAATATCCGTGAATCTGTTATCGATGAAATTATCGTTACAGACTCAATTACGCTAACAAAAGAAATTGAAGCGACGGGTAAAGTATCAGTATTAACACTGTCAGGTATGCTAGCTGAAGCTATTCGCCGCATTAGCAACGAAGAATCAATTTCAGCAATGTTTGAGCACTAATTTGCTCACTCGGTTAGGTTGCCTTAATTTAACCGAATAAGATATTTAACGCCTCGCAATAGCGAGGCGTTTTCTTTTGTCTAGCCAGCAAAAACAGTGACTACGAAGAGCCATATCAATTTTAGTTAATTTAATATAATATATGGCGCGTTTTGAGCCCAACACCCAGTAACTCATTGTCACTATAATTTCAGGTGCAACCTGCTAAGTTACTGGTAAATGACAAGAGAGATAAACGTGAGTAATAATATTCGTTTGCTTGTTGGCCTCGCTAACCCGGGTCAAGAGTACGCCAACACCCGCCATAATGCCGGTGCATGGGTCGTTGAAGAATTAGCGCGCGTCCACAATGTAACCCTTCGCCCTGATCCCAAGTATTTTGGTTTAACAGGAAGAATTACAGCCAATGGACAAGATCTTCGCCTATTGATCCCATCGACTTTTATGAATCTGTCAGGAAAGTCGGTTGCTGCGTTAGCTAACTTCTTCCAAATCAAACCCGAAGAAATTTTAGTTGCTCACGATGAATTAGATTTACCACCCGGTGTTGCGAAATTTAAAAAAGGTGGTGGTCATGGCGGACATAATGGTCTTCGCGATATCATTAGTAAAATGGGCAACAATAAAGATTTCTATCGTCTGAGGATCGCTATCGGTCATCCAGGCGATAAAAACAAAGTCGCAGGCTACGTACTTGGAAAAGCACCTGCTAAAGAGCAAGAATTGATTGATGCTGCAGTAGATGAATCTGTTCGCTGCATTGATATCTTACTTAAAGACGGCTTAACAAAGGCGCAAAATCGCCTACATACATTCAAAGCAGAATAGCCACACATTTTCGCGTACTATTTTGCCGCTATAGATACAGTCATTCGTACTATAGTTGAGTTGTTACACAGAATAATCACCAAAAGGGTTTTAAACCATGGGTTTTAAATGCGGTATCGTAGGTCTACCAAACGTTGGTAAGTCAACTCTATTCAACGCCTTAACAAAAGCAGGCATTGAAGCAGCAAACTTCCCGTTCTGTACTATTGAACCAAACACAGGTGTAGTACCTGTTCCTGATCCACGTATGGATGCATTGGCAGTATTCGTAAATCCAGAACGAATTATGCCAACGACGATGGAGTTTGTTGATATCGCGGGTCTTGTTGCTGGTGCATCTAAAGGTGAAGGTCTAGGTAATAAATTCCTAGCTAACATCCGTGAAACAGATGCTATTGGCCACGTTGTTCGTTGTTTCGAAAACGATAATATTGTCCACGTTGCTGGCCGTATCGATCCGTTAGAAGACATGGATATCATCAACCTTGAGCTTGCGATGGCAGACTTAGATACGTGTGAACGCGCAATCCAGCGTTTAGCTAAACGCGCAAAAGGCGGTGATAACGATGCTAAGTTTGAAATCAAAGTACTAGAGAAGATGCTTCCTCACCTAACTGAAGGTGGCATGCTACGTGCACTTGAGCTGACAAAAGAAGAAAAAGCAGCGATCGATTACCTACACTTCTTAACGCTTAAGCCAACCATGTACATCGCTAATGTTAATGAAGACGGTTTTGAAAATAACCCATTCCTTGACAAAGTTATTGCACGTGCAACTGAAGAAAATGCGGTTGTTGTTCCAGTATGTGCGGCAATGGAATCAGAGATCGCTGAACTGGATGATGAAGATCGTGAAGAGTTCCTTGCCGATATGGGTATCGAAGAACCAGGTCTTAACCGTGTTATCCGTTCAGGTTATCAGCTATTGTCTCTTCAGACTTACTTTACAGCAGGTGTTAAAGAAGTGCGAGCATGGACAATCCCTGTCGGTGCAACAGCACCAAAAGCAGCGGGTGTTATCCACACGGACTTCGAAAAAGGCTTTATTCGTGCAGAAGTTATTGGCTATGACGATTACATCAATTTCGGTGGTGAGTCAGGTGCTAAGGAAGCAGGTAAATGGCGTCTAGAAGGTAAAGAGTACATTGTTAAAGACGGTGATGTTGTTCATTTCCGTTTTAACGTGTAATTTGTAGCTTAGCCGCTAATTTTACAAATTCTATAAGCCAGCTTTATTAGCTGGCTTATTTTCATCTAAATATAAATTTCACTTATTTGTTAGCAATATAAATAACTTGATAGTGTTCACATTTTTTGAAGTTTTAAGCTGACAATCGTAATTTCAGTTTGTCATTCGCACACATCGCCCAAATATGCGCCGAACAAACGAATTTTGACGATATATTTAAAAAAACTATTGACGGTTTTCGCTGGTATGAGCATAATGCGCCCCGTTCCCGACACAGTGATTCGTTAAGAATCAGTGTTAAAAAACGGAAAATGGCTACGTAGCTCAGTTGGTTAGAGCACATCACTCATAATGATGGGGTCACAGGTTCGAATCCCGTCGTAGCCACCATTCAATTTTCACGTTAAAATTGAATATCGGTTCTAGAAACTGATAACATGCGGAAGTGGCGGAATTGGTAGACGCACCAGATTTAGGTTCTGGCGCCGCAAGGTGTGAGAGTTCAAGTCTCTCCTTCCGCACCATTCTCTCAATAGCGTTGAGAGATGCTTTTAAAAAGCACTAGTAGGTCTATCGCCAAGCGGTAAGGCAGCGGCTTTTGATGCCGCCATTCCCTGGTTCGAATCCAGGTAGACCTGCCATTATTTAAGAGTATTGATGAAATTCAGTATTCTATGTTGGCTACGTAGCTCAGTTGGTTAGAGCACATCACTCATAATGATGGGGTCACAGGTTCGAATCCCGTCGTAGCCACCATTTATTCTTTAAATCAGCTTTTTACCAATTACTGATTTAAATTATACAACTAGAGAAACAACAGTTATTTGTAACTGACAATATGCGGAAGTGGCGGAATTGGTAGACGCACCAGATTTAGGTTCTGGCGCCGCAAGGTGTGAGAGTTCAAGTCTCTCCTTCCGCACCATTCTCTCTAGTTTGTGAAAAGTCTTGTGTAAACAAGCGCTGTAGGTCTATCGCCAAGCGGTAAGGCAGCGGCTTTTGATGCCGCCATTCCCTGGTTCGAATCCAGGTAGACCTGCCATTATTTAAGATTGATTGTCTCGACGATTAATCATGCGGAAGTGGCGGAATTGGTAGACGCACCAGATTTAGGTTCTGGCGCCGCAAGGTGTGAGAGTTCAAGTCTCTCCTTCCGCACCATACACTAGAAACCCACTCTTTGAGTGGGTTTTCTTTTATCTAGCGATATATTATTAGATAAAGAAAAAGCCGATAGATCATGTCTCTCGGCTTTCTGCATTTCGTTATAAAAATAGCAAAATCTTTAACTAAAGACCCATCGCGTATTTCAATACTTGTTTTTTAATGCCGCCAGCCCCATCAGCTAAACGAAGTCCTGCATTACGAATAAACTTTAATGGCGTGATGTTATTACTAAATGTCACATAGAAAAAATCCATCCCTGTTTGCATTATAAGGTTATCAGGACGACGACGACGTTGGTACTTATCAAGTACCGAACTTTCCGCCCAATGCTCACCTGCCGCTTCTATTTCTTGAAGTAAAACATCAACATCTTTAAAGCCAAGATTCACACCTTGGCCTGCTAATGGATTAATCGTATGAGCAGCATCACCTAATAAAACGACATTTGGCTTGTAATAGGTTTGTGCGTGACGACGCGTTAATGGAAAAGATCCATGATCAACCACACTGAACTCACCAAGCTCTTCAGGAAAAACGGCAGAGATCTCTGCATGCAACTGTTCGGTAGTCATATGTGATAGGCGTCGAATACGTTCAGGGCTGTCATACCATACTAATGAACCTTGATGTCCTGGCAACGGTAAGAATGAACGAGGGCCTGCTGGCGTAAACTGCTGCCAAGTAATATCTTGTTGCGGCAATGCTGTTTCTATATTAATGAGCATGCAGTGTTGACGGTAATCCCACGCAGTAATACCAATACCGGCTTGTTGGCGTACTTGAGAATTAGCACCATCGGCACCAATTAATAATCGACACTGTAGCTGTTGAGTATTTTCTAGCTCAACGATATAGCCATTTTCAATCGATGTTGTTGAAACCATTTTTGATGGGCAATATAACGTCAAGTTCTCGATATTGTCGAATTGCTGCCAAAGCGCAAGTTGCAACAGGCGATTTTCAACAATATAGCCTAGTTGATCTAATCCCATATCATCAGCATTAAAGCGTGTACGACATTCTGGATTTTCCCATGTTTCCAATCGTTTAAAAGGACACAAACGCATGTTGAGCACCTCATTCCATGCGCCTAACCGATCTAATAATGCAACGGAATGAGGAGAAATTGCGGAAACACGTAAATCCATCGGTTGTGTGTTTGCAAAAGGTCGAGGGGCAAAGCCTTCTAATACAGCAACATCTAAACCTAACTTCGCTAAGCCAAGCGCGGTTGCAGCCCCAACCATACCGCCACCCGCAACGATGACATCATACTGCTTCATTATTTACCTACCTATTACGTTCAGGCTCATTATTTGGTTATAATCCAATAAACCATCATAGTAACTCGAATTGTATAAAAAATTTTAATATATAAGGAATGTCACTAAGATAAACATTCTTTTATTGTGCAATCACTTTGATAATCAGGAAACAGTCTTACCATGCTAAAACGTTTTTTTACTAAATTTCTTTTATTTGTACTTTTGTTTCCTATATTTCTCGTGATTATTTTTAAGTTTATTAATCCACCATTTTGGGGATGGGAGATTAGCCGAACACTATTTCCACCTCAAGGTTACCCTGCGCACACTCAACATCAGTGGGTTAATTTAGATGAAATATCAAAAAATATGCAGTTAGCGGTGATTGCTTCAGAAGATCAAACCTTTCCTGAGCATCACGGCATTGACATACAAGCGACACTGTCAGTGTTAAGACACGAAGGTAAAAATGGGCCTGTACGTGGAGCCAGTACGATTAGCCAGCAAGCGGCTAAAAATATGTTTCTATTCCCAATTCACTCATATATTCGTAAAGGTATCGAATTATACTTCTCTTTATTGATGGAAATAGTTTGGGGAAAAGAACGTATTCTTGAAGTTTACCTAAATATTATTGAATTCGGTCCTGGTATTTATGGTGTAGAAGCAGCAAGTGAACACTTTTTCCATATACCTGCCAGCCAACTAAGTATCCAACAGGCTGCACAGCTTGCTGCGGTATTACCAAACCCATATAAGATAAAAGCATCACCAATGAGTAATTACGTCTATCAACGTACTCTATGGATCCGCCGTCAAATGCACCAACTTGGTATGGTAACGCTCGATAAAGTCTATAATGAACAATCACTTTTTAAATCATTCCATCTTTACCCATAGCTTGGAATAAACCCACAATTTATTCAGGGTGGTGATGTTCTGGTCAGAGCGAGTTTAAAGCAGTACAATACGCGGCTTGCTACAGGCGATGACTATCATGTCCCCTGTCAGCCCGTAATCTGAATGTAATGAAATCAACACTACGAGCGAAGAGTTAGAGATGGCGAAGAAACTGCTGATCAAAACCTGGGGCTGCCAGATGAACGAATACGATTCATCTAAAATGGCAGATCTTCTTAATGCAGCTAATGGCTTTGAGTTAACCGAAATCCCAGAAGAAGCAGATGTTGTGCTACTTAACACCTGCTCGATCCGTGAGAAGGCACAAGAGAAAGTTTTCCATCAGCTAGGGCGTTGGAAAAAATTAAAAGATAATAAGCCAGATCTTGTGATCGGTGTCGGTGGTTGTGTAGCCACGCAAGAAGGTGACTCGATTCGTAAACGTGCACCGTATGTTGACGTAATCTTTGGTCCGCAAACACTGCACCGTTTGCCAGAGATGATTAAGCGTTCACAATCAAATGAAAAAACCGTTATGGATATCTCCTTCCCTGAAGTTGAGAAATTCGATAGCTTGCCTGAGCCTCGTGCTGAAGGCGCAACAGCATTTGTATCTATTATGGAAGGTTGTTCTAAATACTGTACTTACTGCGTAGTACCTTATACTCGCGGTGAAGAAGTGAGCCGTCCACTAGATGATGTACTGTTTGAAATTGCACAACTTGCAGAACAAGGCGTTCGTGAAGTCAATCTACTTGGACAAAACGTAAATGCTTATCGTGGTCCAATGCACGATGGAGAACTAGCAAGCTTTGCCGAGTTACTGCGTTTAGTCGCTGCGATTGATGGTATTGACCGTATTCGTTACACAACTAGTCATCCTATTGAATTTACTGATGACATTATTGATGTGTACAAAGATACACCAGAATTAGTGAACTACTTACACTTACCAGTACAAAGTGGTTCAGATCGTATTCTGACGATGATGAAACGCCCTCATACGGCAATAGAGTACAAATCTAAGATTCGTAAATTGCGTAAAGTTCGCCCAGATATCACAATGAGCTCAGACTTTATCGTCGCGTTCCCTGGTGAAACGGATCAAGATTTCGAAGATACGATGAAGTTAATTCGTGAAATCGACTTTGATATTAGTTACAGCTTTATCTTCTCTCCACGTCCAGGTACACCAGCAGCTGATTACCCTTGTGATTTGTCTGAAGAAGTGAAGAAAGAACGTTTATACGCACTACAGCAACAGCTAAACAGCCAAGCAATGCGACATGCGCGTCAAATGTTAGGTACAGAACAACGTATCCTTGTTGAAGGTCCTTCACGTAAAAACGTGATGGAACTGCGTGGCCGTACTGAAAACAACCGAATCGTAAACTTTGAAGGTTCTGCTGATTTAATTGGTCAATTCGTCGATGTGAAAATTGTTGATGTATTTACCAACTCCCTACGTGGCGAATTAGTACGTACTGAAGCAGAAATGGATCTACGTGTTGCAATGTCACCATCTGAAATGATGGCAAAAACACGTAAAGAAAATGAATTGGGTGTAGGCGTATTTACACCAGAGTAAACCGTTAGCTCTTGCTCTACATTGGTAGGCATGTACGTTTTACCTGAGTACGTCTCCTGCCCTGAACCTATGGCCGTCATCATGGCGGCCTTAATGAGAGGCAAACCTTGAGCAAAATAATTACTGTAGAATTTCAACTAGAGCCGGCTGATAACCAACGTTTATCTAGTCTTTGTGGCCCTTTCGACGATAATATCAAACAATTAGAACGTCGATTAGGGGTTGAAATTAATCACCGTAGCAATAACTTTAGCGTAGTTGGAAAAAACTATTCCGTAGAGGCTGCGACAAATATCATCAAAGATCTCTACGTTGATACGGCGCCAGTTCGTAACGTTATTCCTGATATCGAACCAGATCAAATCCACCTTGCGATCAAAGAATCTGGCATATTAGAGCAAACAACAGAATCTTCTATCCCATACGGTAAAGAAATTCACATCAAAACCAAAAAAGGTGTAATTAAACCGCGTACCCCTAACCAAGCGCAATATATTGCCAATATGGTGACGCATGATATAACCTTTGGTATTGGTCCTGCTGGTACAGGTAAAACCTACCTTGCCGTTGCCGCTGCCGTTGATGCATTAGAACGTCAAGAGATCCGACGTATTCTATTAACACGTCCAGCAGTAGAAGCTGGGGAAAAGTTAGGTTTCCTTCCTGGCGATCTAAGCCAAAAAGTCGACCCTTACTTACGTCCTCTCTATGATGCGCTATTTGAAATGTTAGGTTTCGAGCGTGTAGAAAAATTAATTGAACGAAATGTGATTGAAGTTGCCCCATTAGCATATATGCGTGGACGTACCCTTAATGATGCATTTATTATTCTAGATGAAAGCCAAAACACTACAGTGGAGCAGATGAAAATGTTCCTTACTCGTATTGGTTTTAATTCTCGTGCCGTGATCACAGGTGATGTGACGCAAATTGACCTACCTCGTGGTGCACGTTCAGGGCTACGTCATGCTATTGAAGTATTGTCTGAAGTTGATGAGATCAGCTTTAATTTCTTCTTAGCCGATGATGTCGTTCGACATCCTGTGGTAGCACGTATTGTTCAAGCTTACGAAGTATGGGAAAGCGAAGACCAAAAACAACGTAAGCTTGCAGAGCAACGCCGTCGAGCAGAGCAGGAAGCAAAAGAAGCGGCATTAGTTGCCGTCGCTACTGCGGCAAAGATAGAATCAGAAAAGAGTAATTAATGGCTATTTACCTCGATTTACAACACGCCACTGAGAGTCTGGACGGGTTACCGACAGAAGCGGAGTTTCAACAGTGGTTAAATGCAGCCGTTATCCCTTTTCAAGCTGATGCAGAAGTCACGATCCGTTTAGTTGATGAAAAAGAGAGCCATGCACTAAATCTCGAGTACCGTGGTAAAGATCGTCCAACAAATGTGTTATCTTTCCCATTTGAAGCGCCTCCTGGCATGGAATTGGAACTGCTTGGCGATTTAATTATTTGTCGTCAAGTTGTAGAAAAAGAAGCCGTTGAACAAAATAAGCCCCTAAAAGCACACTGGGCACATATGGTTGTACATGGCAGTCTCCATCTGCTAGGTTATGATCATATTGAAGATGAAGAAGCTGAAGAAATGGAAAATTTGGAAACAGAGATCATGCAAAACATGGGATTTGTTGACCCTTATATTTCTGAGAAGCTGTAATCATTTATATCGCGATTCATCCAACGATGAATCGCATTTCCGTGGCATCGTCCACTTAGCTGACAAGCTATTTGCTGAAAGTAAATAATGAACGAAGATAACTCTCCAACATCTGAAGGTCCGAGTAGAAAGTCCTTCTTTGAACGTATTGGCCAACTATTTCAAGGTGATCCACAAAACCGTGAAGAATTGGTTGAAGTTTTTCGAGATTCAGAAGAAAACGATCTAATCGACCATGACACTCGCGATATGCTTGAGGGTGTTATGGAAATTTCTGAAATGCGTGTTCGTGACATCATGATCCCACGTTCGCAAATGATCACGATTGAACGTTCTCAGAAGTTAGAAGATCTGATTGATTTAATTGTTGAAGCCCAACACTCTCGTTACCCAGTTATCAGTGATGATAAAGACCACGTAGAAGGTATCTTACTTGCTAAAGATCTCCTGCGTTATCTGCTTCCTGATAGCGAGCCTTTTGATATGGATAAAGTGCTGCGTCCCGCCGTTGTGGTGCCGGAAAGTAAGCGCGTTGACCGACTATTAAAAGAGTTCCGTGAAGAACGTTACCACATGGCTATTGTGGTTGATGAGTTTGGTGGTGTTTCAGGCGTTATCACCATTGAAGATATTCTTGAACAAATCGTTGGCGAAATTGAAGATGAATTCGATGACGAGGAAGAGCAAGATGTCCGTCAGTTAAGTAAACATACTTTTGCGGTAAAAGCACTGACAACCATTGAAGATTTCAATGAACTATTCCAAACCTCATTCTGTGATGAAGAAGTCGATACTGTCGGCGGACTTGTGATGATGAACTTTGGTCACCTACCAACACGTGGTGAAGTTGTTGAAGTTAATGGTTACTCGTTTAAAGTGACTTCTGCCGATAACCGTCGTGTTATCCAGTTACAAGTAACGGTACCTGACGAAGCATTTCAACCGACTATTACTTCTTAAAGAATGACAAAAAAATCATTATTATCGTGGGGACAGCTGCTTGCAGCTGTACCTGCGGGTGCAATTGCAACACTTTCTTTTGCACCTTATAACTACTGGCTTCTCGCGCCATTATCTCTCATCGCTTTTTTCTTTTTACTCCAACATAAAACAGCCAAACGTTCAGCCCTAATCGGTTTTCTTTACGGTTTAGGTATGTTTGGTACTGGCATAAGCTGGGTACACGTGAGTATAGATAACTTTGGTGGTATGCCAAAGATTGCAAGTGTCTTCTTAATGACACTGCTGATCAGCTACTTAGCACTATACCCTGCGTTATATGGCTATCTCTACAATCGCTTTAATCGTACTCGCCCTTTCCACCAGCTACTGTTAACAGGCCCTGTGATCTGGTTAATTTTAGACTGGATACGTGGTTGGCTATTTACTGGCTTCCCATGGTTATGGATGGGTTACAGCCAAATTGATACTCCCTTGGCTGCTATTGCGCCAATCTTCGGCGTTGAAGGTATTACCCTTGCCTTAGTGCTTATTTCCGGTGCGATTGTTGCTGCGATAACCTACCGTAATTGGAAACCATTACTGATCCCTATTGTCATTATTGGTTTGTCTTTATGGGCAGGAAAAGCACAATGGGTGAAACCTGATCATAAACACAGCGTGTCTGTCGCTTTAATTCAAGGCAATATTCCTCAAGACCAAAAATGGCTACCGAGCCAACGTTGGCCAACCTTGATGAAATATATGGATCTCACCCGTGAAAACTGGGGATCCGACCTTATTATTTGGCCTGAAGCTGCAATCCCTGCACTCGAAGCACATATTCCTGTTTTTTTACAAGGCTTAGATAATGCAGCCCGTGCCCATAACAGTACAGTGATCACCGGTATTCTTGATCAAAAACCTGATGGTCAGTTCTTCAATAATATCTTAACTCTCGGTGTGGATGCTGATGGTCCGTATAACTACGACACAGCAACACGATACAGTAAGCATCACTTACTCCCATTTGGTGAGTTTGTGCCGTTTGGCAATTTATTGCGCCCTATTGCACCGTTGTTTAACTTGCCAATGTCATCATTTAGCCGTGGTGCTTATATACAACCGAATATTCAAGCCCATGGCTATTCAATAGCACCTGCATTATGTTATGAAGTGGCATTTAGTGAGCAAATGCGTGAGAACATAACCAAGCACACGGAAATGCTACTAACGCTTTCTAATGACGCATGGTTTGGTCACTCTATTGGTCCTTTCCAACATATGGAAATAGCCCAAATGCGCGCATTAGAATTGGGGAAACCACTCTTACGTGCAACTAATACAGGTATTACAGCGGTCGTTGATTATAAGGGGATGATCACTAAAAAATTACCTCAGTTTGTCACTGGAGTACTAAAAGCAACGGTGATCCCAACGATAGGTATGACACCTTATACTACCATGGGTAGTTGGCCTTTATATTTCTATAGCTTCTGGGCTTTCGCGTTATCTTGGATCCTTATCCGCCGTCAACGTGGACATTTCCGTGACACAAGGCAATTAGAAATAGAATAAGATACTCAAAAAGGTGAAGCTTTAAACTTCACCTTTTTTTTCAGCTCATGGTATGTTGAGTTGAATAACAAAATAAATATAGAAAGAACACTTAATAATGAGAACCTATGATTCGTAAGGCTTCCCTTGGTACTTACGCAACCCACAAGGATCGGATAATGAAAGCGATACATAAACTATTTGTAACCTTATGTGCCTGTGCCGTAATGCTGAGTTCAACGTCTGTGTTTGCACAAGATAGCGATACAAAAATCGCATTAGATCATTTTTACCAATCACCGCAAACACAACCTTTCTTTAACTCAGCCTATGGCTATGCGGTTTTTCCATCTGTCGGTAAAGGTGGCTTCTGGGTTGGTGGTGCTTATGGTAAGGGCGTTGTCTTTAAAGCGAATAAAGCCACTGGATTTGCAAAACTATTTCAAGTTTCTATTGGCTTACAATTCGGGGGGCAAGCTTACAGCGAGATTCTGTTTTTCCAAGACAAACGTGCTTATGACAATTTCGTCAGCGGCAGCTTTGAGCTAGATGCCCAAGCATCAGCAGTAGCCATAGATGAAGGCGCATCTGCAAAAGCGGGAACCGCGGGTGCCGGTGCTGGCTCTAATGGTAACTATGCAACAAAAAGTTACATCAATGGCGTAGCCATTTTCACCAAAACGAAAGGCGGTGCCATGGTTGAAGCATCACTGGCTGGACAAAAGTTCACTTTCGAGCCGATGACAGAAGCAACGCGAAAAGTAAAAGGTTACGATAACGATGTTCCCCAAGGGCTTCAGCAGCCAGCAAAACAGAAACAGCAAAAACCAGCAGCAACGTTAACTCAACCCCAAGATGATTCTGCTGTTGTGGTTGATACTATCGAGCGCCCTGACGATTTTTAACGCCTAAGCGTCATGACTTATTCTAAAATAAAAAACGCAGCCTATTCGCTGCGTTTTTATTTTTTGCATTAATCCCCTATACGAAGATTAAGGCTCTAAAGGCTGACGATTAAACTCTACGCAACCGCACTTAATGCATGGCTCAATACGAGTCACATGCGTAATGGTTTGTTGATGACCACATTTTTCACAAACTAAATGTCCAAGTCCAACCAGCTCACCTGCGCGATACACTCCTTTATGTTTAATATCATCCATCACCTCAATCCACTCTAATTGTGTTTTGTCTGTGATCTCAGCAAGGTGTCGCCATACTGTTTCACTTACTAACTTATAGAATGGACTTTCTTTGAACGGTTCAGGGCTATTTTTCACTTCATCACTGAATGTTTTTAAATCACTTTTTAAATATGCTTCGATCAGTGCAAGTTCATCTTTGGTCATATCGCTGGCGGCTTTACCATACAGTTCAGTCGTCTCAATAAACTTCTTAAGCTCGTGTGGGCTATTCTTTAATGTCTCTGTTACTTTTTCTAATAGTGCTTCGTAATGTGCTTTTTGCTGAGTCATGATGTTTCTCCTTAGCCTATATTGACTAAAAGCGTGCTGAAATACCGCCAAATAGAAGATTAAAGGTACCGAATTGCCTTCAGCTATTGTTGACACCTTTACCTTTGGTTATTCTATGTCGATTAATTTTAATGTGTTTATATTAAACTCACAAAATCCCGGATGTCATCGATGCAAGAACAATATCGTCCACAGGACATTGAACAAAAAGTTCAAGAACATTGGGACAACAAAAAAACATTTGTTGTTAGTGAAGACCCTAATAAAGAAAAATTCTATTGTCTGTCCATGTTCCCGTACCCTAGTGGTCGACTGCACATGGGTCACGTGCGTAACTACACTATCGGTGATGTTATCTCTCGCTACCAGCGCTTACAAGGTAAAAATGTAATGCAGCCAATCGGCTGGGATGCATTTGGTCTACCTGCTGAAAATGCGGCAGTAAAAAATAAGACAGCCCCTGCACCATGGACTTACGAAAACATTGAGTACATGAAAAACCAGCTTAAGCTATTAGGCTTTGGTTATGATTGGAACCGTGAATTCGCAACGTGTACGCCAGAGTACTACCGTTGGGAACAAGAGTTTTTCACTAAGCTTTACAATAAAGGCCTAGTTTATAAGAAGACTTCATCTGTTAACTGGTGTCCTAACGACCAAACTGTACTTGCTAACGAGCAGGTTGAAGATGGTTGTTGTTGGCGTTGTGATACACCTGTTGAGCAAAAAGAGATCCCACAATGGTTCATTAAGATCACTGAGTACGCGCAAGAGTTACTTGACGATCTTGACAACCTTGATGGCTGGCCTGAAATGGTTAAAACCATGCAGCGCAACTGGATTGGTCGCTCTGAAGGTGTTGAACTAACATTTAACGTTAAAGGTCAAGACGATCTAGAAGTTTATACTACCCGTCCTGATACCCTTATGGGGGTTACATTTGTCAGCATTGCTGCAGGCCACCCGCTTGCTGCAAAAGCGGCTGAAAATAACCCTGCGCTTGCCGATTTCATTCACGAATGCCGCAATAACAAAGTTGCAGAAGCCGATCTTGCAACGATGGAAAAGAAAGGCATGGATACAGGCTTAACAGCTATCCACCCACTAGATGGTCGTGAAGTACCAGTTTACGTTGCAAACTTTGTACTGATGGATTACGGCACAGGTGCGGTAATGGCAGTACCTGCGCATGATCAGCGTGACTTTGAATTTGCAACAAAATACAACATCGACATCATGGCGGTTATCAAGCCTGAAGATGGTAGCAATGCTGACATTTCTGAGGCGGCATACACAGAAAAAGGTGTACTGTTTAATTCAGGTGAATTCGATGGCCTTAACTTCCAACAAGCGTTCGATGCAATTGCAACGAAACTTGAAGCTGAAGGCAAAGGCAAAAAGACAGTTAACTTCCGTCTACGTGACTGGGGCGTTTCTCGTCAACGTTACTGGGGTGCGCCAATCCCAATGGTCACAACTGAAGATGGCGAAGTTCACCCAGTACCTGCAGATCAACTACCCGTGATCTTGCCTGAAGATGTGGTAATGGATGGCGTAACGAGCCCAATCAAAGCGGATAAAGAGTGGGCAAAAACTACCTTTAACGGTGAACCAGCACTTCGTGAAACAGATACATTCGATACTTTCATGGAATCGTCTTGGTACTACGCGCGTTACTGTTCGCCACAAGCTGACGATATTCTAGATCCAGAAAAAGCGAACTACTGGCTACCTGTTGATCAATACATCGGTGGTATTGAACACGCATGTATGCACCTGCTGTACTCTCGCTTCTTCCACAAATTGCTACGTGATGCAGGCTACGTAACATCTGACGAACCATTCAAGCAACTACTATGTCAAGGCATGGTACTGGCTGACGCATTCTTCTATACCACAGAGAAAGGCGGTAAAGAGTGGGTTGCACCAACAGATGTAACTGTTGAACGTGACGGTAAAGGTCGCATCACGTCTGCTGTTGACTCTCAAGGTCACAACGTTGAACACTCAGGCATGATCAAAATGTCTAAGTCTAAGAACAACGGTATCGACCCTCAAGAAATGGTAGATAAGTACGGTGCTGATACCGTTCGTCTATTCATGATGTTTGCATCACCTGCCGACATGACACTTGAATGGCAAGAATCAGGCGTTGAAGGCGCTAACCGTTTCCTTAAGCGTGTTTGGAAACTCGTACGTGAACATACAACGAAAGGCGCAGCTGAAGCAGTTGATACAGCCGCACTAACTGCAGATCAAAAAGCACTTCGTCGTGATATTCACAAAACTATTGCAAAAGTAAGTGATGATATTGGTCGTCGTCAGACATTCAACACTGCAATTGCTGCTATCATGGAGCTGATGAATAAGCTGGCTAAAGCCTCTCAAGAATCAGTTCAAGATCGCGCAATTCTTGATGAAGCACTAAAAGCAATTGTTACTATGCTTTACCCTATCACGCCACATATCTGTTTCGAAATGTGGGCGGCACTGGGCGAAACTGATATTGATAATGCACTATGGCCACAAGCTGACGAAAAAGCATTAGTTGAAGATGAGAAGCTGATCATTGTTCAAGTTAACGGTAAGCTTCGTGCTAAGTTAACAGTTGCAGCAGATGCAACAAAAGAACAAGTTGAAGAACTTGGTCTAAACGATGAGAACGTCATTAAGTTCACTGATGGTTTAACGATCCGTAAAGTCATTTACGTACCGGGCAAACTGCTTAACATTGTTGCTAGCTAATTAGGTTATTTTCTCTGTTAGTGCATCTAGCAGAGCGAGTAACCCTAAGATCCCCGCTTCTGCGGGGATCTTTATAATAACCGTTCAATTTTATTTTGCGCCTAGCGCACCTTCTTTTACTTCAAGGAGCTGACTTTCGTGAAAAGTTTTTTCTCGGCCAACAGCCTAACTCGACTACTTATCATTACTCTTCTCGCGCTAACAACAGCTTCTTGTGGCTTCCACCTTCGCGGTAATTACATGCTTCCTGACGGTATTGCTAAACTATCATTAACCAGTTTTGACCCTTATGGTCAGCTAACCCGTATGGTTAGATACCAATTTAAACTCCATGGTATTAGCGAAGTTGCACCTGCGAAAAATGTGCCGAACCTAAATATAAACAGTGAGTCTCAAGGTGAGCGCACTTTATCGATTTATCAAAACAACGGTAAAGCGGAATACGATTTAACCTTAACGGTTAATTACTCAGTCACTATCCCTAATCAAGGTCAGCAAACGTATACCACCAAAGTGACTCGTACGTTCCTTGATAACCCATTAACAGCATTAGCGAAGTCTGTTGAGCAAGATGAATTGGTTAACGTTATGCGTGAACAAGCCGCGCAACAAATTATGCGTAAATTAGCGCGTCTAACCACCGTATTTAATAAGATTGAAGAAGATAAATTAGACTCTCAATTAAAAGAAATTCTTAACGAAGAAGATAAAAAAGAATCTTCAGATGAGACAGGTAAAACGATTATTACAACGTTACCTGCTAAGCAGTCAAATACAGTTATTGAGCATGATAGTCATAACGCGCAATGAGAGTTTATCCTGAACAACTGACGCAGCAACTCAATAAGGGCCTGCGTCAGGCTTACCTTTTATTTGGTAATGAGCCACTACTTAAACAAGAATGTGGTGACAATATTAAGCAACTTGCTCAACAGCAAGGCTTTCTTGAGCGCCACCGTTTTACCATTGATAACCAGTTAGATTGGAATCAAGTTCTCGATTGCTGCCAAGCCATGAGCTTATTCTCAGCCCAGCAAATCATTGAATTAGAATTTCCAGAAACAGGGCTTAATGCTAACCAAGCAAAAGCCTTGTTAGAGATTGTTGCACACTTAAACCCTGACATTCTTTTATTACTGACAGGCCCTTATTTAAATAAGAAGCAAGAAGCGACAAAGTGGTTTAAAGCACTTGATAGCTTAGGCTTATATGTGCCATGTAATACCCCCGACGCTAAACAAATGCCGCGCTTTATTCAAACCCGCTGTCGAATGCTCGGTTTAAAGCCAGATCATGAATCGGTACAAATGCTAGCGCAATGGCATGAAGGTAATTTACTGGCGTTAGCACAAAGCTTACATAAGCTGGTTTTACTTTATCCTGATGGTGAACTAACCATTATTCGCCTACAAGAAGCATTAAGTCGCCATAATCACTATACCCCTTTCCAATTGGTTGATGCGGTATTAGCAGGACAGGCAAAACGCAGCCAACGCGTGCTTCGTCAATTGCAAGGTGAGGGAGTTGAAGCCACGATCTTATTACGTACCTTGCAACGAGAGTTAACCCAGCTCTATAAGATGCAAGAGATGGGGAAAAAAGGGACACCACTTAATATCATTTTTGAGCAATTTAGAGTGTGGCAAAACCGCCGTGAAATTTATATTGGTGCACTTCATCGCTTACCGTTGTCGCGTTTAGTAAAGATCATTCGGCAATTAACTCAACTTGAAATCCAGGTTAAAACTGATTACGACACCACACCATGGCCAGCCCTTAGTGCCCTGTGTGCTGAAATCTGCGGCTTAGAAACTCACTTACAACACACATAATTCTATATAAATACGGTCTTCAGTCATTGTTGACCGTTTTTTTTATAAAACTAACCTTAAGCGGTCGAAAAATCACCGTCTGAACCATGTCCTTTTATCGCTGTCAGATAAGAGCGTGGTATACTTCCGATCTTATTACGGTCGCAACCTTTTTACCTATCCTAGCCAGTAGTAAAATAGATCATAACGACTAAACATTTATTAAACGCTTATTGAGGGAATCCCTTTGCAAGTTCAAGAACTACACGATTTCATTGTTGATAAAATTGACGACATTAAAGCACAAGACATCGTAACAATTGATGTTCGTGGTAAATCAAGCATCACAGATGTAATGGTTATCTGTACTGGTACTTCAAACCGTCACGTGAGCTCTATTGCTGATCACGTAAACAAAGAATCAAAGTTAATTGACTTCCCTCCATTTGGTATTAGTGGCGAAGAAGAAGGCCAATGGGTGATAGTTGATATGGGTAACGTAATGCTACATATCATGCAAGAAGATGCTCGCCAAGTATACCAACTGGAGAAGCTTTGGAGCTAAGTGAGTCATGAAGCTTCAATTAATTGCTGTTGGCACAAAAATGCCTAAATGGGTTGAGGAAGGCTATAAAGAATATAGCCGCCGTTTCCCTAAAGATATGCCTCTGGAATTGATTGAGATCCCAGCAGGTAAGCGCGGAAAAAATGCAGACATTGCTCGTATCCTTCAAAAAGAAGGTGAAGCGATGTTAGCTGCCGTTGCTAAGGGTAACCGAATTGTTACTCTAGATATTCCTGGCAAACGCTGGGATACCGAGCAACTAGCAGGTCAGCTAGAAGTTTGGAAACTTGATGGTCGCGACGTCTCAATTTTAATTGGCGGACCTGAAGGCCTTTCACCAGCCTGTAAAGCAGCTGCAGAGCAAAGCTGGTCACTATCACCATTAACACTTCCGCACCCGTTAGTGCGTGTCGTTATGGCAGAAAGTTTATACCGTGCATGGAGCATCACGGCTAACCATCCGTACCACAGGGAATAACCATCGATGAGACAAAAGCGAACCCAGATCCGCGACCATCGCGCTGAGTCGGCGCTGTTTTTCCGCCGAGCTCTTGTCTCATTTATTGGAATTATCATTCTGGTCAGTGTCTTATTGTTCAATCTCTTTAATATTCAGGTTGAACAACACCAAGACTATAAGACCCGTTCTAATGACAATCGAATCAAAATTGTTCCTGTCGCACCTAATCGCGGTCTTATTTATGACCGCAACGGTGTGCTTCTGGCTGAAAATCGACCTATCTATAACCTTGAAGTCACCATTGAAAAAGTACCAGACATGGAACAAACCTATGCGGATTTAAAATCAGTATTAGGTCTAACCGATGAAGACATTGAGCAATTTAAAAAAGAGCGTCGCCGTACTCGCCGTTTTAAGTCTGTGCCGATCCTTGAGGGATTAAACGAGCAGCAAGTTGCTTTGTTTGCAGTTAACCAACATAAATTCCCAGGCGTGGAAGTTAAAGCCTATTTAAAACGTTACTATCCATATGGTGATTCGCTCACGCACGTCTTGGGTTATGTCGCGAAAATTAACGATCGTGACCTTAAAAAACTCGATAAAGCTGAGAAACTCAGTAACTACAAAGCCACACGCGATATCGGTAAATTGGGTATCGAACGTTATTACGAAGATCTACTACATGGAACTTCAGGCTACCAAGAAGTCGAAGTTAACAGCCGTGGACGTATTATTCGTACCCTTAAGTACGTGCCTCCTATCCCTGGCAAAGATATTGCGTTAAATATTGATCTTCAGCTCCAGCTTTATGTACAAGAACTACTGACTGAACGTAAGATCGATCCTAAAACCGGTGAAGAGATCATTAAACACAAGCGTGGCTCTGTCGTAGTGTTAGATCCAAAAGACGATGCTATTCTCGCCATGGTTTCTAGCCCAAGTTACGATCCCAATTTATTTGTTCGTGGGATTTCCAGTAAAAAATATCGCGAATTATTAAATAATCCTGATCGCCCATTAGTTAACCGTGTCACGCTTGGCATTTATCCACCAGCATCGACGGTAAAACCGTTAATTGCAGTCGCTGCATTAACAGAAGGTGTGATCACGCCAAAAACCACCCGTAACGATCCCGGTTGGTGGCAGATCCCTAACACGACTAGCCGTAAATTCCGTGACTGGCTACGTTGGGGACATGGACGCGTCAACATTTATAAAGCCATTGAAGAGTCAGTAGATACTTACTTTTACCAAGTCGCCTACGATATGGGGATCGATAGACTTTCAACCTGGATGAATAAATTTGGTTATGGCGTCTATACCGGTATCGATATTCACGAAGAAAGTAAGGCCAACATGCCAACACGTGAGTGGAAACAAGCACGCCATAAACGTCCTTGGTATCAAGGGGACACCATTCCTGTCGGAATTGGGCAAGGCTATTGGACAGCAACACCATTACAAATAGCAAAAGCGACATCTGTACTGGTCAATAACGGTGTAGTTCATCGCCCTCATCTTCTAAAAGATGTTATTGACGAAGAAACAGTTAAACCAGCTGAATTTAAAGATTTCCCACCGATAACAGGCGTGACACCTGAAACATGGGAGATTGCTCGTGAAGGTATGCATCGTGTGCTTTATGGCAATCGTGGTACAGCACGTAAAGCATTTTATGATACGCCATATGAAGCGGGCGGAAAGTCAGGCTCAGCACAGGTATTCGGTTTGGCTGAAAACCAAAAATATAATGCTGATGAACTTGAAGAGCGTCTACGTGACCATGCGTTATTTACTGCATTTGCGCCATTTGATAAACCTGAAGTCGTCGTTGCTATGGTATTAGAAAATGCCGGTGGTGGCTCGAGTAATGGTGGGCCAATTGCACGTCAAATTTTTGATCATATGTTAATTAAACCAATCGCTGACAGCGATCTTAAATCAAAGCCTGAACTCACTGCAACACAACCAACAGAGGTACAATAATGAGTATTATGGCGGCAACCGGTACCAAGCGAACGTTAACTGATCGCTTACATATCGATATGCCACTATTACTAGGGATCCTTGCCTTAATGGGATTTGCCCTTATCATCATGTGGAGCGCAAGCGGACAAAACATTGCTATGATGGAACGCCAGGCAATGCGCATGCTGATGTCACTAGGGATCATGGTTTTACTCGCGCAAATTGCACCACGCCATTACGAAGCATGGGCACCTTACCTCTTTGGTATTGGCTTACTGCTGTTATTCAGTGTATTAGCTTTTGGTGAAGTATCAAAAGGTGCTCAACGTTGGTTAAATTTAGGTTTTGTTCGCTTTCAGCCATCAGAACTATTAAAACTCGCTGTACCTTTGATGGTGGCAAGATTCATTGGTAATCGTCCCTTACCGCCATCGATGCGTAATATCTTTGTTGCCTTAGTATTAATCTTCACACCGACCATCTTAATTGCTAAACAACCCGACCTTGGAACCTCCATTTTGGTGGCTGCATCAGGTATCTTTGTTCTGTTTCTGTCAGGAATGAGCTGGAGACTGATTATCGGGGCGTTAGTATTACTCGGTGCGTTTATTCCTGTGTTATGGTTCTTCCTTATGCACGACTACCAGCGAACACGAGTGTTGACTTTGTTTAATCCAGAGTCTGATCCGCTTGGTGCAGGATATCATATTATCCAATCCAAAATCGCGATTGGCTCTGGTGGAATAAGCGGTAAGGGTTGGCTCCATGGTACTCAATCACAGCTTGAATTTGTTCCAGAGCGACATACCGACTTCATTTTTGCTGTAATTGCAGAGGAATGGGGATTAACCGGTGTGATTGGTTTACTAACAATGTACCTGTTCATATTAGGACGAGGTTTATGGTTAGCCAGCCAAGCACAAACTGCATTTGGGCGTATGATGGCTGGTAGTATTGTATTAAGTTTCTTTGTTTATGTTTTTGTAAATATCGGCATGGTAAGTGGCATTCTGCCTGTGGTGGGTGTTCCACTTCCTTTGGTGAGCTACGGCGGCACATCCATGATGACCCTACTAGCTGGCTTCGGTATTTTGATGTCTATCCACACTCACAGAAAAATGTTGTCTAAGGCGACCTAAATGCGTTCACTTTTTTTATTGTTCTTTGTTCTACTTGCAGGATGTAGCTCCGCGCCAGATAAACCTCAACAGGCAGAGACAAAAGCAGATCAAGCCACACCCGGTTTACTGTTTAAACCCAATACTCCAACCAATGATGATCCCAACGCGGGCCGTTATTCATTAAAAGATGACCGTGCACCAAAGGTTGTACCTGATTTTAGTAAAGTGCCGCCAGTGGTACCGCATTATGAACCTTATAGCCGTGGTGGTAATAAAGACTACACATTACGTGGTAAACGCTACCATATTATAAAAAACACCAAAGGTTACACCGAGACAGGCTACGCTTCTTGGTACGGTGAAAAGTTCCACGGACACAAAACCTCTAATGGTGAAACGTACAATATGTTTGCTATGACAGCGGCACATAAAACCTTACCGCTTCCGAGTTTTGTACGCGTAACCAATACCCTTAATGGTAAATCGACCATCGTTCGAGTGAACGACCGTGGTCCATTCCATGACGGTCGTATCATCGATTTAAGCATGGCAGCTGCCGCAAAAATTGGCGTCATTAGTCTTGGCACAGCCCCAGTTAAGATAGAAGTGATAAATGTACCCAAGCCGACAAATAAAAGTACGATGAAGAACTCTCCAATTCCTCATCACTATTTTGTCCAATTGGCGGCGGTAAATAGCTTAGCAAAAGCCGAAGAGATGAAAAAAGAGCTAAAGCGTAACTTCAATACCGATATTGATATCGAAAAAATTGAGAGTCGTGCGGTATATCGTGTGCGCTTAGGCCCCTATATGGATCACCGAGATGCTGAAATACAACTTAGTAAAGTAAAATCTCATCACTATCCAAAAGCATTTATAACCACTGTTAATAGATAATGGGAACCTAATCAACATTTAGGACTCATAACATCGGCTTGTATGTTTACTCGTTTAACGTAATGAACATACAAGCTTTATTTTGTTCACAACAATGAGGTAATCACCAATCTTTGCGCACATTACGTCCGCTTAATGTCAATAATTGGGATTCTCCCCCCCATTCAACTGATAGGTAAGGCGTTATCTGCTATAGTGAACGTCATTTCTTGTCTTAGATAAACTAAAGTTATAATAATCATGAAGAAAACAGCTGCGCTTTTCCGTTCTGTCGCCATCTCAGCCACTTTGCTGGCTTCAGCTACTGTTGCTGCATCACCAGCAGTCGTACCTGAAGCTCCACAAATTGCGGCAAAAGGCTATATCCTCGTCGACTATAACTCAGGTAAAATCCTTGCCGGTCATAATGAATATGAAAAATTAGCGCCTGCTAGTTTGACAAAAATGATGACCAGTTACGTTATCGGTCAAGAAATTAAAAACGGTAACATCTCACCAGATGACACTGTTGTTATCAGTAAAAATGCATGGGCGAAAAATTTCCCAGGCTCATCCAAAATGTTCCTTGAGGTCGGTAAAAGCGTAAAAGTTTCTGACTTAAACCGCGGTATTATCGTAGATTCTGGTAACGATGCCTGTGTCGCAATGGCTGAGCACGTTGCTGGCTCTCAAGAGTCTTTTGTTGATTTAATGAATGGCTGGGCTAAAAATCTTGGCATGAAATCAACACACTTTGCAAATGTTCATGGCCTAGATCGCCCAGATCTATACACAACACCTTACGATCTTTCAATTCTAGCGCGCTCACTCATCCGTGACTTGCCTAATGAATTTAAAATCTACTCAGAAAAATCATTTACTTACAACGGCATCACCCAATACAACCGTAATGGTCTACTTTGGGATAAAAGCATGCACGTTGACGGTCTAAAAACAGGCCATACAGATAACGCAGGTTACAGCCTCGTAAGTACTGCCACAGAAGGCAATATGCGCCTGATCTCTGTTGTGATGGGCACTGCAAGTAAAAACGCTCGCCTTGCTGAGAGCAAAAAGCTACTGAACTTTGGTTTCCGTTTCTACGAAACACTTTCACCAAACAAAAAAGATCAAACCATTGAAACTGAAAAAGTTTGGATGGGTGACACTGACACAGTAAACCTAGGTGTGGCTGAAAACACCTACGTAACATTACCTCGTAGCCAAGCTAAAGATCTGAAAGCTAGCTTTGTGCTAACTAAAGAGCTAAAGGCGCCAATCACCAAAGGTGAAGTCGTCGGTAAATTAACTTACCGTGTTGGCGATCAAGACGTTGCTGAATACCCTCTTGTGGCATTAAACGATGTAAAAGAAGGTAGCCTATTTAGCCGTATGGTCGACTACGTAATGATGCTAGTACAAAGTTGGTTTAAGTAATTTAAACCATCGACTTCATCAACGACTAAGGGGCAACTTCGGTTGCCTCTTTGTTTTCATTACTGAATACAAACATTACCTCCTATATTCCCTATCCTCTTCATCCTTCCCTTGTTTTACAATCACTGACACATTAAGATGCCTGCAATACACTACTATTAACCATAATAGTAATGATGAAAGACACATTGAAAGCGAACTTTGGAGTTCTATATGCAAGAACAAGAGCAACCAAAACTAAAAGATCTACTGGAATTCCCTTGTATCTTTACTTTTAAAGTAATGGGCGAAAACAAGCCAGAATTGCCAGATCGTGTGGTTGAAGTTATTCAGAGTATTATCCCTGGTGATTACACTCCAACAACAAAACCAAGTAGCAAAGGAACATACACTGCAGTTTCTGTTGCTGTAAACGCGACCAATGTTGAACAAATTGAAACCTTATACAAAGAGTTAGGTTCAATTGATATTGTTCGTGTAGTGTTATAAGCACTATTTTTCAGGCGGTTATAATACCGCCTGTCTTCTATTCTCTTTACCTTTCTTATAATCCTCATTTATTATCCATAACTCCTTCATCAGTCGTTAACATTACATCCACAACAAGTTTAGGTATAATGCCCTGACCTGGCCTTCTTTATGATTGGCATCTTAATTATTATCTGGGTAGTACATTGCAAACAGCTCTTATTATTAAAAACCTTGGCCGTTGCGATTACCAAGCGACGTACGATGCCATGCATGAGTTCACCAATAATCGAACTGAAGACTCCGCAGATGAAATCTGGCTGGTCGAACATTCACCTGTTTTCACTCAAGGACAGGCAGGCAAAGTCGAACACTTGCTCAACACAGGCGATATCCCTGTTGTTCAAAGTGACCGTGGCGGTCAAGTAACCTATCATGGTCCTGGACAACAAGTGGCTTATATCTTGATCGACTTGCGCCGTAAAAAATTAGGTGTACGTGAATTAGTTACGCACATCGAAAATACAGTAATCAATACTTTATCCCGCTTTGGGATTAGCTCTAACGCTCGCCCTGATGCGCCTGGTGTGTATGTGAATAACCAAAAAATATGCTCATTAGGATTACGGATCAGACGTGGGTGCTCTTTTCACGGTCTGGCACTCAATATAAATATGGATCTGGCGCCTTTTCTTCGTATTAATCCTTGCGGTTATGCTGGAATGGAAATGACACAAACAGCGTCATTAAATGGCCCAACTGAACTGACGGAAGTTCAGCCTGTACTCGTTGAAGAATTAACTAAATTACTCGATTATCCGAAAATCGAGTGGATGACGGAAAGCAATCAACCATGAGTAAACCAATTAAAATTGAACAAGGCGTCAAATATCGCGATGCCGATAAAATGGCATTGATCCCAGTTCGTAACGTTGCGAATGAAGATGCGCCAAAAGAAGTATTACGTAAACCTGAATGGATGAAAATCAAGCTACCGTCTGATAGTAAGCGTATTCAGGAAATCAAATCTGCCCTACGTAAAAACAAACTTCACTCAGTTTGTGAAGAGGCTTCTTGCCCGAATTTAGCCGAATGTTTTAACCACGGTACAGCCACCTTTATGATCTTAGGTGCCATTTGTACCCGTCGTTGCCCATTCTGTGATGTTGCTCATGGTCGTCCTCTACCACCGAATGCTGAAGAGCCTGCGCATTTAGCACAGACAATCGCAGATATGAAGCTACGTTATGTGGTTGTCACCTCTGTTGACCGTGACGATCTACGTGATGGTGGCGCACAACATTTCGTTGACTGTATTACTGAGATTAGAGCCAAAAACCCAAGCATTCATATTGAAACATTAGTGCCTGATTTCCGTGGCCGTATGGACCGTGCACTAGAAATCTTCCGTGATACTGCACCTAATGTTTTTAACCACAACTTAGAAACTGCACCACGCCTGTACCGTAAAGCTCGCCCAGGTGCTAACTACCAGTGGTCACTAGATTTATTGAAAAAATTCAAAGAGCTTCATCCTGATGTACCGACTAAATCGGGTGTAATGATGGGCTTAGGTGAAACCAAAGAAGAAATCATTCAAGTATTAAAAGATCTTCGTGCTCATGGCGTTACCATGCTGACACTGGGTCAATATTTAGCACCAAGCCGTCACCACTTACCGGTTGAGCGTTATGTTCCGCCAGAAGAGTTTGATGAACTTAAAGCAATCGCTCTCGATCTTGGCTTTACGCACGCGGCATGTGGGCCATTTGTGCGATCGTCGTACCACGCCGATCTACAAGCACAAGGTGTAGAGATTAAATAATATCTCGACATTTTTGGCAGTAAGATAAAAATTAAATATAAAAAAACCGCTTTAACTAAAGCGGTTTTTTTTATGACAGAAATAACGAATTATTTCTGGAAACTTGCAGCAAAAGCGGGAGCCGCTGATTCTAAAATTTCACCGGTCACTGGCTTACCATCATTGTCAGTAATATTAATTGACGTACGATTACCAAGATCACCAACTAAAATACGGTACTTATCATCCGTTAATTTCATTGGTTTAGTCCCTAGTTTTTGCCAGAACTCATCATTAGGCTCACGGTACTTAACATCAATCAAACCTTGTGAACGGTTACGATCTTCAACAGTAAAGCCAAGTTTTTCTAACGCTTTCGGTAAACGTTCCCACATATCATTATAAGAGGCACGAGCAATAAGCACAGGGAAACCGCTGCGATCCATTCCCATTGAAATAGGGATATTTTTCAGCTGCTCAGCCGCTGCTAAACGTGCTTGCTCACGAATAGTCTCATCGTATTTCGACATCACCAAGTTAGTCATCAAAATGCTGTAACGACGTTTATTATTCGCCGTAACAGGCATCGTTTTACCATCTTCACGCCAATCCGTTAAGATAATGCGGTAACTATTCGTCGCTGGTGATTTCTCAATACTATAGCGACTGCTCACTTCATGATCTTCATCTTCATTTGTCCAGCTTACCCAATCAGTATCAATACGATCAGCGCTTTGCTTTGCAATTCCAATGTTATTTTTACTGATCAAATTTTGGGTAACTTGCCATAGTTTGGTTAAATCAGAAGTTCGAGGAAGTTGAACTGTTACACCATCTTGGTCCACGTTAGAGCGCATACCAGGGATCAGATTAAGAACCTGTTGCGGTGGGCGAATATCAACGCTAGCACCAACATCACCAGCAAATGCCTTACTCGGAATCGCGTAACTGGCATTACTAAAAGGCATAGCCCCTGACGGCAACGTCCATGATTCTAAGGGGTGAGTATCAAGATAGTTAAAATCTTGATTAGCTTGACGACGAGCCTCTGGCCCACCGGAACAAGCAGACAAACTGGTTACCACGAATGCAGCTAGTGCTAGTCGATATTTATAATTCATTTATGCTCCTGCGCTCCTACGCTTGTGCAACTTAAAGCACACCGGCATCCAAAAGAGCCTGTTTAACAACCGGTTGCTGTGACTCGCTTAATACAGTTAGCGGAAGTCGTAATTCACCATTATCAATCAAACCTAACTGATGAGCGGCCCATTTCACTGGAATAGGGTTAGCTTCAACAAACAGATGACTGTGTAATGGCATTAAACGCTGATTAATTTCTCGTGCAGCGTCAATTTGGCCACTTAATGCGAGTGTAAACATTTGAGCCATATCTGCAGCGGCAATATTTGCCGTAACAGAAATAACACCGTGACCACCTTCAGCGACAAAATCTACGGCTGTCGCGTCATCACCGCTTAATTGGATGAAATCTTCGCCACAAAGTTCCCGTGTTTTTTTCACACGAGATAAATCAGCTGTCGCATCTTTAATACCAATAATATTATCAATTTTAGCTAAACGTGCGACAGTTTCAGGTAATAAGTCTACCGCAGTTCGTCCTGGTACATTGTAAAGAATTTGCGGAATATCTGTTGCTTCAGCAATAGCTTTATAATGTTGGAATAAACCTTCTTGGGTTGGTTTATTATAGTACGGTGTCACACTTAAACATGCTGCTACACCCGTGCCAGAAAAAAGCTTGGTAATAGTGATGGCTTCATGCGTCGCATTTGCGCCTGTACCTGCAATAACAGGAACTCGTCCATCAACATATTCCAATGTTTTTAAAACAACCTTGATATGCTCATCAACGGTAAGTGTTGCAGACTCTCCCGTGGTACCCACGGCAATAATCGCATTTGTTCCTGCGTTAATATGATAATCCACCAGCGTTTTCAAACCGACGTAATCTACTTCGCCTGCTGAATCTAGTGGAGTTAATAGCGCAACCATGCTTCCTTTAAACATGTCCATCCCCCTCTTCTTATATATCCAAACGGCTTTCTCACCATTACCTTATGGGGCTGTATGCTAAAACCGTTAGGGTATAACTTTGTCATGGTACTTTTGAGTGACTATAAACTCAAGCAAAGGCTGATTGAAAACAGTGAACTAACAGGCTTTATCATCTTCTTTCATCACAATTTTGTACTTTGAAACTCAAATATCAATAAACCCAATCATGTTTCTCTTTTTTTGCTTAAAAATCAGTCAAATTTGATCTCAACAGCAATGACTATTGTCATTAAATTTGCCATCGTATCAATAGCAGTCTGTGCTAACATGTTTAAATTATAATTTTACAATGAAGACCAATATGGAACACTACCTTGTCATCACTGCTGTAGGTACTGATCGCCCAGGTATCTCTGATGAAATCACCCACCTTGTGACTCAATGTGGCTGTAATATCGTAGATAGCCGCATAGCCCTGTTTGGTTCTGAGTTTACCTTGATCATGCTGTTATCAGGTAATAACAATGCAATATCTCGAATTGAATCGACCTTGCCATTAAAAGGGCAAGAGCATGATCTTATTACTGTTATAAAACGTACGAGTAAACACCAACAACGTTTTTTCCCTTATACCGCTGATTTCCATGTCGAAGCTAATGATAGTCCAGGTTTAATTAAGCAATTTACTCACTTTATGGCGAGCCGACACATCGATATTTCGACGCTTAGTGCCAATACCGTTGAAAGCCAAACTGTGGAAACAATGAATAAACTTATTTTGCAAATTAGCACAAATTTACCTGAAGACTGTAATCTGATGACGCTGCAAGAGGAATTTGAAACCTTGTGCCATAGCTTATCAGCAAAAGGGTCTGTGAATTTTATTAGTCATAAAAATTAACGAAAGCAAAAATAATAAGACTTTCATTATCAGCCTCATGTTCGTTCAACATGCAATGCATCGAGATACGATAACTAAAAGGATATTATACTTATGAATACGCTCACAGCAGGCATGCCTGCACCTGATTTTACTTTAATGAATCAAGATAACGAGCCTGTTAGTCTCAGTGATTTTAAAGGTAAGAAAGTACTTGCTTACTTTTACCCTAAAGCAATGACCCCTGGTTGTACGGTACAGGCATGTGGACTGCGTGACAGCAAAGCCGAGCTTGATGAAAAAAATGTAGTCGTACTGGGTATTAGTATTGATGCGGTAAAACGTCTACCAAAATTTATCGAACGCGATAACCTAAACTTCACCCTTTTATCTGATGAAGATCATGCCGTCGCTGATCAGTTCGGTGTTTGGGGACTGAAGAAGTATATGGGCAAAGAATATGACGGCTTACACCGCATCAGCTTTTTAATTGATGAAAACGGTATGATTGAGCACGTATTTAATAAGTTTAAAACAAAAGATCACCACCAAGTGGTACTTGATTATTTAAATCAATGATCGCTTAGGTTTTAATTAGATATAAAAAAGGCCGTTTTCACGGCCTTTTTACTACACTTTTTCTGACACATCGGAGGATGATAAATTATTATCGCTCGCAGGTAATGCTCCCCACACGGCTTTAACTAATGTCGCTAATGGGATAGCAAAAAATACTCCCCAAAATCCCCATAAACCGCCAAAAAACAACACAGCAACAATAATTGCGACAGGGTGTAGATTTACCGCTTCAGAAAATAGAATAGGTACTAATACATTGCCATCTAACATTTGAATAATACCATATGCCAGTAATAGCCACCAAAAATCTGACGTCCATCCCCACTGGAATAATCCAACCATAGCAACAGGAACCGTTACAGCAGCCGCGCCAATGTAAGGTATTAGAACAGAAAGCCCGACTAATACACCTAATAGTACGGCGTAGCGTAAATCCATAACTTCAAAAGTGATATAACTTGCAATGCCAACAATAATAATTTCAGTGACTTTACCGCGAATATAATTAGAGATCTGCTGATTCATCTCGCTGCCAACTTTGCTGGCTAAACGACGATTTTGAGGCAAAATGTTTAATAACGTGCGCAACATTTCGTCTTTATCTTTAAGTAAAAAGAAAACAAGCAATGGCACTAAGATCAGATATACCCCGATTGTTGCTAAACTGACTAATGATGCCAGTGAGCCTTTTACAACACTTTCGCCCAGTCCTAATACCTTCTCACGCAGTGTATTCATGAAATCAACCACTTGAGCCGGTTGAACAAAATCAGGGTAGCGTTCCGGTAAGCTAGATACATAGATTTGAAGATCGTTAAACATCTTCGGCACATCAGCACTTAAATTGGTAATTTGATGCCAAATCGTCGGCACTAAACCAAATAAAGCAAGCACCATTAACCCTGCAAAGACCAATAGTACGATAGCGACTGAAAGGGTTCTTGGCATCCCTAGTTTATGTAACCTTGCTACTGGCCACTCTAATAAATAAGCCAAAACAATGGCGACTAATAACGGCGTAATTAAACTGCCAAAAAAGTAAATAGTAAGAAAGCCGCCGAGAAGAATAACAACAAGGCTTACAGCGTGGGGGTCTGAAAATCGACGCTGATACCAGCGATTTAGCATGCGTAACATGTTGATCTCTATCCTTTTTCCACCATTATGATTAGTTGGGCATTATCATCAACTAAAATATCGGTAACATATCCATTATTATGCAAGAAACGAGGGATATCACTTCTTGCGCCGCTGTCTGAAATTCGTATTTCTAACCCTTGATAGGGAAGAAGTGTTGCGCATGCGCGTTTAGCTAACAATAAAGCCAGCGGACAACGTTCGGCCATTAGATCAAGTGATATAATTTCCATTTCATTTAAGTGACAGGTATTTTGTATTGCCGTATTGTAACCTCAGCACATATAAGATGCGAGATATCGAAAGGACATGAATCACATTAACGAACCTCTAAAGTATTTCGGTGTCCTAACTTATAGATATTAAAGATAACTCAACAAGGAGGTTGTATCATTCCCATGTTTCGATTTACCAAAGCACCGACCTATCTTTTGCTTTCTGCGCTTTTTAGTAGCAGTATTCCAGCTATTGCTAGTGATGATAATCGCTTACCTGAAATGGGAACGACAGCCTCTTCTACATTAACGATTGATAAAGAACGTGAATATGGCGATGCATATATGCGCATGCTAAGCGCCAGCCAGCCTGTTATTAACGACCCTTTACTCTCAAATTATGTTCAAGCTTTGGGCCATAAACTTGTTGCCAGTGCGGAAGATGTCCGAACACCATTCCATTTCTTTTTGATCCAAAACCCTGAAATTAATGCTTTTGCTTTTTTTGGCGGCTATGTTGCGATCCACTCTGGGTTATTTCTTCATGCCGAAACAGAAAGTGAGCTCGCCTCTGTTATGGCGCATGAAATTGCCCATGTCACCCAAAGACACCTTGCGCGAAGAATGGAAGCAGAGGCCAGAAATTCGCCTATCACGATGGCTGCACTGATTGGCTCACTGTTATTAACAATCGCAGCTCCTGAAGCAGGTTTAGCCGCCATTCATGCCACCACGGCCGTGGGAATTCAAGGACAAATTAACTTTACGCGCAGTAATGAAAAAGAAGCCGACCGTATTGGTATAACAACCCTCGCCAAAGCGGGGTTTGATGCCTATGCGATGCCACGTTTTTTTGGTCGTTTAGCCGATCAATATCGTTATACTTCAAAATTGCCCGCAATGTTGTTAACGCACCCATTACCCGAATCACGGGTCACAGATAGTCGTATGCGCGCAAGAAAATATCCGCTTGTAAATTTACCCCCCTCTGAAGATTATTTACTCGCTCGTTCACGTATTGTCGCCCGTAATGCTGGTTTGAGCGATACTTCTGCGCTCAACTGGCTTAACCGTGAGTTAAAAAAAGCACCACCCAATCGCCGCAAAGAGCTCAATTACGGTAAGGCACTGATTTATTTAGATAATGATAAATACGAATTAGCGCATCAAATACTTGACCCATTATTGGCTGGCGAACCCAATAATTTATTTTTTATTGATGCTGCAACCGATCTCGATCTCAATCAAAAACAATTTGATCGTGCGATCACCCGCTTAAACAATGCGCTTAAAATGAGTCCTGACAGTAATGTATTGCGCTTAAACTTAGCCAATATTTACCTTGAATCGGGACAATATCAAAAGAGTATTCAAATTTTGAATCGTTACTCTTACGATCACCCTAATGATATTAATGGGTGGACATTATTAGCACACAACTACGCCAAAATAGGTGATCGTAGCGCAGAGCTTGCTGCCCTTGGGGAGCTATTAGCTTTGCGTGCTCAATGGGATAAAGCCATTCATAATTATACTCAAGCCGCACAAATGGCAAAGCTCGGCTCCATGGAGCAAGCACGTTATGATGCACGCATTGATCAACTTCGCTTTCAACGTCAAAAATTCAAAGCATTACAATAATGTATTGATTTATTATAGTTCATCGACAATAAATCAATCGTAATAAAATACACTAGCTAATACAGTCATCAGTTAGGAGACGACATGTCAGTCACTATTTATCATAATCCTCGTTGCTCTAAAAGCCGTGAAACACTGGCGCTATTAGAAGAAAAAGGGATCACACCGACTATCATTAAATACCTAGAACAAACACCAAGCGTCGCGGAACTAGAAACGTTATACCGCCAACTGGGCTTGGACTCTGTGCGTAAAATGATGCGTACCAAAGAAGCGGATTATAAAACACTGGGACTCGGTAATAATGACGTATCTGATGAGGCACTCTTCATTGCAATGAGTACTCATCCAAAACTAATCGAACGTCCAATTGTAGTAAGTGGTGAAAAAGCGGCATTAGGTCGCCCACCAGAGCAAGTGTTGGATATTTTATAATGCATAAAATCTTAGTTCTTTATTACAGCCGTCATGGTAATACACGTCAGTTAGCACGACATATTGGTCGCGGTATTGAGCAAGTAGCCGGTTGTGAAGCAGTGCTAAGAACGGTTGCTGAAATCGACACAAATGATCTTCAGCAATCGCCCCTTGATCCAATCGTCAATCATGACGATCTGAAACAATGCATTGGTTTAGCAATGGGAAGCCCTGTTCGGTTTGGTAATATGGCTGCGCCATTAAAACACTTTATTGATAGTACTAGCCAAGAATGGTTATCAGGTACATTAATCGATAAACCAGCCTGTGTCTTTACCTCATCATCCTCTATGCATGGCGGTCAAGAAACAACGTTACAATCGATGATGTTACCGTTACTGCATCACGGCATGCTAATTGTTGGGATCCCTTATTCCGAACCCACTTTGCATACCACGCAACATGGAGGTACTCCCTATGGGGCTTCACATCTCAACATTGGTACTAATAAGCAGCTCCATAGTGATGAAATTGAACTTGCACAAGCTCTCGGTAAACGGCTTGCACTAACCGCGATGCAACTTCAGCGTTAACTCATATGGCAAACGAAAAGGGATATTCGATGCCTCCGATGCAACCGCAAACACAATATATTCACCGCTTTGCCGTCTGCGCGAATTTAACTCTTATGCTATGGGTCGCGTTATGGCAAACGATCCTCTCTCCCCACCCACATATTAATAACTGGGTAATGGCTGTTGTTTGGATCATTCCTTTACTATTGCCATTACGTGGGATGTTAGCTGCAAAACCTTATACTTACGCATGGTCTAACTTCATTTTAATGTTTTATTTCCTGCATGCTCTAACGCTACTCACTATTGATGAAGGAGAACGCGGGTTAGCAGGCATAGAGCTACTACTCGTAACCATAGCCTTTCTCAGTAACATACTTTTTGCACGCGTAAGAGCAAAAGAACTCGGCATAAAACTCCAGCGTCTATCGCAAGTGGAGCGACAAGAACGCGAACGTTTTGAACCACCTGAAGATTGAACCAATCGCTCGTTCTCTAATAATGAGATATTAAAAAGCCCTCATCGTGAGGGCTTAATTATTGTTATTAACACCAGATTTTAGTTATGCCATATATACATGTCATCAGGTGCAACATAGTTTTCAGGTTGAGTTTGCGACTGTGATTGTGTCGCTGTGACATCCAACGTATTAGGATCTTGGTTCACATCAGTATTTGGCATTGTCGTTGCCTTAGTATTAGTAACAGTAGAATCATCGGCGCTAATACGACTTTCATGGCTCAATTCGCGCTTAAACTCAGCATCAGATGCTGATAAGTTCATACGGAAAATCACCTTATCACCTTTAATATTTACCGCATTAGCACTACTTACTGTCGTCATCTGATTAAGCATACGTTCAAGCGTAAAAAAGTCTTCTGTTGAATTAACATTCTCCACTTCAATATTAACGCTGCCTGACGCGACACTACCTAATTCGATAGCATATTTCTGTGCTAAGTGGTTTGTCACTTGATTCATCATATCACGGCTAGCTTGTGCCAATGTACCGCTCGCTTTGCCGGTAATAGGTTGAGTATCGGCTGCAATCGTACTAGGCTGTTGAGCATACAGTTGCCATGTTAATTCAACCTTATCTGCGTCTTGTTGGTGAGCTTTTACTAACAATAAACCACCCGCATTATAACGTTGACTTGCGCTAGTGATGGTGTCGATAAAACTCCCCCAAAGATCGGATACGTGTACTGCCGTAACATCGTTAAAATCACCCACTGGGAAAGTAACGGGTAGACCACGATCATTTGCGGCTTGTTTGGTATCAGCGACGAGTGCATTGGTTGATTGATCCCATAAAATATCTCGGCTATTACCGTTATCATCAACCATCCAAACGAGAATATTAGGACGCTGAGCACTCCAAAAATTCGCTTTAGCTTGTGTTAATAGCTGCTTAATTTGTACCTTATCAAAGGTTAAATCTAGCGTCTTCTGTCCATTATATTGGCCATAACCAAACTGGCTGACGTAATTTGAACTGTTCGCTATCGCCTGAGCCACAACACTATTTTGGGTAATGTTCGGATTACCAGTCACTTTAACTAATACTTGCTTAAAGCCTTGCTCTCTTGCTGCTTGATCGGGGGTTTGCCCATCAGTAGGCATCACTACTTGAGCCTGATATAAATCACTGACAGTAGCCGCTTTAATAGGTAAAGCCAGTAGAGCTAAAAATAACAACGCAAATCGCAACATATCGCACTCGTAATTTACAAAAATAAGTCGTCAAAAGATAAAAAGATAAAAAGATAATCAAAAAGACCTAAAGACTCATTGATATTCAGTATAGCCACATAGTCTAAAATTAATTAGCTATACAATATGTACTTTTTCCTGAACCAACACAATACAACAGGCAAGAAACAAACCATTTGCTGAAAAATATTCTCTAGTGAGAAATAGTAGCGTTTACAAAATTAACATTGTGGCGGGGAATGGTATCGCCACTATTGTCGCATCTCTTAATTGCCGATCCAACAAATACGACTGAGTCAGAAGTCACGAGAGGGGTAATGTTAACGAAACCCTTTTATCCTGTGATCATCACATGAGCGACGATAACAGCATTGGTATTAGCGTTTGTCGGTAAATTAAGAGCCGTATTGCAATACGATTCTAGCACCTGTAATGAGCGGTATTGTTGCAGTTGTACTCAACCTAATTTCCCCAAAGACTTGAGCGAGAATAATGCGGTAGACAATGCTCAAATCGAAGATACCGAGTACTTATAATTACTTACCTTAATATTTAGCACTTTTCAGAAATAAAAAACCGGACGTCATGTCCGGTTTTATTTTAATCTTGGCTACTAAGTTACTTAGTACCGAAGATTTTATCACCAGCATCACCTAAACCAGGAACGATATAACCTTTATCGTTTAGCTTCTCATCAATTGCAGCTGTGTATAGCTCAACATCTGGGTGTGCTTTTTCTAATGCAGCAATACCTTCAGGTGCTGCTACTAATACTAGTACTTTAAATTGCGTACAACCGTGCTCTTTTAACAAATCCAGTGTTGCAATCATAGAGCCACCCGTTGCTAGCATTGGATCAACAACAAGCGCAATACGCTCATCAATGTTTGATGCTAGCTTGTTGAAGTATGGAACAGGCTCAAGCGTTTCTTCATCACGGTAAATACCAACAACGCTGATACGTGCACTTGGCATATGCTCAAGTACGCCATCCATCATGCCAAGACCAGCACGCAGAATAGGTACTACCGTTACTTTTTTACCTTTGATCTGGTCAATTTCTACTGGACCATTCCAACCTTCAATCGTAACTTTTTCTGTCTCGAAGTCTGAAGTCGCTTCATATGTCAGTAGGCTACCAACTTCAGTTGCTAACTCACGGAAACGCTTAGTGCTGATGTCACCTTCGCGCATAAGACCAATCTTATGTTTAACCAGTGGGTGTTTTACCTCAACGACTTTCATCTCTGACTCCTGAGCAATTAAAAAATAAAATCGCATTATTATATACTAAGCCAAACGATTTCAGATAGTAGTAAACGTTTAACTGTTTACTTAATATCCAGCTAAAAAAATTGACGCAAACGTTTTCCTTTAGACGGTGACTGCTGTTATCATGTATTCGCTTTTTTTACTTTAATACGTTGAGGGATCATCTGTGAGCGACAAAAACTCTTCTCTTAGTTACAAAGATGCTGGTGTTGATATCGATGCCGGTAATGCATTAGTAGACCGTATTAAAGGGGTGGTAAAACGTACTCATCGCCCAGAAGTTATGGGGGGAATTGGTGGTTTTGGTGCACTTTGTTCACTACCAACCAAATATAAAGAGCCCGTTTTAGTTTCAGGCACGGATGGTGTAGGAACTAAACTTCGCTTGGCTATGGATTTAAACCAACACGATTCAATCGGTATCGATCTGGTTGCTATGTGTGTGAACGATCTTATTGTTCAAGGTGCTGAACCTCTGTTCTTCCTTGATTACTACGCAACCGGTAAGTTAGATATTGATACAGCAGCAAGTGTTGTAACAGGTATTGGCGAAGGCTGTATCCAATCAGGTTGTGCTCTAATTGGTGGTGAAACTGCTGAAATGCCGGGTATGTACCACGGTGAAGATTATGACGTGGCAGGTTTCTGCGTTGGTGTTGTTGAAAAAGCAGATATCATCGATGGCTCAAAAGTGACGGCTGGTGATGCACTTATCGCTGTCGGTTCAAGCGGCCCACACTCAAACGGTTACTCATTAGTACGTAAAATCATTGACGTTTCCAATGCCGATTTGAATCAAGAATTAGAAGGTAAAACACTTTCTGAACATCTATTAACACCAACTAAAATTTACGTTAAATCAACGCTAAAAATGATGGAAAGCTGTGACGTACATGCTATTTCACACATTACAGGTGGTGGTTTCTGGGAAAATATCCCACGTGTACTTCCTAAAGGCACAAAAGCGGTTGTAAATGGCGCAAGCTGGCAATGGCCTGCCATCTTCAACTGGCTACAAACTGCAGGTAATGTCGAAACTTACGAAATGTACCGTACGTTTAACTGTGGTGTTGGCCTTGTCATTGCCCTTCCACAAGATCAAGCACAACAAGCCATTGATATCCTAAACGCTGAAGGCGAAAACGCATGGCTACTAGGTGAAATTGCAAACGCTGCTGATAACGAAGAGCAAGTCGAGATCAAATAACTCTCAACAGTGCTGACTCGTAATAAAAAGAATGAGGACGCTATGTCCTCATTCTGCTATCTACATACCGATAACCTTTCAATAAATGGTAGTACCAAATATGAAAAATATCGTCGTCCTTATTTCAGGTAGCGGAAGTAATCTCCAAGCGATTATCGATGCATGCAGTGCAGGTTTGATTAAAAACAGTCAAATAACCGCTGTGATCTCAAATAAAGAAAATGCTTATGGGTTAGAACGTGCGCGTAATGCCAATATTGAAGCGATACATATTGCGCCTAATCAGTATGCTGACCGTGAACAATATGACGAAGCCTTAGCGGATTGTATTGAACAGTTCAAACCCGATGTGGTTATTTTAGCCGGATTTATGCGTATTTTGAGCGCAGACTTTGTTCGTCGCTTTAAAGGAAAGATGCTAAATATTCACCCATCACTCCTTCCTAAGTATCCCGGCTTAAATACTCACCAACGAGCGATGGATGCTGGCGATGACGTACATGGCACCAGTGTCCACTTCGTAACAGAAGAATTGGATGGCGGCCCTGTTATTTTACAAGCCAGAGTGCCTATTTTTGACAATGACACCGTTGAAGAAGTAACAGCTCGTGTTCAAAAGCAAGAACATGCTATTTATCCACTTGTAACTCAATGGTTAGCGGAAAATCGTTTGACCATGAGTAGTGACGGCAAAGCTATCCTAGATGGTATTGAACTCCCCGCTCAAGGATATGCAGCACAATAAAAAAGGCGATCGTAAGATCGCCTTTTTACTATTGCAGATAATACCACTTCAATAGTGACAGAAAATAACCATTATTCTGTTTTACCTTCAGCCACTAACTGGTTGAAAACAGGCTCACCAAAGTGAAACACAATAAACTCGCCTGTTGCCATTTTGTGCCAATTTTCATCATTGGTTAATGGCTGAGTAGCGATAACTGTCACAACATCATCAGGAGTTGTTTCTTGCTTAAAATCAATCGTGACATCTTCATCAATTAATGATGCTTGTCCAAATGGTGCTCGACGCGTGATCCAATGTAAATTATTAGTGCAATAGGTAAGTACGTACTCACCATTGCTTAACAGCATATTATAAACGCCAAGCTGACGTAACTGATCACAACACTGAGCAAAGTAACTAAATACTGGGTTTAAATCGTCAGGTAATTCTGGAAATCTAGACTCAAGTTGATTGAGTAACCAGCAAAAAGCAATTTCACTGTCGGTATCACCTACCGCTTTATGACGACCTGTTTCTAAACTCTCATAACCCGTTAGCTGACCATTATGAGCAAACGTCCAATAATTACCCCATAACTCGCGCGTAAAAGGATGGGTGTTTTCTAAATTCACCGCTCCTCGGTTAGCTTGGCGAATATGGCTCACCACTGCACGACTTTTTATCGGATATTGTTGGACTAATTCAGCAATACGGGACTGACAGCTTGGATTCGGATCTTTAAAGGTTCGAAAACCTTTACCCTCATAAAACGTAATGCCCCAACCATCGCGATGAGGACCTGTATTGCCTCCTCGCTGCATTAATCCCGTAAAACTAAAACAAATATCTGTTGGCACATTTGCGCTCATGCCTAGCAATTCACACATTTTCCTTTATGCCCTTTATTATTGATTAACGATACTTATCGATAGCCAGAATGACCTAAGGCTTATTCTGCTGCCATTTCCTTTTCCACTAGCATAATTAAAATATGAATAATCTTAATATGGATTTCTTGAATGCGATCCGCATAACCAAAGTGAGGAACACGAATTTCAACATCCGCTAAGCCAGCCATTTGACCACCATCTTTACCGGTTAAGGCTATTGTCTTCATGCCTTTGGCCTTTGCCGCTTCAATTGCCTTTAAAATATTGCCTGAATTACCAGAAGTAGACAGCCCAAATAATACGTCCCCTTTAGCGCCAACGGCTTCTAAATAGCGTGAAAATACGTATTCATAACCGAAGTCATTACTTACACACGATAAGTGGCTTGGATCAGAAATCGCAATACCAGGATAACCAGGGCGGTTTTCACGGTAACGACCTGTTAGTTCTTCAGCAAAGTGCATTGCATCACAATGCGATCCGCCGTTACCGCAAGACAATACTTTACCGCCTTGTTTAAAGGAATCAGCCAATAGCTTTGCTGCCGCCTCAATATCTGCAAGGTTTTTATCATCACTTAAAAAGCGATTGAGTACATCAGCTGCATCTGTTAATTCAGCGCGGATCAGATCCTGATACATAAGCGATTCTCTCTATTATTCTTTAGATACAAATCAAGCGGGTAAATACCCGCTTGATGTTTTAAATACACCGTTATTCGCAGTTTACATACAAATAACTTACAGTGTCGACTCCTGATCAGAATGATTGTGAGAATTAATCAGTAAAACTTGCTGTAATTGACTAACAGAGTGAGCTAAATGCACATTCTCAGCTTCAAATATTCCAGCATGGTAGAGTTTACGTTCAACATGCGGCTGCGTACCTAATAAATAGACAGGTAACTCAGACAAGCGATCTAACGCCATATCAAAGGCATGAATCGCCGTAATATCAATGGTTGATACATCACTAAAATCGAGCACAACCGCACGCGTTTCTGTCGTTGCATGTTCAATAACAGAAAAAGCTTTCTCACTCGCAGCAAAAAATAATGGGCCATTAATATCATAAACCACTACATCACCGCCAAAGTTGAGATGTGGATGCTCATCATGTGAAATCGTAACTGTCGTTAATGTCGCAATACGCTGAATAAATAACACGCCCGCAAGTAATAAACCGACAATAACAGCGACAACCATGTCAAATGCAACGGTTAAGATAAAGCATGTCATCAAGACGGCAACGTCACGACGAGGTGCAACCTTTAATGTATGCACAAAGTGAGGTGCTTCAGACATATTCCACGCAACCATGATCAGTAAGCCAGCCAACGCACTCATCGGAACAAACGATAGCGCTGGTGCTAATACAATCATCGCAGCTAAAACAAAAAGCGCATGCGTCATACCAGATATCGGTGAAAACGCACCAGAGCGAATATTGGTCGCTGTGCGAGCAATCGCCGCTGTTGCTGGAATTCCGCCAAAGAAAGGGACGACAATATTCGCGATCCCTTGACCGACAAGCTCTGCATTCGGATTGTGCTTTTTACTTGTCATACCGTCTGCTACAACCGCACATAATAGTGATTCGATACAACCTAGCATCGCGATAGTTAATGCTGAAGGCATTAATTCAATTACGGTGGCCCAATTAAATGTATTGGACTTCCACAGCGCAATAAACTGCGGTGCTTCTTGTGGAATACCATGACCCACAAGGCTACCAATGGTGTAGCTAAATTTTTCACCCAGCAAAGTCACATGCTCAGGGCCAAATTTATTTAATGCTAAAGCTAAAACCGTCCCTACCAGTAATGAAACTAAATGGGGTGGAATACGCGTTTTTAATTTCGCCCAGCCAATAAAAACAAAAATGGTGACCACACCGACAATCGCGTCAGCATAGTTCGTGGTAGGTAGTGCATGGGCATACGACATCACTTTTTCAGGAAAATGGATTGGGCTACCTTGAAGATGTAGGCCTAATAAATCTTTAAGTTGTAAAAAAGCAATAACAAAACCGATACCGGCAGTAAATCCGGTGGTAACTGGGTATGGTACATACGCCACCAGCTGTCCTAAGCGGAAAACGCCCATCAATAACAGGATAATGCCTGACATCATGGTCGCTAACATTAAGCCTGATAAGCCATATTTTTGAGTGATCGGTAAAAGGATGACTACAAAGGCTGCGGTTGGGCCTGTGATATTAAATCGTGAACCACCTAATAACGCCGCTAAAAAGCCCGCCACAATGACGGTATACAATCCATGTTGTGGTGGCACACCGACAGCAATTGCTAATGCCATCCCCAATGGAATCGCCACAATACCGACCGTAATACCCGATACAATATCGGCACGAAATTTAGAGAAGGAATAACCATCCTTCCACGCCTGTGATAAAGCATGAAATAACAACACAACAAGACCTCTTGTACTTTGCGTACATTTGATAAACAGGAATTGATGTCAACCCGATGTAAGGGAGTCCGGCGGGCATGTGTCAGTCGGAATCGGGAAAGGCAACAAAGGGAAATACCATTCAGTACAGATGGTCAGAACTCAACCACTCAAAATAACGTGAACAGTATCACAACACGGCGTATGTTAACGCTCTGCTAAAAATCTGCAAGTAAAAAAAATAGTCACAATGATTTCGATCAATCCCTTTAATAACCTGACCTCAGCCCACTTTGTACACATAACAGTTTACTTTCATATCAAAAAACTATTTTACATTTTGTTAAAAAACGCATTACAATAATTTAAAAGTGGTAAGACCTCTTACCTTAATAATAATTACCCTACAATTAACAATAAAATGTGTAGCAATGTACTGAACTCTTCATCATGAAATCAGGTGTCGCTCGATTATTCTTGATGATGTGTAAGTAGTCTTACTATACAGATTAAGGAGAATCACTATGGTTACGCTTGCGTATGTCATTGGTTTTATCGGTGTTATGTTCATATTGGCGTATCATCGCGCGTCGTTAAAAACCTTTACGGCAGTAATTGCTGCAACACTATTAATTGGTACTGTTTTTTCCATTACAGGTATTATTAGTTGGTTAATTTTCGCTGCGATTGCGATTCCTCTTAATATCCCAGCCTTACGTAAAAAATATCTCGCCGCTCCTGCGTTAAAAGCCTTTCAAGGTGTTATGCCAGAAATGTCTCGTACCGAAAAAGAAGCAATCGATGCGGGTACAGTGTGGTGGGAAGCTGATTTATTTGGTGGTAATCCAGACTGGAAAAAGCTCCATGATATCCCTGCACCAACCCTTTCAGCAGAAGAGCAAGCTTTTCTCGATGGACCAGTAAATGAACTTTGCCGCATGGTGAATGATTTTCAAATTACCCATGAACTTGCCGATCTACCACCCGAAGTATGGCAATACTTAAAAGATCATAAATTCTTCGCCATGATCATTAAAAAGCAATATGGTGGACTTGAGTTTTCTGCTTATGCCCAATCTTTAGTACTGCAAAAATTAACCGGTGCTTCTGCGGTATTATCATCAACCGTTGGTGTGCCTAATTCACTAGGTCCAGGTGAACTGCTTCAACACTATGGTACTGAAGAGCAAAAAAACCATTATTTACCCCGCTTAGCAGCTGGCCAGGAAATCCCTTGTTTTGCCTTAACTAGCCCAGAAGCAGGCTCAGATGCTGGTTCTATCCCAGATTTCGGTATTGTGAAAAAAGGTCTGTGGCAAGGCGAAGAAGTTCTTGGGATGGAGTTAACATGGAACAAACGTTACATCACTCTAGCACCGGTGGCTACGGTACTAGGTCTTGCCTTTAAACTATCGGATCCTGACAACTTACTCGGAGATCAAAAAGATCTGGGTATCACTTGTGCATTGATCCCAACCGATCTAGAGGGCGTTGAGATTGGCCGTCGTCACTTCCCTCTTAATGTACCATTCCAAAATGGTCCTACTAAAGGTAACAAGATCTTTGTTCCTATTGATTTTATTATCGGTGGTCAGGAAATGGCAGGCCAAGGATGGCGTATGCTAGTGGAATGTCTATCGGTGGGTCGCGGTATTACGCTCCCGTCTAATTCAACGGGTGGATTAAAAACCGCAGCAATCGCAACAGGCGCTTATGCTCGTATTCGTCGACAATTTAAAATGCCTATTGGTAAAATGGAGGGGATTGAAGAGCCACTTGCACGTATTGCGGGTAATGCTTATGTCTTAGATGCAGCCAGTACTCTAACCGTCGCGGGTATCGATCTTGGAGAAAAACCTTCCGTTATCTCTGCGATTGTAAAATACCATTGTACCCATCGTAGCCAACGCGGTGTGATTGATGCGATGGATATTGTCGGTGGTAAAGGGATCTGTATGGGACCGAGCAACTTTATTGCTCGTGCTTATCAAGGAGCACCTATTGCAGTCACCGTTGAAGGAGCGAATATTCTAACACGTTCAATGATCATCTTTGGACAAGGCGCCATCCGTTGTCACCCTTATGTGTTAGAAGAGATGAACGCTGCTTATAATGATGATAAAAAACAAGCCTTAGAGAGCTTTGATAAAGCCGTATTTGCGCATGTTGGCTTCGTGATAAGTAACATGGCACGCTCTTTCTGGTTAGGTATTACCGATGGCTACGGTTCATCCGCACCACGTAAAGATGCAACCACACGTTATTACCAACAACTCAACCGCTACAGTGCTAACCTTGCTCTACTGGCTGATATTTCTATGGCTGTGCTTGGTGGTTCATTAAAACGTAAAGAGCGTTTATCTGCCCGTTTAGGTGATGTGCTTAGCCAGCTTTATTTATCATCAGCAACACTAAAACGTTATGCCGATGATGGTTATCAACAGCAAGATCTTCCATTAGTACATTGGGGTCTACAGGATTCATTATACCAAGCAGAAACAGCCCTTGATGACTTCCTAAGTAACTTCCCTAATAAGTTCATTGCTGGCGCACTACGTGTTGTATTGTTCCCATTAGGTCAACGTCGTATCAAACCAAGTGATAACTTAGATCATGCCGTTGCTCGTTTAGCACAAACACCATCAGAAACTCGAGATCGCCTAGGTCGAGGTCAATTCTTAGAAGCATCTGAAGGGAATCCAGTCGGTATGATGGAAGCTGCACTTAACGATATTCTTGCCGCTGAGCCGATTTATGATCGAGTGTGTAAAGCTGCGAACAAAAAATATCCGTTTGTACAGTTAGGTAATGTTGCAGATAAAGGGCTTGAACTCGGTGTAATTGAACATGCTGAAGCTGAGTTATTGCGCCGTGCAGAATTAGGTCGTTTACGTACGATTAATGTTGATGACTTTGAGCCTGAACAATTAGCAGCAAAGACAAACCCTGATTACTCAATCAATCACGCGGCTTAAGCACGACATATTTCGTTGTTTGAAGTCAGTTAAAAATACAAAAGGGAAGCTAGCGCTTCCCTTTTCTTTGTTCTCTGACCATTGTTTATAAGGGTAAAACAAGGGCTTCTTTTTTCTCTTTTCGACGCTTTTTAAATACTCGCCAGCCCCATATTCCACTAATGACCAATACGATTACCGCTATATTCCCCATTACCATCACGCTAAGTGTTTTTTCACGTGAGGTTTTTTGCAATTCAATTTCTTTCAATATCTGTTGTCGTTCAAGTTCCGCTTTATCGATAGGCGTGATCTCAACATGAGTTTCTGAACGAATATTATTAATCACCGCAAAATGGCTCTCAACTAACGGAAATATCAGCTCGCGTTGATACAAACGATCAGTACCATAGATCCAACCTTCCCACGAATATTTCCCCGCCTCACCATCAAAAGGTAATCTCATCGACAGCTTAGTTTCATTTGGTAATGTTCGTTGCTGAATAATTTGCTGCTTGGTCTTTGGTGTACCGTAGCGAATATAAGCAGCTAACGATCCTGCGACCAACGCATCATCTTGTGGTAATACGACTAACTGGTGAGGTTCTTGCGGCTTATGACTTCTAATGAGAGTGGCAGAAAACGGTTTAGGGTAAACTAATACTTCTTGCTCTATGGCTCGCGTAAAAACACCATTCATTGATTTAATCACAACCCGGTATTTACCCGGTGCAACCGTTACAGGAAGAGAAACAGTAAAGATACCATCCCCTGCCACTTCATCACGATCTTGACCATTATCTTCAAAATTACCCACCACTATTGGCTCAGGCTGTACATCATGAACGAGTTGCTGCTCTTTCGATATATAGGGGTAAAATGACACACGTAATTTAACCCGATCTAAAAAGTCACGGACGGTTAAAGGTTGGTCATTCTGCAACAGTTTTGCTGAGAACTTTAACACTTCAGATTGGTATAAATTCTGCGGCAACGTGTCAGCTGTTAGGCGAAGATTAGACAGCAAGGTAATACGGTTATCTTGCGACACACGTCCAATTGCTTGCCAAGGTCCAGCCATTGGCTCATCAATCGAAATAATATCGAGATCATTTTCAGAATACCAAGAAACATGCTTAGGATGACGACTGGAGTAATATTTCGTGCCATCCGGCGCAACCAACACCACAGGGCGACTTGGTTGCTCTCGTTTAACCATGAAAGACACTTGCTTTATTGTTGGATCCACACGGAAACGGTTATCAAGCCACGTCATCCGATCATTATCTTGCGCCCAAGCAAATAATGGCCAGACAGCCATACATATTAATAACCGCTTCAGCATAACTCTCCTACAGACGCCAAAGAACGTCAGCTTTTTTTCCGATCAAATCGAGTCTTTCTTCGTGTGAAACTAATTCATCGGCAGAAGCACAGATAACCTTTAGCCCTTTTCTCTCTCCGACTAAACGCTTTATCGCAAATTCTTTCTCACTATCCCCTTCGTTATCACCACTTAATTTCAATGATGTTTGACCACCCGTCATCATTAAGTAAACATCAGCAAGGATCTCGGCATCGAGCAAAGCCCCGTGGAGCGTTCGATGCGAGTTATCTATGCCATAACGTGAACAAAGAATATCAAGGTTATTACGTTTACCAGGAAAGAGGCGTTTTGCCATTTCCAAGGTATCCGTTACTTTGCAGATATCTTCCGTTTTCTTAAGATCAGATCCCATTAACTGGAATTCATAATCCATGAAGCCAATATCGAACGATGCGTTATGAGCCACCAGCTCTGCACCATCAATAAAGTCGATAAACTCTTGATGGATGTCAGCATAGCTCGGCTTACCGATTAAGAACTCATCCGTAATACCGTGAACATCAATCGCTTCAGGATCGATTGGGCGATCAGGCTTGATATAAACATGGAATGTTTTACCGGTTAATTTACGGTTAATGATTTCAACCGCACCAATTTCAACAATCCGATGCCCTTCATAATGCGGGCCCGTCATATTCATACCGGTAGTTTCTGTATCAAATACAATAATGCGTTGGTTAGTGGCTTTCATAGTGGCTTATGTGTCAGACTTAAGTTTTTATCTAGGGCAATACTACCAAATATGATGAAGCAGGTAGAAATTTACACAGACGGTTCTTGTTTAGGTAATCCAGGTCCCGGTGGCTATGGCGCAGTACTTAGGTACAAGCAACATGAAAAAGAATTAAGTGACGGCTTTTTCATGACAACTAACAATCGAATGGAGCTACTTGCAGCCATTGAAGGGTTAGCAAGCCTTAAGGAATCATGTTTAGTTGATCTTACCACTGATAGCCAGTATGTGCGTCAAGGAATTACCCAGTGGATCCATAATTGGAAAAAACGGGGCTGGAAAACAGCCGATAAAAAGCCGGTAAAAAATGCAGATTTATGGCAACGTTTAGACACAGAAACCCAACGTCATCAGGTGCAATGGCATTGGGTAAAAGGTCACGCGGGTCATCCAGAAAATGAACGTTGCGATGTATTAGCTAGAGCCGCGGCAGAAAAACCCACCTTTACTGACGAAGGTTACCAAGCCAATTAGTTTGACTTTTTATACGCCTCATCTCTCTTCTCCATTTTATTACAGGCTTCGGTACGACAATTTACTTGTAACGGAGCCAATTGACGTCTCACTTTCCATTTTGGTTCTATCGGCTTTAATGGAAAAGTACGCTTTCTAGCCACGATAAAGTACAAACTTCCGACTGCAGATAAGGGTTCTGATAAGATATTTTCCAGCCATGCTGAACACGTTAAATGACGCGTAGAAGGTAATACCGCAAATGTTTCGTGATATATCACCTCATAGTTTAACAACCTAAGCCAATCAATCACTCGAGAGGATAAATACATTCGTCCATTCCATGGCGCTTTTTTTCTATTCCACGGCAATAATCCACAAAACCCATTAACACTTAATGGATTATTACCACTAAGTAACAGGTAGCCATCATCAACAGTAACTCTATCAATTTCACGCAATAATCGATGAGGATCCGTTGAATAATCGAGCTGATGAATAAGCAAACACGCATCAAATGACTTTTCAATAAAGGGCAATTCAAAAGATTCAGCCTCGACGTTACGATAACTACTGAATTTATCTACACTAATTTGATGTTGGATATTACAATGGTGACTGGTCAGCTCTGCACTTAAGCCACCAAGCTTTAACATATGGTAACCAAACAGCTTCGGACACCACTCATCGATTCGAGCTTGTAATAATTGTGCCGCCCATTCACCATTGGTCACATTAGACCAAGAATAAGGCACTTCAATATGTGTTACTGTACGCGCTGGCTTCATAATAGTACTGCTCAACACTTGAATAAGGCTGGAGAAGAAATTCATGCTAACAGTTAAAAGCATACCCGCATTTAATGACAATTACATCTGGCTCATTCACAACAAAGATAATCACTGTGTCGTTGTCGATCCCGGTGATGCAACTCCGGTTTTAGAAACCATCGATAAATTCGGTTTTACCCTTGATGCGATTTTAATCACTCACCATCATCATGATCATATCGGGGGGATCAGTGAACTCAAACGCCGCTTTCCATCAACGAAAGTCGTTGGACCGGTTAATGAGCCAATCCCTGGGCTAACGCAGCCAGTAGAAGATGGCGACCAAGTGGATATTTTTGGTGAACGTTTTATGGTGCTTAGTGTTCCAGGCCATACCTTAGGTCATGTCGCTTATGTCGGGGATGAAAAACTCTTTTGTGGTGATACCCTTTTCTCGGCGGGTTGTGGACGCTTATTTGAAGGCACGCCAGCACAAATGTTCGATTCACTACAAAAAATTGCTAGCCTTCCTGATGAAACAGAAGTTTTTTGTGCTCACGAATACACCGCAAGTAATCTCGCTTTTGCTCTTGTCGCTGAGCAAGATAATCCCCACCTACAGCAATACCGCGATAAAGTGATTCGACTTCGTGCCAACGGAAAATCAACGCTTCCATCAACACTAAGTCAAGAAAAACGCATCAATCCTTTTTTACGTTGCGATCAACCTAGCATCAAGCGTTCTGTTGCTGATAAAGCATATGATAACTCCGATCTTGAGACTTTCGCAGCACTTCGACGTTGGAAAGATAAGTTTTAACATACTAGACCTTGTCACTAAGGTGGTTGGACACGTATTATCTCCAGCCACTTTAGCAATAGACGACAGTTATGAAATCACGGATTCTTTTAGCAAGCGTGCTTTTATTAGTTGGCTGTGAAACATCACAGCCTATCACCAAAAAAGCCGAGACTAACGATGTAAATACCGTCGTTGTAAAACCGACAAATGAAGTCATTCCCCCCTTGTTTGAATCCCAACCAGACAAGGTAACTTCAGAAGTAAAAAAAATTACACCCCAACAACAAAAAAATGTCTGGGATCGCATTGGCATGCAAATCGATACCCACATCCCAAATAATAAACGTATCCGTTATTACCGTAACTGGTACTTAGAACACCCTCGCAATTTAGAAATCATTGCAGAGCGTGCTCAACCTTTCTTGTACTACATTACAGAACAAGTTGAGAAACGCGGTATGCCATTAGAAATTGCCTTACTGCCTATTGTAGAAAGCTCATTTGATCAAAACGCCTACTCTAATATGGCAGCGGCAGGTTTATGGCAAATTATCCCCGATACAGGTCGTCGCTTTGGCTTAAAGCAAAATAGTTGGTACGACGGTCGTCGCGATATTGTGAAATCAACAAATGCTGCATTAAATCTACTGACTTATCTTAATAAAAAATTTGATGGTAATTGGCAGTACGCACTGGCTGCATACAATACCGGTGAAGGCCGAGTATTTAATGCCATTAAGAAAAATAAAGCGCTTGGTAAATCAACCGATTATTGGGATTTAGATCTACCGGATGAAACCAGTAGTTATGTGCCTAAACTTTATGCTGTTGCTGATATTATCAAAAATCAGAAAAAATACGGCATCACATTACCCGCAATTAGTAACAAACCTGCGGTTGCAATAGTTAAGCCCAATACACAAATCGATCTTAATATTGCAGCAAAGTTTGCAGGTATCAGCACAGCTGAAATAAAAGCGCTAAATCCGGCTTATCGTCGAGGCGTTACGGCACCTAATGGGTTAAACGATTTATTATTGCCAATAAACAGCGTCAATAAATTTAATCGCGCATTAGCTAATAATAGGAATAAAGCCTTAAGAACTACGACTTACACAGTTAAGTCTGGCGATAGCTTAGGTGTAATAGCAGCTCGTCATAACACAACAATCAGTGCGATTAAACAAACAAACCACCTCAAAACAAGCAATATACGCATTGGCCAAAAACTGAAACTACCATCATCAAGTTATGCCTTAGTTCGTACTCAGCACAGCAATGCGGTTGCTCACACACACCATACCGTTCGTAAAGGTGATAGCTTGTGGACAATTGCACGTCAATACAACACCTCTGTTAACGCACTAGCGAAAGCGAATAAACTCTCCACGAAATCAACGTTACATTTAGGTCAAAAACTAAAAGTTTCTGATAATAAAGTATCGACAAGTACTGGAAAATCAACCAATAAAGTCAAAACAATTAGCTATAAAGTAAAAAATGGCGATAGTTTAAGTGTTATTGCACAACGTCACAAAGTGACAGTAAAACAAATAGTAAAATGGAATAATCTCAATAGTAAAAAGTATCTAAAACAGGGCCAAACACTTAAACTGGTTATAGATACAAGCAAGGTTAAAGCATGACACCGTCCAAAAATCCATTAATTGCTCTTGTTGATCTTTTCCGTTCGCCGATTGATTGTTTTGCAGCGGTTTATGAACGTCCAAAGTGGGCGTTCTTACCCTACATCATCATTATTTTAGGCTCATTTATCTTATGGGGGAGTTACTTTAATCACGTTGATCTACCTTGGTTACAGCAAGCCTTACAAAGCCAACTGGGTAGTGTGGATGAATCCGTAAAACAAGCGTGGTTAACAAAAGAAGTATTACTAGCAGGAGAAGTATTTAGCGATTTTTCAGGCAGAACTGCGGTTATTTTTCTACTGGCATTATGGTTAAAAATGGCCACTAAAGGAAGTCAATATCAACACAGTTACGGTAAATGGTTAGCAGCCTCTTGCTTTATCATGTTACCTGCATTTATTGGTGATATTGCGAGTTATATAAATGTTATCTTTAATTCTGCAAATATTCTGCCCAATGCCGCTGATTTAAACAGCATTAATGGGCTATTAAAGTTACCGTTAAACAATCCATGGGCACCGTTTGCGACCACAATACCATTGTTAGCGCCTTGGTATATTGCACTCACTTATGCAGCTGTAGGCGCTTGGACTGACTTTGATCGTCCTAAAGCAATTATTGTTGCCGTATTACCTTGGGCATTAACACTTATCGTTTGGCCACTACTGATTATTGTGGCCTAACAACTTCGTCGCTCGCCTTGTTACTTCAACCTAAAGGATGCAAGTAGCGGATTATGATCAGAAGCATCAGTTCTTGGTGCTTCTGATTTAACTAACGTTAAATCACGATAATACAAATGATCAAGTGGCTTGCCTAAGATACGAATACGTTGATCATCTGCAAATGATACTTCTTTCAATCCTAATGAATGTGCAAACGACTTTAGCACCTTGATCCGCCCCTGACGCCAAGTATTAAAATCCCCAGCCAAAATGATTGGACCAACATGATTGGACAACACATTTTTTAAACTATTGAGCTGTGCTTTGTACTCATCAAGCCCTAATGCAAAGTTCACACCGTGCAAGTTCACAACAACCAGTGTTTGCCCATTAGAAAGCGAAAACTCTGATAACAATGCTGACTTTGGTAATCGTAACCAAGGCTCCATGGCTAGATAAGCGCACGTCTGCTTAGAGTCTACTCGAGATAAATTCATCACCCCTGCCGGCGTATCTAGGAAACGAAAAGCATTCGCCATCCGTACCATCCAGCTATTATCATCAAGGTATGATTTTAAATCAGTATTTAAGCTCGCTTCTTGCAGTAAAACTAAATCCGTTCCTGCTGAAAAAGACTCTAAAGCCTTACGCCAATTACTGCGTTGTTGTTTATAGATGTTCCAGACCGCTACCGTTAATTCACCATCAATATCCAATGGCGGCGCAATAACACTTTCCATACAACGATACGAGAGGTGTGGAGCAAAGACCTCATTAGTAACATCAGGTTGGGTTGATATATCAAAAGAAGCATTAAAAGCCCCAAGGCCTAACGCCCCTGCCACCACCCCGACACCAGCAACAAGCTTCGTTTTTGTATAACGTGCCATACTACCCCTTAAACAGAGTAAGTCAGCCTATTGGATATAAGCTGACTTATAAAAATGAATACTTAAACGTTTGAATATCTGTTTTAGAGAGGAATATTAATAATGTTCGCCATTATCATAATAAGCGGTTGCCGTTAATGCGGTAAAAATGACGGCAACATCCTGATCTTTATCATCCAGTACTTTACGTATAGAAGCGGTTATTACCGCTGCAACTTTATCTTGCGTTTCTTGTCCGCGCTCAAACCACAAAACTTCTACAAACGGGTAAGCATCAGATACTTCTCCGTCAAAGATAAAAGATGCCGGAATATGCTCTAGAGTAAAATCTTCGCGAGGACATGACATAAGTGGTTGAAGTTCATCAACAAGATCTGTTGATAATGTTTTCACTGCATCAAACTCTACAGCACGGAAACGAAGATGAGGCATGAACTCTCCTTGATTGATCAATGTTAGCAGCACTAGATTATCACTTAATCTTACCTAAGCTCGAGATTTTATTGTTAGCGATAGGTCAATCTCTTTGCTTATAAGCGTAATCATACCCCTCCTTTTTTGCTTTTACACCAAGCAATACAATATCAACAGCAGAATACATTGAAGAGTAAATACAATGATAATTTACATTCAATAAAAGAAATCAATAAACGAGAGTTAAAAAGAACATAGCGGAGCTAATAATATCCAGACGTAAAAAAGCCCCGTCATTTCTGACGAGGCTTTCTTGAAGATGGCAGGGGTGGAGAGATTCGAACTCCCAACACGCGGATTTGGAATCCGCTGCTCTGCCAATTGGAGCTACACCCCTGTAGTTATTTTAAAGACTTAA